>AP026969.1:1280457-1920685 GCA_027923965.1 Comamonadaceae bacterium OS-1
CCGGGGAAGGCCACCAGGGCTTTGGCGCGCATCATGAAATGCATTTTGCGCAGCGCAAAGTAGTGGAACTTGAAGTTCAGGCTGGGCGACACGTAACGGTTGCCGCCTTGCTCGTGGGGCAGGGCGATGCTCAGGCCCACGTTCAGTGCCCCCGCCTCGAAGGCACCACGGTTGGCCGCCTCCATGATGCCGGGGCCGCCACCGGTGCAGATGTAGAGCCGGTCGGCAGCCGGGAGGTTGGCGCTGTAGTTGGCTACCAGCCCGGCAAACAGGCGGGCCTGGTCGTAGTAGTGGGCGTTGCGCATGCGGCGCTGGGCGACCTTCAGGGCTTCGGCATCGCCGCTGGCCTGGGCTGCGGCCAGGGCGGGCTGGGCATCTTCGGGGGCGGGGAAGCGGGCGCTGCCAAACACCACCACGGTGCTTTCAATGCCCTGGGCTTGCTGGGCTAGGTCGGGTTTGAGCATTTCCAGCTGGAAGCGGATGCCCCGGGTTTCGCGGCGCAGCAAAAATTCGGGGTCGGCGAAGGCCAGGCGGTAGGCATCGGTGTCGAGCTTTTGGCCGTTGTTTGCGTGGGCTTGCAGGTCGGCCCAGGCCAGGGCGACGTTGCGGTCGTTCAGTGCGTCAGTATTTTCCATAGGGAGATTGTGGTCCTAAATCATGGCACTTTTGTGTGGCGGGGCGGTAAATTGCAGTCCGGTCAGGCCAAAAAAAAGCAGCTTGCGGGGTGTGCCGCAAGCTGCCTGGCCAGGAGGCGGGACTGCTGGTTACGGGCGAACCACCAGGTCGTTACGCACCGCGGTCACACCCTTGACATTGCGGGTGATGGATTCGGCCTGCATCTTTTCAGCGGTCGATTTGGCAAAGCCCGACAAGATGACCGTGCCTTTCAAGGTTTGCACGCTGATGGCGCCTGCATCGACGGTTTTGTCGGACACAAAGCGTGCCTTGACCGAGGAGGTGATGGCCGAGTCGTCTACGTACGCGCCCACGGTTTCTTGCTTGCGCACCACGGCGCAACCGGTGGCGGCGAGGATGGTGGTGCCTGCAATGGCTGCAAAAGCGATGGCACGGATGAATTGCATGACAGAGTCCTCGGATAAGTTGTTGAGAGACTGGTAGAACGCCCCCCACCCCGCTGGGGCCGACAGCCGGGGTACCGGAATTGTTACAAATTGCGCATGCCGGGGGCGGCGGCTTGGGGGGTGGTGGGTTTCTACCGTAGTTCCCACAATGGCCAAACGGGTTTTCCGGCATAAATTAACGCTTGTTCGACTGCCTGTGTGCGCAGCGATTTACCCAACCAGAAAGGTGTGCCCCATGCAATCAGATACTCCGCTGGCCAAAAAGCCGTTCTACAAATCCCTTTATGTGCAAGTACTGTTTGCGGTGGCCATGGGCGTGGCGCTGGGGCATTTCCAGCCCGAGCTGGGCGCGCAGATGAAGCCGCTGGGCGATGGCTTCATCAAGCTGATCAAGATGCTGATCGCCCCCATCATTTTCTGTACCGTGGTGGTGGGTATCGCCGGCATGGAAGACATGAAGAAGGTGGGCAAGACCGGCGGCCTGGCGCTGCTGTACTTTGAAATCATGAGTACGCTGGCGCTGATCGTCGGCCTGGTCATGGTCAACGTGATCCAGCCCGGCTCGGGCATGCACATCGATGCCTCCACGCTGGACACCAAGGGCATTGCGGCCTACACCGGCCCCGGCAAGATGGCCACCACCACCGACTTTTTGCTCAACGTAATTCCCAGCACGGTGGTGGATGCATTTGCCAAGGGCGAAATTCTGCAAGTGCTGTTGTTTGCCGTGATGTTCGGCTTTGCGCTGCACAAGTTTGGTGGCCGCGGCACCCAGGTGTTTGACTTCATCGAAAAGTTCTCGCACGTGATGTTTGACATCGTGGGCATGGTCATGAAAGTGGCCCCCATTGGTGCGTTCGGTGCCATGGCCTTCACCATCGGCAAGTACGGTGTGGATTCGCTGGTGTCGCTGGGCAAGCTGATGGGCACGTTCTACGGCACCTGCCTGATCTTTGTGTTCGTGATTTTGGGCATCGTGGCGCGGCTGCATGGCTTCAGCATCCTGAAGTTCGTCAAGTACATCAAGGAGGAACTGCTGATCGTACTGGGCACCTCGTCCAGCGAATCGGTGTTGCCCCGCATGATGGAGAAGATGGAAAACGCCGGCGCCAAGAAGTCCGTGGTCGGCCTGGTGATTCCCACCGGTTACTCGTTCAACCTGGACGGCACCTCCATCTACCTGACCATGGCAGCGGTGTTCATCGCCCAGGCCACCGACACCCCCATGACCATCGCCCAGCAGATCACCTTGCTGCTGGTGCTGCTGCTGACCTCCAAGGGCGCAGCCGGTGTCACGGGCAGCGGCTTCATCGTGCTGGCCGCCACCTTGTCGGCCGTGGGCCATGTGCCGGTGGCGGGCCTGGCGCTGATTTTGGGTATCGACCGTTTCATGTCCGAAGCCCGCGCCCTGACCAACCTGGTGGGCAACGGTGTGGCCACCCTGGTGGTGGCCAAATGGACCGGCGACCTGGACATGAAGCGCCTGGATGCAGCCATGAACAACGAGACCTGGGAACACGCCAACGCACCCGAGGTGATCCTGGACCAGACCACCTCGCACATGGCGGTCAAATAAAGCTTGAAATAGGCCATTAGCGCTTACTGCATAAGCACAAGCAGCTATCTATTAGATAGTATTTCAAAACGCCACCGCAGGCCTGCCTGCGGTGGCGTTTTGCTTTTCTACGGGTGTTGGACGGGTTTTTCGCGGTTTGGTTTGGCACCGTTTTGGACTTTGCAGAGACCTACCATTTTTCATACCAATGCACCATCGGAGTGCGCAATTTCATCCACAAAAATAGGTACATTTGCGGGGACCCAAGGTGGCGTAACAGGGCATGCGAAGTACTATGGAATAAGTCCGTTTTACGAAACAATCTGTGCGTTTAATAGGTCTTAAATCCAATATTAGGGAGTAAGCATGAAACTGACGACGACGGTGCGTGGCATTTTTGCGGCGCGAATCGGGCTGGTGGGCGCGGTGGCTGCGTCACTGCTCACAGGCTGTTTGCCCACGGACTATGCGGCTTCGATCCGCACCACGTCCTACGGTGTGCCGCACATCGTGGCCGAGAGCTTCACGGGGGCGGGTTATGGGTATGGCTATGCATTTGCCCAGAACAACTTTTGCCTGTTTGCCGAAGAGCTGGTCACCCTGCACGGCGAGCGGGCCAAATACTTTGGCGCTGCCGGAGGCTACCTGGGCCAGCTGGGCACCGTGTTTGGCAATGTTGACTCCGATTTCTTCTACAAACTGGTGCTGGGCTCCGACCAGGCGGCCCGCTTCAAGGCCGGTTCCAGCCGCGCTACCCGCGAGCTGGCCGACGGCTTTGCCACCGGTTACAACCGCTACCTGTCCGATACCGGCCTGGCCAAGCTGCCGGTGGCCTGCCGCGGCAAGGCCTGGGTCAAGCCCATGACCGAAGAAGATGCCTATTTGCGCTTTTCGCAGGCGGCCATGACCGGCAGCTCGCTGGGCTTCATCGGTGCCATTGGCGCTGCCGTTCCGCCCGCCGCTGCAGTGGCCAAAGCGACTACGGGCACCACCACCACCGTCGCCAAAGCCAAAACACCCGCCGTGCCATTCGACTACGCCGATTCGTCCGTGATGGAGGCCTTCCAGACCCTGCGCGACCACACCATTGGCTCCAACGGCCTGGGCCTGGGTCGCAATGCCACCCAGAGCGGCAAGGGCCTTTTGATGGGCAACCCGCACTTTCCGTGGTGGGGGGCGCTGCGTTTGAACCAGGTGCACATCACTGTGGCCAGCGAGAACTACGACGTGATGGGTGCCACCCTGCTGGGCGTGCCGCTGCCGCTGATCGGCTTCAACGACAAAGTCGCCTGGACGCACACCTTCTCGACCGACAACCGCTTCACCCTGCGCTACCTGGCCATCGACCCCAGCAACCCCACGCGCTACCTGAAAGACGGCAAATCCATTGCCATGAAGGCCGTGCCGTTGACCGTGTCGGCCCTGTTGGCCGATGGCACCCAGGTCCCGATCCAGCGCACCCTGTACACCACCGAGTACGGCCCCATGCTGAAAGACAGCAGCTTTGCCTGGACCACCGGCAGCGCCTATGCGCTGCAGGATGCGAACGCCGCCAATTTCAAGCTCATCGACCAGGTCATCCTGAACGGCAAGTCCACCAGCGTGGACAGCCTGCGCCAGGCACTGGCCACCTATAACGCCATGCCCTGGGTCAACACCATGGCCGCCGACAAGGACGGCGATGCCCTGTACGCCAACTACTCGGTGGCGGCCAATGTGTCCGATGCGCAACTGGCCGCCTGTGTGCCCCCACCGTTCCAGCCTTTGATGGCCAGCACCGGTGTGGTGGTGATGGCGGGTACCACCGCGGCCTGCGACTGGTCGGGCAGCATTCCGGCAGCCGGACGGCCCTGGGTCAAGCGCGCGGACTACGCGATGAACTCCAACGACAGCCACTGGTGGCCCAGCCTGAACACCTACCTCAGCGGCTTTGCCAAAATCATCGCCACGGGCCCCAATGCCGAGGCGATCGCGCAAAACAACCGCACCCGCACCGGCCACGCCATGGTGCGCGACCGCCTGTCCGGTGCCGACGGGCAGGGCGGTTATCGCTTCACCCTGGCCAACCTGCAGCAGCTCTACCTGAAAAGCCGCTTCTTCAAGGCCGAAAAATGGCTGCCGGGCTTTGTCTCGGGTTGCCTGGCAACCGGCAGCGGTGCCACCCCGGCGGCCCAGGATGCCTGCGCCGTGCTGCAAGCCTGGAGCACCGCCCACACCCCCAGCGCCCAGGGCGTGGTGCTGTTTGACGAGCTCTATGCCGCTCTGGGCGAGTTGAACGATGCGTCGTGGTGGAGCGTGCCGTTCAACCCGGCCGATCCGCAGGAAACCCCGCGTGGTACGGGCAACCAGGCTGCGGCCCTGGCGAAGCTGGAAACCCTGGTGGCCAGCACGCAGTTTGATGACCCCCTCAAGCGCCGTGCCCGTACCCAGGATGTGCAGTTGCTGCAACGGGCCGAGGGCGTGCTGGCCATACCCGGTGGCCGTTCCACCTACAACAACTGGGGGGGCGCACGCACCCAGGTGGCTCCGGGCCAGTTCATCTACACCGCCGACCCCGCCACCAACGCCGGTGCCTACGGCAACAGCTACATCCAGTTTGTCACCTGGGACAGCGCCGGACCGGTGGCCGAAGGCATCCTGACCTACAGCCAGTCGTCCGACCCCACCAATGCCCACTTCAGCGACCAGACCCGCAAGTACGCCGCGGGTGAGTGGGTCAAGCTGCCCTACACCGACAAGCAGATCAAGGCCGATCCCAACTACAGCGAGCGGGTGCTGTTCGAAACGCCTGTGCCTTAAAACAGTAGCAATAAAGCCTGGGGAAATAAGCGCTAACTGCTTATTTCCCCATGTTCTTTAGTGCCTGGGCTGCCTGCCGGACAAGGGCAGGCCCTTGGTAGATCAACCCGGTGTAGATCTGCACCACGTCGGCTCCGGCCTCGATCTTGGCCACCGCGTCGGCGGCGCCCAGGATGCCGCCCACACCGATGATGGGGAAGGCCGGGCCCAGCGCACTGCGCAGTTGGCGCACCACGCGGTTGCTCCCCTCGCGTACCGGCGCACCGCTCAGGCCCCCGGCCTCTTCCCCATGGGCCATGCCCTTGACCGCGTCGCGCGCCAGGGTGGTGTTGGTGGCAATGACCCCGTCCATGCCGTGGCGCAACAGGGTGGCGGCGATCACGGCGACCTGGGCTTCATCCAGATCCGGCGCGATCTTCACAAAAATCGGTACCCGCTTGCCGTGCTGCTGGGCCAGCACGGCCCGGCGTGCGGCCACCGCCCCCAGCAGGCCGTCCAGCGCCTCGTCGCTTTGCAGGGCACGCAGGTTCTTGGTGTTGGGGCTGGAGATATTGACCGTGACGTAATCCGCATGCGGGTACACGCCATCCAGCGCCAGCAGGTAGTCGTCAGTGGCACGTTCGATCGGGGTGGCGGCGTTTTTGCCGATGTTCAGGCCCAGCAGCATCGGCTGGCCACCCTTGCGGCGGAACTGGGCGCGCTGCACATTGGCTACAAAGGCCGCCAGCCCGCCGTTGTTGAAGCCCAGGCGGTTGATCAGCGCGTTAGCCTGCGGCAGACGGAACATGCGCGGCTGCGGGTTGCCGGGCTGGGCCAGCGGCGTGACCGTGCCCACCTCCACAAAACCAAAGCCCATGGCGCCCAGGCCGTCGATGCAGCGGGCGTTCTTGTCCAGCCCCGCCGCCAAGCCCACGCGGTTGGGAAACTGCAGGCCCGCCAGGGTGATGGGGTCGCTGACGCGGGTTTGGCGGTATAGACATTCCAGCGGCGTGCCCTGGGTGCGGGCGATGGCGTTCAGGGTCAGGTCGTGGGCGGCCTCGGGGTCCATGCCAAACAAAAAGGGGCGGGCCAGGGCGTAGGGGATCAGGGGCATTGGATAATTCCGGGGTTCTGCTTTTAGTTACAACCCCGGATTTTCCCAGATGACCAACCTCATTCCTGCTTTGACCCAAGACGAACTCAAAACCCTGGTCGGCCACGCCGCGCTGCGCTACGTGGTGCCCGGCGAAATTGTGGGCGTGGGCACCGGCTCCACCGTCAACAAGTTCATCGACGCGCTGGCCACCATCAAGGACCAGGTCAAGGGCGCTGTCTCCAGCTCCGAGGCCAGCACCGCGCGGCTGCGGGCGCTGGGTATTGCGGTGTTCGATGCCAACGACGTGGGCGAGCTGGCGGTGTACATCGACGGCGCGGACGAGATCGACCACCAGGGCCACATGGTCAAGGGTGGCGGCGCGGCACTGACCCGCGAGAAGATCGTGGCCGCCCAGTCGCGCCAATTTGTCTGCATTGCCGACGAGAGCAAGCTGGTGCAGGCCCTGGGCCAGTTCCCGCTGCCGGTAGAGGTGATCCCCATGGCCACCCACCGCGTGACCCGCCTGTTCGCGGCCATGGGCGGCACGGCCACCCTGCGCCTGAAAGACGGCCAACCCCTGGTGACCGACAACGGCCAGCACATCCTGGACGTGACCGGCCTGCACATCACCGACCCGCTGGCCTTCGAGTCACAGGTCAACCAGTGGCCGGGTGTGGTGTGCGTGGGGGTGTTCGCCCACCAGAAGGCCAGCGTCTGCCTGCTGGGTACGGCGCAGGGCGTGAAGACTTTGGAGTTTTAAGGAAAAAGAGCTGCCCGTGCCCAAGGAATGGGCGTGAGCAGCTCTTAAATAGATAGCGATTCTTAAAACTGGATGCCGCGCGGGTTGTTGCTGGTGTCGATGGGCTGCTCCTGCACCGGAGCCGCGGCGGCGGGTGCCGCGGCCGGTTCTGCCGCTTTGCTGGCGACCAGGGGGCGCGGCGCGGGCGGCTTGTAGCTGGCAGGCAGCACCGAGGTCTTGGGGTAGGCGGCAGCATCCAGGTACTGCGCCCATTCCACGTCTGAGAAACCCTTGAGCTGCTGGCTGCCGATGGTGCCAAAGGGCAGGCTGGTGTCGCCGCTGATGCGTTTCAAGGCTTCGCCGTCTTCATTGCTGTTGACGGTGCGCTCGGTGAACGGCACGCCGCGCGAGACCAGGAGGTTGCGTGCGCTGGCGCAGGGGCTGCAACTGGCGCTGGTGTACAGCGTAACCGGGTAGCGCTGCACCACTTCCTTGAGCTCGAACGGCAGCGATGCGTTCACCGCGCTGCCACCACCCGGGGCCGCGGTGGTGACCTTGGCCTTGCTGCTGGGCGGGGGCGGCTGGTCGGAGAACGACACCTTGCCGTCCGGCCCGACGATGCGGTAGACGGTTTGCGCCGAGACGCTGGTGGCCAAGGCCGCACAGGCCAGAACGAGGGTGAGGGTGCGCATCAAAGTCTCCTGATCAGGCTTCAGCCATGCCTTGGTGGCGCAGCAGTGCATCCAGTGTAGGTTCGCGGCCGCGGAAGGCTTTGAAGGATTCCATCGCTGGGCGGCTGCCACCGGCTTCCAGAATCGACTCGCGGTATTTGCGGCCGGTTTCGATGCTGGGCAGGCCGTCGGCACCGGCGGTTTCTTCGAACGCGGCGTAGGCATCGGCGCTCAGCACCTCGGCCCATTTGTAGCTGTAGTACCCGGCGGCGTAGCCACCCGCAAAAATGTGGCTGAAGGTGTGCACGGTGCGGCTGAAGGCCGGGGCCTGCAGCACGGCCACCTCGTCGCGCACCTGGCGCAGCAGGGGCATGAAGTCTTGCGACGGGTCGTGCTCGGTGTGCAGCAGCATGTCGAACAGCGAGAACTCGATCTGGCGCAGGGTTTGCAGGCCGCTTTGGAAGTTTTTGGCATCAAGCATTTTGTCGAACAGGGCGCGGGGCAGGGCCTCACCGGTCACCACGTGGGCGGTCATGTGCTTGAGCACGTCCCACTCCCAGCAGAAGTTTTCCATGAACTGGCTGGGTAGCTCCACCGCGTCCCATTCCACGCCGCTGATGCCGGACACGTCGCGCTCGTTCACCTGGGTCAGCATGTGGTGCAGGCCGTGGCCGAATTCGTGGAACAGGGTGGTCACGTCGTCGTGGGTGAGGAGCGGCGGTTGGCCGTCCACACCGTCGGCAAAGTTGCACACCAGGTGCGCCACCGGGGTTTGCAGCTGGCCGGTGTCGGGGCGCAGCCAGCGGGCGCGCACGTCATCCATCCAGGCACCACCGCGCTTGCCGGTACGGGCGGGTTGGTCGAGGTAGAACTGGCCGACGAGTTGGCCTGCGCGTTCAATGCGGTAGAACTCCACCGAGGGGTGCCACACGGGCGCGCTGTCTTTGCGGATGGCCACTTCGAACAGGGTTTCGATGATCTTGAACAGGCCGCCCAGCACCTTGGGCGCGGTGAAATACTGCTTGACCTCTTGCTCGCTGAAGGCGTAGCGCGCTTCCTTGAGCTTTTCGCCGATGAAGGACCAGTCCCAGGGCTGCGGGTCGGCCAGGGCCAGGTGCTCGGCGGCAAAGGTGCGCAGGTCGGCCACGTCTTTCAGGGCATAGGGTTTGGCGCGCACGGCCAGGTCGCGCAGGAAGCGGGTCACTTCCAGGGGCGACTTGGCCATCTTGGGCACCACCGAGACTTCGCCAAAGTTGGCGTAGCCCAGCAGCTGGGCTTCTTCGCGGCGCAGCGCCAGGATCTCGGCAATGATGGCCGAGTTGTCGAACTGGGTGGCATCGCCCTCGGCCTGGTCGGAGGCGCGGGTCACGTAGGCGCGGTACAGGCGCTCGCGCAATGCGCTGCGGGTGGCGAATTGCATCACCGGCAGGTAGCAGGGCATCTTCAGGGTGAGCTTGTAGCCGTCTTTGCCTTCGGCCTTGGCCGCGGCCAGCGCGGTTTGCTGCACGTCGGCGGGCACGCCATCCAGCTCGTCCGCGGTGGCGTAGTAGGCAAAGGCATCGGTAGCATCCAGCGCGTTTTCGCTGAACTTCTGGCTGATCTCGGCCTGGCGCTCCTGGATACGGGCAAAGCGCTCTTTGGCGGTACCCACCAGGTCGGCACCGCTGAGCACGAAGTTGCGCATGGCGTTGGTGTGGGCCTGGCGCTGCTCGGGGTTCAGGCTGGCGGTGTCCACGGCCTTGTACTTGGCGTACAGGCGCTCGTCGGCACCCAGGCGGGTCCAGAACTCGGTGACGCGGGGCAGGGCTTCGTTGTAGGCCGCGCGCAGGGCCGGGGTGTCGGCCACGCTGTTGAGGTGGCTTACCGCGCCCCAGGCACGGCCCAGCTGCTCGGCGCTCACGTCCAGGGCCTTGGAGATGGCCGTCCACTGCGCGGGGAAGTCGGGCTGGGTGACGGTTTCCAGCGCGGCATTGGCCTGGGCCAGCAGGCTGTCCATCGCGGGGCCTACGTGTTCCGGTTGGATCTGGTCAAACAGCGGCAGATCAGAAAAGTCGAGCAGTGGATTGGTCATGGTGGTGATATGGCGGTGGGCTCGTGGGATTCAAGTGGCAACAGAACGTTCCGCAGCTTCCAGGGTGTTGACCAGCAGCATGGTGATGGTCATGGGGCCGACACCGCCGGGCACGGGGGTGATGAAGCTGGCGACATCCTTGATGCCGTCAAAGTCTACGTCGCCGCAGAGTTTGCCGTCGGGTGTGCGGTTCATGCCCACGTCGAGCACCACGGCTCCGGGTTTGACCATGTCGGCGGTCAGTACATTGCGCTTGCCCACCGCGGCCACCACCACATCGGCCTGCAGGGTCATGGCTTTCAGGTCGGCGGTGGCGCTGTGGCAGACGGTGACGGTGGCGTTCTTTTGCAGCAGCAGCAAGGCCATGGGCTTGCCCACGATATTGCTGCGACCGATCACCACGGCGTGCTTGCCCCGCAGGTCGTAGCCAATGCTTTCCAGCATCTTCATGCAGCCATAGGGCGTGCAGGGCAGAAAAGCCGAGTTGCCGGTCATCAGCGCACCGGCGCTGGCGATGTGGAAGCCGTCCACGTCTTTCAGCGGAGCGATGGCCTCGATGACTTTCTGGGCATCGATGTGCGCGGGCAGGGGTAACTGCACCAGAATGCCGTGGATGGCCGGGTCGGTGTTGAGGAATTTGATGCGCTTGAGCAGCTCGGCCTCCGACAGGTCGGCCGGGTACTGCTCCAGCACCGAGTGCAGACCCGCGTCGGCGCAGGCCTTGACCTTGTTGCGCACGTAGACCTGGCTGGCCGGGTTTTCGCCCACCAGGATCACGGCCAGGCCGGGGGTGATGCCGTGGGCCTTCAGGTTGGCGGCGCGTGCAGCGACATCCAGGCGCAGGGTGCGGGAGAGGGCGATGCCATCGATCAGTTCAGCAGTCATGGGGTTCTAAGTATCAAGTAAAAACGCCCGCTGATGCTTATCAAACGGGCGTGAGGAGCTATAAATTTAGTAGCGTCAGGTTTTTGGGGCGATCTGTCCCAGAGCAATCTTCAGCAGGTCGGCCACGGTGTTGGCGTTGAGTTTTTCCATGATGTTGGCGCGGTGCGCTTCCACCGTCTTGATGCTGATGCCCAGGTCGTCGGCGATCTGCTTGTTCAGGCGGCCGGCGACGATGCGCTCCAGCACCTGGCTTTCGCGCGAGGTTAGCTTGGACAGCAGCGCGCCGCGGCTGGCGGCCTGCTGGTGGTCGGTGAAGGCTTCCTTGGCGTGCTCCAGCATGCGCTCGACCAGGCCGACCAGCTCGTCTTCCTTGAACGGCTTCTGGATGAAATCCATGGCACCTTTTTTCATGGTGTCCACCGCCATGGGCACGTCGCCGTGGCCGGTGATGAAAACGATGGGCAGAGGCGACTTGCGTTCGATCAGGCGGTCTTGCAGCTCCAGGCCTGTCATGCCGCCCATGCGGATGTCGACGATCAAACAGGCCACTTCGCGGGCATCGAAGCGGCTCAAAAAGGACTCGGCCGAATCGAAGCAGCGAACCCGGTAGTCCTTGCCTTCGAGCAGCCATTGCAGCGAATCGCGGACGGCTTCGTCGTCATCGACCACGTACACAGTACCTTTTTTGGGGATCAAACTCATGCATTCACTCCGGGGTTTAACGTAAAAGTTCAGGGGCGTTTGCTGGTCCGCTCAGCGCGGTCGAGGATTGCGCCAGCGGTATCCAGAATGAGAAACGGCAGCCTGTGCCTTCGTTTCCATTGTAGAGGTTCTCGGCCTGCATCCGGCCCAGGTGGGACTCGACGATGGTGCGGCACAAATTGAGGCCGATGCCCATGCCTTCGGCCTTGGTCGAGAAGAAGGCTTCAAACAGCCGCTCCTTGACTTCGGGGGCCAGGCCGTTGCCGGTGTCGGCCACCGAAAACTCGATGCCGGCCTTGTCGTTCACCACCTTGGGTACCACCCGCAGCTCGATGTTGCGGTTGGCCGTGGGGCGCTGTGCCAGGTCGATGGCTTCGGCGGCATTGCGCAGCAGGTTTACCAGCACCTGCTCGATCAGGATCGGGTCCACCTGCAGCTGGGGCAGCCGGGCGGCCACGTAATGGCTCAGGCGCACATTGCGGCGGCGCAGCTCGATGCCGGCCAGCTCCATGGCCTCGAACACCATGTGTTCCACGTCCGACAGGCTGCGGTTGGGTTCGCTGCGCTTCACAAACGACTGGATGCGCTGGATGATCTGGCCCGCGCGCTGGGCCTGGCGGGCGGTCTTGTCCAGCGCGGCCAGCAGGTCTTCTTGCGCGATGCCCGGGCCCTTGATGCGCGACACCATGCCGTTGCAGTAGTTGCTGATGGCGGCCAGCGGCTGGTTCAGCTCGTGGGCCACGCTGGAGGCCATCTCGCCCATGGTGATCAGGCGGCTGGAGCTTTGGGCGCGCTCGGCCTGGGCGGCGGATTGCTCTTCGGCGCGGCGGCGCGGCGTGATGTCGGTGGCAATCACCATCTGCACCAGGCGGGCATCGACCCAGCTCAGGTAGCGGGTGCGCACCTCCAGCCACTTGCCCAGCTCGGGCACGAAGACTTCGGTGCTCTCAGACTGGGTGTCGGTCAGGCTGTCGGTGGGCAGGCCGACAAATGCGTCCACGTCGTCGTCCATGGTCTCGTCGCTGGCCACGATGCTGGGCATGCCCGCTTCGGCCACCAGTTTTTCGTGGCCCTCGGTCTGCACGCCAAACCACAGGCGGTACAGCTTGTTGGCAAAAAGCAGCTCGTGGCTATTGATGGGTGCTACAGAAACAGAAGCATCCAGCGCTTCCAGTACCTTGGTGAAGCGCTCATAGGATGCCGACAATTGCTCGCGCACCCGGTTGGGCTCGGTGATGTCGGTCATCGAGGTCATCCAGCCGGTTTGCTTGCCCACCGCGTCGATCAGCGGCGAAACATACATGCGCCCGTCAAAAACGCTGCCGTCGCGGCGCTTGACCCGCACCTGGAAGCCGCCGGGCGGGGTGCGGCCATTGAGTTCGTCTTCCAGCCGCGCCACCAAAAAGTCGCGGTCTTCCTCGGGCCAGTGCACAAAGGGCGCAGTGTGGCCCACCAGGGCCGACTCGCTCCAGCCGGTCATGCGGCAAAACGCCGTGTTGACATAGGTGATGCGGCCTTGCATGTCCAGCGCGCGCATGCCGGTCAGCATCGAGCTTTCCATGGCGCGGCGAAAGTTGGTTTCCGACACCAGGGCCTGCTGGGCCTGCAGGCGGCGGCGGGTGTGCTTCCAGTTGCCGATCAGCATCCAGGCGGTCAGGATGCTCAGGGCCCCCACCAGCCAGAACAGGCCGCTGCCGATCACCCCCTGCGAGGTGCGGTAGGCCTGGGCCCGCAGCACCAGGCCATTGCCCACCGGCGACACCGGCACTTCATAGGGCTCCGACTGGCTGGACCAGGGCAGCAGCCGGGCCCCCACCATATGGATGGGCGCGGCGTTGCCCGCCAGCACCTGGCCGTTGCCATTGAGCAAGGCCACCGCGTACTTGGCCAGCACCTCGGCGGGTACGCCGTAGCGCAGCAGGCTTTCATTGGAGTATTCGGCCAGCAACACGCCTGCAAAGTGGCCGCGGTCGGACAGCGGAATGTGCAGTTGCAGCAGTGGCACGCTACCTTGCGAACCTGCGGGCTGGGCGTACACCGGCTGCTGCAGGTCGCGCGCCAGGCTGAAGGTGCTTTCGGTGTCGCCACCGGGCCGCAGCAGGGTGTCTGCCGCGCGTACCTGGGGCGTGGGCAGGCTGGGCGCGGCGTAGCTGGCCTTGATACGACGGCGTTCGTCGATCCAGCTGATGGACTGCAAATCGGGGTGTTGTGCCACCAGCGATTCGGCACGGCTGATGAATTCTTCGGTGTCCACCTCTTCGTTGGAGATGTCGCGGCCAATCCGCATCAACTGTTCTTGCCGTTCCAGCAGGCGCAGGCGGATTTGCTGTTGCGTGTATTCCACGTCGCGCTTCACGGCCTCTTGTTCGCGGTCGATTTCTTCCAGCCGCAAATACATGAAAGACGAGCCGATGGCGGCCAGGAACATGAGCACCGCAATCAATGGTGCCAGCATGGCAAACCGGTCTTGCCGGTGCGGCGTTTGACGGCCCCACCAGCGCTTCCACCAGCGTGCGGGGGCCAGCGCTGCGGGCATTTGAGGAGGGGATGGAGAGCGCTGTGGCATGCGTGAAGTGTAGGTGAGTGTTCGCTTAGGCCCCAATGGCCCAAAAAACTATGCGTGTTTTTACGCAGTTTTAAGCGCTTTTAAACCACATTATGAAATGTGGATCCATATATTGAAAATTACAAACTTTTGTGCAAAAATAGAGTTACCGCCTTAAAAAGCCGTGCCAAACCCTCAAAATACCGTTACCCAACCTAGGAGACAAAGCATGTCAGCTGTACCCGAAAGCCTGTCAGCAACTGCGCAAACCGACGCAGACAGCCAGGAAACCCGTGAGTGGATGGACGCGCTGTCCGCCGTCATCGAGAGTGAGGGCCCGGAGCGCGCCCACTTCCTTTTAGAGCAGTTGCTGGAACATGCGCGACAAAAAAGCATTGACATGCCTTTCTCCGCCAACACCGGCTACGTCAACACCATTCCCGCCGACCAGGAAGTGCGTTGCCCCGGCAACATTGAGATCGAAGAACGCCTGCGCGCCTACATGCGCTGGAACGCCATGGCCATGGTCGTCAAGGCCAATCGCCACCACCCCGTTGACGGTGGAGACCTGGGCGGCCACATCGGGTCGTTCGCCTCGCTGGCCCACATGTTTGGTGCCGGCTTCAACCACTTCTGGCATGCCGAAAACGAAAACCACGGTGGCGACTGCCTCTACATCCAGGGTCACGTGTCGCCCGGCGTGTACGCCCGCGCCTACCTGGAAGGCCGCCTGACCGAAGAGCAACTGCTCAACTTCCGCCAGGAAGTGGACGGCAAGGGCTTGTCCAGCTACCCGCATCCCAAGCTGATGCCCAATTTCTGGCAGTTCCCCACCGTCTCCATGGGCCTGGGCCCGCTGATGGCCATCTACCAGGCCCGTTTCCTGAAATACCTGCACGCCCGCGGCATTGCCGACACGTCCAACCGCAAGGTCTGGGTGTTCTGCGGCGACGGCGAAATGGACGAAGTCGAATCCCTGGGTGCGATCGGCCTGGCCGCGCGTGAAAAGCTCGACAACCTGGTGTTTGTGGTCAATTGCAACCTGCAGCGCCTGGATGGCCCGGTGCGCGGCAACGGCAAGATCGTGCAAGAGCTCGAAGGCGAATTCCGCGGCTCCGGCTGGAACGTCATCAAGCTGCTGTGGGGTAGCGAGTGGGACCCTCTGCTGGCCCGCGACAAAGACGGCGCGCTCAAGAAGCTGATGATGGACACGCTGGACGGCGACTACCAGGCCTTCAAGGCCAACGACGGTGCCTACGTGCGCAAGCATTTCTTCGGCCGCGATCCGCGCACCTTAGAGATGGTCGCCCACATGACCGACGACGAAATCTTCGCCCTGAAGCGCGGCGGCCACGATGCCAAGAAGGTCTACGCGGCCTACCACCAGGCGGTCAACCACAAAGACGAACCCACCGTGCTGCTGATCAAGACCGTCAAGGGCTTTGGCATGGGCAAGAGCGGCGAAGGCAAGAACAACGTCCACCAGACCAAGAAGCTCACCGACGAAGACATCAAAATCTTCCGCGACCGCTTCAACATCCCGATTCCCGATAGCCAACTGGCCGAAATCCCGTTCTTCAAGCCTGCCGACGACACCCCGGAAATGCAGTACCTGCACGAGCGCCGCAAGGCCCTGGGTGGCTATCTGCCACACCGCCGCGTCAAGGCCGACGAGCAGTTCACCGTGCCCTCGCTGGACACCTTCAAAACCGTGATGGAAGCCACGCCCGAAGGCCGTGAAATCTCCACTACCCAAGCCTATGTGCGCTTTTTGACCACGTTGCTGCGCGACCAGGCCCTGGGCCCCCGCGTGGTGCCCATCCTGGTGGACGAAGCCCGTACCTTTGGTATGGAAGGCCTGTTCCGCCAGATCGGTATCTACAACCCGGCTGGCCAGAACTACACCCCGGTCGACAAAGACCAGGTGATGTACTACCGCGAAGACAAGGCCGGGCAGATCCTGCAAGAAGGTATCAACGAAGCCGGTGGCATGGCCAGCTGGATCGCTGCAGCCACCAGCTACAGCACCAGCAACCGCATCATGGTGCCGTTCTACGTGTACTACTCGATGTTCGGCTTCCAGCGCATTGGCGATCTGGCCTGGGCTGCGGGCGACATGCAAGCCCGCGGTTTCCTGCTGGGCGGCACCTCGGGGCGCACCACGCTGAACGGCGAAGGCCTGCAGCACGAAGATGGCCACAGCCACATCCTGGCCAACACCATTCCCAACTGCATCAGCTACGACCCCACGTTTGCCCACGAAGTCGGCGTGATCCTGCACCATGGCTTGAAGCGCATGGTCGAAAAACAGGACAACGTCTACTACTACCTGACCCTGCTGAATGAAAACTACCCCATGCCCGGCCTCACCGCCGGCACGGAAGAGCAGATCATCAAGGGCATGTACCTGTGCAAGCCTGCTGCCAACGGTAAGGGCACTGTGCAACTGCTGGGCTCGGGCACCATCCTGCGCGAATCCATTGCCGCGCAAGAGCTGCTCGAAGCCGACTGGGGCATCGCTGCCAACGTCTGGAGCTGCCCGAGCTTCAACGAGTTGACCCGCGACGGCCAGGATGCCGAGCGCTTCAACCTGCTGCATCCGCTGGAAACGCCCCGTAGCTGCTTTGTGACCGACCAACTGGCGGGCTCTACCGGCCCGGTCATCGCGTCCACCGACTACATGAAGGCCTATGCCGAGCAAATCCGCCCGTTCATTCCCAAGGGACGCACCTACAAAGTGCTGGGCACCGACGGCTTTGGCCGCAGCGACTTCCGCAGCAAGCTGCGCGAGCACTTCGAGATCAACCGCCACTACATCGTGGTCGCCACCCTCAAGGCGCTGAGCGAAGACGGCACCGTGCCAGCGGCCAAGGTGGCCGAAGCGATTGCCAAGTACGGCATCCAGGCCGACAAGGTCAATCCGCTGTACGCATAAAAAACCCCACCTTGCAGGACCACCGCGCGTGGTCCTGCGCGCAACTTTGGAGACACAAACATGGCATTGATTGAAATTCATGTCCCCGATATTGGGGACTTTGACGAGGTGACCGTCATCGAGCTGATGGTCAAACCCGGCGATACCGTCAAGGCCGACCAGTCGCTGATCACCGTCGAATCCGACAAAGCCTCGATGGAAATCCCGTCCAGCAGCGCGGGTGTGGTCAAAGAGATCAAGGTCGCCCTGGGCGACAAGGTCAAGCAGGGCTCGCTGGTGGTGATGCTGGAAGTCGCCGGTGGCGCTGCCGCCGCCCCCGCTGATGCGCCTAAAGCGGCTCCAGCGCCCGCTGCACCAGCACCAGCCGCTACAACTCCTGTAGCAGCACCTGCCGCAGCACCGGCAGCCACCGGCCCGGTCGAGATCTTCATCCCCGATATTGGCGACTTCAAGGACGTGACCGTCATCGAAGTCATGGTCAAGGTCGGCGACACCATCAAGCAAGAGCAGTCGTTGATCACCGTCGAGAGCGACAAGGCCTCGATGGAAATCCCGTCCTCCACGGCCGGTGTGCTCAAAGAGCTAAAGGTCAAGATGGGCGACAAGGTCAACATCGGTGACCTGCTGGCGATCCTGGAAGGCGCGGCGGCTCCTGCTGCAGCAGCGGCGGCTGCAGCTCCTGCCGCCGCCCCAGCAGCAGCAGCCGTCGCGGCCAGCCCTGCACCAGCCGCTGCGGCCCCCGCAGCCGCAGCACCTGCCGCCCATAACCCCACCGTCGCCCCCACCGGCGCGCTGCCCCATGCCTCGCCCTCGGTACGCAAGTTCGCCCGCGAACTCGGTGTGCCCCTGGCAGAAGTCAAGGGTACGGGCCGCAAGGGCCGCATCACCGATGCCGACGTGCAAAGCTTCACCGCTTCGGTCATGTCCGGCGCGGTCAAGACGGCGGCCATGGCCGCAAGCCAAGCCAAGTCGGCCCCCGCTGGCGACGGCGGTGCGGGCCTGGGCCTGCTGGCCTGGCCCAAGGTCGACTTTGCCAAGTTCGGCCCGGTCGAGCGCAAGGACATGTCGCGCATCAAGAAGATCAGCGGCGCGAATCTGCACCGCAACTGGGTCATCATTCCGCACGTCACCAACCACGACGACTGCGACATCACCGACCTGGAAGCCTTCCGCGTGCAGATGAACAAGGAAAACGAGAAGGCGGGCATCAAGCTCACCATGCTCGCCTTCATGATCAAGGCCAGCGTGGCCGCGCTCAAGAAGTTCCCCGAGTTCAACAGCTCGCTGGACGGTGACCAACTGGTGATGAAGCAGTACTTCAACATCGGCTTCGCGGCAGACACGCCCAACGGCCTGGTGGTTCCGGTCATCAAGGATGCCGACAAAAAGGGAGTGGTCCAGATTTCGCAAGAAATGGGCGACCTGGCCAAGAAGGCGCGCGACGGCAAGCTCGGCCCTGCCGACATGAGCGGCGCCTGCTTCACCATCTCCAGCCTGGGCGGCATTGGCGGGCGCTACTTCACGCCCATCATCAACGCCCCTGAAGTCGCCATCATGGGCGTGTGCAAGAGCGCGATCGAACCCAAGTGGGACGGCAAGGCGTTTGTGCCCAAGCTGATGCTGCCGCTGTCGCTGAGCTGGGACCACCGCGTGATTGACGGTGCAGCGGCTGCCCGCTTCAACGCGTACTTTGGCCAGGTCCTCACCGACTTCCGCCGGGTCTTGTTGTAATGACAACCGTCGTCGTGGTCAAAAAGGCGGGTCAGGTAGCGATTGCTGCCGACACGCTGGTGACCTTCGGCGACACCCGCCTGGGCCAACGTTTTGAAGACAACAGCAAAATCTTCAAGATCGACACCCCGGCGGGTCCCAGCTTTGTCGGCATGGCGGGCACTGTGGCGCACTTCCCCGCGCTGCGCCTGGCCATGGCCGGACTGCCGCCCGAGCAGCTCTTGCTGGGCAGCAAAGACGAGGTGTTCACCACCTTCACCAAGCTGCACCCGGTGCTGAAAGAAGCCTTCTTTCTGCAAACCAAAGAAGACGACAACGACCCCTACGAGTCCAGCCAGTTCAGCGTGGTGGTGGCCAACGCCACCGGCATCTACGGCCTGTATAGCTACCGCGAAGTGTTCGAGTTCAAGGAATTCTGGGGCATAGGCTCGGGGCGCAGCTTCGCGCTGGGAGCCCTGCACGCCACCTGGGGCAGCGCCAAATCAGCCCGCGATCTGGCCGTGCTGGGCGTGCAAGCCGCCTGTGAATTCGACAAGAACTCGGCTGGTCCTGTTGAAGTGTTTACCGTCAAGTTAAAGAAATAAGTGGAGATCAAACAAATGGCATCCCTGGAAATCAAAGTCCCTGACATCGGCGATTTCGACGAAGTCACCGTCATTGAGCTGATGGTCAAAGTGGGCGACACCGTCAAACCCGACCAGTCCCTGATCACCGTGGAGTCCGACAAAGCCTCCATGGAAATCCCGTCCAGCGACGGCGGCGTGGTCACCGCGCTGAACGTCAAGCTGGGCGACAAGGTCAAGATGGGTTCCGTCGTCCTGGTGCTTGAAGCTGCCGGTGGTGCAGCCGCACCTGCACCCGCAGCTTCTGAGCCCAAAGCGGCTCCAGCGCCCTCTGCACCAGCACAAGCAGCTACTAATGTTGTAGCGCCAACGGCTTCCAGCTTTGCTGGCACCGCCGATCTGGAATGCGACGTACTGGTCCTCGGCGGTGGCCCTGGCGGCTACTCGGCTGCCTTCCGCGCTGCCGATCTGGGCCTGAAGGTCGTCATCGTTGAGCGCTACGCCACCCTGGGCGGCGTGTGCCTGAACGTGGGTTGCATCCCCTCCAAAGCCCTGCTGCACGTGGCAGCGGTGATGGACGAAGTCAGCCACCTGGGCGCGCTGGGCATCGACTTTGGCGCACCCGCGGTCAACATCGACAAACTGCGTGGCCACAAAGAAAAAGTCATCGGCAAGCTCACTGGCGGCCTGGCCGCCATGGCCAAGATGCGCAAGGTCACCACCGTGCGCGGCGTGGGCTCCTTCGTCGGTGCCAACCACCTGCAGGTTGAAGAAACCACCGGTGCCCAAGGCCAGGAAAAGACCGGCAAAACCCAGACCATCGCTTTCAAAAACGCGATCATCGCCGCAGGCAGCCAGGCCGTGCGACTGCCCTTCATGCCCAATGACCCCCGCGTGGTGGACAGCACCGGCGCGTTGGCGCTCAAAGAAGTGCCCAAGCGCATGCTGATTCTGGGCGGCGGCATCATCGGCCTGGAGATGGGCACCGTCTACAGCACCCTGGGCGCACGCCTGGATGTGGTGGAAATGATGGACGGCCTGATGCAGGGCGCCGACCGCGACCTGGTCAAGATCTGGCAAAAAATGAACGCGCCACGCTTCGACAACATCATGCTCAAGACCAAGACCGTCTCCGCACGCGCCTTGCCCGAAGGCATCGAAGTCACGTTCGCAGCCGCAGAAGAGGGCGGCACCGCCCCCGCACCCCAGGTCTACGACCTGGTGCTGCAAGCCGTGGGCCGCACCCCCAACGGCAAGAAGATCGCCGCCGACAAAGCCGGTGTGGCCGTGACCGACCGCGGCTTCATCAACGTCGACATCCAGATGCGCACCAACGTGCCGCACATCTTCGCCATCGGCGACATCGTGGGCCAGCCCATGTTGGCCCACAAGGCAGTGCACGAGGCGCACGTGGCCGCAGAGGTGATCGCTGGTGAACTGCAAGGCAACAAAGAGTTGGCCGCCGCCGCCTTCAACGCCCGCGTCATCCCCAGCGTGGCCTACACCGACCCCGAAGTCGCCTGGGTCGGCCTCACCGAAGACCAGGCCAAGGCCCAAGGCATCAAGGTCAAGAAGGGCCTGTTCCCCTGGACCGCCTCTGGCCGCGCCATCGCCAATGGCCGCGACGAAGGTGTCACCAAGCTGCTGTTTGACGACTCGCCAGAAGCCCACGGCCACGGCAAGATCCTCGGCGGCGGCATGGTCGGCACGCATGCAGGCGACATGATCGGCGAAATCGCCCTGGCGATCGAAATGGGTGCGGATGTGGTGGATATCGGCAAAACGATTCACCCGCACCCCACGCTGGGCGAAAGCATCGGCATGGCCGCGGAAGTGGCGCATGGCAGCTGCACGGATTTGCCGCCGGCGAAGAAATAAAACCTGATCGAGGTTCCCCAAAAAGCCCGGACCGGCAACGGTTTGGGCTTTTTCCGTTTGGTGTTGGCCTCCAGGGCCAAGCGGGCACAATCGTGGGCCACCGCCAAACCGATGGCCCACCAGAGGGTCCTCTACGGTCGGAAAGAGATGTACCCAATCGCACTGCACACCTAAAACCATGAGCGACATCACCACATTTCACGCCGATATCAAAAGCATTCTCGAACTGGCGCGCAGCAAGGCGCGTTCGGCGGTAAACACCGCCATGGTGGAGGCCTATTGGCTGATCGGCCAGAGGATCGTGCAAGAGGAACAGCAGGGGAAACAGAAGGCCCAATACGGCACGCGGTCGATGGAGGCGCTGTCCATTGCATTGACAGCGGATTTTGGCAAAGGGTTTTCCTATGCCAATTTGTACAATTTTCGCCAGTTCTACCGGGTTTTTCCTGACCAGCAGATTCTCTACACTCTGTGTAGAGAATTGAGCTGGAGCCATCTGCGCTTGATCATTCGAGCCGACTCGCCAAAGGCGATGGAGTACTACTGCAACGAGACACGTGCGCAAAACTGGACGGTGCGCTAGTTGGAACGGAATATCAAGACCCAGAGTTATCAGCGCCTACTGTCTACCCAGGCCGCGTCGTCAGAGGCATCTGCAAAAGCCGCGCATTTGGACTTCATCAAAGACCCCTATGTACTGGAGTTCTTGCAGCTACCCGAGGCGAGCCACCTCAAAGAAAGCCAGCTGGAGCAGGCCATCATTGACGAGTTGCAGAAATTCCTCCTGGAACTGGGCAAGGGGTTTTCGTTTGTGGCGCGGCAAATGCGCATCAGCACCGAAACCAGCCATTTTTTCATCGACCTGGTTTTCTACAACTACTTGCTCAAGTGTTTCGTCATCATTGACCTGAAAACCGGCAAGCTCAGCCACCAGGATATCGGGCAAATGGACATGTATGTGCGCATGTTTGACGACCTCAAGCGGGGCGAGGATGACAACCCGACCATCGGGATCATTCTGTGTGACAGCAAGGACGAAACCGTCGTCAAATACTCTGTGATCCAAGAGAGCCAGCAGCTATTTGCCTCCAAATACCAGCGTGTACTTCCCACCGAAGAAGAGCTGATTGCCGAGATCGAACGGGAAAAGCGGTTGATCGCAGGGGTGGAGTGAAAGCCCCAACCCGCCCGGGCCGCATAATGGCCGATGACAGACCCCACCCCTCCCCACAAGCGCCGCGTCCGTTACGCGGGCACGCATCCCCGCCAGTTTGAAGAAAAGTACAAAGAGCTGGACCCCACGCGCCATGCGGCGGAGGTGGACAAGGTCATGCTGCGCGGGCAAACGCCTGCGGGCATGCACCGCTCGATTTGTGTGGACGAGATCCTCGCCATCCTCAAGCCTGTACCGGGCGAAACCGGGGTGGACCTGACCCTGGGCTTTGGTGGCCACATGCTGGCCATGCTGCCGTTGGTGCAGCCGGGTGGGCGCATGTTTGGCATGGATGTGGACCCGATCGAGCTGCCCCGCACGACAGCGCGGCTGCGCGCCCTGGGCTTTGGCGACGAGGCGCTGATCGTGCACCGCGCCAACTTCAGCGAGCTGGCCACCTTGCTGCCGCAGGCGGGCGGTGGCTTTGACTTTGCGCTGGCCGACCTGGGCGTGTCGTCCATGCAGATTGACAACCCGGCGCGGGGCTTCAGTTTCCGGGCCGATGGTCCGCTGGATTTGCGGCTAGACCCGACCAGCGGGCAGTCGGCCAGCGAGCTGCTGCTGTGCGTGACCCGCCACCGGTTGCGTGACCTGCTGACCGACAATTCCGACGAGCCTTTTGCCCTGCCCTTGGCCGCCGCCCTGCAAGGCCAGTACCTGGAAACCACCGTGCAGCTCGCCGACCTGGTGCGCGCCACCATGGAGCTGGCGTACAAGCGCAGCATGCCCGCAGAAGAGCGCCTGGCCGAGACCAAAAAAGTGCTGCAGCGCACCTTCCAGGCGCTGCGCATCGAGGTGAACGACGAGTTCGGCGTGCTCGACACCATGCTGCTGAACCTGCCCGCTTGCCTCAAGCCGGGCGGGCGCGTGGCCATTTTGAGCTTCCACTCCGGCGAAGACCGGCGCGTGAAGAAGTGCTTCCAAACCGGCGAGCGCAACGGCACCTTCAGCAGCGTGGCCCCTGACCCGATTCGCGCCTCGTATGACGAGCAGCGCAGCAACCCCCGTTCATCGTCGGCCAAGTTGCGCTGGGCGGTGCGGGCATTGCACTGAGCTTTGGGCGGGACGAGGTAGTAGCTGCACCGGCGTGCACGGTCAAACACGCAATGTATTGAATTGCTATTGATTCAGTAGCTGGTTGTGCTTATCCATAAAGCGCTGCACAGCTTTTTTATGGTTAGAGTTTTGGCGATGGACTCCACCCAGAATGAACGCCCTGGTGGCGGCCCATATGCATTGCTTTGCTTGCCGCAAGGGTGGACACTGCGTGCACCACCAACCAGGAGACATACAACATGACAAGTAGGCGAGATGTGCTGGCCACGGGCACCCTGGGCGCGCTGCTTCCGGCATGGGTCAGCGCCCAGTCTTTTCCATCCAAGCCTATCCGCATCGTCGTTCCATTCGGCGCGGGGGGCATTGCGGATCTCACGGCCCGCGCCGTTGCGAGCAAACTTGGAGAAGGCCTGCGCCAAGGCGTGATCGTTGACAACAAGCCCGGTGCAGGTGGTGTGGTGGCCGGTGAAGCCGTTGCGAAGTCTGAGCCGGACGGACATACGCTTCTGCTCATGAGCAACGGCACGGCGGTGAGCTCGGGGCTGTTCAAGTCCTTGCCGTTTGATGCGCAAAAAGACTTCGCACCCGTCATTACGCTGGGTTTTTTCGATCTTGCCGTTCTTGCCGCTGCCAACAGCCGCTTCAAGTCCATGCAGGAAATGCTCGCCTTTGCCAAAGCAAACCCGGGTAAATTGAATATTGCGACGATCAACATCGGCAGCACGCAGCACCTGGCCGCAGAACTGCTGAAGTCGAGCGCAGGGGTGGACTTCCAGGTCGTGCCGTTCAACGGTTCACCGGCGGTGCTCACCGCCTTGCGCGGAGGCCAGGTGGACGGAGCTGTCGAGATCCTGGGGCCGATGATGGGCCAGATCGCGTCCAAAGCGGTGCTGCCGCTGGCCGTCATGGGCACCAAGCGAACGGCCTTGCTCACGGGCGTGCCCACGGTCGCGGAGAGCGGCGTGCGCGGGTTCGATGTGGCATCGTGGAATGCGCTTGCCGCGCCTGCCCGCACGCCCCAGGCCGTGATTGCATTGCTCAATCGCGAGGTGAACAAGGCGTTGGAAAATGCAGACTTGCGTAAGCAGTTGGCCGATCTCAGCGTGAGCCCCGCCGGTGGTAGCGCTGCGCAATTGCGCGATCTGCTGGCATCAGAAATCCGGCGCTGGTCCGAAGTCATCGCGCGTGCCAATGTGCCGCGCTTGTAGGCCTAAACCGCACATAAAAAAAGCCCCGGTACCAAAGCGCCGAGGCTTTTGCGTCTACGGTTAGCGCAGATTACATTTGCTGGATGCCCGACAGCACCCAACCGCCTGCGCCTTGCAGGGGTTTGGTCAGATGCCAGACTTCGTCGAATGGCTCGGCAGGGGCGTTGCCTTCGGCCTTGATCTGGCCAGTAAAGCGTACGCTCACGACGTAGTGGTTGCCTTCCTCGGCCACTTCCAGCACGTCGCCGTCGATGCGCTCCACATCGGTGTGTTGCACCGCGCCACCGCGTTCGCTCAGGTCCATCTTCAACTGGGCAAACATTTCCGGCGTGGTGAACTGGCGGATGTCGTCCAGGTTACCGGCGTCGTTGGCGGCTTGCAGGCGGATGAAGTTGACCTTGGCGTTGCGCACAAAACCGGCCACGTCGAAGTCCGCAGGGATAGCCGAGCGCACAGGAACGCTGCCACCGATGCCGGAGCCGATGCTGGAGCCACCAAAAGTGCTGGAAGTGCCGGGCATTTCCACCTTGTAGGCAGGCGCAGCAGGCGAGAGGCTGGTGGGTGCACCGGCTCCTGCGTACTGCATGCCACCCACGGTGCCTGCCTTGGCCGCAGCGCGTTTGCGCATGAAGAAGCCTACCGCCAGCATGATGCCGGCGGCCAGCAAGCCCATCATCAGCATGGAGGCGAGTTCGCCGCCAAAGCCAAAGTGCGATGCCAGCGCGGCCAGGCCCAGGCCTGCGGCGATACCGGCCAGCGGGCCCATCCACGAGCGCTTGGGCGCAGCAGCAGCAGGTGCGGCAGCCGCGGCAGGGTTGGCCGCAGCCGCTTGTGTCGGTGCGGCGGTCGGTGCCTTGTTCGGCGTGGCATCGCGCTGCATGCCCAGGGATTTGCCTGCGCCCATGCGCCGTGCGGCTTCTGCGTCCATGGATACCGTGGACATGCCCAGGGCCATGACCACAGCCAGCAGGGAAAGTATTTTTTTCATGGTGTTCTCCAGCGAAAACGAGTTGATGTGCCCGCGATACTAGGGGCATCAACCATTCTGAAAAAGCAGCTAAATAGAGATATTCATTTCTGAAAAAAAAGAGGTATTTAGGTCTGCGACACTAGCATCTATGGATAACCCCTACGCCACCCGCCTGTGTTTGCCGCTGGATACCGACCTGGTCGGTGCGCTGGCCACCATGGTCGAAGCCATTGGCAGCCCGGACTGGTTCGACACCGTGCTCAATGTGCTGGGCAAGGTGTGCGCCGTGGACTCGGGCGGTGCCATGCTGTTCCACCGGCACCAGCAGCCGCGCCGCATTCTGCACCGCTTCAACCCGCAAGAGCGCAGCCTGCCGGAAGATGCGTTTTTGTCCGGCCCCTACGTGTTGGATCCGAACTACCAGCTGTTTTTGCAGGGCTGCCCCAGCGGCGTGTACTGGCTGCGCGACATTGCGCCGGACGATTTTTACGACTCCGAGTACTACCGGGTGTTTTATTCGCAGATCGGCCTGTCGGACTCGGTGGACCTGCTGTGGCGCATCAACGAAGACACGGCGCTGAACATCTTCATCGAGCGCAGCATCCGCCACACCCCGTTCCAGGCCACCGATTTGCTGGCGATCCGCACGCTGGCACCTATCGTGATAGCGGCCACCGCCAAGCACCACGCCCTGACGGCAGCCGCCGCCGAGCGCCACAGCGACCGGCTGACGCACCGCAAAGTGCAGAGCACGGTGGAGAACTTCGCCAGCTCGCTGCTCACCCAGCGCCAGCGCCAGGTGCTGTTCTACATGATCAGTGGCTACTCGTCGGCGCTGACGGCCCAGCGGCTCAAGACTACCGAGGGCACCATCAAGATCCACCGCAAGAACATCCACCGCAAGCTGGATATCGGCTCGCAGGCGGAGCTGTTCTCGCTGTTCATCCAGTGCATCCCGTTTGCCGAGCCCGATGGGGCAGTGGACCCGCTGGCGGTGTACCAGAGCGCGCCCTCCACCAGCCGTTGCAAGACGCTGCTGGAGGCCGGGCCTGCCGCGGGCTGATTACTTGCCGTACACGTCGAAATCGAAATATTTGTCGGCGATCTTTTTGTAAGTGCCGTTGGCGTGCACGGCTTTGAGCGCGGTGTTGAAATCGGCTTTGAGCTGGGTGTCTTGTTTGCGCATGGCCACCCCGGTGCCGTAGCCCAGCACGGCCGGGTCTTTCAGTTCATAGGTGGCAAATTCAAACGGCTTGCCTTCGGGCTTGGCCAGAAAACCCATCTTCATTTCCACCAGGTTGCCGATGATGGCATCGAGCCGGCCCGAGGCGATGTCCAGGTACGAGTCTTGGGTCGACTCGTAGCGCTGCACGGTGGCCCCGGCCTTGGCGTAGTATTTTTCGGCGTAGTCGGCTTCGGTGGAGCCCTTGAGCACGCCCACCTTCTTGCCCTTGAGGGCGGCGGGCGAGCCGTCCAGGCCGCTGCCGTGCTTGATGATCACGCGGTAGGGGATGTCGGTGATCTTGTCGCTGAAGGCCACGGTTTTGCGGCGGTCGTCGGTCACCGTCATGCCCGACATGATCATCTCGAACTTGCGGGCCGGCAGGGACGGCACCAGCGCATCCCAGGGCGACTCCACGAACACGCAGCGGCGCTTCATCTCGGCGCAGATGGCGTGGCCCAGGTCGATCTCGAAGCCTACCAGCTTGCCGTCCGGGGCTTTGTACTCAAAGGGCTCGTAGGTGGCATCGGTGCCGATGCGCAGGTCTTTGGTGTCGGCTGCCTGGGCCGACAGGCCCAGCGATAGGCAGACGAGAGCAAGTAGAGAGTTCAGTTTCATGGGGGATTCCTGCAAGGTTGGATGCCAAAAGGGGGGGGGGGAACGCGGCGCAAGAATACGGCGATTTTGCGGGTGCTGAACGGGCTCTATCCCCAAAGGGATAGCCCCATTTTTAGGGGCTTGGCCGCGGGGCTCGGCGGCCTATCCCTGTGGGTGTAGGGGCGGTGCCGAAGCCGGTTTTTCGATGTCGATCCGGCTTACGCTCCGGCTCGCCAAAGCCTTTGGCACGCGACCGGCTGTGCGATGACAGGCCACTTGAACCGATTTGAAAACATGCACCAACTCCGTAAACCCTATCTGTTGTTTCTGGGCGATGTCACGCTGAAGTCCGATGCCAAAACCGCCTTTGGCCTGCGCGATTGGTGTGCCGACGATGTCCTGGGCGAATGGAGCCTGCCCGCCGCCACCGTCAGCCTGGGCCTGCCCCGCCTGTCGCCGCAGCAGGCGGCGCAGCAGGGCGCGGGCTCGCTGGTGGTGGGCGTGGCCGCCGTGGGCGGGGCTCTGCCCGAACACTGGCTGTCCGCGCTGGAAGCCGCGCTGGATGCGGGCCTGGACATCGTCAGCGGCCAGCATTCGCGCCTGACATCTTTCCCGCGCCTGGTGCAAGCCGCCCAGCGCAGCGGTGCGCGCCTGGTCGACGTACGGCATTCGGACCAAGGCTTCCCCGCGGGCACGGGCCGCAAGCGCAGCGGCCAGCGGGTGCTGACCGTGGGCACCGACTGCGCGCTGGGCAAGAAATACACCGCCCTGGCCCTGGCCCAGGCGTTGCAACGCCGCGGCGTAGCCGCCACCTTCCGCGCCACCGGCCAGACCGGGGTGATGATTGCGGGCGAGGGCGTGGCCATCGACGCGGTAATCTCCGACTTTGTGGCCGGTGCCGCCGAGCAACTCTCGCCCGACAACGCCGCCAACCACTGGGACGTGATCGAAGGGCAGGGCGCGCTGTTCCACCCGGCCTACGCGGGCGTGACGCTGGGCCTGCTGCACGGCTCGCAGCCCGATGCGCTGGTGCTGTGCCACGACCCGGCGCGCGACTGCATCGAGGGCTACCCCGGCTTTCCGATTCCCGACCTACAGGTCGCCATCGACCGCTACGTTGAGGCGGGCCGCCTGACCAACCCGGCGGTGCGCTGCGTGGGCATCAGTATCAATTCGTCCAGCCTGTCGGATGCCGCATGGGATGCCTACGCCCACCGCATCGCCCGGGAGCTGAATTTGCCCGTGGCCGACCCGATGCGTGGCGGCGTGGAGGCGCTGGCTACCGCCTTGTTGCAAGCATGATCCGCTGCCACACCCGCATCGAACAGTGGGCGATGCATGAACCCTTCGAGATCGCCCGCGAGGTCATCACCCACCAGCCGGTGCTGCTGCTGACCCTGTCCGATGACGCAGGCCACACCGGCCAGGCCGAAGCCGCCGGGGTGGACTACGACGGCGAAACCCCCGCCAGCATGGCCGCGCAAATCGCCGCCGTGCTGCCGCACCTGCACGACGGCCTCACCGGCACCGAGCTGCTGCAGATGCTGCCCGCGGGCGGTGCCCGCAACGCGCTGGACTGCGCGCTGTGGGACCTGCGGGCCAAGCAAACCGGTGTGCCGGCCTGGCAGACCGCCGGGCTGCCGCGCTGGCAGCCCGTCACCACCGCCTACACCATCGGCCTGGGCGACGAGGCCACTACCCGGCGCAAGGTCCGCGCGGCCCGGCACTACCCGCTGCTCAAGCTCAAGGTGGATGCGCAGCGGCACCTGGACGTGGTACGCATGGTGCGCGAGGAGCACCCGACGGCCCGTATCGTGGTGGATGCCAACCAGGCCTGGTCGCCCGCGCTGCTGCGCGAACTGTTGCCGCAACTGGCCCAGGCCGGGGTCGAGCTGGTCGAGCAGCCGCTGGCGCGCGGCCAGGATGCGGCGCTGGACGGCCTGCAGTCGCCGATTCCCCTGGCGGCCGACGAGTCCTGCACCGATAGGGCCTCGCTGGCGACGCTGGTGGGACGCTACCAGTTCGCCAACATCAAGCTCGACAAATGCGGCGGCCTGACCGAGGCGCTCGCCCTGGCCGCCGAGGCGACGCGGCATGGTCTGGGGCTGATGGTGGGCAATATGTGCGGCACTTCGCTGGCGATGGCTCCGGCTTTCTTGCTGGCCCAGCGCTGTGCCTATGTGGATCTGGACGGCCCCTTGCTGCAACAGGAAGACCGGACGGTGGCCATGCAGTACGACCATGGTCTGATCCAGCCGCCGCCACCGGCCTTGTGGGGATAAAGCCACCCTGAAAAATCTCCCTGCGTCCGAATGTGCGTACATAGTCTGTATACCCACAAGGTTTTAGAATCGGCCACTATGCGCTTATCCAGCTGATGGCCCCCAAACCTTGAACCACCGCCCCGACCCACCTCTTTCGCCTGCGCAGCTGGACTGGACCCGTGCGCCGGATATGGGGGAAGCAAAAAACCCCTGGAAATTGGCCCTGGAGGGCTCGGGCGTGGGGGTTTGGGACTGGGATTTGCGCACCGGGCACCAAACCTATTCCACGCGCTGGGACGAGATGCTGGGCTTTGTCAGCGGCGAGTCGGCCCCGGGCTTTGAAGAGTTCACGACCCGCGTGCACCCGGACGACATCGGCCCTATGCAGGCGGCGGTGGCGGCCTATCTGGACGGCTCGGCACCGGGCTACAGCATGGACTTGCGCATGCGCCATAAGGACGGGCACTGGGTCTGGATCATGGCCAGCGGCATGGTGGTCAGCCGCGCTGCCGACGGTACCCCCTTGCGGATGATCGGCACCCACACCGACATCAGCGCGCGCAAGCAGGCCGAGGCAGGCTTGCGGGCATCGCATGCCCAGTTGCTGGAACAAACCCGGCTGTTGCAAGCCACCACGGCCAGCATCAGCCAAGGTATTTTTGTGTTTGATGCCGGGATGCGTTTGATCTCGTTCAACCGGCGTGTCTGCGAGTTGCTGGACCTGAGCGACAGCTTTTTGGCTGCCTACCCTACGCTGGAGCAGATCAGCAACTTCCAGCTCGAACGCGGCGACTTTGGCCCCCAGGCCCAGTGGGTGGACCCAGCTGCCCGTGGTTACGTGCTGGCAGGCGGCCACGCCCAGGTGCCCTCCCACTTTCTGCGTGTCACTTTGACCGGCCACACGCTGGAGGTCAAAACCCAGACTCTGCCCGATGGTGGCATGGTGCGCACCTTTGCCGATGTGTCCGACTACGTGCAGGCCCAGGCCGCGCGCAAGCGGCTCGACCAGTTGCTGACCGCCACCCAGGCGCTGGCGCAGGTGGGCGGATGGGAGGTGGATGGGTTGCGCGACCGCGTCTACTGGACTGAAGGGGTCTACCGCATCTTCCAGACCACCCCCAAGGAATACATACCCACCACCGCCATGGAGACGGTCCAACGGGTATTTACGCCGCAGGCCGTGGCCACCATCCGTGCTTCTTACGATGCTGCTGCACCGCACGGCGGCACCCATACCAGCTCCCATGATTTCGAGCTGGAAGCCATCACTTTCCGGGGCGAGTCCATCTGGGTACACGCCAGGGGCACCTCCACCTGGGACCAGGGGCGATTGCTGTCGCGCACCTCGGTGCTGCAAAACATCACCGAGCGCAAACAGGCCCAGATGGCGCTGCAAGAAACCGAAAACCGCTGGCGGCTGGCACTGGAAAGTACCGGCGACGGCGTGTGGGACTGGCACATCCAGACCGGGGTGGAGCACCTCTCCAGGCGCCTGGTCGAGATGTATGGCTTTTCCGAGGGCGAAATTCCCGACCTGCCCAGCGAGCTGGACCGGCGCACCCACCCCGACGATCTGCTGCGGATGGACCGCGACCGCGATGCCCACTTTGCGGGCTACACCACCAGCTACTCCAACGAACACCGGGTGCGCTGCAAGGACGGCAGCTGGAAATGGGTGCTGAGCCGGGGCATGGTCATCACCCGCGATGCCCAGGGGCAACCCTTGCGCATGATAGGCACGCATACCGACATCACCGACCGCAAAGCCGCCGAGGCCCTGATCCGCCAGCAGGCGTTTTTTGACACCCTGACCGGCCTGCCCAACCGGCGCATGCTGCGTGACCGGCTGGAGCAAGAAATCAAGCGCTGCAAACGCGACGTGCAGCAGCTGGCCATTTTGTTCATCGATCTGGACCACTTCAAGGAGGTCAATGACACCCTGGGCCATGACAATGGCGATTTGCTGCTGATGGAGGCGGCCCGGCGCATCCAGGCCTGCGTACGCGAGGCCGATACCGTGGCCCGCATGGGCGGCGACGAGTTCACGGTGGTGCTGACCGAAGTGACCGATGTGCACCGCCTGGAGCCCACCCTGCAAAAGATTTTGCGGGCGATGGAGCAGGTGTTTCAGCTCGGCAACGAGCAGGTGTTTGTGTCCGCCAGCATCGGCATCACCCTGTATCCGCTGGATGCCAAGGACATCGAAGACCTGTTCAAGAACGCCGACCAGGCGCTGTATGTGGCCAAAGGCGCGGGACGCAACCGCTTCAGCTTTTTTACCCCCGCCTTGCAGGAAGCCGCGCAAACCCGGGTGCGGCTGGCCAGCGACCTGCGCTCCGGCCTGCAGGAGCAGCAGTTCCGGTTGGTCTACCAGCCCATTGTGGAGCTGGCCACCGGGGCCGTGCACAAGGCCGAAGCGCTGATCCGTTGGCAGCACCCCACGCGCGGGCTGATCAGCCCGGCCCAGTTCATCCCGATTGCCGAATCCAGCGGCTTGATCGTGGATATTGGCGAGTGGGTGTTCCAGCAGGCGGCGCTGCAGGTGCAAGCCTGGCGCAAGAATTTGCATCCGGATTTCCAGATCAGCATCAACAAGTCTCCGGTGCAGTTCCACCATGAAAGCCAGGCCAACCAGGGCTGGGATGCACAGCTCCAGGCCCTGGGCCTGCCAGGCGCCTGCATGGTGGTGGAGATCACCGAAGGCCTGTTGCTCGACACCAGCAGCCGGGTCAGCGACCACCTGCTGGAGCTGGCGGCCGCGGGCATCCAGGTCGCGCTGGACGACTTTGGCACCGGCTATTCGGCGCTGTCGTACCTGCAACGCTTTGACATTGATTTCATCAAGATCGACCAGTCGTTTGTGCGCCATCTGGTGCCCGGCTCCACCGACATGGCCTTGTGCAAGGCCATGGTGGCCATGGCCCACGCGCTGGGCATGAAAGTGGTGGCCGAAGGCGTGGAAACCGCCCAGCAGCGCGACCTGCTGGCCGCCATGGGCTGCGACTACGGGCAGGGCTACCTGTTCTCGCGCCCGGTACCGGCGGCGGACTTCGAGGCCTTCTGGGCCGCCAACCCGCCACCGGCACTGCTGGCAAGCTGATTTTTATTTTTTAAAGAAAACCAGGCTCCTGTGCTTATAGGATAAGCGTGAGCAGCTATTTATTTTGTAGCTAATCCTGGGTGGACCCAAAAATAGTGCAAATCTGCTGCATCCAAAACCGGGTCTGGCGTGTAGTACCTGTAGCAGCGCACAAAAGCTGCCTGTTGTACCCATCCGCTAAACCTTTTTCTGGAGCACTTCCATGCCGATCAAACCCCTGTCTCTGCTTGCCATCGTCTCTGCCGCCGCCGTGTTGAGCGCCTGCGGCTCCATGGCCCCCATGAAACCCATGTTCAGCCAGGACAGCCTGCCCGAGGCCGTCAAGGTGCCCATGGGCAACAAAGTGGCCATGGAAACCGTGGGCGTGGGCGAGATCACCTACGAATGCCGCGACAAGGCCAACGCCCCCGGCATGACCGAGTGGGTCTTCATCGGCCCCAACGCCGCGCTGAACGACCGCAGCGGCAAACAGGTGGGCAAGTACTACGGCCCGCCCGCCACCTGGGAATCCATGGACGGCTCCAAAATCACCGCCACCCAGCTCGCCGTGGCGCCCGCAGGCGCAGGCAACATCCCTTACCAGCTGGTCAAGGCCAACCCCGCCATGGGCATGGGCGCGATGGCGGGCGTGACCCACATCCAGCGCGTGGCCACCCGCGGCGGTGTGGCACCGGCCACGCTGTGCAGCCCGGCCAGCAAGGGTGTCAAGGAAATCGTCAAGTACCAGGCCGACTACATCTTCTGGAAAGCCGCCTGACCTGCACGGGCGATTTTGGCGACTACCATCGAGAGACATACATTCTCTCGATGGAACGCCCTTGACGACAGCCTCCGATGATTTCGACTACGAGCGCGCCCTGCAAGGCTGCGCCCGTGGCGAGCGCCAAGCCCTGCAGGACATCTACCGGCAAGACAGCCGCCACCTGCTGGGCGTGGCCTTGCGCATCGTGCGCCAGCGCCAGCAGGCCGAGGACGTGGTGCACGATGCCTTCATGAACATCTGGACCCAGGCCGCCAGCTTCGATGCCCAGCGCGGCTCGGGGCGGGGCTGGATCTACAGCGTGGTGCGCAACCTGGCCCTCAACGCGGTGCGCAACGGCGCGCGCGAGGTGCCGGTGGACGAAGAAACCGCCGACGCCCTGGATGCCCACAACTCCCTGCAAGCCCATGCCGAGATCGCCGATGCGTTTGACCTGCGCGTCAGCCTGGGCAAGCTCAACGACTGCCTGGCCCGGCTGGAGCCCGCCCGGCGCAACTGCATCCTGTACGCCTATGTAGACGGCTGCTCGCACGGCGAAATCGCCGAACGCACCCAAACGCCCCTGGGCACCGTCAAGGCCTGGATCAAACGCAGCATGGGCAGCCTGCGGGAGTGCATGGCATGAGCACGCAAGCAGAATTCCCATCCGCCGACGAGTTGGCCGCCGAATACGTGCTGGGCACGCTCTCCGCCACGCGCCGCCGCATGGTGGAGCAGCGCCTGCCCACCGATGCCGCCCTGCAAGCCGCCGTGCAGCGCTGGCAAGAACAGCTGCTGCCCCTGGCCGCCCTGGCCGAACCGGTGGAGCCGTCCGAAGCACTGTGGCAGCGCATAGACCGCAGCGTGGCCCACGCCGTGGCCCCGCGCCGCGCCGCTATTCCACCCGCCCCACCGCCGTGGTGGGACCGCCTGGGCCTGTGGCGCGGCCTGGCCGGTGCCGGTTTTGCCACCGCTGCCATCCTGGCCTCGGTGCTGGTCACGCGCCAGGGTGTGCTACCCGTTGGGCCGCAGTACATGGTGGTGCTGGTCGCACCGCAAGACAAGGCTCCGGGCTGGGTCATCCAGGCCAGCGACACCCGACAACTCAGCCTCACCGCGCTGGGCCCGGTGGCCGTGCCCGCCGAGAAATCGCTGCAGTTCTGGACCAAGGGCGAGGGCTGGAACGGCCCGGTGTCGCTGGGCCTGGTCAAGCCGGGGCAGACCATCACCATCCCGCTGGACAAGCTGCCGCCGCTGCAGCCCAACCAGTTGTTTGAGCTGACCCTGGAGCCGGTGAACGGCTCGCCCCTCAATAAACCCACCGGCCCGATCCAGTTCATTGGCCGTGCGGTGAAGGTACTGTGATACCGGTGCGATAATCCGGCGACATACCGGGAGAGACTGCTCCCCCTGACCCAGGTCAGGAAATCAGCGCCGAAGGAGCAACCGCCCCGGAAACTTTCAGGCAAAAGGACCGGTATCCACACCACACACATCTGAAGAGCAGCCGGGTTTCGTCACCTGGCTCACCGCAGGAGCAAGCGACTTGGCAGTTCAAAAGAACGGCCAGCCGCGAATCTCTCAGGTCCAAAACAGAGGGGGCGATAGCCGCGCACGTTTGTTGCTATCCCCCTGTTGACGTTTTGGAAGTCTCATCATGAAAAATCTAGCTGTTATCGGCGGCGGTATCACGGGCGTGACCACGGCCTACGCCTTGGCCAAACGCGGTTACTCCGTCACCTTGTTCGAAAAGCACCGCTACGCGGCCATGGAAACCTCGTTTGCCAATGGCGGGCAGTTTTCGGTGTCCAACGCCGAGGTGTGGAACCACTGGTCTACGGTGCTCAAGGGCGTGAAGTGGATGCTGCGCAGCGATGCGCCGCTGCTGGTCAACCCCAAGCCCAGCTGGCACAAGATGGCCTGGTTTGCCGAGTTCATCGCCGCCATCCCGCAGTACGAGAAAAACACCATCGAAACCACCCGCTTGGCCATGGCCGCGCGCCAGCACCTCAATGCCTGGGCGGCGGAGGAAGGCCTGGACTTTGACCACCAGCGCGAAGGCATCCTGCACATCTACCGCGACAAGGGCAACTTTGTGCACGCGGGCAAGGTCTCCAAGCTGCTGGCCCAGGGCGGGCTGGACCGCCGCGCCGTCACCCCGCAAGAGATGCGCGCCATCGAGCCCACGCTGGCGGGCGACTACTACGGTGGCTACTTCACCGAGAGCGACACCACCGGCGACATCCACAAGTTCAGCACCGGCATCGCCGCCGCCGCCGAGCGTCTGGGTGTGCAAACCCGCTACGGCCATGCGATCCAGACCGTCAAAAGCGACGGCAAATCCGTCACCATCACCGCGCAAGACGGTGCAGACACCCACACCAGCGTGTTCGACGGCGTGGTGGTCTGCGCAGGCACGGCCAGCCGCGACATTGCCGCCCAGCTGGGGGACCGGGTCAATATCTATCCGGTCAAGGGCTATTCCATCACCGTGAACCTGGACGACGCGCACAGCCAGGCATCGGCCCCGATGGTGAGTTTGCTGGACGACGAAACCAAGCTGGTCAGCAGCCGCCTGGGGCTGGGGCGCTTTCGGGTGGCGGGTACGGCCGAGTTCAACGGCTACAACCGCGATATCCGGGCCGACCGCATCCGCCCGCTGGTGGAATGGGTGCAGCAGTGCTTCCCCGGCGTGCGCACCGAAAGCGTGGTGCCGTGGGCCGGGCTGCGCCCTATGATGCCCAACCTGATGCCGCGCGTCGGCCCCGGCAAGCGGCCCGGCGTGTTCTACAACACCGGCCACGGGCATCTGGGTCTGACGCTGTCGGCCGTCACCGCCGACATGGTGGCGGCGATGGTGGCGGCCAGTCCGCTGCATGCATAAGAAATAGGGGATTGCTAAATAGGTATTGACACATCATCCTCCCAAAGCCTTGGGCAGATGATGGTTGAGACCTGTGAAACAAGTGGGCACTTGATACGGCGCTGAAAGACAAAGAGCAGCGAGTCGCGCAGGTTGCCGACGCTTTTGGAATAGCAATGCGTTTTACGACGCAGTCTGGCAAGGTAGCAGCGCGGTCGGTTATTCATGCTTTCGATGGTGTACGTGTGCGCTTTGCCTTTGAGGTGCTGCTCTGGGTTAAAGATGTGGTTGTAGCACTTGTATTCATCGGTGGCGTAAGTGATTGAAGGGCTGCGAGGAATCTGCGCACCCAGCGCTTGGGCTGCAGGGGTGTCACGATCGCCCAGGACCCAGCCGAGAACTCTTTTGGCAGTGCGATCAACAGCCCACCAGAGCCAAATTGCGCTTTTTTTTCGCCAACGTAGGTCCATAGCTCATCCGCTTCGATGTAGCGGATCTCACTGGTGTCCACTTTGGCCAGTGCTTTTCCCGCAACCTCTTGTTTGACCCAGTTCATCACCGAGTTGTGGCTGACTCCCACCAGTCTTTCAGTCGCTCGCAGCCCCACGCCTTCGGCGTAGTGCTGCAGAGCACTCTCTTTGAGTTCATTTGGCACAAGCCGTCGATCCAGATCGCCAAAGGTCGTGCCGCAACTCTTGCACCGGTAGCGCTGATATCCGTGACGACTGCGTCCGTTCTTGACTAATTGAGTGCTTGAGCAAGCGGTGCATTGATTTGTCATCTGCTGATTTTGGTTGAACAGCCGATTAAAATCAATACCTATTGGTCGGTGTCAACTATCTTGACCGCTCGGCGACAACTATCCTGGCCGGTGGAAAGCGGGGAATGATTTTGAATCTTTATGTCGTTGAACGTGCCTTGCGTACTGCTGGGGCTTGCTGCTGAGCTGCTCGTCGGCGGTAACTCTCCACATTCATTTCCAGAATCGTCGAGTGGTGTACCAGGCGGTCAACGGCCGCCAGCGTCATAGCCGGTTCCACAAACACCTCGCCCCATTGGGAGAACGGCGTGTTGGCAGTGAGGGCCAGGCTCTTGCGTTCATAACGCTCCGATATGAGCTCGAACAGCACAGAGGTTTCTGACTGGTCTCGCCGTACATAGCTCAGGTCATCCAGAATCAGCAAGTCAAACCGGTCCAGCTTGGCCAATTCCTGCGGCAGTCGCAAGTCCCGCCGGGCCGCCTGCAAGCGCTGCACCAGGTCCGAACAGCGCGTAAACAGCACCCGCCGCCCGGCATCAATCAGGGCATGGCCCAGAGCACATACCAAATGGCTCTTGCCCACGCCGGGTGGCCCGAACAGCAGTACGTTGGCGCCCCGGTCCAGCCACTGCGTACCTTCGGCCAGTGCCATCACCTGGGCCTTGGACACGGTGGGAACGGCCGTGAAGTCAAAGCTGGAGAGGCGTTTATCCGGGCTGAGCCCGGACTCCACGCGGTGGCGGTCAATGCGGCGAGACTCTCGTTCATTGATTTCGTGCTCCAGTAACGCTTCGAGCAGGCGGTGTGCGGGCCAACCCTCAAGGTCCGACAGTGCGCACAGGTCGCCCGCCAGGCGCTTGATGGTGGGCAGGCGCAGGTCTGTGAGCATCACGCCCAGACGTGCCGATGTGGCGGTAATTGACGTGCTAATTGGCGCCGCGCTCATGGGGCCACCTCAAACAGCGCGTCGTAACTGGCCAAGGCCGGCAGCGTCACCATCACCTGCGGTATCTCTGCACGCGGGGGTGCCAGCAATAGCGTCAGCGCATGCAGGTCGGGCAACTGGTCGAGTTCGATGAGTTGCTCCAGCTCCTGCGCCAACTGCGCCTCGTGCCCATCGGCGGCCAGGACCAGCAGGCCCACCATGGTCTTGCAGGCTTCGCGCTCGGGCTTGCTGCCAGCCAGACGCTCCCAGGTCTGGCGGTACACCGCACGCGGGAAGGCGGCATCGCGCAGCACCCAACGCGCAAAGGCGCCGGGCTTGCGTTTCAATGCGCCAACTAAATGGCGGTAATCAATCGAGCGTCCATGGCGCTGGCCGTCGCCCGGCCTGGCACGCGCAAGGCTCAACACACACTGGCCACCTAGCCAGCATTCAATGTGCTCGGCGTACTGACGCACCATCAACCGGTGCCCAATCAACTGGCTTGGCGTGCTGTACTGCGCACCCTTGACGGTGAAGATGGCGTACTTGCTGACCCGTACCGGAATCTCTTCGAACTCGGCGGTGCGCCGCACCGGCAAGGCCTTGAGCATGGTGCGCTCGATGGCCAGCAACTTGGTGGTGCGTGCATTCATGCGCTGCACGATGGTGTCGACAAACGCCTCGTATTCTCGGCGCAGCCCAAAGCTGCGGCTGCCGCGCAGCCGCAAGGCCTGGTCGAGCGCCGTCTTGAGGGAATCGTGGCGCGATTCGATGGAGCCGTTCTCGTTGGACTGGCCCGGGTTGCAGCGTGTAGCCCGCAGACCGTAGTGGCTGCACAAGCCGGCATAGCGGCGCGTCAGCTCTTCTTGCTCGGCCACGTTGTTGAACGCCGCCGACAGACTGTCGGTGCGGTGTTCTTCCGGCACGCCGCCCAAGGCCCAGAGGGCCGCTTGCAGTCCGGTGGATAGCGCCATGAAGCTCTCGCCGGAGTCGATGACCGTGGCGTGGCGCCAACCGGAATAGGCCAATGCAAACTGGTACAGACGATGGGCAAACACAACCCCGTCAATCTTGACGCAGAGCTCATCGAGCACGGTGAAGTCCGACAGGCACTGGCGTCCGGGCGGGTGCTCCTGGGCGAAGTAGACCTCGCGTTCGGCGCCGTACTTGGCACGCCACTGACGGACACGGCGCTGCAGGGTGCGCAGCACGCTGCTGTCCCACTGACCCGGATAGCGGCGTTGCAGCTCTTCGAGCAGGGTAACGGCATTGAGCCGGGCATCCGTTTGCAACAGTGGCACGACTTCACTGTCCCAGACCGCCTCCAATGGGTCGGGGCGGGTGCGCCAGTTCCGTTCGGGGCGCTGTGAGGGCAGATGGTTGGCGTCTTCAATGCGACGGGCGCTGCGTTCACTGATGCCGGCCTTGGCGGCAGACGCGACCTGGCTAAGCTGGTTGCGGTGTTGCTTGTACTTGTGCACTTGGTGGTCCGTGATTCTCTTGCCGGGCATGCCGTCTACCTTCGATTCATGTTCGAAGGTTCAACGGTAGCCCCGCCTCCCGGACCCGCCCGGTGTAGGCCGCTAACCGGCCAACATAGTTGTCGTTAACCGGCCAAGGTAATTGTCGTCAACCAACCTATTTAGCAATCCCAGAAATAGGCTGCTTGCGCTTACTCCATAAGCACGAGCAGCTATATTTTTAATAGTATTTCATCCCGTGCGGCTACCCGTGCGACCCCAGCGGCGGGCGGCTTCCTCGGGAGACTGGGTGGCTGTCACGCTGCCCAAGGGCGCCAGCAGGGCATCCAGGTCAGCCGCGTCAAACTTCAGCCCGCCCTGCGCATCAACCCCCAGCACGCTGTGGGCCAGCGCCAGCTTGCGGGCCTGCAGCTCCAGCATGCGCTCTTCGATGCTGCCTTCGACCACCAGCTTGTAGACGAACACCGGCTGGTCCTGGCCGATGCGGTGGGCGCGGGCGGTGGCCTGTTCTTCCACGGCGGGGTTCCACCAGGGGTCCATGTGGATGACGGTATCGGCGGCGGTAAGATTCAGGCCCACGCCACCGGCTTTCAAACTCAGCAGCAGCACGGGCACCTCTTGCGCCTGGAAGCGCTGCACCACGCTGCCGCGCTCTTGGGGTAGGGTCTTGCCGGTGAGGCTCAGAAACGGCAGTTCCAGCACCTCCAACTGCTCTGCCACCAGCGCCAGCAGTTCGGTGAACTGCGAAAACACCAGCACCCGCCGCCCCTCGGCCACCATCTCGGGCAGCATGTCGGCCAGCAGCGCGAGCTTGGCGCGCTCCATGGTTTTGGCGGGCTTCTTTCCTTTGAGCAAGTACGGGTCGCAGCAGACCTGGCGTAGCTTGAGCAGTGCGTCGAGGATGGTGATTTGCGCGCCGTTGAAGCTTTGGCGTTCCAGCACGCGGCGCACCTGCAGGTCGGCGGCGGCGCGCACGCCTTCGTACAGTTCGCGCTGCTGGCCTTGCAGCTGCACGCGCTGGATGACTTCGGTGCGCGGCGGCAGTTCGCTGGCCACGTCTTGCTTGCGGCGGCGCAGGATGAAGGGGCGCACCCGCTGGGCCAGCAGGGCGGCGCGCAGGGTTTCGCCGTTTTCTTCGATGGGCTTGCGCCAACGGGTGGCAAAGCAGCGCGCATCGCCCAGAAAGCCGGGCATCAGCCAGTCGAACTGCGCCCACAACTCGCCCAGGTGGTTTTCCAGCGGCGTGCCGGTCAGGCACAGGCTGTGGCGGGTCTGCAGGCGGCGCAGGGCGCGGGCGCTGCGGCTGCCGGCGTTTTTGACCATCTGCGCCTCGTCCAGAATGACCAGGTGGAAGTGCTGCGCTGCCAAGGCATCCATGTCGCGCCACAGCAGCGGGTAGGTAGTCAGCACCAGGTCGTGCTGGGGCATTTGCGCAAACAGCGTGGCGCGGTCGGGCCCCTGCAGCGTGAGCAGGCGCAGGCCGGGGGCCATGCGGTGGGCCTCGGCCTGCCAGTTGAAGATCAGCGAGGTGGGCAGCACCACCAGCGCGGGCAGGTCGAGGCGACCGGCCTGCTTTTCCACCAGCACGTGGGCCAGGGCCTGCGCGGTTTTGCCCAGGCCCATGTCGTCGGCCAGGATGCCGCCCAGGTGGTGGGCGCGCAGGTACTGCAGCCAGGCCAGGCCTTCCAACTGGTAGGGGCGCAACTGCACTTGCAGGCCCGCGGGGGCGGCCACGGGCTGCGGCGCGCCCAGGGCTTTCAGACGCTTGGCCAGGCTGGCCAGGCCCAGGTCGCCTTCCAGTTGCCAGGCGTTGTGCGGCCCTACGCGGTGCGCGTCCAGCAGCCCGGCGCGCAGGGCTTCCAGCCGCCGCGCCTCCCACGCGCCCAGGCGCAGCAGGCCATTGTTCTGCTGGCGCAGCGGGTCGGTGAGCAGATCGACCATCGCGCCGACGATGGCTTTCAGCGGTGCCGCGGGTGCGTCGATGCGGCGGCCACCGGGCGCACGCAGGCTGATCACCGCGAGGTCGTCAATGGCGGCGATCTGGTCGGCGTGCAGCCAGCGGCTGTCGCGCTGGAGCAGGTTGGCCAGCATGGGGGCCAGATCCAGCGTCTCGCCGTCGATCTCGATGCCCAAACTCAGCAGCCACGCGCCTTCGCGCTCGGGCAGGCGCAGCTTTTGCACACCGCGCCCAGGTAGAACCAGCGGCTCGGCCAGTTCTTTGGCGGTGGTCTCGCCGGTGTCGGGGTGGACTACCAGCCGCCAGCGCTGCACCGGCACGCTCTCATGGGCGAAGCCGGGTTGCACCGCCACCGCCCAGCCCTGGGCTTGCAGGCGCGGCACCTGGTCGGCCCAGAAGTCGCCAAAGAAGGCCTCTTGCGCCAGCGTCCACACGGGGCCCAGGTCGGGCCTATCGTCGCGGCTGCGCCACTGGAAGCTGTGCGCAGCCACCGGCACCAGGCCCATCTCCCATACCAGATCGATGGCATCGGACTCGGCGGCCAGGTCGCGTTGCATCTGTACCACCGGGCCGCCGGTGTCGAACAGCTCCTGCACCGCCGCGGGGCGGTTGTTGAGGATGGAGGTGGGCGCGGGCGTGGACCAGCGGTGGCCGCCGTCGGTGCGGTAGGTCCAGGCTATCTGGGCCAGCGTCACGCTGTCGCCGCGCGGGCCCAACTTGCCCTGCGGCTTCAGCCCCAGCAGCCCCTCGCCCCGGCCCAGGGTGAGCAGGGTGATGCGCGGGCGGAAGTGGCCGGATACGGTGCCGGGGTCGGCTTCGGGCTCTGGCGGTGCTGCTTCGGGTGGACCGTCTTGCCGCAGCAAAGCCATCACCCGCGCCGCATCGGCATCGGCCAAGGTGGGTAGGCCTTTCAGCGTCGCCGCGTCGGCCTGGTGGCGCAGCGCATCGACCCAGGCGGCGACGGCGTGGCTGGTGGACGGCGTGGGCGTGTTCGAACGGGGCATGCCGGGATTGTGCTGCCTGGCCGCAGGGCGTTTCTCAAGGCTGCGGCTGGCGGGGTCACCAGCCGATGCTAAAAACAAAAAAGCCTGCTACGTATAAAATAGCAGGCTTCTGTGTGCCCATAGGGCTTAAAAGTGGTGGGTCCTGACAGATTCGAACTGTCGACCTACGGATTAAGAGTCCGCTGCTCTACCAACTGAGCTAAGAACCCACTTTTAAAACTGGTGCCGGTGCAGTAAATAAATTCACTGTGGCAAGCCCGCTATTATGCACCAAATCATGGTGTTTTCTGAAATTTTGCCAGGCTTGTAGAGCATGAGTGGATGGAAATCTGGTCTTTGCTCTTATTTCTGTAGCTGCTTGTGCTTTCTGAATAAGCAGCGGAAGCCATTTTTAGGGATTGCTAAATAGGTATTGATTTTAATCGGCTGTTCAACCAAAATCAGCAGATGACAAATCAATGCACCGCTTGCTCAAGCACTCAATTAGTCAAGAACGGACGCAGTCGTCACGGATATCAGCGCTACCGGTGCAAGAGTTGCGGCACGACCTTTGGCGATCTGGATCGACGGCTTGTGCCAAATGAACTCAAAGAGAGTGCTCTGCAGCACTACGCCGAAGGCGTGGGGCTGCGAGCGACTGAAAGACTGGTGGGAGTCAGCCACAACTCGGTGATGAACTGGGTCAAACAAGAGGTTGCGGGAAAAGCACTGGCCAAAGTGGACACCAGTGAGATCCGCTACATCGAAGCGGATGAGCTATGGACCTACGTTGGCGAAAAAAAAGCGCAATTTGGCTCTGGTGGGCTGTTGATCGCACTGCCAAAAGAGTTCTCGGCTGGGTCCTGGGCGATCGTGACACCCCTGCAGCCCAAGCGCTGGGTGCGCAGATTCCTCGCAGCCCTTCAATCACTTACGCCACCGATGAATACAAGTGCTACAACCACATCTTTAACCCAGAGCAGCACCTCAAAGGCAAAGCGCACACGTACACCATCGAAAGCATGAATAACCGACTGCGCTGCTACCTTGCCAGACTGCGTCGTAAAACGCATTGCTATTCCAAAAGCGTCGGCAACCTGCGCGACTCGCTGCTCTTTGTCTTTCAGCGCCGTATCAAGTGCCCACTTGTTTCACAGGTCTCAACCATCATCTGCCCAAGGCTTTGGGAGGATGATGTGTCAATACCTATTTAGCAATCCCCATTTTTATTGGAATACCGCTCGGCCACGGAAGGTGTTGCGCCTTGGGGCCGGGCGGTGCTTGCGCCACAATGCGTGGACGCGGTGGGCCCAGGGTGGGCGCACGGGCTGTGGACGACAGAGAGGCGCTATGGGTGAGATTTTGGGTACGTACGCTAGCGCGGATGCGCCTGCGGCGGGGCCGCGCATCAGTACGGTTGGGCATGCGGCGCTGGACCATTGTTTTGACATTGCGGCGTTTCCGCACCAACCGACCAAAACACCGGCCCAGCAGTACCGCATGGTGTCGGGCGGCATGGCGGCCAATGCGGCCATTGCGGCCACCCGGCTGGGTGCGCGCGTGGGGCTGTTTGGCGCGGTGGGCGATGACGAGGCCGGGCAGTTTCTGGCACGGCGGGTGCATAGTCTGGGCGTGGATTGCTCCGGGCTGCAGCGGGTGCCGGGGGCCACGTCGTCGATCTCGGCGGTGGTGATCGATGCGCACGGCGAGCGGCAGATCTTCAACTGCCGGGGCGATGCGCTGCGCAAAGCGCTGCCCATGGACGTGTCGGGCCTGCAGGGGTCGGACGTGGTGATGGTCGACCCGCGCTGGATGGCCGGTGCCCTGGCGGCCCTGCACTGGACGCGTGCAACCGGGGTGCTGAGCGTGCTGGACGGCGATTTGTCGCCCCAGGCCGACCTGCAGACCCTGAGCGCGCTGGCCGACTGGTCGGTGTTTTCCGAATCCGGCCTGGCGGCATTTGCGCCGGGTCTATCCATTGAATCCGCCCTGCAAGCTGCGCTGGATGCCGGTACCCAGGTGGCGGTGGTCACCCTGGGGCCGCGCGGCGTGCGCTGGATGCGGCACGACGGTGTGCTGCACACCGTCGACGCGTTTGTAGTCAAGGCGGTGGACACCAATGGCGCGGGCGATGTGTTCCATGCGGCGCTGGCGCTGGCCTTGGCGCAAGGGCAGGGCGACCAGGACGCGATACGCTTTGCGGCGGCCGCTGCTGCGCTGAAGTGCCTGCGCACCGGGGGCGTGGGCAACGGGCCCGACCGCCGCGAGCTGGACGCGTTTTTGGCCGCACACAGTTGAGCCAGTTCAAAATCCCCGAGTCGGTGCTGGTGGTGATTCACACCGCCGCGCTGGACGTGCTGCTGATCCGCCGCGCCGATGCCGACGACTTCTGGCAATCGGTTACCGGCAGCAAAGACACGTCCGACGAGGATCTGTGCACCACCGCCGTGCGCGAGGTGGCCGAGGAGACCGGCATCCAGGCGCTGCCCGGCCAGTTGCGCGACTGGCAGCTGGACAACATCTACACCATCTACCCCCAGTGGCTGCACCGCTACGCACCCGGTGTGCGGCACAACCGCGAACATCTGTTCAGCCTGCAGGTGCCTGAGGGCACGCCTGTGGTGCTGAGCCCACGCGAACACACAGCCTACCAATGGTTGCCGTACCATGCAGCCGCACGTGCCTGTTTTTCACCCTCTAACGCCGAGGCCATTCTGATGCTTCCTCGCTTTTGCCCATGACCATTCTTCGGGTGGCCACCTACAACATCCACAAAGGCGTGCAGGGCCTGGGGCCTGCCCGGCGGTTGGAGATCCACAACCTGGGCCATGCGGTCGAGCAGCTGGATGCCGACATCATTTGCCTGCAAGAGGTGCGCAAGCTCAACCGCAGCGAACAAAAATACTTCACCCACTGGCCCGACCTGCCGCAGGCCGATTACCTGGCTCCCGAGGGTTTCGAGGCGGTGTACCAGACCAATGCCGTTACCCGCCACGGCGAGCATGGCAACGCCTTGCTGTCGCGCTGGCCGGTGGTATGGCACAAGCACGAAGACATGTCGGACCACCGCTTCGAGCAACGCGGCCTGCTGCATGTGCATGTGCAGGCGCACGGCGTACCCATCCATGTCATCGTGGTGCACCTGGGGCTGATTCCGGCCAGCCGTGCGCGCCAGGTGCAGCAGCTGGCCACCTATATTGCCCGCGATGTGCCGCCCGATGCGCCCTTGATCGTGGCGGGCGACTTCAATGACTGGGGCAACCAGATGCGGCTGGCGCTGAACCGCATCCACATGCATGCGTTTGACAAGCCCGGCGTGCGAACCTACCCCTCGCGCCTGCCGCTGGCGCAGCTGGACTACGTGTACGCACGCGGCATGAAGCCGGTGGGGCTGGAAGTGCCGCGCGGGCGCATCTGGTGGCGCATGTCGGACCACCTGCCGCTGCTGGCAGAGTTCGAAATCTGAACTGCATGCCGCGTTCCCGACCCCGCCTGCGCACTGGCCATGGCATCGACCTGCTGGAAGGCAGCCGCGCTTTCTTCCCCGCCCTGGTGGCGGCCATGGACGCAGCGCAGCACACGGTACGGCTGGAAACCTATATTTTTGACTGCACCGGCGCGGGGGCCGAGGTGGCCGAGGCGCTGCTGCGCGCCGCCGGGCGCGGGGTGCAGACCTGCGTCGTGGTCGATGGTCTGGGTACTGGCGCGCTGCCCGAGGAATGGCGCACGCGCCTGGCCGCTGCAGGCGTGCAGTGGCGTGTGTACTCGCCGGTGAACCTGCTGGCCCTGCTGCTGCCCACACGCTGGCGGCGGCTGCACCGCAAGTTGTGCGTGGTCGACAGTGCCGTGGCGTTCTGTGGCGGCATCAACATCCTGGACGACTTCCACGACCCCAACTTTGGAGCCCTGGCTGCGCCACGCTTTGACTTTGCGGTGCGCATCACCGGGCCCATCGTGGGGCACATCGACACCACCATGCAGGTGCTGTGGCGGCGGCTGCAGGCCGTACGCGACCTGCGCCAGCACAAGCTGCAGGAAGCGGTGCAAGTGCTTTTGTCACCCAAGCCTCGCGCCGCAACTGCTCCTGAAACCATAGCTGCTGATGCAATATCCACGAGCGCAGCACTGGTTTTACGGGACAACCTGCGCAGCCGTACCCGGATCGAGCGGGCCTACCTGCGGGCCATCGCCACGGCCCGCCACGAGATCATCATTGCCAACGCCTACTTCGTGCCCGGCTTTCGCCTGCGCCAGGCGCTGGTGGCCGCGGCTGAGCGCGGTGTGCGGGTGCAGTTGCTGCTGCAGGGCAAGTACGAGTACTTCATGCAGTTCTATGCGGCGCGGCCGGTGTACGGCGTGCTGCTGGGCGCGGGTGTGGAGATCCACGAATACGCCCCCAGCTTTTTGCATGCCAAGGTGGCGGTGGTCGATGGCCAATGGGCCACCGTGGGCTCCAGCAACCTCGACCCCTTGAGCCTGCTGCTGGCCCGCGAAGCCAACGTGGTGGTAGGCGATGCCGCCTTTGCCGCAGCGCTGCGCGAGCGCCTGCTGCAGGCCATGGCAGAAGGCGGCCAGCTGATGGACCCCGCCACTTACGCCGCCCGCCCGCTGCGCCAGCGCGGCCTGGAATACGTGGCCATGCTGGTGATGCGGCTAGCCTTGCTGGTGACCGGTAAACGTTACTAGACCAATTTAAACACCGCCACCGCCTGGGCCAGCCGCTCGGCCTGTTCGCGCAGGCTCTCGGCGGCAGCGGCAGATTGTTCGACCAGCGCGGCGTTCTGCTGGGTCATCTGGTCCAGCTGGCCCACGGTGCTGTTGACCTGGCCGATGCCGTCCGACTGCTCGGCCGCGGCGGCGGTGATCTCGCCGATGGTGTCGCTCACGCGCTTCACCGAGCTGACGATTTCATCCATGGTGCTGCCCGCGTTCTGCACCAGCCGCGAGCCCGATTCCACCTTGTCCACCGATGCGCCAATCAGCGTCTTGATCTCTTTGGCCGCCTCGGCGCTGCGCTGGGCCAGGCTGCGCACTTCCGATGCCACCACCGCAAAGCCGCGGCCCTGTTCGCCCGCACGGGCGGCTTCCACGGCGGCATTCAACGCCAGGATATTCGTCTGGAAGGCGATGCCGTCGATCACGCCGATGATGTCGGCGATCTTCTTGGAGCTGTGGTTGATGTCGGTCATGGTGGCCACCACCTCGCCCACCACCGCTCCGCCGCGCGCGGCGACGGCGGCAGCGGATGCCGCCAACTGGTTGGCCTGGCGCGCCGAGTCGGCGGACTGCTGCACCGTGCTGGTGAGCTGCTCCATGCTGCTGGCGGTGCGCTGCAGGTTGCTGGCGGTTTGCTCGGTGCGCACGCTCAGGTCCTGGTTGCCGCTGGCGATTTCGGCGCTGGCCGTGCCTATGCTTTCCACGGCGGCGCGCACCTGCGACAGGGCTTGCAGGTAGCGCTGGCGCATGCCTTCCACCTCGTTCACCAGCGCGCCGATCTCGTCCTGGCGCTGGGTGCTGAAGGTGCGGGTCAGGTCGCCGTGGGCCACGGCGGTCACGGCCACCGTCAGCTCGGCCAGCGGCAGGCTCACGGTGCGCCGCACCAGCACATACAGGCCCACGCCCAGCAGCACGGTGGTGGCGGCCAGCAGGCTCCAGATCACGGTCATGTTGCGCCAGTACTCGGCCATGGCCTCGCTCTCGGGCACCTCGGCCACCAGCCAGTTGCTGCCCGCAGCAGTTTTGCGCATCACCGCCCAGGTGTCGGTGGGCGTGCTGCCCAGCAGGGTGGCGGCTTGGCGCACGTAGCCGTCGGGTGCGGTGGACAGGGCGGTCAGGAAGGGCTCGGCCTGGGGAAAGGCTTCCAGTACTTTTTTGCCCTTGGCCGTGGGGTGGATGGCAAATTTGGCATCGGCCAGCGCGCCGCGCGCGTCCAGCAGGTAGATGCCGCCGGTGGCAAAGAATTTGGATTCGGTGATCTGCTTGTCCAGTGCCGCCTGCTGCAAGGTGATGTCGCTGCCCACAAAGAAGATGCCGATGGTGGCCCCGGCTGCGTCCTTGATGGGCTCGTAGCGCGTCATGTAGGGCGTGCCAAACAGCACGGCCGGGCCGGTGTAGCTTTGGCCGGCCTGGATCAGCGCGTAGGCCGGATGGCTGCGGTCCAGCAGGGTGCCCATGGCGCGCGCACCGTCCTGCTTTTTCAGCGAGGTGGTGATGCGCAGATAGTCGTCGCCCTTTTTGGCAAACACCGTGGCCACGCCGCCGGTGTCCAGGGTGAACTGGTCTACCGCGCTGAAGTCGTCGTTGACTGCTTTGTCGGCATTGTTCAGTTGGCCGGTGGCCGGGTCCAGGCTGAGGGTGGGGCCAAAGCTGTTGCGAAAGCTGCGAAACGCGCGCTGCACCAGCTCACGGTTGATGCGGTCGTAGGCATCGGCTACCGCCACCACGCTTTGCACCCGCTCGGTCACGGTGCTGACCAGCTGGGCGTGGGTGCTGCGCTGCTCGATCACACCTATCGCCACCGCCACGGCCAGCAGCACCGCCGCCAGGCCTACCAAAGACAGCCAGGCCAACCTGCGGGCCACCGAAGCGCGGGAACCCGGGGCGGTGGGGGAGTGGTCCATGGTGCCGTCCTTGTAAATATTTGTAATCGCGTGGGATGGTGCGCATGTTACCCCCCTGTGCAGCCTCTGTATTTTTATCGAATGCTGCAGTTTTTATAGCTACTAGCGCTGGTTCTATCAGCACGAGGGGCCGATTTCTTATCCATCTGCGGTGGCAGCGTCACAGGCATGACATCTGGCTTTTCCACAATGCGGCCACCCCCTCCTTTGATCCACTACCTATCCACTACCTATAGACCCGCCATGGACCGCCGCACATTTCTGAATGCCACCACCGCCCTGACGGGCGCTACCGTGGTCGCCCCGCTGCACAGCTTTGCCCAATCTGCCCCCGCCATCATCACCCGCGACACCATGCGCCCGCAAATGGCCCAGGGCGTGCAAAGCGGCGATCCCAAGTCCGATGCCGCCATGGTCTGGACGCGCAGCGACCGCCCGGCCCGCATGTGGGTCGATTGGTCGACCACCGCCAGCTTGGCCAACCCTACCCGCGTGCGCGGGCCGTATTTGATGGAGGGCAGCGACTTCACTGGCCGCCTGGACCTGGCGGGCCTGCCTGCGGGGCAGGAGATTTTTTACCGCGTGGTGCTGCAAGACCTGCACAACGAGCGCGTGCTGTCCGAGCCGGTGCGCGGCCACCTGCGCCTGCCGGCCGCCGCGGGCAGCAAAGCCCTGCGCGACGTGCGCTTTACCTGGAGCGGCGACACCGCGGGCCAGGGCTTTGGCATCAACGAAGCCTGGGGCGGCATGTCGATCTACGAGCAGATGCGCAAGGTCAACCCCGACTTCTTTCTGCACAGCGGCGACACCATCTACGCCGACGGCCCCATGAGCGCCCAGGTAAAACTGCCCGACGGCACGCTGTGGAACAACATCGTCACCGAAGAGGTGAGCCGGGTCGCCGAAACCCTGAACGACTACCGGGGCCGCCACCGCTACAACCTGCTGGATGCCAACATCCGTCGCATGGCCGCCGATGTGCCGCAGATCTGGCAGTGGGACGACCACGAGGTGACCAACAACTGGTCCGACTCCAAAGACCTGCGCGGCGATGCCCGCTACACCCAAAAGAACATCCCCCTGCTCACCGCCTACGGTGCCCAGGCCTTCCACGAGTACGCACCTTTGCGCCGCACCGCCGATGTAGAGAGCCAGCGCGTGTACCGCTACCTGCCCCAGGGCCCGCTGCTGGACATGTTTGTGGTCGACATGCGCAGCTACCGCGGCCCCAACAGCGCCAATCTGCAAACGGCAGAAACCGCCGACAGCGCCTTCATGGGTCGCCCGCAGGTGGACTGGCTGCTCGACGGCCTGAAGCAATCCAAGGCCGTGTGGAAAGTGATCGCCGCCGACATGCCCATCAGCCTGCACGTGCCCGATGGCAAGGACGCCGAAGGCCGCGACAAATGGGAGGCGATTGCCAATGGCGACGACGGCCAGCCCCTGGGCCGCGAGATCGAAATCGCCCGCCTGCTGCGCGAGATCAAGCGCGCCGGCATCCAGAACGTGGTGTGGCTGACCGCCGACGTGCACTACACCGCCGCCCACTACTTCGACCCCAACAAGGCGCAGTTCAGCGACTTCGCACCGTTCTGGGAATTCGTCTCGGGCCCGCTGAATGCAGGTAGCTTTGGCCCCTGCAAGGTGGACGGCACCTTCGGCATGCAAGTGGCCTACCAGAAGGCCCCACCCGAGCAGAACACCGCACCCAGCGGCGGTTTCCAGTTCTTCGGTCAGGTGGACATCGATGCCAAAACCCGCGCCATGACGGTCACTTTGAAAGACCTGACCGGGGCTTCGCTGTACGCCAAGTTGCTGGAGCCGCAGCAGGCTTAGCACGCACCTCGGCGGCCATCACCACCGCCAGCCCGGCCAGCACGCCGCCCAGGCCGATCCACGCGCCCAGCGTGGTTGGCTCGTGCAGCACGGCTACCGCCAGGCCAAAGGCCACCAGCGGCTCGCCCAGGGCCAGCGTCACCGCCGTGGCGCTGGATACCCAGCGCAGCGCGTAGCTGAACAGCAAATACGCCAGCCCGGTGGCCACCACGCCCAGGTAGCCGACCACCAGCACGTCGGTGGCCGTGGCGCTGAACGGCCCGGACACGGCCAGCGCCACCGGCACGGCCACCAGCGCCGCCGCGCCAAACACGCACAGCGTCACCGTGGCAGGCGGTGCAGCCCGTACCAGCCCCTGGTTCAGCACCGCATAGGCCGCGTAGCTCAAACCGGCGGCCAGGCACAGCAGCGTGCCGTGCAGGCTCACCGCATGGTCGGCCCCGCCGCCCAGCACCATCAGCGTACCCCCGGCCACCGCCAGCAGCGTGCCCAGCCACCAGGCCGGGCGCGGAACCTGCCGGGTCCACAGCCACTGCAACACGCCCGCCCACACCGGCCCGCTGCCCAGCGCCACGGCGGTGCCGATGGCCACGCCGTTGGCCCGGACCCCGGCAAAAAACGCCAGGTTGTAGCCCGCCACGCACAGGCCCGCCAGCAGCACCCGGCCCCAGGGCAGCGCCCGCAGATCGCCCGCCCAGCGGCTGCGCGGCACGGTCAGCAGCCCGTAGACCGCAAAAAACCCCGCGGCCACCACCAGCCGCAGCGCGCCGATCCAATAGGCCGATAAATGGGGGGGTGCCAGGCTCTGGGCTGTGCCGGTCGTGCCCCACAGCACGGCCGCGGCCAGCACCATCAGGCTGCCAAGAAAGGGTTTGTTCTGCATGCCGCCATGGTGGGGCAGGGCGGCTGGGCAAATGTAGAGAAACTCTTGAGGTGGTCAGCTACGCAAGGCCCGGGCCCCCACGCCCTGGTCGCGCTTCAAGGCAAAGGCCAGGGCGCTGGCGCTGCGGTAGCCCACCTGCAGTGCGGCGGTGTCCAGCGGCATGCCGGCTTGGACCAGGGCCATCGCCCGCTGCAGCCGCCGGGCGCGCAGATAGCTTTGCGGCGGGCTGCCGGTCAGCTCCAGCAGGCGGGCGTGGAAGCGCTGCGGGCTCAGATGGAACAGTGCGGCCATGCGGGCGGTTGTCCAGGGCGCGTGGAGTTCGGCATCCAGGGCCGCATCCAGGGCGGCACGCGTGACGCTGCGGCGCTGCAAGATCTGCGGGGCTTGCAGCAGGTCGGCCAGCGCCAGATCCGGGCGCAACGGCGGCACGGCAAAACGCTTGACCCGTTCCAGGCCGGGCTGCGCGGGCAGGTCCAGCACCCACATGCGGGTGTGGGCCGCGGCCTCAAAACCGTGCACCACCCCGGCCGGCACGATCACCCCGCAGGCCGTATCGGCAAAGCAGGCCCGCCCGCCAATCTCCAGCTCCATGCGGCCCTGCAGGGCAAACATGATCTGCACGTGGTCGTGCGCATGGGCCTGGTGCTCGCCGCTGTAGCGGCGCACATCCCATTGGAGCTTGAGGGGGAGGGGCGTAGTGCGCATTGTTAAATTGTCAAATTTGATAGCCGCTCGTGCTTTCTGAATGGGCGCTGGAGGGTTATTTGGCAGTTAATCTCGGGCGGTGAATCCTCGTGGCAGTTGGGGACTGCCCGTGGTGTACATATCTACATAGAGCTTGGTGACCGCATCACGACCCAATACACGTACAAGGTATATGTCGAGAAGACCTCCTCCCATCGGGAGTGACGGATCCACAAAATCGCAGCATGCTCCCAAACGTTCGTACTCGATAGTCTCACCGTTCGGACCGCGCAAGGCATTCAAAAACAGGATATGGCCATACTGGCCCGCAGCTTTCGTTTTGATTGGTTGATGCTGTGAGTACCCATATTGGGGTGTGCCAGCGGGTGGGAGCTGGCCTTTTCGTAAAAATGGGGCTGCCGAGTCTGATCTTCCGTTGGGAATGCCTCTTCCTTGTGATTTCGTAACGGACAGAATTTTGGGTTCAGGTTGACCTGTGTCAGGTGGGGTGGTTTGGCATCCGCCCAGTATTGCAGTGGCAACTATCAACGCGGCGGCCAAAAGAGATTGGTTTGGGCAGTAGCTGGCGAAGAAGTACTTGTGCTTCAGGTTCATGGGAGGGTTCTATGAAGTTTGTATGCGAAAACATCATATCGAGATGTCCTGAACGCTATGTATGCAACCATTGCCTGCTCTGTCGGGGGTGCCTCCATCTTTCGGATTCCTATCTGCCCGACCCGGACTTCAGCCACCAGGCGGTGTTCCAGGCCACCCTGGACACCGGGGTCACCGGCATCACCGAGCCGGTACTCAGTTCGCAAAATCGGGAGCCGGTAGTGGTGGTGACCGTGCTGGTACGCGGCGCGGACGGCCAGGCCGTGGCGGTGCTGGCGGGCGCGGTGTCGCTGCTCTCGGCCGACCTGTTGCTTGCGGCGGTTTCCACGCTGGGCGATTTCTCGACCGTGCTGGTCATCTACAGCCAGGCCGGCACCATCCTGTCGCACCCCGATGCCCAGCACCGCCTGCAACGCGCCGCCGACGAGCCCGGCCTGGGTGCCCTGCTGGCCCAGCGCCGCGCGGGCCAACCCGTGGATATGTCGCACTACCTGGTGGCTACCGCCGATGTGCCCGCCGCCGGTTGGACGGTGGCCCGCAGCACCGCTGCCGACTACGTCCTGGCTCCGCTGCGCCAAGTGCGCGCCCGCTCCTGGCTGGTGGTGCTGGGCATCATGGGCATTTGAGCGGCCTTGTCCACGCTGCTGATCGCCAACATCGTTCGGCCCATCACCCAGCTGCGCGACCGGGCCCAGCGGCTGCTGGGCGCGGGGCGCGCCGTGTCCGGCGACTGGCCCCGGGCCCGCGGCGAGATCGGCCCGCTGGTGCAGGTGTTTCGCCACGTGACGCTGGAGCGTGGCCGGGCCCAGGCGGCCCAGAGCGCCATGGTCGAGCAGCTGATGGCCATCCTGAAGAATTCGCCGGTGGGCATCGTCATCACCCGCTAGCGCCAGTCCATGCGCCAGAGCGACACCGTGGCCCGCCTGGGCGGCGATGAGTTCGCCATTCTGCTGCCCGGCTGTAGCCTGAAGCGGGCACAGAAAATCGCTGAACAGGTGCGCGCCGGGGTGTTTGTCTGGCGCATGGACTGGCGCGAGCATTCGTTTCGCCTGGGCGCCAGCATCGGCGTGGTCCAGCTGAGCCCGGCCTTGCACGACATCGCCGTGCTGGAAGCCGCCGACAGCGCCTGCTATGAAGCCAAGCGTAGCGGGCGTAACCGGGTGGTGACGCATGGGGGGAGCCAAGTGGGGTCAGATCCCCATGGCGCGACGGATGGTGAAGGAGTCGAGAGTACCCGCGACCCGCAATGGGGCTCTGACCCCTCCTGGCGGTTTTCCGTGACGGACGGTTAATGAATGCACAACGCTATACTTTTAGTAGCTGGTTGTGCTGGTGGGGTGAGCGTGAAAGGGTGATTTTCTTTGAGGGTGGGGTGGTCTGTAACCATCCCCGGCCGGGTGGTGCGCCCGGCGGCGCAGTCCCTTTTCTTTGTGTGGCTGTATGGACCGGAGACATAGGAAACAGGTGTGCAGGGACATAGTAAACACAATGGTCCTTCAGGTGGTAGCCTGCAAAGCTTTCAAGTCGACCTGCATGAAGCGCTGGTGGCAGAAGAAAACGTTGTAGCAGCCGACCTGTTCGGGGTCTTCTCGGAAGGCAATCGGTAGCTTGAACAGCGCACTGGATACCCGCAGCTTGAAACCCTTGAAACGGACTTCTCCATTCCAGTTGACCATGGCCACCGTGTCCTCTTGGGGGTACTCGATCGGTGCCAGCGTGGCGCAATAGCTCCTTGGGCTGCTCTGGTAGCGCTGGGCCGGGGTCTGTAGCTCCAACGCATCGTGGGGCCGCTCGTGGTTGTAGATGCCGCGCCAGTGCTCGAAAGCCAATTGCGCTTGCGCCAAGCCTGCAAAGCTGCGCCCTGCCAGTACCTCGGCTTTGAGCGAGCGGTGGAAGCGCTCGATCTTGCCGTTGGTTTGCGGGTGGTACGGCGCACTGTGGCTGACCCGGATACCCAGGCGGATCAACCAGATACTGAGCTCGCTCAAGGTCTGCCCGGGCTGGCGAGGGCTGCCCCAAGGGGCTCCGTTGTCGGCATTCACACGCAGCGGTAGGCCATAGCGCTCGAATACCTGGGCCAAGTGGGGCTGCACACTGGTGGTGGCCACACTGGGACAGGCTTGCAGTACCAGGTTGAAGCGCGAATGGTCGTCCAGCAAGGTCAGCGGATAGCAGCGCCCTTGCAAGGTATCGAAGTCGCCCTTGAAGTCGATTTGCCATAGCGCATTGGGTTGCTCGTGTTCGAAGCGCCGCCAGTGCTGGGCGGCCGCGCTGGCCTGGGGGGTGATCAAGCCATGGCGGTGCAGGATGGCCGTGACAGTGCTGGGCGGAGGCACATCGGCATGGCCCAGCTCGGCCAAGCGGCGGGCAATCTTGCGTCCACCCCATGCAGGATGCTGTACGCGCAGTTGCGTGACGGCAAGCTCCAGCGTGGGCGAAGTGCGCGCAGGGCTGTGCAAAGGCTTGCGGGAGCGGGGTGCGTACGCACCTACCCCCTCCTGGGCGTAACGTGCCAGCAGCGCATAGCCAGTCTTGGGGCTAATGCCAAAGCGGCGACACAGCTCGCGCCGGTTGGCTCCTTCTTTGCGGGCCAGCTCAACGAATTCTTGCTTTATGTCCATTAGGTCTTTCGGTGTCCAAGGCATTCAGGTCTCCTTGCGCTGAACGCGCACAGGAGGTGTTTACTATGTCTTCGCACACCTGTTTCCTATGTCTCCGGTCCATACATGTGGCCAAAGAAAAGGAACCAAAAGAAAGGCCACCCCCACTACCTGCGCCCTCCGCTGTCGCTACGGGAACCTGCGGTGCTCGCCCCACGGGGGCATGACGCAAACTCGCTGCGCTCAAACACGCGTCCTGCTGATCCCCGCGGGGCTGCGCTCCTCGGCGCATCTAGAGGGGGACCCCGGGGAGCGGGATCGGCCCGGCGGTGCCGGGCATCGCGCCGGTCGCGAGCTGGGGGAACCGTTGGCGGTTGTGAAATCTGTTTGGCTATCGGCAGGCGTGCCGACCCCAGTTTCGTGCCCTAGGCACGAAGGGGCGCTATGCGCCCCCGATCCCGCATTAGGGTCCCCATCTGTGTGCGCCGAGGAGCACAGCTTTGGGCGGATCAGGGCTGGCGTTGTTTGAGCGCCAGCGAGTTTAGCCAGACCCCGCCCAAAGCGCGCACCGCAGGTTCCACGGCGCGAGAGCGACGGGGCGCAGACAGTTGGGGCGCCTTTCTTTGGGTTACCTTTCTTTGGCGTTCAAAGAAAGGTGACTGCGCCGCCGGGCGCACATCCCGGCCGACGATGCTGGCAGGCACCCACAAAACGCCAACACCAACCCGCCAATCGGTGTCAGAGCACGCACGCAACTGGGCGCTAGGGTCGGCATCCACTGTGCGGCGCGCGTGGATGGTCTGCCCTCGATTGGCTACGCCCCCTTATGCCCGAGCGCCCACAGCACGTTCTCCGCCGTCGCCGGAGCCGCCAGTTGCACCACCGCACCATCCCCCCGCGCCGAGGCAATCGCCTCTTTCAGCGCCTCGAACACGCTGATGGCCAGCATGAAGGGCGGCTCGCCCACCGCCTTGCTGCCGCCTACGTTGTCCTCGCGGTTGGGCTGCTCCCACAGCGCGACCTTGAAGTGGGCGGGGATGTCGCCGGTGGCGGGGATTTTGTAGGTGCTGGGGGCGTGGGTGCTCAGGTATCCCTTGGCGTTCCACACCAGTTGCTCGGTGGTCAGCCAGCCCATGCCCTGGATGAAGCCGCCTTCGACCTGGCCGATGTCGATGGCGGGGTTGATGCTGGTGCCTGCGTCGTACAGGATGTCGATTTTCAGCACGCGGCTCTCGCCCGTGAGGGTGTCGATGGCCACCTCGGTGCAGGCCGCGCCGTAGGCAAAGTAGTAGAAAGGGCGGCCTGTCAGCGTGGCCTTGTCATAGTGGATTTTGGGCGTGCGGTAAAAACCGTCGCTCCACAGCTGGATGCGGTTGGCGTAGGCCTGCTGCACCAGGCTGGCAAACGGGCGGCTGGTGCGGGGGGTGATGACCTGGCCGCCCCTGAACTGCACCGCGCCCGCGCCGCAATTGTCCAGCCCGGCGGCAAACGCGGCCAGGTTGTCGCGCACGTTGCGGGCGGCGTACTGGGCGGCGCGGCCGTTGAGGTCGGTGCCGCTGCTGGCGGCGGTGGCGGAGGCGTTGGGCACCTTGCTGGTGTCTGCCGCCGTGGCCAGCACGCTGGCGAAGGGGATGCCCAGCTCGTCGGCCACCACCTGTGCCACCTTGGTGTTCAGGCCCTGGCCCATCTCGGTGCCACCGTGGTTCACCTGCACGCTGCCGTCGGTGTAGACGTGGACCAGGGCACCGGCCTGGTTGAACAGCGTGGCGGTGAACGAGATGCCGAACTTCACCGGTGTGATGCTGATGCCGCGCTTTATCACCGGGCTGGCCGCGTTCCATGCCGCAATCGCCTGCCTGCGCTCTAGGTAGGACGAAGTCTGCTCTATTTTTGAGAGCATGGGGTGCAGGATGTTGTCTTCCACCTGCATCTGGTAATGCGTGACGTTGCGTTTGGCGTTGGGTGTGTCGGCCGCGTCGTACAGGTTGTGGCGGCGCACCGCCAAAGGGTCCAGCTGGAGCTGCCGCGCGATCTCGCCGAGGATGGTTTCGATGACGATCACGCCCTGCGGCCCGCCGAAGCCGCGGAATGCGGTGTGGCTCTGGGTGTGGGTTTTGACGCGGTAGGAGGCGATGTCCACGTCGGCCAGAAAGTAGGCGTTGTCGGCGTGGAACACGGCACGGTCGGCCACCGGGCCGCTCAGGTCGGCGCTGAAGCCGCAGTTGGCCAACATGGTGAGCTGCAGGCCGCAGATGAGGCCCGCGTCGTCGTAGCCCACGGTGTAGTCGTAGGCGAAGGGGTGGCGCTTGCCGGTGACCATGAAGTCGTCGTCCCGGTCGAAGCGCAGCTTGATGGGGCGGTGCAGCTTTTTCGCCGCCACGGCGGCCCACACGGCCAGGTGCCCGGCCTGGGTTTCCTTGCCGCCAAAGCCGCCGCCCATGCGGCGGCATTCGACCTTGACCGCGTGGTTGGCGATGCCTAGCGCATGCGCCACCCAGTGCTGTACTTCGCCGGGGTGCTGGGTGCTGGAATGCACCAGCCACTGGCTTTGCTCTTGCGGCAGCACGTAGGCGACCTGGCCCTCGAGGTAGAAGTGCTCTTGCCCGCCCACTTCGAGCTGGCCGGTCAGTGTGTGCGGGGCATTGGCCAACGCCGCAGCGGCATCGCCCCGGCGCACGAACACCGGCGGCAGCACATAGCTGTGGGCCGCGTGGGCGGCGCGCACGTCCAGCAGGGCGGGCAGGGCCTCAATGTCCAGTTGCACGGCGCGGGCGGCTTCGCGGGCCTGCATCACCGTGTCGGCCACCACCAGGCCGATGACCTGGCCGATGTGCAGCACCGTGTCGAGGACAAACACCGGCTCGTCGTGGGCAAAGGCGGCCAGTATCTTGTCGCCGGGGATGTCCTGGCTGAGGACCACGGCTTGCACGCCGGGCATGGCGCGTGCGGCGCGGCTGTCCACGCCCAAAAGCTTGCCGTGGGCCACGGTGGACAGGATGGGCGCGGCGTGCAGGGTGCCGCGCACCTCGGGCAGGTCGTCGATGTAGTGGGCCGCGCCCGCAACCTGGGCGCGGGCGCTCTCGTGGGGCTGGCTGCTGCCGATGCTGGCCAGAGACATCGTGAGTTTGTCGGGGGCGTTCATGCGCAGGCCTCCACGTCGAAAGTGGCGAGGTTGATCTGGGTCTGCCCCTGGCTTTCCAGCCAGAAGCGCTGCAGCAGGTTGCCCATCACCTCGCTGCGGTAAGCGGCGCTGGCCCGCATGTCGGAGATGGGCTGGAATTCGGCACGCAGGGCGGCGGCGGCGGCGTGGGCCGTGGCCAGGGTCCAGGGCTGGCCGACCAGGGCGGCCTGGGTTTGCACGGCGCGCACCGGGGTGGCGGCTACGCCACCTACGCCGATGGACGCGGCTGTAACGGTGCCATCTTCTACCGTCAAACTCAGGGCTAAACAGATGGCTGAAATGTCGTCGTCAAACCGCTTGGAAATCTTGTACACGCGCATAAAGTTGTGTGCCCCCACGCTTGCCACTGCGTGTGCTGCGCTGCCCCCCGAGGGGGCGCTGTTTTCAGCTAGCGCATGCGGCACCTTGATCCACGCCAGCACTTCGTCTGCCGCCATCACATTGGTGCGGTAGCCGGTGTAGAGGCTTTCCAAAGCTAGCTCGCGCTCCCCGCGTTCGCTGGCCAGCACTACGCGGGCCCCCAGCGCAATCAGCAGCGGCATGGAGTCGCCAATCGGCGAGCCGTTGGCCACGTTGCCGCCCAGCGTGCCCGAGTTGCGCACCGGCAGCCCGGCAAAGCGGCTGGCAAAGCTGTGCAGTTGCGGACGGCTGGCGACCAGGGCGGCGTAGGCATCCGCCAGGGTCACGGCGGCACCGATCTGCAGGTGGTCGGCATGCTGGACCGTCTGGCGCAGTTCTTCCACCTGGGTCACGTCGAGCACGCTCTCGAAGTGCTTGTGCATCTTGGTCACCCACAGGCCCACGTCGGTACACCCGGCCACGATCTGGGCCTGGGGGTGGGCGGCGCGGGCGGCCAGCAGGTCGGCCAGGGTACGGGGGGATTTATAAGCCAAATCGGCCTCTAACGCCCTATTGGTAGGCACAAGAAGCTCTAATTTTTGTAGCACATCGGCCTCGTCGATGCGCACGGCGGGCAGCTGCTCCATGGCCTGCGCGGCATCCAGGATGGGGCGGTAGCCGGTGCAGCGGCACAGGTTGCCCGACAAGGCTTCTTGCGCGTCCGCACGGCTGATGGATTGCCCCTGGCAGGTATTGTTCTGGTACATGCCAAACAGGCTCATCACAAAGCCCGGCGTGCAAAACCCGCACTGCGATCCATGGCACTGCACCATGGCTTCTTGCGCGGGGTGCAGGCTGCCGTCGGCCTGGGCGATGTCTTCCACCGTCCACAGCGCCATGCCGTCAATCGAATGGGCCAGGCGGATGCAGCTGTTGATGGCGCGGTAGCGCAGCGCGCCGGGTATATCGCCATGGGGCTCGGCCAGCACCACCGTGCAGGCCCCGCAGTCGCCTTCGCCGCAGCCTTCCTTGGTGCCGGTGGTGCCCAGGTCTTCGCGCAGCACCTGCAACAGGGTGCGGTCGGGCGGCACGTTGTGCAGCGTGATGGTCTGGCCGCGCCGGAGGAAGCGCAGGGGTTGGATCGTCATGGCTCAGGGGTCCTTCTAGGCAAATCTGGTGGGGCACTGCATGCAATAGTCACACCACCCATTTTGGTGCATTACTGTGCCTATTTCACGCTGTTGCGGGTTAGGATACGCGGCGCCTTAGAACGTGTTCGCGAGTGCGTACAGCCATTGTTCGCAATTTGCATGCGGTTGGCACTGAGCTTGCTGGGGTATCTGCGTCGCTGCCGGGGTCTTGCACAGGTTTGCTATTTAAATAGTAGCTTTTCGCGCTTGTCCCATAAGCTCTAGCACCCTTTTATTTATAAGAATGAGTCGCACCGAATGGCACCACCCAGACTGCAACTGACGAACATCACCAAACGCTACCCGGCGGTGGTAGCCAACAGCAACGTGTCGTTGACGGTGCAGCCCGGCGAGGCGCACGCGGTACTGGGTGAAAACGGCGCGGGCAAGTCCACGCTGATGAAGATCATTTACGGCTCGGTCAAGCCCGACGAGGGCACCGTCATGTTCAACGGCCAGGCCGTGCACATCCGCAACCCGCAGGAGGCGCGGGCGCTGGGCATCAGCATGGTGTTCCAGCATTTCAGCCTGTTCGACACCCTGACGGTGGCCGAGAACGTCTGGCTGGGCCTGGACAAAAGCCTGAGCCTGGCAGAAGTAACCCAGCGCATAACAGCCAAGGCCAGCGCCTACGGCCTGGACATCGACCCCAGCCGCCCGGTGCACACCCTGGCGGTGGGCGAGATGCAGCGGGTGGAGATCATCCGCGCGCTGCTGACCAACCCCAAGCTCTTGATTCTGGACGAACCCACCTCGGTGCTGACCCCGCAGGCGGTGGAGAAGCTGTTTGTGGTGCTCAAGCAATTGGTGTCCGAAGGCTGCAGCATCCTCTACATCAGCCACAAGCTGCACGAAATCCGTGAACTCTGCACCGCCTGCACCGTGCTGCGCGGCGGCACCGTCACCGGCGTATGCAACCCGGCCCAGGAGAGCAATGCCTCGCTGAGCCGTCTGATGATCGGGGCCGAGCCGCCCGCGCTGGAGCACCGGGTGGTCAAAACCGGGGCCACGGTGCTGCAGGTGCAGGCGCTGCAGCTGGCGCGCGAAGACCAGTTTGGCGTGGAGCTCGACGGCATTTCCCTGCAGGTCAAGGCGGGCGAGGTGGTGGGCATTGCGGGCGTGTCGGGCAACGGCCAGCGCGAACTGCTGTACGCGCTGTCGGGCGAAGACACCCGTTGCGTCGCCAACATGGTGCGGGTGGCGGGCCAGCCAGTGGGCAAGCTGGGGCCGCAGCAGCGCCGCGCACTGGGCCTGCATTTTGTGCCCGAGGAGCGGCTGGGCCGGGGGGCGGTGCCTACGCTGGGCCTGGCGCACAACCTGATGCTCACGCGCACCGATGCCATCAGCTCCAGCGGCTGGATCAAGCTGGGCGTGCTGCAGACCCAGGCGCTCAGCATCATCGACCGCTTCAAGGTTAAAACCGGCGGGCCGAACGCGGCCGCCAAGTCGCTGTCGGGTGGCAATTTGCAAAAATTCATCGTTGGCCGCGAGATCGATGCCAAGCCGAAGCTGCTGATCGTCTCGCAGCCCACCTGGGGCGTGGACGTGGGCGCGTCGGCGCAGATCCGCGGCGAGATTCTGGCCCTGCGCGATGCCGGGTGCGCGGTGCTGGTGGTCAGCGAGGAGCTGGACGAGTTGTTTGAAATATGCGACCGGCTGCACGTCATTGCCAAGGGGCGGCTGTCGCCCTCGGTGGCGCGCGCGGATGCCACGGTGGCGCAGATTGGAGAATGGATGAGCGGTTTGTGGAATACCTCTGCGGCAACTTCGGAGGCGGCCCATGCTCAAGCTTGAAGCCCGCCCCCAGCCGTCCAAGTTCTGGGGCTATGCCTCGCCCATCCTGGCGCTGCTGGTCACGGTGGTGATCGGCGTGGCCTTGTTCCTTGCGCTGGGCAAGGACCCGGTCAAAGGCCTGCAGGTGTTCTTTTGGGAGCCTATCAAAACGCCGTACGCACTGGGCGAGTTGATGGTCAAGGCCACGCCGCTGCTGATCATTGCGCTGGGGCTGGCGGTGTGCTTTCGCTCCAACGTGTGGAACATCGGAGCCGAGGGCCAGTACCTGATCGGGGCCATCTTTGCCAGCGGTGTGGCGCTGCTGGCCGACAAGGACACCACCGGCTGGATTGTGGTGCCGATCTTGCTGGCCGGGGTGCTGGGCGGCATGGTCTGGGGCGGCATCACTGCGCTGCTGCGCGACAAGTTCAACGCCAGCGAAATCCTGGTCAGCCTGATGCTGGTCTACGTGGCCGTGCTGGTGCTGAGCTACATGGTGGACGGCCCCTGGAAAGACCCGCTGGGACACAACTTTCCGCAAACCAAAAACTTCGAGGCCATCACCCGCATCCCCCGGCTGTTCAAGGGCTCGCGGGTCAGCATCGGGCTGCTGATTGCGCTGGTGGGCGTGGCCGGTCTGTGGGTGTTTCTGTTCCGCACCCGGGCGGGCTTTGCCCAGCAGGTGGGCGGGTTGGCACCGGCTGCGGCACGCTATGCCGGGTTTTCCTCGCGCAAGGCGCTGTGGATTGCGCTGCTGACTTCTGGCGGTGCCGCCGGGCTGGCCGGAGCGCTGGAAGTGGCCGGGCCGCTGGGCCAGCTCACGCCGTACGTGCCTGCGGGCTACGGCTTTGCGGCCATCATCGTGGCCTTTGTGGGGCGGCTGCACCCGGTGGGCATGGTGTTCTCGGCCGTGCTGATGAGCATGTTCTACATCGGCGGCGAGCTGGCGCAGTCGCGCCTGGGCTTGCCCAAGTCATTGACCGGGGTGTTCCAGGGCTTGCTGCTGTTCAGCCTGCTGGCCTGTGACACGCTCATCGCGTATCGGCTCACCCCCAGGCTGCGCGCACTGCGTGTCGCTGCGCCAACCCCCTTGCAGGGGGCAACACCAGTGGTCCGGCAAAGCCGGTCCCACGGTGTTTCACCGACAGACAGTGTCGCCACAAAAAGTGATGGGAGCTATTGAATGGAATCGCATTTCTTGCTCTTCGGGGCCATGCTCAACGCGGGTACCGTGCTGGCGTTGGCGGCCTTGGGCCTGCTGGTCAACGAGAAGGCCGGTGTGGTCAACCTGGGGGCCGAGGGCATGATGCTGTGCGCGGCCATTGCCGGGTTTGCCACCGTGGTCAACACCGGCAACGACTGGCTGGGCTTTGCCGCCGGGGCCGGTGCGGGGGCCTTGCTGGCCGCCATTTTTGGTGTGCTGGTGATCTGGCTCAACACCAACCAGTACGCCACCGGTCTGGCGCTGAGCCTGTTTGGCGCGGGCTTTTCGGCCTTTGCCGGTATCCAGTACGTGCAGGAAAAACTGCCCGAGCGGGTGCAGTTCAAGGTGCCGGTGCTGGGCGATATTCCGCTGATCGGCCCGGCCCTGTTCCACCAGCATCCGCTGGTCTACCTGACCATGGCGCTGGTGGGTGCCATGGTCTGGTTTTTGTACCGCACGCGGGCCGGGCTGGTGCTGCGCGCCGTGGGCGAGTCGCCCGAATCGGCGCATGCGCTGGGCTATCCGGTGCGGCGCATCCGCTTCATGGCGGTGCTGGCCGGTGGGGCGATGTGCGGCCTGGCCGGGGCTTTCATCTCGCTGGCCTACACGCCCCTGTGGGTGGAGGGCATGGTGGCCGGGCGCGGCTGGATCGCCCTGGCCCTGACCACCTTTGCCACCTGGCGGCCCGCCCGCGTGCTGCTGGGGGCTTATCTGTTTGGCGGCGTGACCATGCTGGCGTTTGCCATGCAAGGCGCGGGGGTGGACATCCCCACCCAGTTCCTCAGCATGCTGCCCTATATTGCGCCCATCGTGGTGCTGGCCATCATCTCGCGCAACCCGGTGTGGATCCGCATCAACATGCCGGCTTCGCTCGGGAAGCCGTTCTACCCCGGTTCATAATCTTTTGTTCCCTTTTTTTCAACCCGTCGAAAGAGCTTCCATGAAGAAACGTACCTTGATCCAACTCGCTGCCGCATCCGCGGTGGCTGCGGCCCTGGTGGGCTGTGGCAAGAAGGAAGAGCCCGCGCCTGCGCCCGCTGCGGCCCCTGCGTCTGCCCCTGTGGCCGAAGCGCCCCCACCCAAGCCCGAGCCACTCAAGATTGCGTTTGCCTACCTCGGCCCGGTGGGCGACGGTGGCTGGACCTATGCCCACGACAATGGCCGCAAGATGCTGGAAAAAGAGCTGGGCGACAAGATCGTCACCAGCTATGTGGAAAACGTGCCCGAGTCGGCCGATGCCGAGCGCGTGTTCCGCGACATGGTGGGCCAGGGCAACAAGCTGATCTTCGGCACCACCTTTGGCTACATGGAGCCCATGCTCAAGGTGGCCGCCGACTCCAAAGACATCAAGTTCGAAAACGCCACCAGCTACAAAACCGCCGAGAACGTGCGCACCTACGATAGCCGCACCTACGAGGGCGCGTACATGGCCGGTGTGATCGCCGGTTCGATGACCAAGACCAATGTGCTGGGCATCGTCGGCTCGGTGCCGATCCCGGAAGTGATCCGCAACATCGACAGCTTCACCCTGGGCGCGCAAAGCGTGAACCCGAAGATCAAGACCAAGGTGGTCTGGGTCAACGAATGGTTCAGCCCGCCCAAGGAAACCGAAGCCGCCACCTCGCTGATCAACGGCGGTGCCGACATCCTGTTTCAGAACACCGACTCCTCGGCTGTGCTGAAGACGGCTGAGAGCAAGGGCAAGCGCGCATTTGGCTGGGATTCCGACATGTCGGCCTACGGTCCCAAGGCGCACCTGGCTTCCAGCGTCATCAACTGGGGTCCGTACTACATCAAGGCCACCAAGGACGCGCTGGATGGCAAGTGGGCTACCGGCCAAAGCTGGTACGGTGTGAAGGAAGGTGCCATCGACGTGGTCTCCATCGCCGAAGACGTGCCCGCCGCCACCAAGGCCAAGATCGACGAGATCAAAAAGGGCCTGGCCGACGGCAGCTTCTCCATCTGGAAGGGCCCCATCATGGGCCAGAACGGCAAGGAAGTGGTCGCCAAGGACGTGGTGGCCGACGATGCCTTCCTGCAAGGCGTGAACTTCTACGTCAAGGGCGTGGAAGGTAAAGTCCCAGGCGGAAAGTAAGCCGGGCTGGAGGCACAGCCTCCACCGCAGCTTTCCTCGCACGAAAAGCCGCTCTTGCCGAGCGGCTTTTTCGTTTGGGCATGGTCTTTGCTGATACCTTCGCACGATGATGGAAAACACTCTTTGGCACCCGGTGGCGGCCAGCGCGGATCTGGCGGATAAGCCGCTGGCCGCAGTGCTGCTGGAGCAGGCCGTGGTGCTGTGGCGCGATGCGGCCGGGGTGGCGCATGCCTGGGCCGACCAGTGCCTGCACCGTGGTGCACGGCTGTCCCTGGGCCGGGTGTGCGGCGACCGGCTGGAGTGCCCCTACCACGGCTGGCAGTTTGCGACCTCGGGGCAGTGCGTGCTGGTACCGGCCTTGCCCGCGTTCACGCCGCCCGCCACGCACACCGCGCGCCGCTTTGCGGCCTGCGAGCGCTATGGGCTGGTGTGGGTGCAGCTGGCGGCATCCGATGTGCCGGTGGTCGCTTTTGCCGCCGAGGGCGATAGCCGCCTGCGCAAGCTGATTTGCGGGCCGTACGACGTGGCCACCAGCGCGCCGCGCCTGGTGGAGAACTTTCTGGACATGGCGCACTTTGCCTTTGTGCACGAGGGCTGGCTGGGCACGCGCAGCGCCTCCAGCATCGACGATTACCGTGTCGAGACCACGGCCACCGGACTGCTGGCCACGCAATGCAAGGCCTGGCAGCCCCAGTCCAGCGTGCACGCCACCGGCCCCGCGCAGGTCGAATACACCTACGCGGTGGATGCGCCGTACACCGCGGTGCTGACCAAGCTGCCCGACCCGGCCAGCGTGGCCCTGGCCGATTTCCGCGAGGCGATTGGCCTGTTCATCTGCCCGGTGGGGCCGGAGCGCAGCCGCCTCTGGTTTAGACTGGCCTGCAGCGACTGGGTGTCACCAGATGCCACGCTGCAGGCCTTCCAGCACACCATCTTCGAACAAGACCAGCCGGTGCTGGAATCGCAAACCCCCCAGCGCCTGCCGCTGGACCCGCGCGCCGAGCTGCACACCGTGGCCGACAAGGCCTCTGCCGCCTACCGCCGCTACCTGAAACAACTGGGTATTACTTTTGGAGTCTGTTGATGACCACCCCATCCTTTACCGTACCCGCCATTGCGCCTGAGCGCCTGCCCGACCTGCTGCGCGGCATGCCCAAGGCCGAGCTGCACATCCACATCGAAGGCTCGCTGGAGCCCGAGCTGATCTTTGCCCTGGCCCAGCGCAACCAGGTCGCCATTCCCTACGCCAGTGTCGAAAAACTGCGCAGCGCCTACGCCTTCACCAACCTGCAAAGCTTTTTGGACATCTACTACGCCGGGGCCAGCGTGCTGCTGAAGGAGCAAGACTTCTACGACATGGCGCACGCCTACCTGGCGCGGGCGGCCATGGACAACATCGCGCATACCGAGATCTTCTTCGACCCGCAAACCCACACTGCGCGCGGCGTGGCCATGGAGACCGTCATCCACGGCCTGCACCGCGCCTGCGTGGATGCGCAAAAGCAGTGGGGCATTAGCGCGGTGCTGATCCTGTGCTTTCTGCGCCACCTCAGCGAAGAAGACGCGTTTGCCACCCTGGAGCAGGCCCTGCCGCTGCGCGACAAATTCATCGGCATCGGCCTGGACTCCAGCGAGCTGGGTCACCCGCCCGAAAAGTTCGCCCGGGTGTTTGCCCGTTGCCGCGAACTGGGCTTTCATCTGGTGGCCCACGCGGGCGAGGAGGGCCCCCCGGCCTACATCTGGAGCGCGCTGGACGTGCTGAAGGTAGAGCGCATCGACCACGGCGTGCAGTCCACCCAAGACCCGTTGCTGATGCAGCGCCTGGCCAAAGACCGCATCCCGCTCACGGTGTGCCCGCTGTCCAACCTCAAGCTGCGCGTGTTCCCCAACTTGGCCGACCACAACCTGGGCGCGCTGCTGGACGCGGGCCTGGTCGCAATGGTCAATTCCGACGACCCGGCCTATTTCGGCGGCTACCTGAACGAGAACCTCACCCAAACCTTCGCCGCCACCGGCCTCACCGCCCAGCACGCCTACCAGCTCGCCGCCAACAGCTTCGAGGCCAGCTTCATCCCCGCAGAGCAGAAGCAGGCGCTACTGGGTAGGTTGCAGGCGTACTTTGAAAAGTTTTTATGAAATCGGCTGCTTGTGCTCATCCATTAAGCGTAAGCAGCTACTGAAACTGTAGCGAATGCGTGGGCGCGTTGGCTTGCTTAAAATGCATGCATTGCCATCACCGGGAGCCTCCCATGGCCAGCATCACCATCCGCAATCTCGACGAGCAACTCAAGACGCAGCTGCGCATGCTGGCGGCCAGCCACGGCTGTTCGATGGAACAGGAGGCCCGCGACATCCTGCGCCGGGCGGTGCAGGGCTCCGAGTCGTCTACCGGCTTGGATTTCGCGCAAAAAATCCACCAACGCTTCGCCGGTGTGCACGTGGATGCCTTGCCCGTGCCCGCACGCCGCCCGGCACGGATCACACCCCTGAACTGACCAGGGGCGCGCCGTGGGCAACATCTTGCTCGATACCAACGTGGTGTCCGAGTTGATGCGCGAAGCACCTTCTGCCGAGGTGCTGGCCTGGTTTGCCAACCAGCAAGGCGCATCGTTTTTTGTCAGTGCCATCACCCACGCCGAGATTTTGCTGGGCATTGCCATGCTGCCCGCAGGCAAGCGCCGTAGCCAACTCGCCCGCATTGCCGAGCAAGTGCTGGCCGAAGATTTCGCCGGGCGCAGTTGGCCGTTTGACGATGCCTGTGCCCCGGAGTACGCGCTGCTGGTGGCCACCCAGCGCAGCCAGGGCCGCGCCATCTCCACCGAAGATGCCCAGATTGCCGCCATCGCCCTGGTGCGCGGCGTGCCCTTGGCGACGCGCAACGTAAAGGACTTTGTGGGGATCACGGGGCTGACCGTGGTGAACCCGTGGGCGGCGGCGAATGGCTGAGGGTGGTTTTGGCCAAAATCGGAGTGAAATAGGCCGTCTCTGCTGGTCAAAAGGACATAGGTAGCTACGGAATCTGTAGCGTTTCACTACCCTTTACCGGGCCGGTTCCCGCTACTTTTCTTTACACGTTCCGGCGCGCATTTGCCACAAGACTGCCGCTACGATGTTTGGCTCACGACCCCAGCCACACACAAAGGAACGCCATGACGGACCGCAAAGACCCGGTAGACAAGTCTTCTCTCGCACCCACCCCCGACACCCCCGCAGCCACTGCCCAACCCGAGCTCAGCCGCCGCTTTTTTCTGGGCGGCATGGCAACCCTGGGCGTGGGGGCTACTGCCTCGCTGACTGCCTGCGCCACGCCGGGCGGCGGTGCTGCACCGCTGGATGCCGCGGCTCTGGACCGGGCGCTGCAGAAGAACGTCAAGACCGTGGTGGTGATCTATGCCGAGAACCGCAGCTTCAACAACCTGTTTGCCGACTTTCCCGGCCTGGAAAAGCCGCTGTCGTCCCTGAAGCCCGCCGACTACCAGCAACGCGACCGCGACGGCTCGCTGCTGGCCACCTTGCCGCCCACCTGGAGCGGGGTCAACCAGATCGGTTCGCAGGCGGTGGAGGGCGTGGCCTATGCCGCGGGCACGCAGTACCAGACCAACCTGCCCAACGCGCCGTATGTGCTCAAGGGGCCGCAGGGCGAGGCGCTGCCGCTGGGCCTGGTCACGCGCGACTTGGTACACGCATTCTTTCGCAACCAGATGCAGATCAACGGCGGCAAGAACGACGGCTTTGTGGCCTGGGGCGACGCGGGCGGGATCACCATGGGCTACTACGGCGACACCGCCTACCATCTGCGGCTGTGGGATGTGGCGCGTGAGTTCGTGCTGTGCGACAACTTCTTCCAGGGGGTGTTTGGCGGCTCGTTCCTGAACCACCAGTACCTGGCCTGCGGCACCGTGCCGTTCTACCCGAACCTGGCCACCTCGCCCGCACGCCTGCAGGTGGCGAAACTGGCCAGCGACGACCCCACGGACTTCCGCCTGCAGCCGCTGGAGACCAGCCCGGCCAGCGCCATGGCCGGCCCGCCCAAATACGGCCCCTACCTGCTCACGCCCGATGGCTACGCGGTCAACACCATGGCCCCGCCGTACTGGCCCAGCTGGTCGCGCGACCCGGCCCGGCCCGACTACGCCGATGCCAACCAGCCCAGCACCCTGGTGCCGCAGGTGCACCACCACATTGGCGACAAGCTGGACAAAGAGGGTGTGGACTGGGCCTGGTACGGCGGTGCCTGGCAGGCCACGCTGGACGAGTACAAAGACTCCCAGGGCATCCCCAAGATCCCCAACTTCCAGTACCACCACCAGCCGTTCAACTACTTCAAAAACCTGGGCCCCGAATTTCCGGTGGCACGCAAAAAACGCCTGCGCGACGGCGGCCTGGGCGACGAGAGCCGTACCAACAACTTCCTGGCCGATGCCGAGGCGGGCCGTCTGCCTGCCGTGACCTTCTACAAGCCCCAGGGCAACCTGAACATGCACGCGGGCTATGCCGACATTGCGTCGGGCGACCGGCACATCGCCCACGCGATCAAGCTGCTGCGCGCCAGCCCGCAGTGGAACAACATGGTGCTGATCGTCACCGTGGACGAAAACGGCGGCTGGTGGGACCACGTGGCCCCGCCGCAGGGCGACCGCTGGGGCCCCGGTACGCGCATACCCGCCCTGGTGGTGTCACCGTTTGCCCGCAAAGGCACGGTGGACCACACCATTTACGACACCGGCTCCATCCTGCGCTTGATCACCCGGGTGTTCGGGCTGGAAAAGCTCGACGGCCTGCGGCAGCGCGACGATGCCATGGTGGCCCGCGGCCAGCAGCCCATGGGCGACCTGACCAACGCCTTGCAATTCACGGGCTGATACCCCCCGGTGTGGGCTGGGTGCGGGTGCGTGAATAAATGCCGCAGTGCAGCAATTTGGTTCTAAGATGGCCCGCAGTGCCCCCGTTCTTTTTCCGGAAGGACTGCTTGCCATGCTTGCTCTGTGTTCCACCGTGTCCCCGGCCCGCCGCCTATACAGCGCACTGCTGGTGGGCCTGTGGGCCTGCGCGGCACCTGTGCAGGCCGCGGATGCGCCCTCGGCCCCGTTCAGCTACGAGGTGTTTGCCACGCCGCAGTTCAAAAGCCAGTTTGCGCTCATCGTCGCTCCGTTGCGCCAGGTGGACTGGCTGACCCGCATGGAGGGGCCGAACAGCCAGACCGCGCGGGTGAAGGTGGGCAACAAAGAGTATTTGCGTGCCGACCTGTGCAAGCCGCACGACTGCCACGACTACAACGTGGTGTTTCTCTACGCCCCGCAGCGCAATGTGCTGTACGCCCATGTGCACCAGAAGGGCCAGGTCACGCTGCTGGGCGACCCGCCCCGCGCCGAGGCCGCCGCCCTGGGCAAGTTGTGGACGGCGCAGTTTCGCAGCCCGTAACGGATTTTTGGGTGAAATGGGCCGCTTGTGCCTATTCCATCAGCATGAGCAGCTACTGAATCAATAGCGATTGTCGGGCACTGTGGACGGCTTGCGCCAGGGTCAGGCCGGCCGGAATGCCTTGTAAACCCTGGCCCAAGAGGGGCGTACAGAGGTGGGCATGGTGCAGGGGGCTGGCATTGGGCGCATCGCTGATGCGCACCACGGGGATGCCATGGGGCGCTGCCGCGCTCTCGGTGGCCAGCGCCACCCACAGCAGCACATCGCCCGGTTCCGGCTGCCACGGAAAAGGAGGCTGCCACTGCACCTGCAGTCCGGCCACGCGCAGCATGTCGGCATAGCACTGCGCGACCTGGGCGGTGGCGGGGCTGGCCTGCAGCCACACGCTGCGGGCCTGAACCAGCAGGTGGGCGGCCAGGCCGAACGCGTTGACGGTGTCGCCGTCCACCTGCAGACCCTGGCCCTGGTCCGCACCGGCCTCCGTCAAAAACGCCATCTTGAAGTCCAGAAAGCCGCGAAACCCGTAGCGCTTGGCCAGGCGCACTACCGTGACGGGTTGGGTCTCGCAGTGCTGGGCCACCTCCTGGATGCGGCGCAGGTGCAGGTGCCGCGCATGCTGCAGGCAGTAGTGGGCCACCTGCTGCAGCTTGGGGCTCAGGCTGGGCAGGTTGCGGGTGATGCGCGCCTCCAGGGCGGTGGCCTGCATGGGGTTCAGGCCAGCACGGGCTTGCCGTCTTTCAGCGCCACCGGTTTGCCCGACTTGGCAGACAGCGTGGCGGCTTCGGCCACGGCCAGCGCATTGATGCCGTCCTTCAGGGTAACGGGCAGGGCGCTGCCCGACTCCAGGGCGGCGATGAAGGCGGTCCATTCGGCCTTGTAGGCGCGCATGTAGCGCTCCAGGAAGAAGAACTCGGGCTTGGCGCTGACTGCGCCGCCGGTGGTGAGCTTGGTGACGGTGTGCTCCAGCACGTTGTTGGCGGTCAACAGGCCTTCGGAGCCCAGCAGTTCCACGCGCTGGTCGTAGCCGTAGACGGCGCGGCGGCTGTTCTTGATGGCGGCGATGCGGCCATCGGCCCAGCGCAGGGTGATCACAGCGGTGTCCACATCGCCTGCCTCGCCAATGGCCGGGTCCACGATGCTGGAGGCGATGGCCGATACGGTTTCCGGCAGGCCGCCAAACAGCCAGCAGGCCATGTCGAAGTCGTGGATGGCCATGTCGCGGAACAGGCCGCCCGAGACCTTGATGTACGAGACTGGCGGTGGCGCGGGGTCGAACGAGGTGATGGACAGGAGCTCGCCCTTGCCGATTTCACCGGCATCCAGTGCGCGCTTGAGGGCCGCAAACTGGGGGTCGAAGCGGCGGTTGAAGCCAATCATCACGGGCTTGCCGCTGTCTTTCACGGCTTCCTGGCAGGCCAGGGCGCGGCCCAGGTCCAGGTCCACCGGCTTTTCGCACAGCACGGCTTTGCCCGCGGCGGTGGCGGCTTCGATCAGGTTCGAGTGGGTGTCGGTGGAGGTGGCGATCAGCACCGCGTGAATGCTGGGGTCGTTCAGGATGTTTTGCGTGCTGCGGGCCTCGGCACCGCAGGTGGCGGCCAGCTTTTCTGCCGACGGCATGTGCACATCGGAGATGGCTACCAGTTGGCACAAGGGGTGGCTGGTGATGCTTTGGGCGTGCACGTTGCCGATGCGGCCTGCGCCGAGAAGACCAATTTTGAACATGTGGATTCCTTGAAAAAGTGAGGGAGGGGTGAAAGAAAGGGGATCAGGCGGGCAGGGTGAAGGCGGAGCGGAAGGCTTCCAACGCCGCTTCGGGGTCGCCCGAGGCAAAGGCTTCCATGCCCACCGGGCCGCGGTAGCCCATGGCATGCAGCGCGCGGGCGATACCGGGGTAGTTGATTTCGCCGGTGCCAGGCTCCATGCGGCCGGGCACGTCGGCCACCTGCACTTCGCCAATCCAGGGCAGGCAGCGTTGGCAGAGTTCGACCAGGTTGCCTTCGCCGATCTGGGCGTGGTACAGGTCCAGATTCAGGCGCAGGCGCGGGTGGTTCACGGCAGACACCAGGGCCAGGGTGTCTTCGGCCCGGCCAAAGGGCACGCCGGGGTGGTCCACCGGCAGATTCAGGTTTTCCAGGGTAAAGGTCACGCCCTCGGCATCGGCCAGGTCGGCGATGCGGGCCAGGGTGTCGCGGGCTTTGAGCCACATGGCACCGGTAACCACCTGCACCGGCGTGACGGGCAGGCCGCCATCGCCCAGGCCGGTGCCGTGCAGGTTCAGGCGTGCCACGCCCAGGCGCTTGCCTACCTGGGCTGTCTCGCGGGCGGTGCGCAGCAGCTCGGCCGCACCTTCGTCGTCGGTCAGGCGGCCGCGCAGATAGCCGTTCATGATGGAGAAGCTGGCGCCGGATTTCTCCAGCTGGGCCAGGTCGTGCTCGGGCCAGTTCCACAGGCCGACCTGGAAGCCCATCTCGGTGAGGCGCTGCACGCGCCATTGCATGGGTTTGTCGCGCCACAGCATTTCGGCGCAGGCGGCGAGGGTGAATGCGTTTGTCATAGGGTTCAGATTTCGATGTGGATGCGGCCGTTTTCGACCTTGGTGGGAAAAGTTTTCAGGTTCACGCAGACCGGCGCACGCCGGGCTTCGCCGGTGCGGTAGTCAAACGCGCCGCTGTGCTTGGGGCACTCGACCTCATGGTCCATGACCAGGCCGTCGGCCAGATGCACGGCTTCGTGGGTGCAGAGCCCTGCCGTGCAGTAGTACTGGTCGTCCGGGCTGCGGAAGATGGCAAAGGTCTTGCTGGCGTGGTCGAAGCGGATGGCCTCTTCGGGTTCCACGTCGTCTGCGGCGCAGGCGTTGATCCATTCGGGCATGGGGTGTGTTCCTCAGGGTTGGATTTAGGTGGAAGGTGTTTCTGCGTTCATCCGGGCGCGCTTTTTGTCAAAGCGGGCCTGCATACGGGCCTCGCCCGCCGGGGAGCCGTCGTGCCAGGTGCCAAACAGCATGTCCAGCGGTACCAGCTGGTCGCCGCCGTAGTTCACCTCGAAGTACTTGTGGTGCAGGTAGTGGGCATAGGCCGAGCTGTCAAACGCCACACCGTCCACCACTTCCACCTTGTCGAAACCAATGTGGCCGTTGAGTGCGCCAAAGCCTGCGATGTGCAGCTGGAACAGCGCGATGACGGGGTTGGACGGAATCACCAGGTGCCACAGCGCCACCGCGTGGTACAAAAAGGCCTCTACCGGGTGCATGGACAGCGAAGACCACGGCGTGGGGTTGACCGAGTTGTGGTGGATGGCGTGCACCCACTTGTAGCCCAGGCGGGTGTGCATGGCCCAGTGGATGAAGAAGAAGTGGGTTTCGTGGATCACCGGGGCCAGCAGCACCAGGGCCGCCAGCCAATACGGGTTGTCTGCCCAGGCCAGCCAGGGCACGTAGCCATTGGCAAAGCACCACAGAAACAGCACTTCCACCACGGTCCACAGCGGGATGGACACGCAAAAGCTGCGCAAGAAGTTGTCGATGTTCTGGCTTTTGAACCAGAACACGTCCGAGGGCTGGTCGGCCGGGAATTTGCCGTTGAACTTGAACGTGGTGCCCTGGCGGCGGCGCACATAGAGTTGCAGCTCAAACGCGCCATACAGCACGAACACGGCGGCGGCATTCACCGCATACAGCCACAGCGCCCAGCCCCAGCCCAAGGTCTTCATGGTCTCCACATCCGGCACCACGGCGTACCAGTACAGCAGGGCACTGGCCATGTGCAAGGCGTTCCAGGGCCAGACATACGACACCAGCCAGCGCAGGACCTTGCCCAGGTTGAAGGGCCGCACCCACAGAGGGGCGGGTTCCAGCGCTTGGTACGGGGCCCAGTCGCCGCGCTTGTTGCGTTTACCGAGTTGCGAGTCATCCATGGGGGTTCCTGGGGTTCAAAGTCTTAGTTTTCATGAAATGCAACCGGGTGCAAAACATGGCAAAATTTTTTAGAAATTAAGTGCGAAATTTAAATTTTTCGAATTAATTTTCCAATGCGATGATCATTACACAGCCACAATTGGATTTTTCTAAGGGTTTTCGATAGGATTTGGCGGATTTGCACTCGGGTGCACATCGATGGCGGGCGGATAGACTGGCGGTACACGCCTTGAACTCCATCTGCCCCACACCATGCACCCCGACCATCCCAACAAAAAAGTCACGGCCAGTGATGTGGCCGAGCGCGCCGGTGTCTCCAAATGGACCGTGTCCCGCGCCTTTACCGACGGTGCCTCCATCGCCCCCGAGGTGCGCGACCGCGTCCGGGCGCTGGCCACCGAAATGGGCTACTCGCCCAATCTGCTGGCCCGCAGCCTGTCGACCCGCAGTACCGGCCTGATCGCGCTGGTGGTGGACGAGCTGGGCAACCCCAACCAGCTGGTGTCCTTGAACGAGGCCACCCGCCAGCTCCAGGCACGGGGCCTGAGCACGCTGCTGCTCAACACCAGCCCCGAGTACCGGCCTGCGCTGGCGCTGCGCCTGGCAGACCAGTTCCAGGTGGACGGCATCATGTTTCTGGGCACCACGCTGACGCGGGACCTGGTGGAGTTGGCGCAGCGCATCAAGCACATCCCGCTGGTGGTCATCATGCGCAACAGCGGGCAGGCGGACATTCCCTTTGTCAGCACCGATGGCTATGCCGCAGGCGCGGAGATTGCCAACCTATTTCTGGCACAGGGCTACCGGCGCATTGGCTACATGGCCGGCCCGCTGTCCGAGCGCACCGAGCTGCGCCGCATGGAGGGCTTTCGGGACCGGCTGCAGGCCGCGGGCGTGGCGCTGGCCACGGTGATCGAAACCGCGCACTACCGCCGCGAGCAGGGCATGCACGCCCTGCAACGCTACCTGGAGTCCACCCCCCGCACAGAGCGCCTGGAAGCGCTGTTCTGTGAAAACGACATTCTGGCCATCGGTGCCATGGACGCACTGGTGGCCGCTAACGCCCAGCGCAAGATCGCCATCGTCGGCTTTGACGACATCGAAATGGCCGCGTCCCCCAGCTACCAGCTCACCACCTTCCGCCAGCCGGTGGACTACCTGGTGGGCGAGGCCATCCGGCTGATCGTGGAGCCCGCCAGTGCCGTGTCACGGGCGCTCATGGCCCCCGGCTCCCTGGTGCTGCGCGACTCGCACCGGCGGCACGACTGAGGTTTTTTGCGTCCGGGTGCAAGCCCGTGACACTGCTTCGGTTGGTGTGGCTACGCCCAAGATTGGCCTGAAACAGGCCCTTCACCCCCGTAATTTTTGGAAATATCAATTTTTTACAGCGATGTATTGAAAGTTTATTTCCACGGGCAAACACCTAGACGGGTTTTGCAAGATGTTGGCTACAGTTATTTGCACCCGGTTGCATAACCACAGCCGGTGTGATCCACACCGATTTTTGCCATCCACACCAGACACCCCGAGGAGATCAACATGCATGCAGTACAACGTACCCTGAAGCGGGCGGCGGCCGCCGCCATCGTGGCCACCCTGGCCACCACGGCCATGGCGGCAGGGCCGAAAATTTTCGTGATCGGCGGCAAGGCTGACGATCCGTTCTGGTCGCGGGTCAAAAAAGGCGCGGACGATGCAGCCCTGGTCGTCAAGGCTGCTGGCGGCAGCGTCACCTGGCTGGGCCCACAGACCTACGACAACCTCGGCCCCGATGCCGCCAAGCTCATCCGCTCGGCCCTGAGCCAGAAGCCCGATGCCATCGTCGGCCCCGACTGGGTGCCCGAAGCCATGGACGCGGCCTTCAAGGAAGTGGTGGCCGCCGGTGTGCCGTTGATCATCTACAACTCTGGCGGCATCGAGGCCGCCAAGCGCCTGGGTGCCCAGAACTACGTGGGCAGCGAAGAGTACGTGGCGGGCACGGGCGGCGGCGAGTATTTCGCTCGCAACGGTGCCAAGTTCGTGCTGTGCATCAACACCCAGCCCGGCTCCACCAACCAGGAGGCGCGCTGCAAAGGCGTGGCCGATGGCATGGCCAAAGGTGGCGGCAAGAGTGTGCAGTTGCCCCTGCCGTCTTCGGCCTTCGGCAATCCCACGGCGGTGGCCCAGGCCATCAAGGCCGCCCTGCAAAAAGATCCCACGGTGGACGGCGTGATCACCATCGGTGCCAACGATGCCAACAGCGCCGCCAACGGCATCAGCCAGGGCGGCTTTACCAAGAAGGTGAAGCTGGGCACTTTTGACATCGACCCCACCAACCTGCAGCGCATCAAGGCCGGCACGCAGCTCTTCTGTATCGACCAGCAGCCCTACCTGCAAGGCTACCTGGCCGTTTCCATGCTCAACGCCTACGTGCAGTACGGCCTGAAAGTGCCCACCGCGCCCATCCTGACCGGCCCCGGCATCGTGGACGCGTCCAACGTGGATGCCACCGTGGCGGGTGCCGCCGCCGGAGCCCGCTGACCGACGTATGGCGGGGCGCAGCCTGGATGGCTGGGCCCCGTCCCCTTCCCATGACCACTACGAGCCCACCATGAACCCGCACACCTCCCTATCAGCGTCCGCCGCCAGCGCGCCGGATGCTCGCCCAGGCCGCACGCCCTGGTCTTTTGGCGCACTGCTGCGCCGCCCCGAAACCGGCTCCTTCATCGGGCTGGTGGCGGTCTTTGTCTTTTTCTCCATCTTCGGTGGAGCCACCTTTTTGTCTGCCGGGGGCGCTGCCAGCTGGCTGAACATCGCCGCCGAGCTGGGCATCATTGCCTTGCCCATCGGCCTGCTGATGATTGCGGGCCAGCTGGACCTGTCGATCGGCAGCGTGATCCCGGCCAGCTCCATGACCGTGGCCATCGTCTCCGGCCACTTTGGCCTGCCCATGCCTGTGGGCATGGCTGCCGCGCTGGGCCTGGGCCTGGCGGTGGGCTGGCTCAACGGCTACCTGATCGTGCGTACCGATCTGCCGTCCTTCGTGGTCACGCTGGCCACCTTGTTTGCGGTGGCGGGTTTGACCCTGGGCCTGTCGGTGATCGTGGCAGGCAGCACCAGCGTGGCCCTGGTCAGTGCGCCCATCTACAAGATGCTGTTTGGCGACTTCATCGACGGCAAGTTCGAGGTCGTTTTGCTGTGGTGGCTGGCCGCCATCGCCCTGGTCAGCTACATCCTGAGCTACTCCAAATATGGCAACTGGATCCTGGCCCTGGGCGGCGACAAGGTCAGCGCGCGCAACGCGGGCATTCCTACCGACAAGCTCAATATCGCGCTGTACATGTCCAGCGGCTTTTGCGCGGCGTTTGTGGGCATGTGCCAGGCCATTCTGTACAACAGCGCCCAGGTGTCGGCCGGGCAGTCCTTCATCTTCAATTCCATCATCGCGGTGGTCATCGGCGGCGTGTTTCTCACCGGCGGCTACGGCTCGGTGCTGGGCATCGTGCTGGGCACGGTCACCTTCGCCATCGTCAACCAGGGCATCTACTACACCGGCTTCGATGCCAACTGGGCCAGCCTGATCATTGGCGTGCTGCTCCTGGCCGCCGTGCTGCTCAACAACACCTTCCGCACCCTGGCGCTGGCGCACTCCAAGCCGCGCACCACGACAAAGGCCCTGAAATGACCACCCCCATCTTGCAACTCAAAGGTGTTAACAAATCCTTTGGCCCCGTCGATGTGCTGCACGACATTTCGCTGGACGTTTACGCCGGTGAAGTGCTGTGCCTGCTGGGCGACAACGGTGCGGGCAAATCCACGCTGATCCGTCTGCTGTCGGGTGTGCACAAGCCCACCTCGGGCCAGATGCTGATGCAGGGCAAGCCGGTGCTGTTCGAGAACCCGCGCGAGGCCAGCAACCATGGCATTGCCACCGTGCACCAGTTCGGCGGCACCTTCCCGCTGATGAGCATTGGCCGTTCGTTCTTTGTGGGGGCCGAGCCCACCAAGCGCTGGGGCCCGTTCGAGGTGTTTGACCGCGAGTACGCCAACGGCGTGGCGGTGCGCGAGATGCGCGAGCTGGGCATCACCCGCATCGACGATGGCGACCGCCTGGTCGGTGGCCTGTCGGGCGGCGAGCGCCAGGCCCTGGCCATCGCCCGCGCCGTGCACTTCGGTGCCCATGTCTTGATTCTGGATGAGCCCACCGCCGCGCTGGGCGTGAAAGAGGCCGCCCACGTGCTGCGCATCGTGCAGCAGGCGCGCAAGAAAGGTATTGCCGTCATCTTCATTACCCACCAGGTCATGCACGCCCTGACCGTGGGCGACCACTTCGCCGTGCTGATCCGGGGGGCCAAGGCCGCCGACTTCCGCAAGGGCGAAAAGACCCGCGAGGAAGTGACCGACCTGATGGCCGGTGGCGAGGCCATGGCGGACCTGGAAGCCGAGATCGAAAGCCAGATGTAAGCGGGAAGAAGCGGTGGGCAGCTATGCTTCAAAAATAATAGCTGCTCACGCCCATGCAATAAGCACGAGAGGCCTAAAAGGCCTGAAATTTACTTGGCCCGTTTGGCCAGCAGCGCCCGCCCCACGCGCGAGGCCGAGGCGCGGCCCAGCTGGGCGTTGATCCAGTCGCCGCAGTCCACCAGCCGGTCCAGATCCACGCCGGTGTCTGCGCCCAACCGGTGCAGCAAATACACCACGTCTTCGGTCGCCACATTGCCCGTGGCCCCCTTGGCATACGGGCAGCCGCCCAGGCCGCCGACCGAGCTGTCGAAGGCGCGCAGGCCAAACTGGTACGAGGCGTAGACGTTGGCAACCGCCATGCCGTAGGTGTCGTGGTAATGGCCCGCCAACTGGGCCACCGGCACCTGCTGCGCCACCGCGTCCAGCATGCGCAGCACCGAGTCGGGCGTGCCCACACCAATCGTGTCGCCCAGCGATACCTCGTAGCAGCCCATGGCCAGTAGTTGCCCAGCCACGTCGGCCACGCGCTGGGGGGCCACATCGCCCTCGTACGGGCAGCCCACCACGCAGGACACGTAGCCGCGCACCCGCACGCCCTGGGCCTGGGCGGCGGCCATCAGCGGGGCGAAGCGGGACAGGGATTCGGCGATGGAGCAGTTGATGTTCTTCTGCGAAAACGCTTCGGAGGCGGCGGCGAATACGGCCACCTGGTCGGCCCCAGCCTCCACGGCTGCGTTAAAGCCCTGCAGGTTGGGGGTCAGCACCGGGTAGGTCACACCGGGGCGGCGCAACAAGCCACGCATGATCTCGGCGGAGTCTCCCATTTGCGGCACCCATTTGGGCGACACAAAGGAGGTGGCCTCGATCTCGCGCAGCCCGGCATCGGCCAGGCGCTCGATCAGCTCCAGCTTGGTGGCGGTGGAGACGAGCTGCTTTTCGTTTTGCAGGCCGTCGCGCGGGCCCATCTCGATGATGCGCACAAAGTCGCTCATGGTGCAGCCTCGAAATCCACCAAATCTACCCCATCGCCCACCTGTTCCCCCGCGCTGAAATAGAAGCCCTTGACCAGTCCCTTGGTGGGCGCGTGGATGGTGTGCTCCATCTTCATGGCTTCCAGCACCAGCAGGGGCGTGCCTTTTTCTACCGTGGCACCCACCGCCGCCAGCAGGGCGATCACCTTGCCGGGCATGGGTGCATGGATGCCGCCGTGGGCATCGTCGCCGCCTTCGCCGTGCAGCAGCTCCACCTGGGCCAGCGCCCAGCTTTGGCCTTGGCAGAACACGTGCAAGTGCTCGGCACGCGCTACCACTGTGGCGGTGAGGCGGCGGTCGCCCAATTGCACCTGCGATGGGCCGGTGCGGCGGGCCAGCACGGGCTCACCGCCTATGGCGAGTAGCACGCCATCCGCCACCACTTCGGCAGTCACGGCTTGCTCCGTCTCGCCACAGCGCAGGGTAATGGTTTGCTGCGATGTGCCGTTGAGCCGCCAGCCGTCCAGCACGCGCCAGGGCGAGTCGGGTTCCATGGCGGGCAGGGCGGCGGCATCGGTTTGGCTTTGCAGCACGCTTAAAGCGGCCAGCATCCACACATCGGCGGGCACGGCTTCGGCCTGGGTAGGGAACAGGTGCTCCTGCTCGCGCTCGATCAGTGCGGTGTCCAATTTCGCCTGGGAAAATGACGGCGTAGTCACCAGGCGCTGCAGGAAGGCCACGTTGTTGGCCACACCGACGACCTGGTAGTCGGCCAGGGCCTGGCGCATGCGGGCCAGGGCCTGGGTGCGGTCGGCATCCCAGACGATGAGCTTGGCGATCATCGGGTCATAGTGCGGGGTGATGTCGTCCCCTTGCTCTACCCCGGTATCGATGCGCACGTGGGCGGACGCAGCCGGGGGCAGCAGGTGGCTGAGGCGGCCGGTGGAAGGCAGAAAGCCTCTGTCCGGATCTTCGGCGTAGATGCGCGCCTCGATGGCGTGGCCGGTCAGCACCAGTTGGTCTTGCGCCAGCGGCAGGGCCTCGCCCGAGGCCACGCGCAGTTGCCATTCCACCAGGTCCAGCCCGGTGATCATCTCGGTGACCGGGTGCTCTACCTGCAGCCGGGTGTTCATTTCCATGAAGTAGAAGGCACCGTCCTGGTGGGCAATGAACTCCACCGTGCCTGCGCCCACATAGCCCACGGCCAGAGCGGCGTTGACGGCGGCCGTGCCCATGGCGGCGCGGCGCTCGGCGGTCATGCCGGGGGCGGGGGCTTCTTCCAGCACCTTCTGGTGGCGGCGTTGCACCGAGCAGTCGCGTTCGAACAGGTAGACGCAGTGGCCCAGGCTGTCACCAAATACCTGGATTTCGATGTGGCGCGGCTGCAGCACGTACTTCTCGATCAGCACATGGTCGTTGTTGAATGCGTTGACGGCTTCGCGCTTGCACGACACCAGCGATGCCTCGAAATCGGCTGCGGCATCGACCCGGCGCATGCCCTTGCCGCCGCCGCCTGCGCTGGCTTTGATCAGCACCGGGTAGCCGATGTCTTTAGCCTGCGCGGCCAGAAAGCCGGGGTCCTGGTTGTCGCCGTGGTAGCCGGGGGTCAGGGGTACACCGGCTTTTTCCATCAGGGTCTTGGCCGAAGATTTGCTGCCCATGGCGCGGATGGCCGAAGCAGGCGGGCCGATGAAGACCACACCGGCCTGGGCGCAGGCATCGGCAAAGTCGGCGTTTTCGGACAAAAATCCGTAGCCGGGGTGTACCGCCTGGGCACCGGTTTGCAGTGCGGCGGTCAGGATCTTGTCGGCCACCAGGTACGACTCGCGGGCTGCTGCCGGGCCGATGCACACGGCCTCGTCGGCCAGCCGCACATGGCGGGCGTTGGCATCGGCTTGCGAGTACACCGCCACGGTGCGGATGCCCATGCGGCGGGCGGTCTTGATGACGCGGCAGGCGATCTCCCCACGATTAGCGATCAGAATCTTGTTGAACATATTTTTTCCTTACGCAACCCAGGAGGGCGCGCGCTTTTCAAGAAATGCCGCCAGGCCTTCGCGGGCCTCGGGCGTGGCGCGCAGGCGGGCGATGCGCTGGGCCGTGTCTTCCACCAGGGCATCGTCAATGGGGTGGTTGGCAACAGCGCGGATCAGCGCGGTGGCGGCGGCTTGCGCACCTGCCCCACCGGCCTGCAGGGCTTCGAGCAGGGTGTACACCATGGCATCCAGCGCTTCGGGCGCGGCGACCTCGTGGGCCAGGCCCAGGGCCAGGGCGCGTTCGGCGCTGATGCGCTCTGCGGTCTGGAAGTAGCGGTAGGCCTGGCGTTCGCCGATGGCGCGCAGCACGTAGGGGCTGATGGCGGCGGGAATGATGCCAAAGCGCACTTCCGAGGTAGCGAACTGCGCCTTGCTGGAAGCCACGCAGATGTCGCAGGCAGCAGCCAGGCCCATGCCGCCACCCAGCGCTGCACCGTGCACGCGGGCGATGGTGGGCGTGGCCAAGCAAGACAAGGTGCGGAACAGGTTCGCCAATTGGCGTGCATCGTCCACGTTCTTTTCCAGCGTAGCTGCGCCCTGGCGCTGCATCCAGCCCAGGTCGGCCCCGGCGGAGAAGCTTTTGCCCCGGCCCGCCAGCACCACGGCGCGCACGGCGGGGTCGGCATCCAGCGCCAGCAGGGCCTGGGTCAGCTCGGTGATCAGGGTTTCGTCAAAGGCGTTGTGCACCTCGGGCTTGTTCATCCACAGCCAGGCGGCGCTGCCCTGGTGTTCGATTTCTAGGGTCGTGTAGGACATGGTGGCCTCACATGCGGAAGATGCCGAACTGCGTGGGCTGGATGGGCGCATTCAGCGCGCTGGCCAGCGACAGGCCCAGCACGCGCCGGGTTTGCGCCGGGTCCACCACACCGTCGTCCCACAGCCGGGCCGTGGCGTAATAGGGGTGGCCTTGCAGCTCGTACTGGGCGCGGATGGGATCTTTGAAAGCGGTTTCTTCCTCGGCCGACCACTGGCCTCCTTTGGCTTCGATGCCCTCGCGCTTCACGGTAGCGAGCACGCCCGCGGCCTGCTCGCCGCCCATGACGCTGATGCGCGCATTGGGCCACATCCATAGGAACCGGGGCGAATAGGCCCGGCCACACATGCCGTAGTTGCCTGCGCCAAAGCTGCCGCCCACCAGCATGGTGATCTTGGGCACGGCGGCGGTGGCCACGGCGGTGACCATCTTGGCCCCGTCTTTGGCGATGCCACCGTTTTCGTACTTGCGGCCAATCATGAAGCCGGTGATGTTCTGCAAGAACACCAGCGGGATGCCGCGCTGTGCGCACAGCTCGATAAAGTGCGCGCCCTTTTGGGCCGACTCGGCAAACAAAATACCGTTGTTGGCGATGATGCCCACCGGCATGCCGTACAGCCGGGCAAAGCCGGTGACCAGGGTGCTGCCATAGCGGGCCTTGAATTCGTCAAAGCGGGAGCCGTCCACGGTGCGGGCGATGATTTCGCGCACGTCATAGGGCTTGCGTGCGTCCAGCGGCACCACGCCGTAGATTTCTGCGGGGTCGTACAGCGGCTCTTCGCTGGATTCCAGCTTGACCGTGTAGGGCTTTTGCCGGTTCAGGTTGCCGACGATGTTGCGGGCGATGAGCAGGGCGTGCTGGTCGTTGTCGGCCAGGTGGTCGGCCACGCCGGAGATGCGGGTGTGCACGTCGCCCCCGCCCAGGTCTTCGGCAGTGACGACTTCGCCGGTTGCGGCCTTCACCAGGGGCGGGCCGCCCAGAAAGATGGTGCCCTGGTTTTTGACGATGATGGTTTCATCGCTCATGGCGGGCATATAGGCCCCGCCTGCGGTGCACGAGCCCATCACCACGGCAATTTGCGCAATGCCCATGGCGCTCATCTGGGCCTGGTTGTAGAAGATGCGGCCAAAGTGGTCGCGGTCGGGAAAGACCTCGTCCTGGCGCGGCAAAAAGGCCCCGCCCGAATCCACCAGGTAGATGCAGGGCAGGTGGTTTTGCATGGCAATTTCTTGCGCACGAAGATGCTTCTTGACCGTCAAGGGGTAGTAAGTGCCGCCTTTGACGGTGGCATCGTTGGCCACCACCATGCATTCCACGCCGTTCACCCGGCCTACGCCGGTGATCAGCCCGGCGGCGGGGGCTTCGCCGTCGTACATGCCGTAGGCTGCGAGTTGCCCGACCTCCAAAAACGGTGTGCCGGGGTCAAGCAGTTGGGCCACGCGGTCACGCGGCAGTAGCTTGCCGCGTGCGGTGTGGCGCTGGCGGGCCACCTCGCCGCCGCCCAGGGCGGCAACAGCTGCTTTTTCGCGCAGGTCTTGCACCAGGGTGCGCATGGCGTCCGCATTGGCACGGAAGGCCGGGTCGCGGGGTTGGAGCTGGGATTTCAGGACTTGCATGGCGCGGTACTTACATGGTTTCTGCAAACAGCTCGCGGCCAATCAGCATGCGGCGGATTTCGCTGGTGCCCGCGCCGATTTCATACAGCTTGGCATCGCGCCACAGACGGGGCGTGGGGTATTCGTTGATGTAGCCGTTGCCGCCCAGAATCTGGATCGCCTCGCCCGCCATCCAGGTGGCTTTTTCGGCCAGGTACAGGATGGCACCGGCGGCATCCTTGCGCAGCGTGCGGGCGTGGTCGGCCCGGTCGCAGGCGGCGGCTACCGCATAGCCATAGGCACGGCAAGCCTGCCAGGTGGTGTACATGTCGGCCAGCTTGCCCTGCATCAACTGGAATTCGCCAATGCTTTGGCCGAACTGCTTGCGGTCGTGCACATAGGGCACCACCACGTCCATGCAGGCCGCCATGATGCCTAAAGGGCCGCCGCACAGCACGGTGCGCTCGTAGTCCAGGCCCGACATCAGCACTTTGACACCCTGGCCCACACCGCCTAGCACGTTCTCGGCGGGCACTTCGCAGTCTTCAAAAAATACCGGGTAGGTGTTGGAGCCGCGCATGCCCATTTTGTCCAGCTTGGTGCCGAAGCTCAGGCCTTTAAAGCTTTTTTCGATGATGAAGGCGGTCATGCCCTTGGCACCGGCGTGGATGTCGGTCTTGGCGTAGACGATCAGGGTGTCGGCATCGCCACCGTTGGTGATCCACATCTTGGAGCCGTTGAGCACATAACGGTCGCCCTTCAGGTCTGCGCGCAGCTTCATGCTGACCACGTCGGAGCCCGCATTCGGCTCGCTCATGGCCAGGGCTCCCACGTGGTCGCCGCTGACCAGCTGGGGCAGGTACTTGTCTTTTTGGGCCTGGGTGCCGTTGCGGTGCAACTGGTTGACGCACAGGTTGGAGTGCGCGCCGTAGCTCAGGCCCACGGAGGCGCTGGCACGCGAGACTTCTTCCATGGCCACCATGTGGGCCAGGTAGCCCATCTCGGTGCCGCCGTATTCTTCTGACACCGTCATGCCGTGCAGGCCCAGACTGCCCAGTTTTTTCCACAGGTCGGCCGGGAACAGGTTGTCGTGGTCGATGGCGGCGGCGCGCGGGGCGATCTCGGCGGCGGCAAAGCTCTGCACCGTGTCGCGCAGCATGTCGATGGTGTCGCCAAGATTAAATGAAAGCGAAGGCAGGTGGGCCATGCGTGTGTCTCCTCAAATAGTTGCTGCTAGTTTCACCCCCCGGCGCGGACAATGCTTGCCAATGTGGTTGCAAATCGTGCCAAAGTTGATTAGCCTGTGGCCCATGCCACCCCGTTCCCCCGCTGCCGCCAGCACATCCCCCCGTGCCGCCACACCCATCGCCTTTGTGCAGGCGGTTTTGCTGGCCTACGAGCGCTACGGCCAAGACCCCAGCCCGGCCCTGCAGGCTGCACAAATTACGCCAGCCTTGTTGACCGACCCGCAGGCCTGCATCACGGCGGCGCAGATGGAGACACTGTGCAATGCCGCAATGCGTGCGCTGGACGACGAGGCCCTGGGCTGGTTCTCCCGCAAGCTGCCCTGGGGTAGCTACGGCATGCTGTGCCGCGCCTCTTTGGGTGCGCCCAGCCTGGAGGTGGCCATCAAGCGCTGGTGCCGCCACCACCGCTTGCTGACGGGCGACCTGGAGTTGTCGCTACGTATTGAAGGCGACGAGGCTGTGGTGGCGCTGGCCGAACAGCAAGACTTTGGCCCGCTGCGCGAGTTTTGCCTGGTGACCAGCCTGCGCTACCTGCACGGCTATGCCTGCTGGGCCATCGACTCGCGCATTCCTCTGCGTGGGGTGGCGTTTCCGTTCCCCGAGCCCGCGCATGGGCAGGTGTACCCGCTGATTTTTCCGGGGCCCACGGTGTTCAACGCGCCGCAGGCGGGTTTCCGCTTCGACGCCCGCTACCTGGGCCTGGCCCTGCGGCGCGACGAATCGGCCCTGCAAACCATGCTGGAGCGGGCGCTGCCCCTGACGGTATTGCAGTACCGGCACGACCGGCTGCTACAGCAAAGTGTGCGGGCGCTGCTGCGCACCCGCTCGGGCGAGCTGCGCAATGCCGAGGCCCTGGCCATGGCGCTGGGTGTGTCCACCCGCAGCCTGCACCGACAACTGCAATTGGAGGGCGTGTCGCTGCAGGCCCTGCGGGACGAGGTGCGCCGCGAAGTGGCCCTGGACCTGTTGCGCCGCACCGACTGGCCGGTGAAGCAGATTGCGCACACCGTGGGTTTTTTGAACGAAAAGAGCTTTTCGCGGGCTTTCAAAACCTGGACGGGGCACGCGCCCAGCGCGTTACGGTGATGTAGCTTTAGCCAGCATCTTTGCGCCCACCGCCGCAAATTCGGCCACGCCTGAATCCCGCAGCACCGCACCCACTTTTTGCAGATATGCCGGGGTGGCGGTCAGCGGCACTTTCTCCAGCCACTGCAATGCTTCCGGCAGCCGCCCGCGCGCGGCCAGCATGCCCGCGTAGTTGAACTGGCCGCGGAAGTCATCACCCTGGGCGGCTTCCCGGTAGCAAAAGAAAGCGGCTTCCAGGTCTTTCTCCACCACCAGCCCGTCCTCGTAGTAGCGGCCGATCTTGGTCATGGACTTGGCGTGCCCCAGGTCGGCGGCCTGGCGGTACAGCTGCAGCGCGGCGGCATGGTCTTGCGGCACGCTTTTGCCCGCGGCGAGCTGGTTGGCCAGGTTGTACAGCCCGGCGTCCAGTCCCAGGCTGGCGGCTTTTTTGTACCAGGCCACGGCAGCAAACAGGTCGATGGGTGTCCCCCAGCCGTTTTCCAGGCAGCGCCCGGCCATGTTCATGCCGATCGCGTGGCCTTGGCTTGCGGCTTTTAAAAACCACTGCAGAGCCTGGGCCGGGTTGCGCTCCACGCCGTGGCCGTCCAGCAGCCACTGGCCCAGCACGGTCTGGGCATTGGCACGGCCCAGGGTGGCGGCAGCGGCGATCCAGGGGGCGGCTTGTTCGGCGGGGCCGCTGAGAACCGCCGTCCATTCGGCGGGGCTGACACGGGCCAGGGCTTCGGCGGTGCGGGGGATGGGGGGTAGGGCGGTCATGGGGATGCGGGTCAAAAATGGTCCGAATTATGCGTAAGCTATCGCCTTATGAAAGCTTATCGCGCCGCCATCCTCCGTTTTGCCCCCGACCAGTCGGCTATTTTTGAAGAAGATGGCCTGCTGGTGGTCGGTCCTGATGCGTCGGGCACCCGGCGGGTGCAGGCCGTGGGGCCGTACCGCACCCTGGGCCCCAAATACCCCGGCCTGCCGGTCGAACACCTGCCGGGGCGCATCCTGGCACCGGGTTTTGTGGACATGCACATCCACTACCCGCAGACCGACATCATCGGTGCGCCCGCTGACGGTCTGCTGCCCTGGCTGGAGAACTACACTTTTCCTGCAGAAAAACAGTTCTCTGTGCTGACCCATGCTGAAGAAGTAGCTCGTTTTTTTGTAGCAGAGCTGCTGCGCAATGGTGTGACCACGGCGCTGGCCTTTGCCACCTCGCACCCCACTTCGGTGAACGCCTTGTTTGCCGAGGCGCAAAAGAACCACATGCGCCTGATCACCGGCAAGGTGCTGCAAGACCAGAACTCTCCCGACGGCGTGCGCGACGACACCGAGCAAAGCCTGCTCGATACCGAGGCGCTGATCCAGCGCTGGCACGGCGTGGACCGCCTGGGCTACGCCATCACCCCGCGCTTTGTACCCACGAGCACACCGGCCCAGTTGCGCGGCGCTGGAGAACTGGCCGCCAAGTACCCCGATGTGTGGGTGCAGTCCCACGTGGCCGAAAACCTGGGCGAGATCGCCTGGGTGCGCGATCTCTACCCCGACGCGCGCAGCTACCTCAGCGTGTACCAGGACTTTGGCCTGCTGCGCCCGCGCGCCGTGTACGCCCACTGTATCCATTTCGACGATGCCGACCGTGCCCTGATGCGCGACACCGGCACCGTGGCCGCCATCAGCCCCACCAGCAACCTGTTTCTGGGCAGCGGCTTTTTTGACTACGAGGGCGCGGACCGCATCGGCTTTGGCTACGGCCTGGCCAGCGATGTGGGCGGCGGCACCAGCTTCAGCCCCTTCCACACCATGCGCGCGGCCTACTACGTGGGGCGGGAGGGGCAAACCAAACCCGGCCTGTCGCTCAGTCCGCAAAACCTGTGGTGGCAGCACACGGCAGGCGCAGCACAGGCGCTGGGCCTGGGCGGCGTGGTGGGCAACCTGGCGGTGGGCTGCGAGGCCGACTTTCTGGTGCTCAACCCGCAGGCCACGCCCTTGCTGGCGCGCAAGACGGCGCGGGCGCAGAGCCTGGACGAGCTGTTGTTTAGCCTGATCATCCTGGCCGACGACCGGGCGGTGGAACGCACGGTGGTATCCCAAGCCAAATAGACCGTTAGCGCATGTAACGCATGTGCATATAGCTATTACTTTGGTAGCGATGGGCATGTCTGCGCGGTACAATCGCGGCCAACCTCAGAGACTGCCCAATGACTATCAAAAGCGACAAATGGATTCGCCGCATGGCCGAGCAAACCGGGATGATCGAGCCGTTTGAGCCCGGCCAGATCCGTGAACGCGACGGCAACAAGATCATCAGCTACGGCACCAGCAGCTATGGCTACGATATCCGCTGCGCGCCCGAATTCAAGGTGTTCACCAACATCCACAGCACCGTGGTCGATCCCAAGAACTTCGACGAAAAAAGCTTCGTCGATTTTTCGGGCGACAGCTGCATCATCCCGCCGAACAGCTTTGCGCTGGCCCGCACGGTCGAATACTTCCGTATCCCGCGCAATGTGCTGACCATCTGCCTGGGCAAAAGCACCTACGCGCGCTGCGGCATCATCGTCAACGTCACCCCGTTCGAGCCCGAGTGGGAGGGCTACGTGACCCTGGAGTTCAGCAACACCACGCCGCTGCCCGCCAAGATTTATGCCGGTGAGGGCTGCGCCCAGGTGCTGTTCTTTGAAAGCGACGAGGTTTGCGAGGTCAGCTACAAAGACCGTGGCGGCAAATACCAGGGCCAGGTGGGCGTGACCCTGCCGCGCGCGTAAGCCGGGGAGAGCCTTGCCCAGGGCCTGATTCTTGCAACTGCGCAGGGCGACTTCAAGGAAATACCATGTGCCAAATGCTCGCCATGAACTGCAACAGCAGCGCCAGCATCAACTTCTCGTTTGCCGGGTTTTCGGCCCGCGGTGGGCAGACCGGTGAACATGCCGACGGCTGGGGCATCGCCTTCCACGAGCGCACCGGTTGCCGGGTGTTCATCGACGACGGGCGGGCCAGCGACTCGGCTCTGGCCGACTTTGTGCGCAGCTACCCGATCAAATCCAAGTCGGTACTGGCCCACATCCGCAAAGCCACCCAGGGCGCTGTAACCTTGTCCAACTGCCACCCGTTCCAGCGCGAATGGCTGGGCCAGCACTGGGTGTTCTGCCACAACGGCGACCTCAAAAACTACCACCCCAACCTGCGTGGCAACTACCTGCCGGTGGGCACCACCGACAGCGAAAAAGCCTTTTGCTGGATGCTGCAAGAGCTGCGCAGCGCGTTCAAAGGGGCCTGCCCGCCCAGCTGGAAGCAGGTGGCCCCGGTGCTGGCCGAGCTGTCGCGCCGCATCGCCAGCCACGGCACCTTCAACTTCCTGCTGTCCAACGGCGAGGCCATGTACGCCCACTGCTCCACCAAGTTGAGCTGGGTATCGCGCCAGCACCCGTTCCAGACCGCCCGCTTGATCGACTGCGACATGACGCTGGACCTGCGCCAGGCCAACAGCGAAAGCGACCGCATGGTGCTAGTGGCCACCGAGCCCCTCACCGCCGACGAGCCCTGGGACAGCTTTGCCCCGGGCGAGCTTAAGGTGTTTGTGGAAGGTGCCCAGGTCTGGAGCAGCACCAGCCTCCCACCCAAGCCGCCCAAGCCCGCCAAGCCTGTAAAAGCTGCCCGTGCCCTGCCGCCCAAGCCCGTCGCCTTGCACGCCAGCCTGGGGGCTCCCGCGTGAGCGGTGTTGCGGGGGAGGGTAGCCGCCGGGTGCTGGAGGTGCAGCGCCTGAGCGTCCGGTTTGAGACCAAGGAGCGCGTGGTAGATGCCGTGCGCGACCTGTCGTTCCACGTCAACGCGGGCGAAACGCTGGCGATTGTGGGTGAATCGGGTTCGGGCAAGTCGGTATCGTCGCTGGCGCTGATGCGGCTGGTGGAAAACGGCGGCGGGCGCATCCTCAGCGGCAGCATGCAGTTCCACCGGCGCGACGGCAGCAGCCTGGACCTGGCCCAGGCCAGCCCGGCCACCATGCGCGGCATCCGCGGGGCCGAAATGGCCATGGTGTTCCAGGAGCCCATGACTTCGCTGAACCCGGTGTTCCCCGTGGGTGAGCAGATCGCCGAATCCATCCGCCTGCACCAGCATCTGGGCCGCGCCGCCGCCCTGGCCGAGGCTCTGCGCATGCTGGACCTGGTGCGCATTCCCGAGGCGAAGAATGTGCTGGACCGCTTTCCGCACCAGCTCTCGGGCGGCATGCGCCAGCGGGTGATGATCGCCATGGCCCTGGCCTGCAAGCCCCGCCTGCTGATCGCCGACGAGCCCACCACCGCGCTGGACGTGACCATCCAGGCCCAGGTGCTGTCGCTCATCCGCCTGCTGCAAGACGAGATGCAGATGGGCGTGGTCTTCATCACCCACGACATGGGCGTGGTGGCCGAGATGGCCGACCGCGTGCTGGTCATGCTGCGCGGCGACAAGGTCGAGGAAAACGACTGCGCCCGCCTGTTTGCCGCCCCCCAGCACCCCTACACCCGCGCGCTGTTGGCGGCCGTGCCCACGCTGGGGGCCATGCACGGCACCGATAGCCCGGCCAAATTCCCCTTGCTGGACGCACCCACCTTTTCGCTCAGGCCGGAGCGCGATACCGTGCAATACGACAAGCCGCCGGTGCTGACTGTGCAGGGTCTGACCACCCGCTTCCCGGTGCGCACCGGGGTGCTGGGCCGCGTCACCAGGCAGGTGTGTGCGGTGGAGCAGGTTAGCTTCAGTCTGCAGCGCGGCGAAACGCTGGCCCTGGTGGGCGAGTCGGGCTGCGGCAAGTCCACCACCGGGCGCTCGCTGGCGCGGCTGGTGGAATTCAATGTCGGCAGTGTGGACGTGGCCGGGCGGGCGATTGCCCCCTTGAAAGGCCGTCGCCTGCAGGCCTTGCGCCGCGATGTGCAGTTTATTTTCCAGGACCCGTTTGCCTCGCTGGACCCGCGTTTGACGGTAGGTTTTGCCATCATGGAGCCGCTGCTGGTGCACGGCGTGGCCAGTGGTGCAGAGGCCGAAAAGCGGGTGGCCGACCTGCTCTACCGTGTGGGCCTGCCGGCCAATGCCGCCCAGCGCTATCCGCACGAGTTCTCGGGCGGGCAGCGCCAGCGGATTGCGATTGCCCGGGCGCTGGCGCTGAACCCCAAGGTGGTGATTGCCGACGAGGCGGTGTCGGCGCTCGACGTGTCCATTCGTGCGCAGATTGTGAATCTGATGCTGGACCTGCAGCGCGATTTCGGCATTGCCTTTTTATTCATCTCGCACGACATGGCGGTGGTGGAGCGCATCAGCCACCGGGTGGCGGTGATGTACCTGGGCCAGATTGTCGAGATCGGCCCGCGCCGCGCGGTGTTCGAGAATCCGCAGCACGCCTACACCCGCCGCCTGATGGCCGCCGTGCCGGTGGCCGACCCGGCGCGCCGCCATAACCGGCGCGAATTGCAGACCGGCGAGATCCCCAGCCCGATCCGCGCCCTGAACGACTTGCCGCAGGTGGCCCCGCTGGTCGAGGTGGGCCCTGGCCACTTCGTGGCGCGGCATGCGGTGGGCGGGATGTATTAGTTTTTGGCCACCCCGTACCCCGGGACTTTTTAACCACACTGGAGCTTCAGCATGCAACCCCATTTGACCAAGTTGTCTATTGCACTGGCCTTGTCGGCCGCGTTTGTGTCCCATGCCTATGCCGCCAAGAACGCCGTGATTGCGGTGGATTCGACCTTCACCACCCTGGACCCCTACGATGCCAACGACACCCTGTCGCAAGCCGTGGCCAAGTCGTTCTACCAGGGCCTGCTGGGTTTTGACAAAAGCATGAAGATGGTGCCGGTGCTGGCCGAGAGCTACAAGGCCAGCAAAGACGGCCTGAACTACACCTTTGTGCTCAAAAAGGGCATCAAATTCCAGGACGGCACCGACTTCAACGCCGAGGCCGTCAAGGCCAACTTCGACCGGGTGACCAACCCCGACAACAAGCTCAAGCGCTACACCCTGTACAAGAACATCGCCAAGACCGAGGTGCTGGATGCCAACACCGTGCGGATTGTGCTCAAAGAGCCGTTCTCGCCCTTTATCAACTCGCTGGCCCACCCGTCGGCGGTGATGATTTCGCCCGCGGCCATCGCCAAATACGGCAAAGACATTGGCCAGCACCCGGTGGGCACCGGCCCCTTCAAGTTTGTCGAATGGAAGCAGACCGACTTTGTGAAGGGCGAAAAATTCGACGGCTACTGGCGCAAGGGCTACCCCAAGGTGGACAGCATCACCTGGCGCCCGGTGGTCGACAACAACTCGCGCAGCGCCATCATGCAGACGGGCGAGGCCAACTTCACCTACCCGGTGCCGCCCGAGCAGGTGGAGCTGCTCAAGGCCAAGCCCAATCTGGAGATCACGGTGTCGCCGTCCATCGTGCACCGCTTTGTGACCCTCAACACCCTGCAAAAGCCGTTTGACAACCAAAAGGTGCGCGAAGCCCTGAACTACGCCATCAACAAGGACGCGCTGATCAAGGTGGTCTATGGCGGCTACGCTATTCCTGCCGAAGGCGTGATCCCCAAGGACGTGCAGTTCTCCACCAAGCTGGGTCCCTGGCCGTACAACCCGGTCAAGGCCCGCGAGCTGCTGAAAGAGGCCGGCTACCCCAATGGCTTTGAGAGCACCCTGTGGTCGGCCTTTACCGATTCCACCTCGCTCAAGGCCATCCAGTTCATCCAGCAGCAACTGCGCGTGGTGGGGGTGAACCTGCAGGTGCTGGCCCTGGAAGCCGGGCAGCGGGCGGAGCGTGTCGAAAGCGCACCCGATGCCGCCACCGCCCCGGTGCGCATGTACTACGTGGGCTGGTCCGCGTCTACCGGCGAGGCCGACTGGGCCATCCGTCCGCTGCTGGCGGCCGAGTCGTTCCCGCCCAAGTCTTACAACGTGGCCTATTACAAGAACGATGCGGTGGAAGCCGGTATCGCCAAGGCACTGGTGACCACCGATCCGGCCATCAAGGCGCAGATTTACGCCGACGTGCAGCAGCGCGTCTGGAAAGATGCGCCCTGGATCAACCTGGCCACGCTGCAACTGGTGTCGGCCCGCACCAAGAACTTCAGCGGTTTCTACGTGATGCCCGACCGCTCGTTCAACTTTGACGAGATCGAACTGAAGTAAGCCCCGGCTTCCATGCTCAACCACATCCTAAAGCGGCTGCTGGGCCTGCTGCCCACGCTGCTGATCGTGGCAGGCCTGGTGTTCATGTTCGTCCACCTGTTGCCGGGCGACCCTGCGCGCCTGGCCGCGGGGCAGGATGCGGACTTTGAAACCGTGCAGACCATCCGCCGCGATCTGGGGCTGAATTTGCCCATGCACGAGCAGTTCTGGCGTTTCATCCGCAACGCGGCGCAGGGGGATTTTGGCCACTCGCTGCGCAGCAAACGCCCGGTGTCCACCGAGATTGCCGAGCGCTTCATGCCCACCTTCTGGCTCACCGTGGCGGCCATGGGCTGGTCGGTGCTGCTGGGCTTGGTGATTGGCACGGTGTCGGCCGTGTGGCGCAATAAATGGCCCGACCGGCTGGGCATGACGCTGGCCATCACCGGCATCTCGTTCCCGTCGTTCGCGCTGGGCATGGTGCTGATGCAGGTGTTTTCGGTGTATCTGGGCTGGCTGCCCACGGTGGGGGCCGACACCTGGAAGCATTACGTGCTGCCCTCGCTCACCCTGGGCGCGGGCGTGGCGGCGGTGATGGCGCGGTTTACCCGCTCGTCCTTCATCGACATCCTGAAAGAAGACTATGTGCGCACCGCCCGGGCCAAAGGCTTGGGCGAGTTCGTGGTGGTGGTCAAACACGGCCTGCGCAACGCGCTGATCCCGGTGGTCACCATGATGGGCCTGCAGTTCGGCTTCTTGCTGGGCGGCTCCATCGTGGTGGAGAAGGTGTTCAACTGGCCTGGCATGGGCCGCCTGCTGGTGGACGCGGTGGAAATGCGCGACTTCCCCGTAATCCAGGCCGAGGTGCTGCTGTTTTCGCTGGAATTCATCCTGATCAACCTGGCGGTCGATGTGCTGTACGCCGTCATCAATCCCACCATTCGCTACAAATAAGGTAGCTGCTTATGCTTACCAAACCTGCACAAGAGCCTCATTTGACTACTGAAAGGGTGCGCACGCCCTGGAGCGAGTTCTGGCGCAAGTTCAAGGGCCAGCACGTGGCTTTGGTGGCCGGTTTGTTTGTGCTGCTGCTGGTGCTGGTGGCGGTGGCGGCCCCGTGGCTGGTGCCCTTTGATGCCGAGAACTTCTTTGACTACGACGCGCTCAACGCCACGCCTTCGACCACGCACTGGTTTGGCGTGGATGCCCTGGGCCGCGATATCTTCAGCCGCATCCTGATGGGGGCGCGCATTTCGCTGGCGGCGGGCTTTATCTCGGTGGCGGTGGGTGCGGTGATCGGCACCGTGCTGGGCCTGCTGGCGGGCTACTACGAGGGCTGGTGGGACCGCATCGTGATGCGCATCTCCGATGTGCTGTTTGCCTTTCCGGGCATTTTGCTGGCCATCGGCATTGTGGCCATTCTGGGCAACGGCATGGTCAACGTGATTTTGGCGGTGGCGGTGTTCAGCGTACCGGCCTTTGCCCGGCTGGTGCGCGGCAACACCCTGGTGGTGAAGAACCTGACCTACATCGAAGCCGTGCGCTCCATCGGCGCGTCTGACTGGACCATTCTCATCCGGCACATCTTTCCGGCCACCATCTCGTCGGTGGTGGTGTACTTCACCATGCGCATCGGCACTTCCATCATCACTGCGGCCAGCCTGTCCTTCCTGGGCCTGGGCGCGCAGCCGCCCACACCGGAGTGGGGGGCTATGTTGAACGAGGCCCGCGCCGACATGATGAGTGCGCCGCACATCGCGCTGTTCCCCAGCCTGGCCATCTTCTTCACCGTGCTGGCCTTCAACCTGCTGGGCGACGGCCTGCGCGACGCGCTCGACCCCAAGCTGGACAACTGATTCAGTGCCTTTTAGGCATCCCGTGCTTATTCCATCAGCATGAGTAGCTATTTTTTAGATAGCATTTACCTGGAAGTGGCCTGGATGCTGTCGATGACCTTTTGCAGGTCAGCCACGGCCCGGCTGCGGTTCTCTTCGCTGAGTTTGTCCAGGTCTACCGACAGGCGCAGGCCGGGGTAGCGCCGGTTCAAGCCGTCGGGTGGCGCGTCGGGGGCGTGGATGTCGCGCAGCACAAAGCAGCGGATCTCGCGCGACACCCCCTTGGCTGCCAGCGGCTCGCGCTCGTGGGCGTCAAATTCGTCTTTCACCAGGGCGTAGGTCTCGTACGACATGATGATGCCGTCGGCTTCGCCGTTTTGCTCCAGCCGGGCGGCCAGGTTCACCTCGCTGCCGATCACGGTGTAGTCCATGCGCTGGTCGCTGCCGAAGTTGCCCACGTGGCAAAAACCGGTGTTGATGCCGATGCGGATCTGGAACGGCTGGCGGTCGCCCTTGTCGCGCCAGATTTCACGCAACTGGTGCATGCGCCGCTGCATCGCCACGGCCATGCGCACGCACTGCAGGGCATCTTCCTGCACGCCGCGGGTTTCGGGGTCGCCGAAGAAGATCAGGATGGCGTCGCCGACAAATTTGTCGATGGTGGCACCAAACTCCAGCGCGATCTTCGACATCTCCGAGAAGTAGCTGTTCAAAAAGTAGGTCAGGTCCTCGGGCTGCATGCCTTCTGAAGTGCGGGTGAAGTCCTTGATGTCCGAGAAAAAGATCGTCAGCTTTTTGCGCACCGCCTGGATGGACACGTCCTGGTCGCCCTCGAATATTGATTTGTACACCTGGGGCGAAAGGTAGCGCGAGAGCTTGTTGGACAGCGAATGCAACATCGCCGTGCGCACGTTCAGGGCAATGTGGTTGTGCACCCGGGCCAGCAGGATCGGCGGGCAAATGGGTTTGGTAATGTAGTCCACCGCGCCCAGCTCAAAGCCTTTTTCTTCGGCCTCATCGTCGGACTTGGCGGTGAGAAAGATCACCGGAATGTCGCGCGTGGCCGGGTTGGCCTTGAGGCGGCGGCACACCTCGTAGCCATCGATCTGCGGCATCATGATGTCAAGCAGGATCAGGTCCGGCGGCGTGCTGGACGCGGCCACGGCCAACCCCTTTTCACCGTGGTTGACCACTTTGACGCGGTAGGTGTCCTTGAGCAGCGCAGCCATCAGCGTCAGGTTGTCGGCAGTGTCGTCCACCACCAGCACAGTGGGTTTTTCGGCGAAGCCCAACATTTTCATACAGTGTTTTCCGAAAGCCCGTCTGCCCGCATACAACACGCGGGTCAAAGGCTCTGAGAATCGTACACCGACCGCCAAGTCAAATGTGACATTTTGTGTACATTCCGGGCGCTGTACCATGCCGGTCTTGATCACTGGGAGTATGGCTATGAAATGGGAAGGCAATCGCGAATCCAGCAATGTGGAAGACCGGCGGGATGGTGGGGAGGGCGGCTCCGGTGGCGGCATGCTGGGCGGACGCAGCATCGGCATCGGCACCATCGTGGTGGCTTTGCTGGGCGGCTGGATCTTTGGCATCAATCCGCTGACCATCATCAACCTGATGAGCGGTGGAAGCGCACCCCAGATACAGCAGCAGGGGCCCGCGCATGCGCCACCTAAAGACGACCACCTCGCCAAGTTTGTATCCACCGTGCTGGCCGATACCGAAGATGTCTGGAAGGATGTGTTTGCCAAGGCAGGCGGCACCTATAGCGACCCCACTCTGGTGCTGTTTCGCGGCTCCACGCGCACCGCATGTGGCCAGGGGCAGGCGGCGATGGGGCCGTTTTACTGCCCTGGCGACCAGAAGGTCTACATCGACCTCGGGTTTTACGACACGCTGAAAAATCAGTTGGGGGCACCCGGCGAGTTTGCCGAGGCCTACGTGATTGCCCATGAGGTCGGCCACCACGTGCAAAACCTGATGGGTATCAGCGAGAAGGTCGATGCCATGCGTAACCGTGCCAGCAAGGCCCAGTCCAACGCGCTGAGCGTGCGGTTGGAGTTGCAGGCCGACTGTTTTGCCGGCCTGTGGGCCCACCATGCCCAAGATGCCCGCAAGATCCTGGAAAACGGCGATATTGAGTCGGCCATGAATGCCGCAGCCAAGATTGGCGACGACGCATTGCAGCGCGCCGGCGGCGGCGAAGTGGTGCCCGATAGCTTCACCCACGGCACCAGCGCCCAGCGCCAGCGCTGGTTCAACACGGGCTTTCAGACCGGTGTGGTGAAGTCCTGCGACACCTTCAGTACACGCCAACTCTGAGTCCTTCGCGGTTCCGGGCTATAATTTCAAGGCTTTGCATACTGCAGAGCGCACGTTGACTGAAATTCCATCTATCAACGCAAGTCACTTTTAAACGGATAAAACATGATCGCATCCTCTATCAAGGCCGAAGTCGTCAAGGCCAACGCGCGCAGCGCCACCGACACCGGCAGCCCGGAAGTGCAAGTTGCACTGCTGACCGCCCGTATCAACGAACTCACCCCCCACTTCAAGCTGCACGCCAAAGACCACCACGGTCGCCGCGGTCTGCTGCGTATGGTGAGCCGTCGCCGCAAGCTGTTGGACTACCTGAACTCCAAGGACCACGAGCGTTATGCCGCTCTGATCGTGAAACTCGGCCTGCGTAAGTAATCCCAGTTTCCAATGCATAAGCGCCTGAGTTAGTTCACTAGCTCAGGCGTTTTTGTTTGTTTTTTCGTTGAGAGGCGATTGCCCGTACGCGCTGTGTCATTCCATAAGCCACCCGGTGGTGGCTTATGGAATGGCATCGTATGGCCGAATCCTCTTTGTCCCTCGCCAGCCCTGTCGTGATGTATGCGGGCTGCAAAACCTCCCAGGAGACCCAAAATGACTATGTTCAATAAAGTAAGCAAGACCTTCCAGTGGGGTGCCAACACCGTCACCATGGAAACCGGCGAAATGGCCCGCCAATCCACCGGCGCTGTGCTGCTGGACATGGACGGCACTGTCGTGCTGGCCACCGTGGTAGCGAAAACCGTTGGCAAGCCCGGCCAAGACTTTTTCCCGCTGACCGTCGACTACCTGGAAAAGACCTACGCTGCGGGCAAGATCCCCGGCAGTTTTTTCAAGCGCGAAGGCCGCCCCAGCGAATTTGAAACCCTGACCAGCCGCCTGATCGACCGTCCGATCCGCCCGCTGTTCCCCGAAGGTTTCTTCAACGAAGTGCATGTGGTCATCCACACCCTGTCGCTGAACCCTGAAGTCGATGCCGACATCGCCGCCCTGATCGCCACCAGCGCCGCCTTGTCGGTCAGCGGCATCCCGTTCAGCGGCCCCATTGGTGCAGCCCGCGTGGGTTACATCAATGGCGAGTACGTGCTGAACCCAGGCCAGACTGCCCGCAAGGATTCCATCATGGACCTGGTGGTGGCAGGTACCGAAACCGCCGTGCTGATGGTGGAATCGGAAGCCCAGCAACTGTCCGAAGAAATCATGCTGGGTGCTGTGGTCTATGGCCACGAGCAGGGTGTGATCGCCATCAACGCCATCCATGAACTGGTGCGTGACGCTGGCAAGCCCGTGTGGGACTGGTCTGCTCCCGCCAAGGACGAAGTGCTGATCGCCAAAGTGGTGGCACTGGCCGAAGAAAAGCTGGTTGCCGCTTACCAAAACCGCAACAAGCAAGCGCGTACCCATGCCACCCGTGAAGCCTACACCTGGGTGAAGGCTGGCCTGAAGGCTGAAGGCGTGGAATTCGACCCCGTAGCGGTCGAGGGCATGCTGTTCGACATCGAGGCCAAGATCGTGCGCAGCCAGATTCTGGCCGGTGAACCCCGTATCGACGGCCGCGACACCCGCACCGTGCGCGCCATCGAAATCCGCAACAGCGTGCTGCCCCGTACCCACGGCTCGGCCCTGTTCACCCGCGGCGAAACCCAGGCTTTGGTGGTGACCACCCTGGGCACCGAGCGCGATGCCCAGCGCATTGACGCACTGGCGGGCGAGTACGAAGACCGCTTCATGCTGCACTACAACATGCCTCCGTTCGCCACCGGCGAAACCGGCCGCGTGGGCACGCCCAAGCGCCGCGAAATCGGCCACGGCCGTCTGGCCAAGCGCGCTTTGGTCGCCGTTTTGCCCAGCAAGGAAGACTTCCCCTACACCATGCGTGTGGTGTCGGAAATCACCGAATCGAATGGCTCCTCGTCGATGGCCTCGGTCTGCGGCGGCTGCCTGTCGCTGATGGACGCTGGCGTGCCCATGAAAGCCCACGTGGCCGGTATCGCCATGGGCTTGATCAAGGACGGCAACCGTTTCGCCGTGCTGACCGACATTCTGGGTGACGAAGACCACCTGGGTGACATGGACTTCAAGGTGGCCGGTACCACCAACGGTATTACCGCGCTGCAAATGGACATCAAAATCCAGGGCATCACCAAAGAGATCATGCAGGTTGCACTGGCCCAGGCCAAGGAAGCCCGTTTGCACATCCTCGACAAGATGATGGAAGCCATGTCCGAAGCCAAGACCGAAGTGTCCACCTTCGCACCCCGCCTGTTCACCATGAAGATCAATCCGGACAAAATCCGTGACGTGATCGGCAAGGGTGGCGCGGTCATCCGTGCGCTGACCGAAGAAACTGGTACGCAGATCAACATCGAAGAAGACGGCACCATCACCATCGCGTCGAGCGACCCCGCGAAGGCCGAAGAAGCCAAGCGCCGCATCGAGCAGATCACTGCAGAAGTCGAAATTGGCAAGGTCTATGAAGGCCCGATCACCAAGATTCTGGACTTTGGCGCGCTGGTCAACCTGCTGCCCGGCAAAGACGGTTTGCTGCACATCAGCCAGATCGCCCACGAACGTGTGGAAAAGGTTACCGACTACCTGTCCGAAGGCCAGATCGTCAAGGTCAAGGTCATGGAGACGGATGAAAAAGGCCGTATCAAGCTGTCCATGAAGGCCTTGCTGGACCGCCCCGCGTACAACCCGGAAGCCCAGCGCTAAATCCTGTGTTCAGCGGCTGTGGCAACGCAGCCGTGAACATGGAATTCCGCCCACCTATGAAAGCCATCGAAATCACCGCGTACGGCGCGCCAGATGTTCTGCGCGTTGCAGAACGTCCTGTGCCCGTGCCGGGTGCGGGTGAGCTGCTGATTCGCGTGTCCGCCAGCGGTGTGAACCGACCTGACGTGCTGCAGCGGACCGGCAACTACCCCGTACCTGCGGGGGCTTCGGATATCCCAGGCCTGGAAGTGGCGGGCGTGGTGGTGTCGGGCGATTCAGAGGCTATGGTGCAGGCGGGCCTGCAGATCGGCGACCGCGTCTGTGCGCTGGTGGCGGGTGGCGGGTATGCGCAAATGTGCGTGGCTCCGGTGGCGCAGTGCCTGTCCGTTCCGCAAGGCTTGAGCGATGTCGAGGCAGCTTCCCTGCCCGAGACCTTCTTTACCGTGTGGAGCAATGTGTTCGACCGGGCCCGCCTGCAAAAAGGCGAGACCCTGTTGGTGCAAGGTGGCTCCAGCGGCATCGGCATCACGGCTATCCAACTGGCCAAGGCCATGGGTGCCACGGTGCTGGTGACGGCGGGCAGCGATGCAAAGTGCGCCGCCTGTCTGGCCCTGGGCGCAGACTACGCCATCAACTACAAGACCCACGACTTCGTGGAAGAGGTGCAGCGCATCACCCATGGTGTGGGTGTTGACGTGGTGCTGGACATGGTGGCGGGTAGCTATGTGGCCCGCGAGATCCAGTGCCTGGCAGAAGACGGCCGTCTGGTCATCATCGCGGTGCAAGGTGGAGTCAAGAGCGATATTCATGCCGGTCTGGTCTTGCGTAAACGCCTGACCATCACCGGGTCGACCTTGCGGGTTCGCTCGGTGGCATTCAAGGCGGCCATTGCGCAGGCTTTGCGGCAACAGGTCTGGCCTATGCTTGCCGATGGCCGCATCAAGCCCGTGGTCTACCAGGTATTTGCCGCAGAAGAGGATGGGGGCCCCCAAGCGCATGCGCTGATGGAGTCGGGTGCAAACATTGGAAAAATCGTTTTGACATGGTGACGCTATGAAGAAAAAACTGATTGTTGGTAATTGGAAAATGAACGGCAGCCTGGCTGCGAACCAGGCTTTGCTGCAGGCACTGCTGGCGGGCATTGGCGAGTCGGAATGTGGTGTGGCTGTTTGCATTCCGGCACCTTATTGGGCTCAGGCGCAGGTAATACTTGCATCAGGCGCTATTAATTTGGGAGCGCAAGACGTTTCGCAGCATGCGGTGGGTGCATTCACGGGTGAAGTTTCGACGGCCATGCTGAAGGAATTCGGTGTCCGCTATGCCATCGTTGGCCATTCAGAGCGCCGCCAATACCATGGTGAAACCGATGCGGTCGTGGCCTTGAAGACCCAGGCTGCCTTGGCTGCAGGCATCACGCCCATCGTTTGTGTGGGCGAAACCCTGGCAGAGCGCGAAGCGGGCAAAACCGAAGAAGTGGTGAAACGCCAACTGGCGGCGGTAGTACACACAAACGGCCACTGCATCAGTGAAATTGTGTTGGCGTACGAACCGGTGTGGGCGATTGGAACCGGACTGACGGCGACTCCTGAGCAAGCCCAGCAAGTGCACGCCTTGCTGCGTGCCCAGCTCCATGCGGCCACCAACCAGGCCGATCGGATTCAGATTTTGTACGGCGGCAGCATGAATGCAGCCAACGCCGCGCAGTTGTTGGCACAGGTCGATATCGACGGTGGCCTGGTGGGTGGCGCATCTCTCAAGGCGGCAGACTTTTTGGCGATTGTGGCGGCGGCCCAGTAGGCTGGTCACATTGCATTTACATATTTTCGAGTTTGATTTAGGAGTATTGAGATGAATATTTTGTTGACCATTCTGCTGGCGGTCCAGATGCTGGCCGCGATCGGCATGATTGGCCTGATCCTTGTCCAGCACGGCAAGGGCGCTGATATGGGTGCAGCCTTTGGCAGTGGCAGCTCGGGCAGCCTGTTCGGGGCCAGTGGCAGCGCCAATTTCCTGTCGCGTACCACCGGGATTTTGGCCGCAGTGTTTTTTGCCTGCACATTGGCACTGGCATACTTCAACAGCGCACGGACTGTCAGCTCCGGCAGCGTGCTCGAGCGTGCGGCTGTCACTACACCTGAAGTCGCAGCCTCTGGTGCGGCAGGACAGATCCCCGGCTCTACACCTGGTGCGGTGCCTGCTGCACCCGCAGTCGCCGCTTCCGGTGCGGGGCAAATTCCGACTAAATAATATGGGTTGAATTTCTGGGTCACCCTGAGAACGTCAGGGTAATCGAGTAAAATTCATAGCTGTGCAGAAAGCCACAAACCGCAAGGTTCCTCATGCCATCTGCACAGAAAAAACCGCCGTCGTGGTGAAATTGGTAGACACGCTATCTTGAGGGGGTAGTGGCGAAAGCTGTGCGAGTTCGAGTCTCGCCGACGGCACCAACAAAAAGACTTGTCGAACCTGCGTTCGGCGGGTCATAGCGGTGATCAGAACCTCAAGATGAACTTAGATCAGTACCTCCCAGTCCTTTTGTTCATCTTAGTCGGCATAGGTGTCGGCGTAGCACCCCAGGTGCTCGGCCATATTTTTGGCCCCAACCGGCCCGACGCGGCCAAAAACTCCCCTTACGAATGTGGCTTTGAAGCATTCGAAGATGCGCGCATGAAATTTGACGTGCGCTACTACCTCGTAGCCATTCTTTTTATCTTGTTCGATCTGGAAATTGCATTCCTTTTTCCTTGGGCCGTTGCACTCAAGGAAGTGGGTGTCGTGGGCTTCTGGGCCGTCATTATTTTTCTAGGTATTCTTGTTGTAGGCTTTGTCTACGAGTGGAAAAAAGGGGCCCTTGATTGGGAGTAGCACGATGATTGAAGGTGTCATGAAAGAAGGGTTCGTCACCACGTCTTACGACTCGGTGGTGAACTGGGCAAAGACGGGGTCGCTTTGGCCTATGACGTTTGGCTTGGCCTGCTGCGCGGTCGAAATGATGCACGCCGGTGCTGCGCGTTACGACATGGACCGTTTCGGCATGCTGTTCCGCCCCAGCCCGCGCCAGAGCGATTTGATGATCGTGGCCGGTACGCTGTGCAACAAGATGGCACCTGCTTTGCGCAAGGTGTATGACCAAATGCCCGAGCCCCGCTGGGTTTTGTCCATGGGGTCGTGCGCCAATGGGGGCGGCTACTACCACTACAGCTATTCTGTGGTCCGCGGCTGTGACCGCATCGTGCCTGTGGATGTGTACGTGCCGGGCTGCCCACCCACTGCAGAAGCCTTGCTGTATGGGGTGATCCAGTTGCAGCAAAAGATCCGTCGCACCAACACGATTGCGAGAGTCTGAGATGACTGTATTTGCTATTCAACCCGAGGTTTTGAAAGACACCTTGGTTCAGATCCTCGGCGCCCAGGCAAGCCGTGTGAGTGTGGCTTTGGGTGAGGTGGAAGTGGTGGTACGGGCACCAGACTACATGGCGGTCGCAACGCTTTTGCGCGATGCACCTGGCTGCAAGTTCGAGCAGCTGATCGACCTGTGTGGCATGGACTATTCGTCGTTCCGGGATGGAGCTTACGAAGGCCCACGCTACGGCGTTGTGCTGCAGTTGTTGTCGGTGAGCCTGAACCAGCGCGTGCGGGTCAAGGTGCTGTGCCCAGACGATGATTTCCCGGTGGTGGACTCGATCAACGGTGTCTGGAATTCCGCCAACTGGTTCGAGCGCGAAGCCTTTGACCTGTTTGGCATCATCTTCGAAGGCCACAACGATCTGCGCCGCATCCTGACGGATTACGGCTTCATCGGCCATCCGTTTCGCAAAGATTTCCCGACATCGGGCCATGTCGAAATGCGCTATGACCCTGAGCAAAAACGTGTCGTCTACCAGCCTGTATCGATTGAACCGCGCGAAATTACACCCCGCATCATCCGGGAAGACAATTACGGGGGCCTGCATTAAGCGCAGGATGTCTCATGGCTGAAATCAAAAATTACACGCTCAACTTTGGGCCGCAGCACCCGGCTGCACACGGCGTTTTGCGTCTGGTGCTGGAGTTGGATGGCGAAGTGATCCAACGTGCCGATCCGCACATCGGTTTGCTGCACCGCGCCACCGAAAAACTGGCTGAAACCAAGACGTTCATCCAATCCTTGCCCTACATGGACCGTCTGGATTACGTGTCCATGATGGCCAATGAGCAGGCTTATTGCCTCGCCATTGAAAAGATGATGGGTATCGAGGTGCCCATCCGGGCCCAGTACATCCGTGTCATGTTTGCGGAAATCACCCGGCTGCTGAACCACTTGCTGTGGTTAGGTGCGCACGGGCTCGACTGCGGCGCCATGAATGTGCTGATCTACTGCTTCCGTGAGCGGGAAGATCTGTTTGACATGTACGAGGCGGTGAGCGGTGCGCGTATGCATGCCGCCTACTTCCGTCCTGGTGGCGTGTACCGCGATCTGCCCGATACGATGCCCCAGTACAAGGTCAGCCGCATCAAGAACGCCAAGGCCATGGCGCAGTTGAATGAAAACCGCCAAGGCAGCTTGCTCGATTTCATCGATGATTTTTCTTCGCGCTTCCCCAAGTGTGTAGACGAATACGAAACCTTGCTGACTGAAAACCGCATCTGGAAACAGCGTACGGTCGGCATTGCCGTGGTCACGCCCGAGCGGGCGCTCAATCTGGGTTTCACCGGCCCCATGCTGCGTGGCTCGGGTATTGCTTGGGACTTGCGCAAGAAGCAACCCTACGATGCCTATGACAAGATGGACTTCGATATTCCGGTGGGTAAAACCGGCGATTGCTACGACCGCTATCTGGTGCGTGTGCAAGAAATGCGTGAGTCCAACCGCATCATCAAGCAGTGCGTGGATTGGTTGCGCGTGAATCCCGGTCCCGTTATTACCGATAACCACAAAGTGGCCGCTCCTGCACGCGAATCGATGAAGGCGAACATGGAGGAGTTGATCCACCATTTCAAGCTTTTCACGGAAGGTTTCCATGTGCCGCTGGGCGAGGCTTATGCGGCTGTCGAGCACCCCAAGGGCGAGTTCGGTATCTATCTGGTCAGTGATGGTGCCAACAAGCCCTACCGCCTGAAAATCCGTGCTCCGGGCTTTGCCCACTTGGCTGCGATGGACGAGTTGTCCCGTGGCCATATGATTGCGGATGCTGTGGCGGTGATCGGCACGATGGACATCGTGTTTGGCGAAATTGACAGGTAATGCACGCATGATTTCTGAATCGACCAAAACCCGTTTCGCCCGCGAAGTGGCCAAGTTCCCCGCCGACCAAAAGCAATCTGCCGTGATGGCCTGCCTCTCTATCGTCCAGCAAGAGCTGGGTTATGTGAGTGCAGAGAGTGAAAACGCCGTTGCGGAGTACCTGGGCATGCCACCGATTGCGGTGCATGAGGTGACGACTTTCTACAACATGTACAACCAGGCTCCGGTGGGGCGTTTCAAGCTGAACGTCTGCACCAACCTGCCATGCCAGTTGCGTGACGGTGCCAAGGCACTGAAGCATCTGGAACATAAGCTGGGTATTTCCATGAACGAGACTACGGCTGATGGCTTGTTCACCTTGCAGCAGAGTGAGTGCCTGGGTGCCTGCGCGGATTCTCCGGTGATGTTGGTCAATGACCGCACCATGTGCAGCTTTATGAGCAATGACAAGTTGGACCAGTTGGTGGACGGATTGCGTGCGTCTGGTATCCCGTCTGCGGAGGCTAAGTAATGTCAGCAGAACAGATTCTTTCCCAATTCAAGGCAACCGGGGTTCAAACCAGTTTCCATGGCCGCCATATCAACCCGCAAATCATGGCGGATCTGGATGGCACGAATTGGCATCTCAAGGATTACGAAGCCCGTGGTGGGTACCAAGCCTTGCGCAAGATTTTGGGTAAAGACGGAGGCGAAGGCCTCACCCAGGACCAGGTCATTGCAACTGTCAAAGAGTCTGCATTGCGTGGCCGAGGCGGTGCAGGTTTTCCCACGGGCTTGAAGTGGAGCTTCATGCCGCGCCAGTTCCCCGGGCAAAAGTACCTGGTCTGCAACTCGGACGAGGGTGAGCCGGGTACCTGCAAAGACCGCGACATCATGCAGTACAACCCTCATATCGTCATCGAAGGCATGGCGATTGCGGCGTATGCCATGGGTATTTCGGTGGGTTACAACTACATCCACGGTGAGATTTTCGGCACCTACGAGCGCTTTGAAGAAGCACTTGAAGAGGCCCGTGCGGCTGGTTTGTTGGGCAACAACATCCTGGGCAGCAACTATTCGTTCCAACTGCATGCGTCCCATGGTTTTGGAGCCTACATCTGCGGCGAAGAAACGGCCTTGTTGGAGTCGCTGGAGGGCAAAAAAGGCCAGCCACGCTTCAAGCCACCATTCCCCGCCAGCTTTGGCCTGTATGGCAAGCCCACCACCATCAACAATACGGAAACTTTCGCGGCCGTGCCGTGGATCATCCGCAATGGTGGTCTGGCGTATCTGGAGTGCGGCAAGCCCAACAACGGCGGCACCAAGATCTACTCGGTCAGCGGGGACGTGGAGCGACCCGGGAATTACGAGATTCCCATGGGCACGCCGTTCTCCAAGTTGCTCGAATTGGCCGGTGGCGTACGCACTGGGCGCACCCTCAAAGCGGTGATCCCTGGCGGTTCTTCCGCACCGGTTCTGCCAGCAGACACCATGATGCAATGCACCATGGACTACGACTCGATTGCCAAGGCCGGTTCCATGCTGGGTTCCGGGGCGGTGATCGTCATGGACGATTCACGCAATATGGTGGAGAGCCTGTTGCGCTTGTCCTACTTCTATTCGCACGAATCTTGCGGGCAATGCACGCCTTGCCGGGAAGGTACGGGCTGGATGTGGCGGGTGATTGACCGTATCTGGCGCGGTGAAGGCCGTGCGACAGATCTGGATTTGCTCAACTCGGTTGCAGACAATATACAAGGCCGCACTATCTGCGCGCTGGGTGACGCAGCGGCCATGCCGGTGCGCGCCATGATCAAGCATTTCCGCCCTGAATTCGAGGCGTTGATCCAGAACAAAAAACCCCAGGCTGCGGCGCACGCCTGATTGAGGTAAGAGCACATGGTAGAAATCGAACTCGACGGTAAGAAGGTAGACATTCTTGAAGGCAGCATGATCATGCATGCGGCTGAAAAGGCGGGAACCTATATTCCCCATTTTTGTTACCACAAGAAGCTCAGCATTGCGGCCAACTGCCGTATGTGCCTGGTGGATGTGGAAAAAGCGCCCAAGCCCATGCCCGCATGCGCCACGCCCGTCACGCAGGGCATGATTGTGCGCACCAAGAGCGAAAAAGCCCTCAAGGCGCAGCAGTCGGTGATGGAGTTTTTGCTCATCAACCACCCGCTGGATTGCCCCATCTGCGACCAGGGCGGCGAATGTCAGTTGCAGGATCTGGCTGTCGGCTACGGTGGTGGCTCTTCGCGCTACGAAGAAGAAAAGCGGGTGGTTTTCCACAAGGATGTGGGACCGCTGGTGTCCATGGAAGAAATGAGCCGTTGCATCCACTGCACGCGCTGCGTCCGTTTTGGCCAGGAAGTGGCGGGTGTGATGGAGCTCGGCATGATCCACCGCGGCGAGCATTCCGAAATCACCACCGTGTTGGGCGAAACGATCGATTCCGAGCTCTCGGGCAACATGATCGACATTTGCCCCGTGGGCGCTTTGACCAGCAAGCCTTTCCGGTACAGCGCCCGTACCTGGGAGCTGTCACGCCGCAAATCGGTCAGCCCGCACGACTCGACCGGTGCGAATCTGGTGGTCCAGGTCAAGAACAACAAAGTCATGCGCGTGGTACCGCTCGAAAACGAAGCGGTCAATGAGTGCTGGATTGCCGACCGTGATCGTTTTTCCTACGAAGCACTCAACAGTACTGAACGCTTGACCAGTCCCATGCTCAAGCAGGGTGGAGAGTGGAAAGCCGTAGATTGGCAGACGGCGCTTGAATACATCGCCAATGGCCTGAAGCAAATCAAAGCCCTGCATGGTGCTGCCAGCATTGGTGCCTTGGTCAGCCCGCACAGCACGCTGGAAGAGCTGATTCTGGCTGGCGCGTTGGTGCGTGGCCTGGGTAGCGAAAACATTGACTACCGTCTGCGCAATGCCGAGTTTGCCCAGACCGAAGGTATCCGTTACCTGGGTACATCTATTGCATCTTTGAGCCAACTGCAGCGCGTGCTGGTGGTCGGCTCGAACCTGCGCAAAGACCATCCCTTGTTTGCACAAAGAATTCGGCAGGCTGCGCGTAAGGGCTGTGCGGTGAGTGCTATTAATTCTGTAGTGGAACTTGCCAAAGCCGATGCCTGGGCTATTCCGGTGGCAAATCTGGTACAAAGCCCCGCAGACCAGTGGCTGCAATCCTTGGCCGATGTGGCCGCTGCGGTGGCGGAAGCTACGGCTAAAACAGCTCCGGTTGCTGGTTCTGCTACCGATGCAGCAAAAGCCATTGCCAAGTCATTGCTGGGCGGTGAGCGCAAGGCGATTTTGCTGGGCAATGCGGCGGCGCACCACGCCCAGGCCTCCAGTCTGTTGGCCTTGGCCAACTGGATTGGCGAACAAACGGGTGCTACGGTTGGCTACCTGACTGAGGCTGCCAATACGGTCGGTGCCCAGTTCGCACAGGCGCAGCCAGGCCAGGGTGGCATGCATGCCGGGCAGATGCTGGCAGGTGGTTTGAAGGCTGTTTTGCTGCTGAACAACGAACCTGAGTTTGATTCGGTGGCTGGCGCTGCACATAACGTGGGGCGCGCTGAAATGGTGGTGACCATGAGCCCCTTCAAGTCCAACATGGCTTTCAGCGATGTGCTGCTGCCGATTGCTCCGTTTTCGGAAACTTCCGGTAGCTTCGTGAATGCCGAAGGCCGTGTGCAAGGCTTCCATGCAGTCGTAAAACCCTTGGGCGATACCCGTCCCGCGTGGAAGGTGCTGCGCGTGTTGGCGAATGTGCTGGGTCTGCCGGGCTTCGACTTTGAATCTTCGCAAGACGTGCTAGCGACTTTGAAGGCCGATTTGTCCGAAGGATCGACACACGTGTTGGCTGACAAGTTGAGCAACAAGACACAAGCAGGTATTGATATGGGTGCGTATGCTTCGGCAGTGCCCGTGGTGGCAAGCCTGTACCAGTTGGATGGCATCGTTCGCCGTGCCAGTGCTTTGCAAATGACGGCAGATGCGCGCCAAGCCCATGCTGCGCAAGAGGTGGCTGCATGATCGATGCAATTTTTGCTTTTGGACAAGGTCTGGTGGGCGCAAGCTGGTGGTCTGGCGGCGTTTGGCCGGTGATCTGGAATTTGATCAAGATCGTGCTAGTGCTTTTGCCGTTGATGGGCTGTGTGGCTTACCTCACGTTGTGGGAGCGCAAAGCCATTGGTTGGACCCAGATCCGTATCGGCCCTAACCGCGTCGGTCCTTTGGGTTTGCTGCAGCCCATCGCCGATGCGTTGAAGCTGCTCAGCAAGGAAATCATTCTTCCCACGGTGGCCAACAAGGGTCTTTTCTTTTTGGGCCCCATCATGACCATCATGCCCGCCTTGGCAGCATGGGCGGTGATTCCGTTTGGCCCCGAAATTGCGCTCTCGAACATCAACGCAGGCTTGCTGTTCCTGATGGCAATTACGTCGATGGAAGTCTATGGTGTCATCATCGCGGGTTGGGCATCGAACTCCAAATACGCTTTCCTGGGCGCTTTGCGGGCCTCTGCGCAGATGGTCAGTTATGAAATTGCCATGGGCTTTTGCCTGGTGATTGTGCTGATGGTGTCCGCCAGTTTGAACCTGACGGATATCGTCATGGGCCAGGCCAAGGGCATGTTTGCTGAAAAAGGGCTGACCTTTCTGTCCTGGAACTGGTTGCCTTTGCTGCCGGTGTTCCTGGTCTATTTCATCTCGGGTCTGGCCGAGACCAACCGCCACCCGTTTGACGTGGTGGAAGGCGAATCGGAAATTGTGGCCGGCCACATGGTCGAATATTCCGGCATGAGCTTTGCAATGTTCTTCTTGGCCGAATACGCCAATATGTGGCTCGTATCGATCATGACGGTGCTGATGTTCCTCGGTGGCTGGTTGTCGCCGATCGACAGCGTGCTGTTCAACTGGATACCCGGCTGGATCTGGCTCGGGATCAAGACCTTTGCTGTCGTCACCATGTTCTTGTGGGTACGTGCAAGCTTCCCACGCTTCCGTTATGACCAGATCATGCGTCTGGGCTGGAAGATTTTTATCCCTGTCACCCTGGTGTGGCTGGTGGTGGTGGGTGGCTGGATGCAGACCCCGTTTAATATCTGGAAGTAAAGCGAGTCACGTATGTCTACATTGGCTACTCCTGCCTTTTCGCTCAAGGACTTCCTCTCCAGCTTCATGTTGGCAGAGTTGTTCAAAGGCTTGGCACTGACCGGTAAGCACGCGTTTCGGCGCAAGATTACGGTGCAGTTTCCAGAAGAAAAAACACCTTTGTCGCCCCGCTTCCGCGGCCTGCATGCCTTGCGCCGCTATGAAAACGGCGAAGAGCGCTGCATTGCCTGCAAACTGTGCGAGGCGGTATGCCCGGCCATGGCGATCACCATCGAGTCGGATGTGCGGGCCGATGGCTCGCGCCGCACCAGCCGGTACGACATCGATCTGACCAAATGCATTTTTTGCGGGTTTTGTGAAGAAAGCTGCCCTGTCGATTCCATCGTGGAAACCCACGTACTGGAGTACCACGGTGAAAAGCGTGGTGACCTGTACTTCACCAAAGACATGTTGTTGGCAGTGGGGGACCGGTACGAAAAAGACATCGCAGCCGCCCGCGCCGCCGATGCCAAATACCGCTAGACCTCGTTCACAGCTGCTGATTTGCCCTTCGTTTCCACACAATAAGAACTGCTCCATGGACGTTAAGACAGGCCTTTTTTATCTCTTCGCGACAGTGCTGCTGTTCGCAGGGTTTCGGGTGATTACTTCACGCAACCCTGTGTACGCTGCGCTGTATCTGGTGCTTGCATTTTTCCAGGCAGCCGCTATCTGGATTCTGCTCAAAGCAGAGTTCTTGGCTATTACCTTGGTGCTGGTGTACGTCGGCGCGGTGATGGTGTTGTTCCTGTTCGTGGTGATGATGTTGGACATCAACGTCGATGCGCTGCGCCAAGGATTTTGGAAGCATTTCCCGATTGCCGCAGGTGGCGGTGTCTTGCTGGCACTCGAAATGGCCATGGTGTTGATGGGTGGCTTCCGTACCAACGAAGAAACGCGCAATCTGACGGGCGGTGCCAACATCGGTGCCCAGATATCCAACACCAAAGAGTTGGGCAAGATTCTCTATACCGAGTACCTGTACCCGCTGGAGATCGCTGCCGTCATTCTGTTGGTGGCTATCGTGGCGGCCATCGCGCTGACTCTGCGCCAGCGTAAAGACAGCAAGCACGCCAATCCTTCCGACCAGGTCCGTGTCAAAGCCCGTGATCGGGTGGAGATCATCAAAATGAAGGCCACCCAGCCTGCGGTGGAGCTGCCTGCGGCTGTTGCTCCACTGGCTGCGGTGGTGGAGAAAAAAGCATGACGTTAACGCTCGGACACTTTCTATCCCTCGGGGCCATTTTGTTTGCCTTGTCGGTCATCGGTATCTTTCTGAACCGCAAAAATCTGATCGTTTTGCTGATGGCGATCGAGCTGATGCTGTTGGCAGTGAACATGAATTTTGTGGCGTTCTCGTACTACCTGAACGACATGCGCGGCCAGATATTCGTCTTCTTTATCCTCACGGTGGCCGCAGCCGAGTCGGCCATCGGTCTGGCTATCCTGGTGCTCCTGTTCCGTAACAAGTCCAGCATCAATGTGGATGAACTCAATACGCTCAAGGGTTAATAAAAAATGAGTCAAACCCTCGCAGCTTCTACTCTGCTGGCTGTTCCGCTGGCACCCCTGGCGGGCGCTTTGCTGGCCGGCGTTCTGGGTACCGCGTTTGGCGGTAACGTGATTGGCCGCCGCGCCAGCCACTCACTCACCATTTTGGGCGTGTTCATTGCCTTCGTCTTGTCGGCCATGACGCTCAACAGCGTGGTCAATGACGGTGCCCGTTTCAATGAAACGCTTTACACCTGGATGGACGTGGGCGGTCTTCGCATGGAGATCGGCTTCATGGTGGACGGCTTGACCGCCATGATGATGTGCGTAGTGACCTTTGTGTCGCTGATGGTGCATATCTACACCATCGGCTACATGGAAGAAGACGCGGGTTATAACCGTTTCTTCGCTTACATCTCGCTGTTTACCTTCTCAATGTTGATGCTGGTGATGAGCAACAACATGCTGCAGTTGTTCTTTGGCTGGGAAGCGGTGGGCCTGGTGTCTTACCTGCTGATCGGTTTCTGGTTCAACCGTCCTACCGCCATTTTTGCCAACATGAAGGCCTTCTTGGTCAACCGTGTAGGTGACTTCGGTTTCATCCTGGGCATTGGCTTGCTTGCCGCTTATGCCGGTACCTTGAACTACACCGAAGCCTTCGCAAAGAAAGAAGAACTGGTGCAACTCATGTTGCCCGGCACGAACTGGATGCTGGTCACCGTGATCTGCATCTGCCTGTTCATCGGTGCCATGGGCAAGTCGGCCCAGTTCCCGCTGCATGTGTGGCTGCCCGACTCCATGGAAGGCCCGACTCCCATTTCGGCGTTGATCCACGCGGCCACCATGGTGACTGCCGGTATCTTCATGGTGGCGCGCATGTCGCCCCTGTTTGAGCTGAGCGAAACCGCTTTGAACCTGGTGATGGTGATCGGTGCCATTACCGCGCTGTTCATGGGTTTCCTGGGCATCATCCAGAACGATATCAAGCGGGTGGTGGCGTACTCCACACTGTCGCAGCTGGGCTATATGACGGTGGCCCTGGGTGCCTCGGCCTATTCAGTCGCGGTGTTCCACCTGATGACCCACGCATTCTTCAAAGCGCTGCTGTTCCTGGCTGCGGGCTCGGTCATCATGGGTGTACACCACAACCAGGACATCCGTTGGATGGGCGGCTTGCGTAAGTACATGCCCATCACCTGGATTACCTCTTTGCTGGGTTCGCTGGCCTTGATCGGTACGCCGCTGTTTTCGGGTTTTTACTCCAAAGACAGCATCATCGAAGCGGTGCATCTGAGCCATCTGCCAGGTGCCGGTTTTGCCAACTTCGCGGTGTTGGCCGGTGTGTTTGTCACGGCTTTCTACTCGTTCCGCATGTACTTCCTGGTGTTCCACGGCAAAGAGCGGTTTGACCAGAATCCGGACGCGCACCACGGCCATGACGACCACCACGGTGACCACGGCCACGGCGACAGCAAGCCGCATGAGTCCCCTTGGGTGGTGACCTTGCCTTTGGTGTTACTGGCGATTCCGTCGGTGGTGCTGGGGTACTTCACCATTGATCCCATGCTCTACGGCGACTTCTTCAAGGGTGCGATCTTCATTGATCTTGAAAAGCATGCTGCGATGGAAGAGTTGGCACACGAGTTCCACGGCGCATGGGCTATGGCCGCCCACGCGTTGACATCCATGCCGTTTATTCTGGCGGTGGCCGGTGTGGCCACTTCCTACTACATGTACATGGTGAATCCTGCTCTGCCCGCCGCCATCAAGCGTGCTTGCCAGCCCATCTACACGCTGCTGGAAAACAAGTACTACCTGGACTGGTTCAATGAAAACGTATTGGCACGGGGTGCCCGTGGCCTGGGCACCGGTCTGTGGCAGGTCGGCGACCGCACCATCATCGACGGTGGCGTGGTGAACGGCTCGTGGAAGATTGTGGGTTGGATTTCGGGCATGGTGCGTTGGGTCCAGACCGGATTCATTTACGACTATGCGTTTGCCATGATCGTGGGTGTTTTTGCGCTGATGACGTATTTCGTTTGGCTCAACCAGTAGAGGAATAAGAAAAATGGGATTGTTGAGCCTTGCCATCTGGATACCTATCTTTTTTGGCGTTGTACTTTTGGCCCTAGGCCGTGATGAGCAGGCCGGGGCCGTCCGTTGGGTCGCCCTGGTGGGTTCTGTGGTGAGCTTCCTGGTGACGTTGCCGCTGTACAGCGGTTTCAAGCTGGGCACTTCCGTGATGCAGTTTGTGGAGAACACCAGCTGGATCGAACGCTTTAATGTGAACTACCACCTGGGCGTGGATGGCATCTCGGTCTGGTTCGTGATCCTGACGGCATTTATCAATGTCATCGTGGTCATCGCCGGCTGGGAAGCCATCACCCACAAGGTCAACCAGTACATGGGTGCCTTTTTGATCCTCAGCGGATTGATGATTGGTGTCTTTTGCGCGCTGGACGGGATTTTGTTTTACGTCTTCTTCGAAGCCACCCTGATCCCGATGTACCTGATCATCGGTATCTGGGGCGGACCCAACAAGATTTACGCGGCCTTCAAGTTCTTCCTGTACACGCTGCTGGGTTCCTTGTTGATGCTGGTCGCGCTGATTTTCCTGTACGTGAAGTCAGGCGGCAGTTTTGACATCGCCACCTGGCACCAGCTGCCTCTGGATAGCCGCACCCAGACCCTGCTGTTCTTCGCCTTCCTGTCGGCATTTGCGGTCAAGGTGCCCATGTGGCCAGTGCACACTTGGTTGCCCGATGTGCACGTGGAAGCGCCTACCGGTGGCTCTGCCGTGCTGGCGGCCATCATGCTGAAGCTGGGTGCCTACGGTTTCCTGCGGTTTTCCTTGCCCATCGCGCCCGACGCAGCCCATGAGTGGTCTGGCCTGATGATTGGCCTGTCGCTGACCGCCGTGGTGTATGTCGGCTTGGTGGCCATGGTGCAGGAAGACATGAAAAAGCTGGTGGCCTATTCGTCCGTAGCCCACATGGGTTTCGTGACCCTGGGTTTCTTCATCTTCAACCCGCTGGGTATTGCGGGCGGCATTGTGCAGATGATTGCCCATGGCTTTGTGTCTGCTGCCATGTTCTTGTCTATCGGCGTGCTGTACGACCGCGTGCATTCCCGTGAAATCGCCAGCTACGGCGGCGTGGTCAACACCATGCCCAAGTTTGCGGCCTTTGCCTTGCTGTTTGCCATGGCCAATTGCGGTTTGCCCGCCACGGCTGGCTTCGTGGGCGAGTGGATGGTGATTCTGGGTGCCGTGAAGTTCAACTTCTGGGTCGGTTTCGCTGCCGCCACTGCGCTGATTTTTGGTGCCGCCTACACCCTGTGGATGTACAAGCGCGTCTACCTGGGCCCGGTGACCAATGACCACGTGAAAGAGCTGACGGACATCAACGCCCGCGAATTCTTCATGCTGCTCCTGCTTGCGATCGCGGTGCTGGCCATGGGCCTGTATCCCAAGCCTTTCACCGATGTGATGGATGCCTCGGTGGCCGATTTGATCAAACACGTTGCAGTTTCCAAGCTCAACTGACCCCACTGGATTGAGAACGAAAAGATGATTGACACAATCAGTTGGATCACGGTTTACCCTGAAATCGTGCTGCTGGCGATGGCCTGCATCATTGCGCTGGTCGACCTGGGCGTCAAAAGCCCACGCCGCACCGGCACCTATGCGCTGACCCTGCTGTCGCTGGGTGTAGTGGCCATCCTGCAAGGCTTGTACGCCAGCGGCAACACCACCTTGTACGGCTTTGGCAACATGGTCGTCAGCGACCCTATGGGCAACTGGCTCAAGTGCTTTGCCACCATCGCGGTCATGATCACCCTGGTCTACGGTCGTCCGTACGCGGGCGACCGTGGCATGCTGCACGGCGGCGAGATGTTCACCCTGAGCATGTTTGCGCTCTTGGGCATGTCGGTGATGATTTCGGGCAACAACTTCCTGGTCATCTACATGGGCCTGGAGCTGTTGACGCTGTCCAGCTACGCCCTGGTGGCGCTGCGCCGCGACAACGCCACCGCCAGCGAGGCCGCCATGAAGTACTTTGTGCTGGGGGCCCTGGCTTCGGGTTTCCTGCTGTACGGCTTGTCGATGATGTACGGTGCCACCGGCACGCTGGAAGTCGGCCAGGTCTTCAAGGTCATTGCCTCTGGCCAGGTCAAGCACCAGGTGCTGGTATTCGGGCTGGTGTTTGTGGTGGCCGGTCTGGCGTTCAAGCTGGGTGTGGTGCCATTCCACATGTGGATTCCCGACGTGTACCAGGGCGCACCCACTGCGGTGACGCTGATGATCGGCGGCGCGCCCAAGCTGGCGGCATTTGCCATCTGCATCCGTTTGCTGGTGGAGGGCATGCTGCCGCTGGCGATCGACTGGCAGCAAATGCTGGTGGTCTTGTCGGTAGGCTCCTTGGCGCTGGGTAATCTGGCCGCCATCGCCCAAACCAACTTGAAGCGCATGCTGGCCTATTCCACCATTTCGCAGATGGGTTTTGTGCTGCTAGGCCTGCTGTCGGGTGTGGTTAACGGCAATACCTTGTCGGCTGCCAATGCCTACAGCTCGTCCATGTTCTACGTCATCACCTATGTGCTGACCACGCTGGCCGGTTTCGGTGTCATCCTGCTGCTGGCCCGCGAAGGCTTTGAGAGCGAAGAAATCTCCGATCTCGCCGGCTTGAACGAACGCAGCCCCTTGTATGCCGCTGTGATGGCCATCTGCCTGTTCTCCATGGCCGGCATCCCGCCCATGGTCGGCTTCTACGCCAAGCTGTCGGTACTGCAGGCGCTGATCGCCTCGGGCTATACCGGCTACATCGCCCTGGCGGTGTTTGCAGTGGTGATGTCGCTGATCGGTGCCTTCTACTACCTGCGCGTGGTCAAGGTCATGTACTTCGATGCCCCCATTACCGCCACCACGGTGTCCGCACCTCTGGACGTGCGGGCCGTGCTGTCGGTCAACGGCGCGCTGGTGTTGATTCTGGGTATCGTGCCCGGCGGCCTGATGACCTTGTGCGCACGGGCGATCGTGCTGACGCTGGGCACCTGATGGTGGCTGGCAGGGTGGTCCATTAAGTGACCCAGACCGTATCCGTTTGGTTGGTGCTGTTGGCGGCCGTGTGTGCCGCCAATCTGCCGTTCATGGGCCGCCGCCTGTTTCTGGTGTTCACGCTGGCCCGGCCCAAGACCTTGGCCATGCGCCTGGGCGAATTGGTGGTGTACTACTTTGTGGTGGGTGGTCTGGGTTTGCTGCTGGAAAACCACGGCGGCCAGATTGCTCCCCAGGGCTGGGAGTTCTATGCCATCACCGGCACCCTGTTCGTCACACTGGCTTTTCCAGGTTTCATTGCCCGGTATCTGCTCAAGCACCGCATTTGAGCTTTGCCGAACTGCCGCCGGTGACGCTGTCGGCCCTTCCGAATGACTTCCATGCCACTCCCCGACCAGCACCTCGTTGAGCACAAGACCAACAGCGAAGAGCTGCTTAAAGGCGGCTTTCTGCACGCCTTCCGCGACACCGTGCGATTGCCCGATGGCCGTAGCGCCACGCGAGAGTACGTCAAACACCCCGGCGCGGTGATGGTCGTCCCCATGCTGGACGACGGCCGCCTGGTGCTGGAGCGCCAGTTCCGCTATCCGCTGGACCGGGTGATGGTCGAATTTCCAGCGGGCAAGCTGGATGCAGGGGAGTCCACCTTCGCCTGCGCCCAGCGCGAGCTGCTCGAAGAAACCGGCTATTCCGCCACCGAATGGGCGCGCGCGGGCATGCTGCACCCGGTGATTGCCTACTCCACCGAATTTATCGATATCTGGTTTGCCCGCGGCCTGACCCTGGGTGAGCGCAATCTGGATGCGGGTGAGTTTCTGGACGTATTCACCGCCACCTTGCCCGAGCTGCTCGAATGGTGCCGCGATGGCCGGGTGACCGACAGTAAGACCACGACGGCTGCGCTATGGCTGCAAAACCTGGCTTCGGGCGCCTGGTCGTTGGATTGGCAGCCTACCGCGTCTGTAGTAGGCTAGTCGGCATGAAAGTCCTGGATCTCCAATGCGCCCACCAGCATACCTTCGAAGGCTGGTTTGGGTCAGAGGATGATTTCCAGAGCCAGCTTGCCCGCGGCCTGGTTGAATGCCCGCTGTGCGGCAGCAGCCAGATCGTCAAAAAGCTCAGCGCGCCGCGTCTGAACCTGGGCGCTGTGCAGATCCCCGCCCCGAGCGATACCCCACCTGCCGCCGATCCTGGCCCGGCGTCCGTGCCATCGCCCGAAGCCCAGGCTGCCTGGATGAACATGGTCCGCCACGTCATTGCCAATACCGAAGACGTGGGCAGCCAGTTTGCCGAAGAGGCCCGCAAAATCCACTACGGTGAGCGCAAGGAGCGCAACATCCGGGGCGAGGCGACCGTGGAAGAAACCGAAGCCTTGCTGGACGAAGGCATCGACGTGCTGCCGCTGCCGATTCCAGCAGCCCTTAAAAGGCCGTTGCAGTAGCCGTTTGCTATCTTTGTTGAAAAAATAAAGATAGCACCTCGTGCCGGTTGGATAAGCACAGGATGCCTATTCGATACCATAAAAAAGGCCTGAAAATGCCAATTTGGCGTTTTCAGGCCGGTCCATCGCATCAGCAGACCAGCCAGCGCCGGTCTGCTGCCGCAGCAGGGATCAGGGGTACAGACCGCGCAGTTCGCGGGTATGCAGAATCCGCTTGCACGCCACGATGAAGGTGGCGGTGCGCAGGCTCACCTTGTTCTCTTGCGCCACCAGCCAGACGGCATTGAAGGCCTCTTTCATGATGCGCACCAGGCGGGCGTTGATCTCGTCTTCGTCCCAGAAGAAGCTCGAAAAGTCCTGCACCCACTCAAAATAGCTCACCGTCACGCCGCCCGCATTGGCGATCACGTCGGGCAGCACCAGGATGTTGCGGTCTTGCAGGATGTCGTCGGCCTCGGGGGTGGTGGGGCCGTTCGCGCCCTCGATCACCATGCGGGCCGTGATGCGTCCGGCGTTGTCTTTGGTGATTTGCTGCTCCAGCGCGGCGGGGATCAGGATGTCGCAAGGCACGTCCCAGAACGCGTCCTTGGCAATCACTTCGCCACCGGCAAAGCCGCCCACGCCGCCGGTCTCCTTCACATGCTGCAGCAAGGCAGGCACGTTGAAACCGGCTTCACAGAAGATGGTGCCGCTGTGGTCCTGCACGGCCACCACGCGGGCACCGGCTTCGGCAAACAGCTTGCCTGCCACGCCACCTACATTGCCGAAACCCTGCACCGCCACGCGGGCTTTGGACACGTCCAGGCCGATGTGCTTGGCGGCTTCCGTGCCCACGGTGAACACGCCGCGGCCGGTGGCTTCACGGCGACCCAGCGAGCCCCCCAGATCGACCGGCTTGCCAGTGACCACGCCGGTGGCGGTAGAGCCCTGGTTCATGGAGTAGGTGTCCATCATCCAGGCCATGATCTGCTCGTTGGTGTTTACATCGGGGGCCGGAATGTCCTTGTTCGGGCCGATGATGATGCCGATCTCGCTGGTGTAGCGGCGTGTCATGCGCTCCAACTCGCCGCGCGACAGGGTTTTGGGATCGACACGGATGCCGCCCTTGGCACCGCCGTAAGGCACGTTCACCGCGGCGTTCTTGATCGACATCCAGGCCGACAGCGCCATCACTTCCGACAGGGTTACGTCCTGGTGGAAGCGCACGCCGCCTTTGCCCGGGCCGCGCGAGGTGTTGTGCTGTACGCGGTAGCCTTCAAAGTGGGCCACCGAGCCGTCGTCCAGGTGGATCGGCACATCGACGACCAAAATCCGCTTGGGGCGCTTGAGGGTTTCGACCCAGCGTGCCAGGTTGCCCAGATAGGGTTCGACCCGGTCCACTTGCTGCAGAAAAATGCCCCAGGGACCGATGTGGTCGGGGTTCAGGTACGAGGGCAGGGCGTGCACGGTAGGCGCTTGCTTGGACATGGAATAAATCCTTGTGTTATCAGAGAAGCCGAAGCTTAAAACCCCGATTGGCTTCTGTCCAAGGCCAGCTTTAAGGCCATCTATGCACAAAATGTATGGGTTGCCGGGTGTCGCCTCAACCCGCCGGGTCCACCGCCAGCAGCCGTCCGGCCTGCACGCGCAGTGGCGGCAGCAAGTTGCCGATCAGGGCCAGTTGGCTTTGCACCACCCGGTGGGCCGCGTCGGTGGGCGCGGCGCACAAGGCCTCCAGCACGGCTTCCTCGTCGGGATTGGCGGGAGGTACTGGCTGGCTCTGGGCCAGGCTGGTGGCCAGTGCATCCAGTGTCTTACCGATCAGCGCGGCGGCCTGTTCCGTGGCCGCGTCGCTCGGGGCGTTGTGCAAGGCCTCGCGGTGCGCGCCCAGGCCCGACAGGTAGTTCAGCAAGGTGTGCGAGAGCAGCAGAAACCGCAAGCCGCTGTCGCTGCGGCCCTGCAGAAAGCCCGGCTCCTGGAACAGGTTGGACAGCGCGGTGGACAGGGCCGCATCCGCGTTGTGCGCATTGCGCCGGGCCGTGCGGTAGGCCAGGTCGTCGCGCTGGCCACCAAGTCCGCTTTTGTACTGGGCCATGATCTCGCGCAAATACTGGTTGCAGGTAGCCAGGGTGCGGGCCGCCACCTCGTGCATGCGGCGGCCCTGCCAGTCGGGCAGGATGAAGAACACCGCCAGCCCGGCGATCAGGCTGCCCACCACGGTGTCCACCATGCGCGGCACGATCAGGCCGTAGCCGTCGCCAATCTGGTTGAAGCTCAGCAGCACCAGCAGCGTCATCGAGCCGGTGGCCAGCGCGTAGTGCCGGGTGCGGTTGCCAAAGAACACCACGCCCGCAGCCACCGCAAACATGGCCTGCAGCAGCAGGCTGGGGAATAGCCGGAACAGCGCCCAGCCCACCACCAGCCCGGCCATGGTGCCCACCACCCGCTGCACCATGCGGCGGCGGGTTGCGCCAAAGCTCTGCTGGCACACAAAGACCGTGGTCAGCAAAATCCAGTAGCCCTGGCGCGCATGCAGCCAGTGCAGCAGCCCGTAGCCCACCGCCAGCGCAATGCTCAGGCGCACCGCGTGGCGAAACAGCGGCGTGGCCGGGGTCAGCTGCCGCCACACCCGGTCGAACGCGTCGCGCAGCGACTGGGGCGAGCGGTCCAGCAGGGCGTGGTCTTGCACCTCGGCTTCGGGGGCGGGCAGGCTGGCGCTGGTCAGGCGGGTCTGCAGCGTGCCCAGGTTTTTGGCCAGCGCCGTCAAGGTGCCCAGCAGGCGCTGCCAATGCGGTTGCTGCAGGCCTTCCAGGTGCGCCAGCGCGTCTTGCAGGTCTTGCTGCGCCTGGGCGCTCACCGTGTCGGGAATCACCGCCACGCGCAGCAAGATCGCCCGCGCCAGCCGCTCGCAGGCATGGCCTTGCAGGCGCAGCAGGCGCTGGCAGCGGAACAGCACATCGCTGTGGAAAAAGGTCTCGGTCAGCTCGCTGTAGGGCGAATGCGAGGAGCTGGCCCGCTCGTGCACCTCCTGGGCGATGAAGTACAGCCGCAGGTAGTACTGCATGCGGTGGCTGGGCACGGCCTCCAGCCGGTTCAGGATGCTTTCCTTGGTGGTGTTCAGCGCAGTGACCACCGCGCCGTTGCGCTGCGCCAGGGCCAGGCGCTTGACCTCCTGGTCCACCCCACGCACCGGTTCAAACAAAGAGGCCTTCAGCGTCAAGTAACTCCCCAGCACCCGGTACAGTGCCGCCAGGTTCTGCTGCACCGGCTGGTGGGTGAACAGCACGCACCACAGCACCGACAGCAGGCCGTACCACGTGGCCCCGGTCAGCAGCAGTGCGGGCTCCAGCCACAGCGCGTTGCCCGAGCCGCTGCGCTGGTCCATGCCGATGGTGGTGTAGATCGACAAGATCAGTGTGCCGTAGGCAATGGCCTGGTAGCGCGGGCTGATGGCCCCCAGCATGGTCAGGCAAAAGGTGGCCAGCACCAGGCTGATGGGGAACAGCACCGGGTGCGGAAACAGCGTCTGCACCGCAAACGCGGCCAGCGCAAAGCACAGCAGCGTGACCAGCAGCGCCCGCAGCCGCCCGCGCCAGTTGTCGTCCGTCTCGGCCAGCGCGCAGGCAATGGTGCCCAGAAACACCGGCATCACCAGCGCCATCTGGTCGTTCACCCAACCCACCGCCATGGTGGTGCTCAGCGCGATGAAGATGCGCAGGCTATAGGGAAAGGTGTCCAGCGCCCACAGGCGGCGCAAAGACTGGGAGAGTGGCAAAAAGGGCATGCGAGCTTTACTATCAAAAATAGAGCTGCTCGTGCTGGTGGAATAAGCACGAGACCCTTATTTTATGCACAAACCGTGCCCGGGCCCTAGGCCGTGAACTGCAGCGCGGCCAGCCGGGCGTACACCCCGTCTTGCGCCACCAGGGCTGCGTGCGTGCCCTGTTCTACGATGCGGCCATGCTCCAGCACCACGATGCGGTTGGCCTGCTGCACGGTGGCCAGGCGGTGGGCAATCACCAGGGTGGTACGGCCCCGCATGGCGGATTCCAGGGCCGCCTGCACCATGCGTTCGCTTTCTGCGTCCAGCGCGCTGGTGGCTTCGTCCAGCAGCAGCAGCGGGGCGTTTTTCAGCATGGCGCGGGCAATCGCCACGCGCTGGCGCTGGCCGCCGCTCAGGCGCACACCGCGCTCGCCCAGGAAGGTGTTGTAGCCCTCGGGCAGGGCCGTGATGAAGGCGTGGGCAAAGGCCGATTCGGCGGCCGCCATCACCTCGGCATCGGTGGCGTCGGGGCGGCCATAGCGGATGTTTTCCATCGCGCTGGTGGAGAACATCACCGCGTCCTGCGGCACGATGCCGATGTGCTGTCGCAGGTCATTGAGTGCCAGGTCGCGGGTGGCCACGCCGTCGAGCCGGATGCGGCCCGACTGCGGATCGTAAAAGCGCAGCAGCAGCTGGAACACCGTGCTCTTGCCCGCACCGCTGGCCCCCACCAGGGCCACGGTTTCGCCGGGGGCCACGCTCAGGCTGAAATCGGCCAGGGCGGGCTGCAACGGGCGCGACGGGTAGTTGAAGTTGATATTTTCAAAAACAATAGCACTCCCTGCCTGTGTGACAAGCACAGGGGCCGGATTTTGTGCAGACTGGATCGGCGACTCGGTGGCCAGCAATTCCATCAGCCGCTCGCTCGCACCGGCGGCCCGCAGCACATCGCCATACACCTCGCCCAGCACCGCGGTGGCACTGGCCAGAATGATCACGTACACCACCGTCTGCCCCAGGTGCCCGGCGGTAATGCTGCCCTGCAAAACGGCCTGCGTGCCCTGGTACAGGCCCCACAGCAGCGCGGCAGACGTGGCGATGATGATGAAGGCCACCAGCACCGAACGCGCCTTGCTGCGCCCCACGGCGGTCTGGAAGGCGGCGGCGGTGGAGGCGGCAAAGCGCGTCGATTCGCGCCCCTCGGCGGTGTAGCTCTGCACCACCGGAATGGCGTTGAGCACCTCGGCGGCGATGGCGCTGCTGTCGGCCACCCGGTCCTGGCTGGCCCGCGACAGTTTGCGCACCCGCCGCCCAAACCAGGCGCTGGGCAGCACGATCAGCACCAAGATGCCAAACACCTGCGTCATCACCACCGGGTTGGTCCACACCAGCACGCCCAGGGCGCCCAGGCCCATCACTGCATTGCGCAGACCCATGCTCAGCGACGAGCCCACCACCGTTTGCACCAGCGTGGTGTCCACCGTCAGGCGCGACAGCACCTCGCCGGTCTGGGTGGTTTCAAAAAACTGCGGGCTTTGGCGCAACACATGGCTGTACACCGCGTTGCGGATGTCGGCGGTGACGCGTTCGCCCAGCCAGCTCACGGTGTAGAAGCGCGCCGCCGAAAACAGGCCCAGCGCTGCGGCCACCGCAAACAGCTCGAAAAAATGGCCCCGCAGTGCCAGCAGTTGCGCGCCCCGGTCCACGCCGCCGTCGGCCCCGGTGCGTACCAGTCCCTGGTCGATCAGTGCCCGCAGCGCCAGCGGAAACGCCAGCGTTGCCGCCGCCGCCAGCACCAGAAACACGATGGCCAGGGCTATGCGAAAGCGGTAGGGCCGCAGGAAGGGCAGCAGGCCCGACAGCGAGCGCGGGGAACCCTTGGCCCCCGCAGAGGCGGACGCGGAGGAGGGGACAGAAGGAAGTGCAGAGGTGGCCATGTTCCGAGTGTAGCCAAATCTAATGCCCAAACAAACAAAGACTTGACAGTAATTGCTTAGGCAATTAATATTCCGACCCATGACTACACGCCCAACCCCTATGCCGGAGCCTGCGCCGGTGTTCTACGCCGCAGACAACTATGTTGCTGGCGGCACCGGCGTCGGCCACCTGCTGGCGCGCGTCTTCAACATGCTCGCCCAGGAGCTGGAGCGCCAGTTCGAGCCCAGTGGCCTGACCAATGCGCAGTGGAAACCGCTGTTCAAACTGTCCACCGGCGAGGTGTCCACCGTGGCCGAGCTGGCCCGTGTGTGCACCCTGGATGCCGGTGGCATGACCCGCATGCTGGACCGCCTGGAGGCCAAGGGCCTGGTGCAGCGCGTGCGTTCCAGCGAAGACCGCCGGGTGGTGAATCTGGAGATCACCGAAGCCGGGCGCGATGCCGCCAAGGTCATTCCCGAAGTGCTCAGCCGGGTGCAAAACGCCTACCTCGCAGGCTTCTCGGTCGAGGAGTGGGAGGCCCTGAAAAGCTACCTGCGCCGCATGCTCGACAACGCCAACGATTTCCAACAAGCCCAACAAACCCCATCCGATGCCGGAGAAAACAATGCCGTTTAAATCTACTTCCGCGCCGCGCCTGGCTCTGGCCGCCGTCGCCCTGGCCAGCCTGGCGGCCTGCGCCAACTTCTCGGGCATCACCCCCCAGGCCCAGATGCAGACCACCCCCGTCGTTGGCGCATCCGACGTAGCCCTGGTCGATGCCGAGTGGTGGCACGGGTTCAATGACCCGCAGCTCGACCGTCTGGTCACCCAGGCCCTGGACGGCAGCCCCAGCTTGAAGCTGGCCCAGGCCCGCCTGCGCCGGGCCCAGGCCGCCACCGACGGCGCCCGTTCCGCCACGCTGCCCCAGGTGGGTGCCGAGGCGCAGGGCATGCGCCAGCTCTACACCGCCAAGGGCCTGTACCCCGCGCCTTTGGCGGGTGAGATCTACAACAACGGCACGGTCCAGCTCACCGCCAGCTGGGAATTCGACTTTTTTGGCAAAAACCGCGCCGCTCTCGATGCCGCCCTGGGCCAGGCCCAAGCCGCCCAGGCCGATGCCCAGGCGGCCCGCGTGCTGCTGGTCAGCCAGGTGGCGCGCAGCTACTTCCAGCTGCTGCGCCTGAACGGCCAGCTGGAGCTGGCCCACCGCACCCTGGCCCAGCGCAGCGAGCTGCTGTCGCTGGTGCGCGACCGCGTCAACGCCGGGCTGGACACCCGCCTGGAGCTGAACCAAAGCCAGGGCAGCCTGCCCGAGGCCCGCCAGCAGATCGAAGCCCTGAACGAACAAATCGCCCTGGCCCGCAACGGCCTGTCGGCCCTGGTAGGGCAGTCAAATGCGGCGGATGCGCTGGTCCTGCCTGCCTTGTCAGCTATCAAAACAGCAGCAAACGCGCAGGCCATCCCCGCCGACCTGCTGGGCCGCCGCGCCGACATCGCCGCCGCCCGCTGGCGCGTGGAAGCTGCCAGCGCCGATGCCCGCAGCGCCAAGGCCCAGTTCTACCCCAACGTCAGCCTGAACGGCTTTGCCGGCTTCTCCAGCATCGGCCTGGGCAATCTGCTGCATGCGGGCAGCGAGCAGTGGGGCATCGGCCCGGCCATCCACCTGCCGATCTTTGATGCGGGCCGTTTGCGTGCGGGTTTGAAGGCCAAGACGGCCGACCTGGATGCCGCGGTAGAGAGCTACAACGCCGCGCTGATCGAGGCGGTGCGCGACGTGGCCGACCAGCTCAGCTCGCAGCAGTCCATCGCCCGCCAGCAAACCGAGCAGCGCGCCGCCCAGCAGGCCGCCGAAGCCGCCTACGAGATTGCGGTGCAACGCTACAGCGCCGGGCTGGGCAACTACCTGAATGTGTTGAGCTCCGAGACCGCCGTGCTGGCCCAGCGCCGCCTGCAGGTCGATCTGGCCGCCCGCGCGCTCGACACCCAGGTGGCGCTGGTGCGTTCGCTGGGTGGCGGCTACAGCGCCTCTGCTACCGAAACCATAGCTTCTACTGCCCATTGAATAAGCGCTAGAGCCCGATTTTTTATACATTTTTTCTAGGTGAACACCATGTCTGATGCCACAACCAACGCCCCCGCCGCTGCCCCCACCGCGTCCACCGCTACCAACCCTCAGCGCAAAAAATCCCTGATCACCATCGCCGCCGTGGTGGTGCTGGCCGGGCTGGGCTGGATTGCCTACGATGCCGTCATTGCCAGCCACTATGAAGACACCGACAACGCCTACGTGCAGGGCAACGTGATCCAGATCACCCCGCAGGTCAGCGGCACCGTGATGGCCATCCTGGCCGACGACACCGACTTCGTGAAGGCTGGCCAGCCCCTGGTCAAGCTCGACCCCGCCGACTCCAAGCTGGCCCTGGACCAGGCCGAGGCCAACCTGGCCCAGGCCGTGCGCCAGGTACGCACCCTGTACGCCAACAACGGCACGCTGACCGCCCAGATCGCCCTGCGCACCGCAGATGTCACCCGCACCCAGACCGACATCGCCCGCGCCCAGGCTGAAGTGGCCCGTGCCCAGGATGATTTGCGCCGCCGCCAGGCCCTCACCGGCAACGGCGCAGTCTCCAAGGAAGAACTCAGCCACGCCCAGACCCAACTGGCCAACGCCCAAAGCGGCCTGTCCACCGTGCAGGCCAGCGTGGCCGCAGCCCAGGCCGGGGTAGCGGCGGCCAAAGAGCAGCTCACCAGCAACCAGGCCATGACCGACGGCACGAGCATCGACCAGCACCCCAGCGTGCTGGCCGCTGCCGCCAAGGTCCGCGAGGCCTACCTGGCCAGCCAGCGTGCGGCCATCCTGGCCCCGGTGGACGGCTATGTGGCCAAGCGCACCGTGCAGCTCGGCCAGCGCATCGCGGCAGGCGCACCGTTGATGTCCATCATTCCGCTGAGCCAGGTGTGGGTGGATGCCAACTACAAGGAAGTGCAGTTGCGCAACATCCGCATCGGCCAAAGCGTCAAGCTGACTGCCGACCTGTACGGCAAAAAGATGGAATACACCGGCACCGTAGCCGGGCTGGGCGTGGGCACAGGCGCGGCCTTTGCGCTGCTGCCCGCGCAAAACGCCACCGGCAACTGGATCAAGGTGGTGCAGCGCGTGCCGGTGCGCATCGCCCTGGACCCGGCGCAGCTGGTCAGCCACCCGCTGCGCGTGGGCCTGTCGATGAACGCCACGATCGACATCACCAAGCAAGACGGCCAGATGCTGGCCGAAGCGCCCCGCACCGCCGCCTTGCCCACCATGCAAGTGGGTGCCACGCCCGAGACCGGTGCCGATGCCGACGTGCAGCGCGTGATTGCCGCCAACCTGGGCAGCAAGGCCGTGGCGGTAGCCCATGCCCCGGTCAAGCTGGCGGGCACGCCTATTGCCTCTGCAGCACAGGTGCAATAAGCCCGCCATGGCGAACGCATTTACCTACACGCCACCGCCTCCGCTGGAGGGCTCGGCCCGCATGTGGGGCACCATTGCCTTGTCCACCGCCACGTTCATGAACGTGCTGGACTCGTCGATTGCCAACGTGTCCCTGTCGGCCATCGCCGGGGATCTGGGCGTGAGCCCCAACCAGGGCACCTGGGTGATTACCAGCTTTGCCGTGGCCAACGCCATCTCGGTGCCGCTTACCGGCTGGCTGTCGCAGCGCTTTGGCCAGGTTCGGCTGTTCACCATCAGCATCTTGCTGTTTGTGCTGGCCTCGTGGATGTGCGGGCTGGCACCCAACATGGGCACGCTGATCGCCTTTCGCATCCTGCAGGGCTTTGTGGCCGGGCCGATGATTCCGCTGTCGCAGGCGCTGCTGCTCTCCAGCTACCCCAAGGCGCTGGCGGGCACGGCCATGGCCATGTGGGCCATGACCACGCTGATTGCGCCGGTGGTGGGGCCGCTGCTGGGCGGCTGGATCACCGACAACATCTCCTGGCCGTGGATTTTCTACATCAACATCCCGGTGGGCTTTCTGGCCGCTGCCGCCACCTGGAACCTGTACCGCAAACGCGAAACCCCGACCAAGCAACTGCCGATCGACAGCGTGGGCCTGGCCCTGCTGGTGGTGTGGGTGGGGGCGCTGCAGATCATGCTGGACAAAGGCAAGGAGCTGGACTGGTTCAACTCCACCGAGGTGCAGATTCTGGCCGCGGTGGCGCTGGTGGGCTTCATGTTCTTCGTGGCCTGGGAGCTGACCGATAAGCACCCGGTGACCGATCTGCGCCTGTTCGCCCGGCGCAACTTCTGGGCGGGCACGCTGGCCACCTCGGTGGGCTACGGATTGTTCTTTGGCAACGTGGTGCTGTTGCCGCTGTGGTTGCAGCAGTACATGGGCTACACCGCCACGCAGGCCGGTTTTGTGCTGGCCCCGGTGGGGCTGCTGGCCATCATCCTGTCACCCATCGTGGGCAAGAACATCGCCAAGTTCGATCCGCGCCTGTTTGCCACCATGGCCTTCATCGTGTTCGGCATCGTGCTGTGGATGCGCTCGCGCTTCAACGTGCAGGCCGACGAGGCCACGCTGATGGTGCCCACCATCGTCCAGGGCATTGCCATGGCGTGTTTCTTCATCCCGCTGAGCATCCTGACGCTGTCCGGCCTCACGCCAGACCGCATTCCGGCCGCTTCGGGCCTGACCAACTTCGTGCGGATTACCGCCGGTGCCATGGGCACGTCCATCGTCACCACGGTGTGGGAAAGCCGCACTGCCTTGCACCATGCGCAGTTGACCGAGTACATCAACGTGGGGCGGCAAACCGCCACCGGCGCGTTGAACGGCCTGGCCAGCGCGGGCATGGAGCCGCAGCAGGCACTGGAAACCGTGAACCGCCTGATCGGCCAGCAAGCGGCGACTTTGGCGGCCAACGACGTGTTCTTTGCCTCGTCCATCATGTTCCTGCTACTGATCCCGCTGGTGTGGATCACCCAGCGCCCGGCAGCCATGGGCAAGGCTGCGGCGGAGGCTGCGGCCGGGGCGCACTGATCCGTGGTTAAAATCAGGGCCCGATTCCTTTTACAAGAGCTAGAAAGGCACTCCAGGTTATGACACCGCGAACTACAACCTCTTTGGTTTCAAGCACTATCAGGTCGTAGTCCGCGCACCTTGAGTGCATCCAGCTTTTTATTGTGAGCAAGCGCGGTCTGTGTACCGCGCTTTTTGCTTTCTGCAGTTCCGGCAATTAAAGAATTCCCACACCATGATCCACATCACGCTTCCCGATGGTTCCGTCCGCGAATTTCCTGGCCCGGTGACGGTGGCCGAAGTGGCCGCCTCGATTGGCACCGGCCTGTCCAAGGCCGCGCTGGCCGGCAAGATCAACGGCAAGGTCGTCGATACCAGCTACCAGATCACGGTGGATAGCCCGCTGGCCATCATCACCGCCAAGGATGCGGACGGCCTGGACGTGATCCGCCACTCCACCGCCCACTTGCTGGCCTACGCCGTCAAGGACCTGTTCCCCGACGCGCAGGTCACCATCGGCCCGGTCATCGAAAACGGCTTCTTCTACGACTTCTCGTATAAGCGGCCGTTCACGCCCGACGATCTGGTCGCCATCGAGAAGAAGATGACCGCCCTGGCCGCCAAGGACGAGCCCGTGACCCGCCGCGTACTGCCACGCGACGAGGCCGTGGCCTATTTCAAAAGCCTGGGCGAGCACTACAAGGCCGAGATCATTGCCAGCATTCCGGCCGACCAGGATGTGTCGCTGTACCGCGAAGGCGCATTCGAAGATCTGTGCCGCGGCCCCCACGTGCCCAGCACCGGCAAGCTCAAGTTCTTCAAGCTGATGAAGCTGGCCGGTGCCTACTGGCGCGGCGACCACAACAACGAAATGCTGCAACGCGTCTACGGCACGGCCTGGGCCAGCAAAGACGATCTGCAAAACTACCTGACGCAGCTGGAAGAAGCCGAGAAGCGCGACCACCGCAAGCTGGGCCGCGAGCTCGACCTGTTCCACATCGACGACCATGCCCCCGGCTTGGTGTTCTGGCACCCCAAGGGCTGGACCGTCTGGCAGGGCGTGGAGCAGTACATGCGTAAGGTGTACCAGGACAACGGCTACCAGGAAGTCAAAGGCCCGCAGGTCATCGACAAGACCCTGTGGGAAAAAACCGGCCACTGGGACAAGTACCGCGAAAACATGTTCACCACGGAATCGGAAAAGCGCGAATACGCCCTGAAACCGATGAACTGCCCTGGCCACATCCTGATCTTCAAGCAGGGCATCAAGAGTTACCGCGATCTGCCGTTGCGCTACGGCGAATTCGGCCAGTGCCACCGCAACGAGCCTTCGGGCGGCCTGCACGGCATCATGCGCGTGCGCGGCTTCACGCAGGACGACGGGCATATCTTCTGCACCGAAGACCAGATCCTGCAAGAGTGCGTGAACTACACCGCGCTGCTGCAAAAGGTCTATGCCGACTTCGGCTTCAGCAACATCATCTACAAGGTGGCCACGCGCCCTGAAAAGCGCATCGGCTCGGACGAGAGCTGGGACAAGGCCGAGCACGCCTTGATGGAATGCCTGCGCGCCTCCGGGGTCGAGTTTGAAATTTCCCCCGGCGACGGTGCCTTCTACGGCCCCAAGATCGAATACACCCTGAAAGACGCGATTGGCCGCCAGTGGCAGTGCGGCACCATGCAGGTCGATTTTTCTATGCCCGAGCGCCTGGATGCCGAGTTTGTGGGAGAGGACGGTGCCCGGCATCGCCCGGTGATGCTGCACCGCGCCATCCTCGGCAGCCTGGAGCGTTTCATCGGCATTTTGATCGAGCAACATGCCGGCGCGCTGCCCACCTGGCTGGCTCCGGCGCAGGTGTCCATCTTGAATATTTCCGAGTCGCAAGACGATTACTGTCGTGAAATTGCCAAAACGCTGCAGGATCAAGGGCTTAGGGTTCAGCTGGATTTACGCAACGAAAAAATTACGCGTAAAATACGCGAGCATTCGATGCAAAAGCTTCCCTACATCCTTGTCGTAGGCGACAAGGAAAAAGAAGCTGGGTCCGTCGCAGTGCGCGCCCGGGGCAATATTGACCTCGGTGTGATGTCGCTACAGGACTTCCAGTCCAAGATTGCCAGCGACATCGCTCTAAAACTGTAGTTTTTAATTAAACCTAGGCTTTAGCGCACGCCCTGTCTGCGGTAGTTGCTATTGTTACTATAGCATTCTGATTTTTAAGGATTTGAGCCATCGCTACTGAATTTCGTGACCGCCGTCACCGCGAAGAACGCAAACACCGTCTGAACCGTGAAATCATGGCACCGGAAGTTCGTCTTTCCGGCCCAGAGAATGAGCCCTTAGGCATCGTCAGCCTGATGGAAGCTTTGCGTTTGGCCGGTGAATACGATGTGGATCTGGTTGAAATTGTTGCCACGGCGAACCCGCCGGTCTGTCGTTTGATGGACTATGGCAAGTTCAAATACCAGGAACAAAAGAAAGCGGCCGACGCGAAGTCCAAGCAAACGGTGATCGAGATCAAGGAAATCAAATTCCGTCCCGGTACCGACGATGGCGACTACAACATCAAGATGCGCAATATCAAGCGTTTCCTGGCCGACGGCGACAAGTGCAAGATCACTTTGCGTTTTCGGGGGCGAGAAATCACCCACCAGGAAATCGGTATGGCCTTGCTGCAACGCATCCGCAACGACTTGCAAGACCTGATCATCGTGGAGCAGTTTCCCAAGCTGGAAGGCCGCCAGATGATCATGATGATCGCGCCCGGCAAGAAAAAGCCCGCGTCCAGCAAGCCCGCAGCAGAAGCTGCACCAGCGCCCGCAACGGCATCGTAAGAATTTCAGTCCGCAGGCCTTGGCTTGCGGGTTGTAAAGGCAGAGAAACGCAAATTTTTCTGCCTGCAGTGGAGAGTGAAAACTCTTCGCTCACAAGTGGCAAGTGAGAACTCGCCACTACAAGTGGCTCGGGGCCAACAAGTCTGGGATCGGTTTCCAGCGCCTCACGAGCACAATGAACAGGAGCATTGACATGCCCAAAATGAAGACCAAGAGCGCGGCGAAAAAACGCTTTCGCGTTCGTCCAGGTGGTACCGTTAAACGCGGCCACGCCTTCAAACGTCACATCTTGACCAAGAAGACCACCAAAAATAAACGCCAGTTGCGCGGTACGACTGCAGTCCATGAGACCAATATGGGTCACATGGCGCAGATGCTGCCCGGCCGTGGTATTTAATTTAACGACGAACAAGGAGTAAATACATGCCTCGCGTCAAACGTGGTGTAACGGCTCGCGCCCGCCACAAAAAAGTTCTCGCCCTTGCAAAAGGTTTTCGCGGTCGCCGCGGTAATGTTTACCGCGTCGCCAAAGAAGCGGTAATGAAGGCTGGGCAATATGCCTACCGTGACCGTCGGACCCGCAAGCGGGTATTCCGCCAGCTGTGGATTGCCCGTATCAACGCCGCTGCGCGTGAATGCGGTCTGACCTACAGCCAGTTCGCCAATGGCCTGAAGAAGGCAGCCATCGAGATCGACCGCAAAGTGCTGTCCGATATCGCTGTGCACGACAAGGCGGCTTTTGCCAGCATCGTGGAGCAAGTCAAGGCCCGTCTGGCTGCTTGATTCCCCACGCTAGTTTGCTATTCTATGAGTAGCATTCTGTGCAAGTAAACCAAGGGCTAGAGCTTGAAAGAGCGCTAGCCCTTTGTCATTTCCAAGAGATCTTATGAACGAGTTGGACGCGATTGTCAGTGCAGCACACAGCAGTTTCCAGGGGGCCAGCACGCCCGCCGATCTGGAGAATGCCAAAGCCCAGTTTTTAGGTAAATCCGGCCGCATCACCGAGCTGATGAAGGGCATGGGGGCCCTGAGCGTAGAAGAAAAAAAGTCCCGCGGCGCCGCCATCAACCTGGCCAAACAAGCCATCGAAGCCGCCTTGACCGCACGCCGCAAAGCCTTGGCCGATGCCGAGCTGGAGCAGCAACTCAAGGCCGAAGCCCTCGACGTGACCTTGCCGGGTCGCCAGCGCGGGCAGGGTGGTTTGCACCCCGTGTCGTTGACGCTGGAGCGCATCGAGGCCATTTTTGGCTCCATGGGTTTTGAAGTGGCCCAAGGCCCCGAGATCGAGTCCGACTGGTTCAACTTCACCGCACTGAACACGCCCGAGGACCATCCCGCGCGCTCCATGCACGACACGTTCTACGTCGAAGGCGGCACCGCCACCGCGCCCAATCTGCTTCGCACCCACACCAGCCCGATGCAGATCCGCCATGCCGTCACGCATGTCAAGAAACACCGCGCCGCCATCGACGCAGGCCAGGTGATGCCCGAGATCCGCGTGATCGCGCCCGGCCGTACCTACCGTGTGGACAGCGATGCCACCCACTCGCCGATGTTCCACCAGTGCGAAGGCCTGTGGATCGGCGAGAACGTCAGCTTCAAAGATCTGAAAGTGGTCTTCACCGATTTCTGCCGCACCTTCTTTGAGTCGGACGACCTGGTGCTGCGTTTTCGCCCCAGCTTCTTCCCGTTCACCGAACCCAGCGCCGAAATCGACATCCAGTTCCAAAGCGGCCCGCTGTCGGGCCGTTGGCTGGAAGTGGCGGGCTCCGGCCAGGTGCACCCCAACGTGGTGCGCAATATGGGCCTGGACCCCGAAAAATACATCGGCTTTGCCTTTGGCATGGGCCCCGACCGTTTGACCATGCTGCGCTACGGCGTGAACGACCTGCGACTGTTTTTTGATGGCGACATCCGTTTCCTCAGCCAGTTTCAATAAACCTTTCAGCAGAACTAGACCATGCAATTTCCCGAATCCTGGTTGCGCGCTTTCTGCAACCCCGACCTGACCACCGAGCAACTGGCCGAGACCTTGACCATGGCCGGGCTGGAAGTCGAAGAACTCAAACCCGTTGCCCCGCCGTTCACCGGCATCGTCGTGGGCGAAATCAAGACGGCTGAGCAGCACCCTAACGCCGACCGCCTGCGCGTCTGCACCGTGGATGTCGGCCAAGCCGAGCTGTTGAACATCGTGTGTGGTGCACCGAATGCCCGCGTGGGCATCCGCATACCTTGCGCGCTGGTGGGTGCCGAGTTGCCCCCCGGCGAAGACGGCAAACCTTTTCTGATCAAGGTCGGCAAGCTGCGCGGCGTGGAAAGCCAGGGCATGCTGTGCTCGGCCCGCGAACTCAAGCTGTCTGAGGACCACGGTGGCCTGCTGGAATTGGCAGCCGACGCACCCTTGGGCCAGAACATCCGCGAACACCTTTCGTTGGACGACACCCTGTTCACCCTCAAGCTCACACCAAATTTGGCGCATTGCCTGAGCGTTTTTGGCGTAGCCCGCGAAGTCGCTGCACTGACCGGTGCGCCCCTGCTACAGCCCAGCTTCCCCGCTGTGCCGGTCAAAATTACCGACCGCGTGCCGGTCAAGATCAGTGCCCCTGACCTGTGTGGCCGCTTTTCGGGCCGCGTAGTGCGCAACGTCAATCCCAAAGCCACCACCCCGCAGTGGATGGTGGACCGCCTGGCACGTTGCGGCCAGCGCAGTGTGACGGCACTGGTAGATATTTCGAACTACGTGATGTTTGAGCTGGGTCGCCCGTCGCACATCTTTGATCTGGACAAAATCCAAGGCGGACTCGACGTGCGCTGGGGCCAGCCCGGCGAACAGCTCAAGCTGCTCAACGGCAACACCGTCACCGTTGATGAAAAAGTCGGCATCATTGCCGATGACCGCCAGGTCGAATCGCTGGCCGGCATCATGGGCGGTGATGCCACCGCGGTGTCGGATGACACCGTTAACATCTACGCCGAAGCCGCCTTCTGGTGGCCCAAGTCGATTGCAGGCCGTTCGCGCCGCTACAACTTCTCAACCGACGCAGGCCACCGTTTTGAGCGCGGCGTGGATGCCAGCCACACGGTAGAGCACCTGGAGCGCATTACCCAGCTGATTCTGGACATCTGCGGCGGCGAAGCCGGTCCGATGGATGACACCCAGGTCAACGTGCCGCAAGCCGTGCCCGTCACTTTGCGCGTGGCACGTGCTGTCAAAGTCATCGGCATGCCGCTGACCCAGGCGCAGTGCGCCGATGCCCTGACCCGCCTCGGCTTGCCGGTGGTGGAGGGCGATGGCGTGCTGACCGTGACTCCACCGTCCTACCGCTTCGACCTGACCATCGAAGAAGACCTGATCGAAGAAGTGGTGCGCATGGTGGGCTACAACCAGTTGCCCACTACGCCGCCGCTGGCCCCGATCACCGCCAAAATTCGCCCGGAAGCACAACGTAGCCCGTTTGCGGTGCGCCGTGCGCTGGCCGGTTTGGGTTACCAGGAAACCATCAACTTCAGCTTTGTGGAGGAACGTTGGGAAAAGGAGTTGGCGGGCAACCCCAACCCCATCCAGCTGCTGAATCCGATTGCAAGCCAAATGAGCGTCATGCGCTCGTCCCTTATAGGTTCCTTGCTACAGGTTTTGAAATTCAACCTGGACCGCAAGGCTAACCGGGTGCGGGTGTTCGAGCTGGGCCGTGTGTTTCTGCGCGATGCCCATGCCGTAAATTCCGACACCACCGTGGCGGGCTTCCACCAGCCCATGCGGGTGGCCGGTATCAGCTTTGGCGCTGCCGACCGCCTGCAATGGGGCCGCAGCGAACAAGCTGCCGACTTCTTCGACATGAAGGGTGATGTGGAGGCGCTGCTGGCCCCGCTGGCCGTTCAGTTTGAGGCGGCGGAGCATCCCGCCTTGCACCCTGGCCGCTGCGCCCGGGTGCTGGTGGCCGGGCAGGCGATTGGCTTTATCGGCGAATTGCATCCGCAATGGCGCCAGGCTTACGACCTGGCACAGGCACCGATGCTGTTCGAGCTGGAACTGGATGCGGTGCTGCAACGCCCCGTGCCGGTGTTTGCGCCGGTGGCCAAGTTCCAGGCGGTCGAGCGCGATATCGCCGTTATCGTGGCGGAAGCAGTGGGCCATGGCGCGCTGCTGGCAGCTACCCAGGCGGCGGCCACAAACGGACTGTTGCGCGATACCGTGGTGTTCGACATCTACCGCCCCAAGCCCGCGCCCAAAGGCGCTGAGCCGGTATCCACCGGTGGCCTGGCGCAGGGCGAGAAGAGCGTGGCCTTGCGCCTGACGCTCAACGGCACGGACGCCACGTTGACCGAGTCGCAGATCGAGTCTGCGGTGCAGGCGATACTGGCCCAGCTCGGCACGCAATGCGGTGCGCGTCTGCGTGCTTGAGCCCTCACACGACAACCTGGAGAAAGCCGTGGAAATTGCGGTTGAAAGTCTGGAAACCCCAGCCCTGACCAAGGCCCAACTGGCCGATTTGCTGTTCGAGCAGATCGGCCTGAACAAGCGCGAGTCCAAAGACATGGTGGATGCCTTTTTTGACCTGGTGAGCACCAGCCTGGTCGAGGGCACGGATGTCAAGATTTCCGGTTTTGGGAACTTCCAAATCCGCATCAAGGCCCCCCGGCCTGGGCGCAACCCGCGTACCGGCGAAGCCATCCCCATCGATGCGCGCCGGGTCGTGACTTTCCACGCCAGCCACAAGCTCAAAGAGCAAATCCAGGGCTGAAAGACTTTTCGTAGCACCTTCGTCAGCGTGATATTTGTCACGCTGGCGGTCCATGTGCTGAGAAGTAATTTTCCGTCCATGTGTTACTTCGGGTAACCTCATCGGCTGCCCGCGAATTCCACAGGACCACATTGATTTTTATGGGAAATTCCCTCCCGTCGATTCCCGCCAAGCGCTACTTCACCATTGGCGAAGTTGCAGAGCTGTGCGACGTGAAACCACACGTGCTGCGTTATTGGGAGCAAGAATTCACCCAGCTGCGGCCCATGAAGCGGCGTGGCAACCGGCGCTACTACCAGCACCATGAAGTGTTGATGATCCGCCGCATCCGAGACCTGCTGTACGACCAGGGTTTCACCATCAGCGGTGCGCGCAACAAGCTGCAGGAACTGGTGCAGGGCGAGCGCGACAAACAGCGTCTGGACGACCAGGGCTTGGATGGTGCGGATGGCATTGACGTAGGGGACACGTCGTTTGAGCGCCTGGAAGACGTGGTCACGCTGGACTATGACGAGGCCGCCACCCAGCAGCTTTTGTCGGTACGACAAGAATTATTCGAAATTCGTGACTTGCTCTCAGAAGTGCTCTAAACGCAGGCTATAATTCGAGGCTTGATCGGTGTGTGGCGCAGCCTGGTAGCGCACTTGCATGGGGTGCAAGGGGTCGAAGGTTCGAATCCTTTCACACCGACCATTTAATTCCAAAAAACCCTCTAAGAACATGTGTCTTAGAGGGTTTTTTCATGGGCGAAAGAAAATGCCCGGCTGGGCATTGAAAGGTGCTTAGCCGCGCAGATTTTGGTTGAAGAACGCCAATGTGCGCTCCCATGCCAGCTTGGCGGCTGCCGCGTCGTAGCGGGGCGTGGTGTCGTTGTTGAAGCCGTGCTGGGTGCCGGGGTACTGGTAAGCGGTGTAACGCACGGCAGCGGCCTTCAGGGCGGCTTCATACACTGGCCAAGACGCGTTAATGCGTTCGTCTACGGCCGCGAACTGGACCAACAGCGGGGCCTTGACCTGGCTGGCGGCGCTGGCGGCGGGCTGGTTGCCATAAAAGGGCACGGCGGCACCCAGGTCAGGCAGGCGCGTCGAGAGCATGTGGGCCACGCCACCGCCGTAGCAGAAGCCGACCACGCCAATCTTGCCCACGACCTCGGGGCGGGATTTGAGGAAGTGGGCTGCGGCGATGAAGTCTTCGGCGGTTTTGGCCTGGTCGAGCTGGGCAAACAGGGCCACGGCCTTTTGTTCGTCTCCGGGGTAGCCCCCTAGCGGGGTGAGCGCGTCGGGCGCGAAGGCGACAAAGTTGTCCAGCGCCAGGCGCCGGGCGATGTCTTCGATGTGGGGGTTCAGGCCGCGGTTTTCATGCACTACCAAAATGGCGGGCAAGGGGCCAGTGGCGTTGGCGGGGCGGGCCAGGTAGCCCTTGACCGTGCCATAGCCATTGGGAGAGGGATAAGACAGCGTCTCGGTCACGATGCGGGGGTCGGTGGGGGTCACCTGCTGGCCCAGCGCGAAATCAGGACTGAGCGCACCCAGCAGCATGGTGGCGGTCACGCCGCCGACTGCAAACTTTTGCGCCTTTTCCAGGAAACCCCGCCGGTCCAGCGTGCCGTGCACATAGGCATCAAACAGTATCAGCAGTTCTTGGTCAAAGTCTTGGGCGGTTTTGCGCTGCATGCAGAGTCTCCAAAAAATTGGAGCTTATAGGCTGGGCCTATTTCCGCAAAGACCGTCGAAAACTGCGGGGCTTACTTGGCAGGATTGGTATCGGCTTCGGCGCTGGGGGTGACGCGGCGGGCGCCATCGAAGCGGCGTTGCCAGTAGGCGGCGCGCATGTCTTCTACGCGGACTTCAGAGCCACTGCGCGGGGCGTGGATGAATTTGCCATCGCCCACATAAATGCCCACGTGGCTAAAGGCTTTGCGCATGGTGTTGAAGAACACCAGATCGCCGGGGCGCAAATCGTTTTTGTCGATGCGGTCGGTGGCGGCAGCCTGCTCGTTGGCGCGGCGGGGCAAAACCAGGCCGATGGTCTGTTCGTACATGGCGCGGACAAAGCCGCTGCAATCGAAGCCGGTATCGGCCGAGGTGCCACCAAATTTATACGGCACGCCCAGGAAACCCATGGCGTTCACTACCAGGTCCGAGGCGCGGGTACTGACGGTTTGCCGTACCTGTTCAAGCTGGTCGATGGTGTGGGTCAGCAGGCCGCGATCGGCCAGCAACTTGTCCATGTCTTCCTGGATGGTGGATTGGGGTGCGGCGTGTACAGACGCGCATACAAGAGATAAAACAGCGAGCCATTTATGCATCGGGCGAAGGTTAGAGGCTGTGGCGGGATTAGTCAAGTCTGGAGGGCTGCGTAAGCTGTTGATTCATAATGAACTTTACCATACGCTTTGTAAATCTCAGGATACAAGATGGTGTGCAGGCCCGTAACCGACCTGGGTGGTTACCGCGCTTCAGGGTTTACGCGGAGAAACTGGGTTTTACATGGTTTTTGGGTCTCCTGTGCCGACCCACTCTGCACAGGCAGCTTCTATTTATATAGCAAGCCGTTCTCAGGCTACTGGGGTTGCCATTGGTGCGTCCAAAAGGTGTCCAGTGCATCTGTGATTTCGCGTGGCGGCTCGCCAAGGTAGCTTGTGCGGCCTTGTTGGTAGATCTTGCCGAACAGCCGGTCGCGGTCCTCGGCGTAGATCAGGGCGGCGTTGAAACCGGTGCAGTCGTGGGGTTTGCACACCGACAAAAGTAGGTATTCCACACCCGCTACGCGCACCCGACGTGCCGGTGGGCGGGGGCCGTTGAATTTGGCCAACCAGGCTTCGTGCGCCAACGGTCCCAAGATCCGCAGATAGGACGCTTTGAAGGCCGGATTGAGCAGGATTTTCTCCACATCGCTCATGGGCTCGTTCTGGGTGGCGAGGCTGACCACGCCCGGAGCTGGGGCATCTTCACAGCGGCGGTAAGTTGCGCTGAGCAGCGCTTTTCCCAGCGGGGCTTGCAGTGCGGCATCGGCCTGTAGGCGGATGCTGGTGCCGGTTTTGTCTTCAAACACCATAAAGCCCAACGCCGATCCTGAGCGCACTTCGCTCGCCAGGGTTAGCTTGAAAGTCGCAGGAGTGTTGGGGGCGGAGGTTGCGAAAACGGTCTGTACCTTGCGGCCCACGACGCGCTTGTCGCCTTGTTCGACCACTAACGCATCGCGTAGTACCCGCAGGCGGGGGGCATCGGAGCTGCCGCAGTGGCTGGCGTAGGTGCCTCCGTATTTGCGCACCACATCGGGCTTGAAATGCTCTTGTGACCACGCCGCCTGGAGCATCAACAAGAGACAACTTGTCGCAGCCACCCATCGTTGCGGGCTGCGGCGGGGAGAAAACTGCATCAAATACGCCTTTGGGATAGCTGGCTGGTCGCGGTCAAGAGGAGGACCGTCACGGCAAATATGGCGCCGGTGGCACCACGCTCTCAGAACCCGCTTACGATTTATTCCAAGCCCCAACACATCGTAAACAGACTCTCGGACACTGGCGCTTTGCTCGCCGGGGGTTGATGCGCCCCGGCACCGACATGTAAACAAATGTAGCCTCAGGCCGCTGAAGCACAAGCAGGCACAGCATGCCGTATGCCAACTATGTACGTTCTGTGGCGCATTTTTAAACCCCTGCGGGGGCAAATATTCGCACTTGAGACGTTTAAGTAATAAACAACTGAGGATTCATTCGTTCCAGTTTTGACGATGTGCTTCCAGAATCCAACCCATCGCACAACTTTGGAACCTTGAATCTTTATGCAGACCCGCCGCCAACTGTCCCAAACCCTGATCGCCATTGCCTTATCAGCCGCTGGTTTAGCCCTCGCCCAGGCCCCTGCGCCCGTCTCTTTGCTCAACGTGTCTTACGACCCGACCCGCGAGTTCTACAAGGATTTCAATACCGCCTTCGCCAAAGACTGGCTGGCCAAAAACAAGCAAGAGGTCACCATTAAGCAATCGCACGGCGGCTCGGGCAAGCAGGCGCGTTCGGTGATTGATGGGCTGGAGGCCGATGTAGTCACCCTGGCCCTGGCCTACGACGTGGATGCGCTCAACGAGTTCGGCAAGCTGATTCCCCCCGACTGGCAAAAACGCCTGCCGCAAAACGCCTCGCCCTACACCAGCACCATCGTGTTCCTGGTGCGCAAGGGCAACCCGAAGAAGATTGCCGACTGGTCTGACCTGGTGCGCCCCGGCATCGGCATCGTCACGCCCAACCCCAAGACCTCGGGCGGCGCGCGCTGGAACTACCTGGCCGCCTGGGGCTACGCTGTGAAGAAGAACGGTGCCGACGAAGCCCACGCCCGCGACTTCGTGAAAGCCCTGTACAGCAACGCCGTGACGCTGGACTCCGGTGCCCGCGGTGCCACCACCAGCTTCACCGAACGCGGCCAGGGCGACGTGCTGATCGCCTGGGAAAACGAGGCCTACCTGGCGCTGCAAGAGTTCGGCAAGGACAAGTTCGAGATCGTCACCCCCAGCCTGTCCATCCTGGCCGAGCCGCCGGTGAGCGTGGTCGACAAGGTGGTGGACAAGCGCGGCACCCGCAAGGTGGCCGAGGCCTACCTGCAGTACCTGTACAGCCCCGTGGGCCAGGACCTGGCGGGCAAGAACTTCTACCGCCCCCGCGACAAGGCCGCCGCCGCCAAATACGCCAAGCAGTTCGGCAATGTGAACCTGTTCACCATCGACGAACTGTTCGGCGGCTGGACCAAAGCCCAGAAAACCCACTTCGCCGATGGCGGCGTGTTCGACCAGATCTACGGCAAAAAGTAAGGAACCCGGCATGTCCATTCTTCTGATTGCCGGTAGCCCGTCCGAGCGCTCGCGCTCCGCCGCCTTGCTCGATGCCGTGCAAGTGCACCTGGCGTTGCGCGGAGCCGAGGTGGAGCGGGTACTGATACGCGACCTGTCGCCCCAGGCCCTGGTGCTGGCCGATGTGGCCCATCCCAGCATCGCGCATGCGGTGGCCAAGGTGGCGCGGGCCCAGGCCATCGTGGTGGCCACGCCCATCTACAAGGCGGCTTATAGCGGTGTGCTCAAGCTGTTTCTAGATTTGCTGCCGCAGACCGCCTTCAAAGGCAAGACCGTGTTGCCCATGGCCACCGGTGGCAGCCCCAACCACATGCTGGCGCTGGACTACGCGCTGCGACCGGTGCTGCAGTCGCTGGGCGCCGACCACATTCTGTCGGGGGTGTTTGCCACCGACGGGCAGGTGGTTTTGCTGCCACCCGACGGCCACCAGTTGGACGACGACCTGGCCCAGCGCCTGCACCGGGCGGCGGGTCTGCTGCCGGTGTCCAAGGACTGGGGCAAGCACGCGGCCAACGCACCCATCCACTTCTCGCGCGTGCGCTGTAGCGTCTAGACGCTCCCCGGCTTTCCCCCTCATTTTTGATACGGCTGCAGCGCGGCAGGGCGAAGCCTTGCCTGCGCACCACCCCAAGGACCTTGCTATGACGAACTTGCCCCTGATTTCCCGCCGCCACGTGCTGGCTGCCGCTACGTTGGCTGTACCCGCATTCAACACCTTCGCCCAGGCCCCCCGCGTGCTGCGCATCGGCAACCAGAAAGGCGTGCTGAGCTTTTTGAAAGCCCGTGGCACGCTGGAAAAGCGCCTGGCCCCGCTGGGCGTGAGCGTCACCTGGACCGAGTTCAACGTCGGGCCGGTGCAGTTGGAGGCGCTCAACGTCGGCGCCATCGACTTTGGTGACGTGGGCGAAGCCCCGCCCATCTTCGCCCAGGCCGCCGGTGCGCCGCTGGTCTATGTAGCGGCAACCGCACCCCTGGTTGGCAGCGAGGCGGTGATCGTCCCCAAAGGCTCGGCGGTGCAAAAGATTGCCGATCTGAAGGGCAAGAAAGTGGCCTACAACAAGGGCTCGAACGTGCAGTTCTTTCTGGCCAAGCTGCTGGAGAAAAACGGCCTGGCCTACAACGATGTGCAGCACGTGCACCTGGCACCCGCCGATGCCCGCGCTGCTTTCACCCAGGGCGCGGTGGATGCCTGGGTGATCTGGGACCCGTTCTTCGCCGCCGCGCAAAAAACGCTGGACGCACGCCTGCTGGCCGATGCCACCGGTGTGGTCAACAACCGGGGCTACTACTTCAGCTCGCGCAGTTTTTCCGACAAGAACGCCGACATCCTGCGCATCGCGGTGGAAGAGGTGACCGCCATCGACAAATGGTTCGGCACCGACCGCGCCGCTGCTGCCGCCGAATACGCGGCCATCCTGGGCCTGGACCGCAGCGTGGCCGAGCTGACCTTGCAGCGCCGCCCCGTCGGCACCGTGCCCATCACCAAAGCCATCCTGGCCGAGCAGCAGGTGATTGCCGACACCTTCTTTGACCTCAAGCTGCTGCCCCGCAAGATCAGCATTCTGGAAGCCGCCCAGGCGGGCGTGGCCTGAGGAGACCGCCATGGATGCAAATGACGATCGCCGCAACCTGCTGCGGGTACTTGCCACCGGGGCCGCAAGTTTTGGCATTTTTAGCCCTCTTGCGCTCATCCCATCAGCACAAGCAGCTACTAAAAATGTAGCGGATGCCCCTTTGCAGCAACTGCGCATCGGCTACCAGAAATCCGCCGTCAACCTGGTCATCACCAAGCAACTGGGCTGGCTGGAAAAGCGCCTGCCTGCGACCAGGATCACCTGGCTGGAGTTCCCCGCCGGGCCGCAACTACTGGAGGCCTTGTCGGTCGGCAGCCTGGAATTTGGCCTGACCGGTGACGCACCCCCGGTGTTCGCCCAGGCCGCGGGCAAGGACCTGGTCTACGTAGGGGCCGAGCCGCCCAAGCCCGACAGCTCGGCCATCTTGACGCAGACCGATTCCCCGCTGCGCACCCTGGCCGATCTGAAGGGCCGCAAGGTGGCGCTGCAAAAGGGGTCGAGCGCCCACTTTCTGCTGGTGCGCGCGGTGGAGAAGGCCGGTTTGCAGTGGAGCGACATCCAGCCCATCTACCTCACGCCCGCCGATGCACGGGCCGCCTTTGAGCGCAAAAGCGTGGATGCCTGGGCCATCTGGGACCCGTTCTACGCCGCCACCGAGTTGGCCGTGCAACCCCGCGTGCTGGCCAATGGCCGCGGCCTGTCGAACAACAACTCGTTCTACCTAGCATCCAGAAGTTTTGCCAGCCAGCACCCGCAGGCGATTGCCGTGCTGTTTGAGGAACTCACCCGCGCCGACCGCCTGGCGCAGGACGACCGCAAGCAGGCCATCCAGTTGATCGCCGACTTCAGCGGCTTGGACGCAGGCGTAGTCAGCCTTTTTTTGACCCGCCGCCCGCGCTCGCCGGTGGCCCCGTTGGCGGCTTCCACCGTGGCCGACCAGCAGCGCGTAGCGCAGGCGTTTTTCAAGATCGGCCTGATTCCCAAACCCGTAACGGTGCTTGATGCCGTACTGAAAAGCTAATTGACCGAGGCCCTTATGCAAGTTTTCTGGTTCATCCCTACCCATGGCGACAGCCGCTACCTCGGCACCGCCCAGGGCGCACGCGAAATCAACTACGACTACCTGAAACAGGTAGCCCAGGCGGCCGACAGCCTGGGTTATGAGGGCGTGCTGCTGCCCACCGGCCGTTCGTGCGAAGACCCCTGGGTGGTGGCGGCCAGCCTGTTGCCGGTGACCCAACGTCTGAAGTTCCTGGTGGCCGTGCGGCCCGGCCTGCACCAGCCCAGCCTGGCGGCCCGCATGGCCGCTACCTTCGACCGGCTATCGGGCGGGCGGCTGATGATCAACCTGGTGACCGGCGGCGACCAGACCGAGCTGGAAGGCGATGGGGTCTATCTGGACCACGCCCAGCGCTACCAGCAGTCGGCCGAGTTCATCCGCATCTGGCGCGAAATCCTGGCCCACAGCCATGAGGGCAAGGCGTTCAACTTCGAGGGCGAGCACCTCAGCGTCACCGGGGCCAAGCTGCTGTACCCCCCGGTGCAAAAGCCGTATCCGCCCGTGTACTTCGGCGGTTCGTCCGATGCGGCGCACGATCTGGCGGCCGAGCAGGTCGATACCTACCTGACCTGGGGCGAGCCTCCGGCCGACGTGGCCAAGAAGGTGGCCGATGTACGCGCCCGGGCTGCCAAACATGGCCGCACGGTGAAGTTTGGCATCCGCCTGCACGTCATCGTGCGCGAAACCGAGGCCGAGGCCTGGGCCGCCGCTGAGAGCCTGATCAGCAAGCTGGACGACGACACCGTCATCCGCGCCCAGGCCGCGTTCGCCAGGATGGATTCGGCAGGCCAGCGCCGCATGGCCGCCCTGCACGGCAGCGGTAAGAAGCGCACCCGCGCCGACCTGGAAATCAGCCCCAACCTGTGGGCCGGTGTGGGCCTGGTGCGCGGCGGCGCGGGCACGGCCCTGGTGGGCGACCCGCAGACGGTGGCGGCCCGCATGCAGGAGTACGCAGACATCGGGCTGGACACCTTTGTGCTGTCGGGCTACCCGCACCTGGAAGAGGCCTACCGCTTCGCCGAACTGGTGTTCCCGCTGTTGCCTCTACAGCTGCAAGAAAAGTTGCAAGACCAGTTGCCCGGCCAGCGCCTGACCGGGCCGTTTGGCGAGGTGGTGGCCAACGAATACCTGCCGCGTGTCTCCCAAAGTTAGTGCCAAAGCTAAAGGAAAAGTATGAACATCCACTCCATCCACCACGCCCAGCTGCCGTTCCGCGCGGGCGACGAGGCGCAGATCCGGCGCTTTTACAACCAGCTGATCGGCCTGACCGAGTTCCACTACGGCGAGCACGTGGCCAGCAATACGCCGCTGCGCTTCGTGGCCGGCCACCAGCGCATCGACCTGGTGCCTACCGACAACTGGCAGCCCAACCCCATCCCCAGCCATTTGGCGTTCGAGGTGCAAGGCCTGCCCACGCTGCGCAACCGCCTGCTGTCTGCCGATGTGCCGCTGGAAGAAAGCCGCCCGCTGGTGGGCTACCTGCGCTTTTACGTGAAAGATCCGGCGGGCAACCAGCTGGAGTTTCTGGAACCCGACGCATCGCAGGCGAGCACTGTATGAGCGGCCCCCTGACTTCTCTGCGCGAAGTGCAGACCACGCCCTTCCCCCACACCGCCGCCGACTTGCCGGATACGCCGGAAACCCCTTTCCCGTTCAGGGCGTTCGCCGCCAGCGTAGGCCAGGGCTTGCTGCCCTGGTTGCTGCCCATCGTGCTGGTGGTGGCCTGGCAAATCGCCAGCAGCACCGGCTGGCTGGCCACGCGCATCCTGCCCGCGCCGCTGGACGTGTTCAAGGCCGCCTGGACCCTGGCCGCCTCGGGCGAGCTGGCCAAGCATGTGAGCGTGAGCGCCGGGCGCGCGCTGACCGGCCTGGCCATCGGCGGCGGGCTGGGCCTGGCGCTGGGGCTGCTGACGGGATCGGTGAAGTTCTTTGAGACTCTGTTCGACTCCAGCCTGCAGATGGTGCGCAACATCCCGGCGCTGTCGCTGATTCCGCTGGTGATTTTGTGGTTTGGCATCGACGAGACGGCCAAGCTGTTTCTGATCTCGGTGTCGGTGTTCTTCCCGATCTACCTCAACACCTTCCACGGCATCCGCAACGTGGACCCGGCGCTGATCGAGATGGGGCGCAGCTACGGCCTCACGCGCTGGCAGCTGTACCGCGACATCATCCTGCCGGGCGCGCTGTCCAGCATCCTGGTGGGCCTGCGCTTCAGTTTGGGGCTGATGTGGGTGATTCTGATCGTGGCCGAAACCATCTCGGCCCAGGCCGGCATCGGCTACCTGACCATGAACGCCCGTGAGTTTTTGCAGACCGACATCGTGCTGGTCGGCATCCTGCTCTACGCCTTGCTGGGCAAGCTGGCCGACGTGTTTGCCCGCGGCCTGGAGCGCTACTTCCTGCGCTGGCACCCCGGGTATATGTGAATACCCCCAGGCTTGCCCACTTCGTGTGGCCTCCAACCCCCTTGCAGGGGGCAACACCAGCAGCCCGGCAAAGCCGGTTCTGCGGTGTTCGCGAACGGGCTTCGCTTCGCTTGCCGCAGTGGCGGTGTCTCGTGATCCTGAAATTGTGATTGGACCTTTAGATATGACTACAGAAACCACGGGCGGCGTGCGCCTGCAACTGCAATCGCTGACCAAGCGCTACGGCGAGCGCACGGTGTTGCACAACACCCAGCTCACCATTGAACCCGGCCAATTCGTCGCCATCGTGGGGCGCAGCGGCTGCGGTAAAAGCACTTTGCTGCGTCTCGTGGCCGGGCTGGAGTTCGCCAGCGGCGGCAGCCTGCAGCTGGATGCACAGCCCATCGACGGCATCCGTGAAGACACCCGCATCATGTTCCAGGACGCACGCCTGCTGCCCTGGCGCAAGGTGATCGACAACGTGCTCATCGGCCTGCCCCCATCGGCCCGGGAGAAGGGCGAAAAAGTGCTGGCCCAGGTGGGGCTGGCCGACCGGCAGCAGGACTGGCCCGCCAAGCTCTCCGGTGGCCAGCGCCAGCGTGTGGCCCTGGCCCGCGCCCTGGTGCACAACCCGCGCCTGCTGCTGCTGGACGAACCCCTGGGCGCGCTGGACGCGCTGACCCGCATCGAGATGCACCGCCTGATCGAAGGCCTGTGGGAGAAGCACCGCTTCACCGCACTGCTCGTCACCCACGATGTCCAAGAGGCCGTGGCTCTGGCCGACCGCGTGATCCTGATCGAAGACGGCCGCATCGCACTGGACGAAAACATCGCCCTGGCCCGCCCGCGCTGGCATGGCGATGCCGAGTTTGCCCGCATCGAAAAACGCATCCTCGATCGCGTGCTACAAAAACAAGAGCGGTCTGTGCAGGTTCCACCAGCACGGGGAGGCGATTTGGCTCCTATTTTTGGCCTGAACTGGGCTATTTGAGTTTTTAAGAAGACACAGCATGGCAAGAAACAGCACGCACCTGCTGGTCGACCTCGACCAGGCGCTGGACGCTGTGTGAAAAATTTATAAAAAAAGTGCCGCCCGTGCTTATTCCATCAGCATGAGCAGCTCTTTATCCAATAGCAAACCCTATTTGTATGACCCAACTCAACGCTTTGTCCGATCTGTCGCTGGACCAGCTGTTCCGCAAGGCCCGCACCGTCCACGCCTTCCAGCCCGTGCCGGTCACCGATGCCACCATCCTGCAGCTGTACGAGCTGCTGAAATGGGGCCCCACCGCGTTCAATGCCCAGCCCGCACGCTACGTGTTTGTGCGCAGCGCCGAGGCCAAGGCCCGGCTGCTGCCTGCGGTGTCTTCCGGCAACCGGGCGCAGACGGCAGCGGCCGGTGTCACGGTGATCGTGGCGCAAGACACGCAGTTTTACAAGCACCTGCCCAGCCAGTTTCCGGCCTACAACGCCAAGCCTATTTTTGAAGGCAATGCCCAGGCCGCCGAATCCACGGCTTTTCGCAATGCCAGCCTGCAGGGTGCCTACCTGATCCTGGCGGCGCGTGCCCTGGGGCTGGATGTGGGCGCGCAGTCGGGTTTCGATGCGGCAGCCGTGAACCAGGCCTTCTTTCCCGATGGCCGCTGGCAGGCCAATTTTCTGGTCAACCTGGGTGTGGCCGACCACCAGGCCACCCATCCGCGCGGGCCGCGTCTAGCGTTTGACGAAGTCGCCCACATCGTCTGAATTTTTTCGTTTTTTCAACCCTCAGGAGTATTCCCATGACCATCCAAGCCATCAACGTCCGCAACCAGTTCCGCGGCAAGATCAAAGAAATCATCCGCGGCGACGTGGTCTCTGAAATCGACGTCGAAACCCCCTGGGGCATCGTCACCTCGGTCATCACCACCCGCTCGGTCAATGACCTGGAGCTGAAGGTCGGCAGCGAAGTGGTCGCTTTGGTGAAGTCCACTGAGGTGTCTATCGCCAAGCTGTAAACGCGCTTTCTGGACCACCAAAAAAAACGCCCCTCGGGGCGTTTTTTGCGTTCAGCCCGCGAGCGGAAACCCCGTATCAAACGTCTCCCGCACGTCCAGCCGCTGCTTGAGCAGCCCCGCCTCCAGGTAGAAGTCGGCCGTGCGCTGCTGGTCGGCCAGCACGGGGGCGTCGATGGGTTGCCAGCGGGTTTGGCGGCGCTCGAACTGCAGGCGGGCGGCATCGGCGGGGATGCCGATGATGCGGGCCAGGCTGGCGCTGAATTCGGCCGGGTGCTGGGTGGCCCAGGTCTGGGCGCGCACCAGGCGTTGGTGGATGTCTTTCAGCGCAGCACGCTTGTCGCGCAAGGCGTTGTCGGTGGCGGCCAGGAAGCTCAGGCCCGTGGACAGGCCGCGCCCGTTCACCAGCACGCGCGCGTGGCCGCCGGTTTCGGCCAGCGCGGTGTAGGGCTCCCAGGTGGCCCAGGCATCGACCGAGCCCTGGGTCAGGGCCAACTTGGCATCCGGCGGGGCCAGAAAGCGCAGGTTGATGTCGTCGGGCTTCAGGCCTACCGAAGCCAGCGCTTTGAGGGTGACGAAGTGGCCGATGGAGCCGCGGTTGGTGGCCACGCTTTTGCCTTTGAGGCTGCTGGCATCCTTGAGCGGCGAGTTGGGTGCAACCAACACCGCCGTGCCGTAGGCATCGGAGCGGTTGGCGGCAAAGGCCTTGACGCGGCTGCCTGCGGCCAGGGTGAACAGCAGGGGCGCGTCGCCGATGGGGCCGAAATCCACTGCGTCGGCGTTCAGTGCCTCGGCCAGCGGGGCGGCTGCCGGGAACTCGGTCCACTGGATGTCGTAGGGCAGGGTCTTGAGTTCGCCTGCGGCTTCCAGCAGGGCGCGCAGGCCGCCTTTTTGGTCACCCGCGCGCAGCAGCAGTTTGGTTTGGCTGTGGCCCAGCACGGGGGAGAGGAAGGCCGCAGCCGACAGGAATTGTTGGAAGGTACGTCTTTGCATGGTGTGGTGGGGATAGTTAAGAAATCAGGATTTGGCGGCCCGCCGCAATGCGGGCGCTGTCGTCTTGCGGCGTGTGGATGCGCCCGCACAGCACGTCGCGCAGGTGGCGCTGCAGCGGGTGGTGGCGTGACAGGCCGTGGTTGCCGGCCAGCGACAGCGCGGCTTCCACCGCCTGCACGGCGTTGTTCGTCAGCAGGGATTTGAGGAGGCCGCTGTCGGTGGCGGATACCGGCACGCCGGTGTCCACGTCACGCGCCAGGCTGGCCAGCAGGCGCTCGTTGGCCAGCAGCAGGGCCTGGATGCCGCCCACGGTTTCTTGCGCGCGGGGCAGGGTGGCCAGCGCGGCCCCCAGGTTGGCGGGTGTGCGCTGGCGCAAGAAGTCCACCGTCCAGTCGCGGGCGGCGCGGGCCACGCCGGTGTACAGCGCGCCCAGCAGCACGGCCATGTCGGCCTGCAAACCGGCATCTACACCGCCCCATGCCTGGGGTTCGCGCAGGTCGATGGCGTTGTCCAGATCGACCAGTACGTCGTCAAACACCACGTCGTGGCTGCCGCTGGCGCGCAGGCCCAGGTGGTCCCAGGTGTCCACGATGTGGGTGCCGGGCAGACCGGCGGGCACCAGCAGCGTGCCCACGCGTGGCGCTGCCTCGTCGGTGCGCACCCACACCGCGTACCAGCGCAGGATGGGCGCGCCGGTGGAATACAGCTTGTGGCCCGATACGCGCCAGCCGGCGGCGGTCCAGCGCGCCGTGGTGCTGGGCAGGCCACCCCGGGCGGGCGACCCCAGCTCGGGCTCGACGCGCAGGGCGTTGATCAGCGACACGCTGGCCACCGACTCGCGCACTAGGCGCTCGGCCAGATGCTGCGGCCAGGTTCGGCCTGCCTTGCCGGTCTGGCCCATGCTGCGGTGCTGGATGTACTGCATCACCAGCACCAGGGCGGTGGCCGGGCAGCCGTAGCCCACCGCGCCAATCACTTCGCCCAGTTGCGCCAGCGTGGCCCCCTGGCCACCCAGGGTACGCGGTGCGGCCAGGGCCAGCAGACCGGCCTGTTGGAGTTCGGCGAAGTTGTCAAACGGAAAGCTGGCATCGCGGTCGTGGGCATCGGCGCGGGCCGCAAACTCCACGGCCAGGGTGCGGGCCAGCTGGCCGGGGTTGAGCGAGGCATTCATGGCAACCCCACTCAGGCGGCTTTGCGCGCCAGGTGTTCGGCTTGCTGTTCGCGCTCGGCCACCTTCTGGCGCACCAGGGGCAGCAGGTCGCGGCCATAGGTGATGGTGTCCACCAGCGGGTCGAAACCGCGGATCAAAAAGGTGGTGATGCCCAGGTCGTAGTACTTCAGTAGCGCGTCGGCCACCTGCTCGGGCGTGCCGACCAGCGAGGTGGAGTTGGAGCGGCCACCGTTCTCGCGCGCCAGCGCGGTCCACAGGTGTGCGTCCACCCGGTCCCCCTGGGCGGCATCGGCCAGCAGGCGGCGTGCGCCCTCGCTTTGCTGCGGGCCACCGCGCGAGAAGCCCTGGCTGACCTTCAGGCGGCGGGTGTCTTCCAGAATCTGCTCGGCCTTGGCCCAGGCTTGCTCCTCGGTGGCACCCAGGATGGGACGGAACGAAATGCTGAACTCCACCGTGCGGCCATGCTGGGCGGCGGCGGCGCGCACCTGGCGCACCAGATCCCCGGCCTGCGCCAGCGACTCGCCCCACAGGGCGTACACGTCGGCATGTTTGCCCGCTACCTGCAGCGCGGGGGCGGAGGCTCCGCCGAAGTAGATGGGCACGTAGGGCGATTGCACCGGTTTCACTTCCGACCATGCGCCCTTGGCCTGGTAGTAGGTGCCTGCGTGGTCAAACGGCTGCTCGGAAGTCCACACCCGGCGCAGCAGGCCGATGTATTCGTCGCTGCGGGCGTAGCGCTCGTCGTGGCCCAGGAAGTCGCCGTCGCGCTGCTGGTCTTCGTCGGACCCGCCGGTGATGTAGTGCACCGCCACGCGGCCATTGGTGTAGTTGTCCAACGTGGCCAGTTGCCGGGCCGACAGCGTGGGCGACACAAAGCCGGGGCGGTGCGCCAGCAGGAAGTGGATCTTTTGCGTGACCGACGCGGCATAGGCCACCGTGAGCAAGGTGTCGGGGCTGGTGGCACTGGCGGGCACCAGGATGCGGTCAAAACCCGCGTGCTCGTGCGCCTGGGCAAACACCCGCACATAGGCAGGGTCTACCGCCGGGCCGGTGTGGGGAATGGTTTCAGAAACCTCGTGCGGCTGGATCATGCCGATGAACTGGACACCCATGTGAATTCCTTGTGGTAGATGGATGGGTGGACGATAGAAGCGATGCGTTGCTGCGACAACGAAGAAAACCGTGTGTCTACATGCGGTTTCTGATGGAGAGGGGGCTAGTGTGGAAACCCGCCGCGCAGCAGCCGCACCGGTTCGTCGTCCATGCGGCGGATCAGGCCGTCCAGGCCGTCACCTTTGGTGGACGCGCTGGCCACGGTGGTGGTGCGGCACACCAGGTCGTCTACCGACCAGGCCGCCTTGCCCGGCCGGCCCCGGGCGCGCAGCCAGCCGCCCCGGTCGACCAGCAACTGGTTGCCTGCCAACTGCGCAGCAGGCACGCCCACCACCAGGGCCAGCGCGGTGCGCAGGGCCGCGGCATCGGCCTGGCATTCGGCATCGGGCGCGGCTGTACCCACATAGACCGTCACCAGCCGGGGATCGTCTTGCAGCCTGTCTGCGTCGGCGGCGATGCGCAGCCGCTGGCCGACCAGGCTGCGCACACTGCGGTGCGTGCCTTGGCGGCACAGCACGCGGGCATCGGGCATGCGCACCGGGTAGGTCCAGGCACCGGACTCCTGCAGCGTCTGGCCAGAGGCGTTGGCCTGCAGATAGTCCAGCACCTGCCATACCTGGGCATCGCTGAGCTGCTGGTCAAAACCGGGCATGGTGGTGCTGCCATCGCGCGCCTGCATGCCGTGGCGCACGCGCCAGAAGAGTTCGCCGTCCAGCCGCTTCCACAGCAGCGAGCCGTTCAGCGTGGGCGGCCACATGGGCAGTTGGGCGGCATCCACGCCTTCGCCTTTGCCGTCCGCGCCGTGGCAGCGCAGGCACTGCTGCTGGTACACGGCCTGGCCGCGCACGATGCTGTCGGCGGTGAAGCCGCTGGGCGAGGTGTGCAGGCTGGTGGGCACGGCGGGGGCGAACAGCAACTGGCTTTCAGGCCAGGGGGCCAGTAGCAAAACCGCAACAGCGCCTGTCCACAGACCGTACCGTGCACGCCGCCAAAAAAGAGATACCGCCAAAGTGAGCAATGCCAGCAGCAGGCAGGCCAGCGAGGTGGCCACCCGGCGCGCATGGCCCGCGTCTAGCGCCAGCATTTCCCCGGCGATGCGCTGCGCAAACGGCCAGGCAGGCTGGCCATGGATGTCGGGGGCCAGCCCCAGGGCGTGCAGCAGCGCCCGCAGGCCAAGCTGGGCTTCTTGCAGCCAGGCCAGCAGCGCGTTCAGCCCCTCGGGCGATAGAGATGTCAACCGCGGTCTACCAGCTGGCGGCCAGGCCCAGCAGCGACAAGGCCTGGTGCCGCAGCGCCGCCAGCCGCGGGTCGCCCCGGTGGCGCGGATAGGGCAGGTCGTTGAAAAGCACCTGCTTGATCCGCGCAGGCCGGTCGGACAGCACGACCACGCGCTGCGCCATGAACAAGGCCTCTTCCACATCGTGCGTGACGAGTAGCGTGGAAAAGCCCTTGCGCTGCCACAGCTCAACCAGCTCGGTCTGCATGGCCAGGCGGGTCAATGAATCCAGCTTGCCCAGCGGCTCGTCCAGCACCAGCAGGCTGGGGTCGTTGACCAAGGCGCGGGCCAGGGCCACGCGCTGCGCCATGCCGCCCGACAACTGGTGCGGCAGGGCCTTGGCAAAGCTTTGCAGGCCCACCAGTGCCAGCGCTTCATCGACGCGGTGGCGGTGGGTGGCGAGCAAACCACGTGCCTGCAGGCCCAGTGCCACGTTGTCCCACACGCTGCGCCAGGGGAACAGTGTGGGGTCCTGGAACACCACGATGCGCGACGGGTCGGACTGGGTGATGGTCTGGCCGTCGTGCTGCAGGCTGCCTGCGGTGGCGGGTTCCAGCCCGGCCACCAGGCGCAGCAGGGTGGACTTGCCGCAGCCGCTGGGGCCCAGCAGGGCGACAAATTCGCCGGGCTGGATGTCCAGGTCCAGGTCGGCGATTACCTGTATAGGTCCACCGGGTAGTTCAAACCAGTGGCTGACGTTGCGCACGGCAATGCGCGCACCGGTGGTGGTTGTTTGTACGGGGGCTACCATTTCACAATTCCTTTTTGCCAGGACAGCACCCGGTCGCGCAATAGAAACAGCAGGCTGATCAGCCCGGAAAACAGCAGCGCCATGACCAGCAGTGCGGCGTACATGTTCGGGTAGGCGGCCCAGCCCTGCGCCCAGGTCAGGTACCAGCCCAGACCGGCTTTGACACCCAGCATCTCGGCCACCACCAGCGTGGCAAAGGCGTGGCCCAGGCCCATGAACAGCCCCACAAACACCTGGGGCAGGGCGGCCGGAATGGCCACCCGCAGCACCAGAAACCAGGGCGATGCGCCCAGGGTGCGGGCCACGTCGTAGAAGTTTTTGTTGACACTGGCCACGCCGGACGAGGTGAGGATGGCCACCGGAAACGCCGTGCCAATGGCGATCAAAAAGATGGCCCTGGACCAGCTGGACGGAAAGAAGTAAAACGAAATCGGCAGCAAGGCCGTGGTAGGCAGCGGCCCCAGCACGCGCAGCACCGGGTGCACCCAGTAATTGGCCCGGCGCGACCAGCCGATCAGCACCCCGATCAGAAAGCCTGCGGAGGCACCGATGCCAATGCCCAGCGCCAGCAGCTGCAGCGAATGCGCAGCGCTCTCCAGCAGGCGCGGCCAGTCGCTGATGTAGACCTCGGCCAGGCTCTGCGGCGGTGCGAAAAACGGCGGCGGCAGCGTGCCCAGCTTGGCGGTAAAGACTTCCCATACGCCCAGGCCCAGCGCTAGTGCAATCAGCCATGGCCCCAGCACGCGCAGCTTGGCAGGCGCGGACGGGCTGAGCCCCAGCACCAGCAAAGCCACGGCCACCGCCCCGACGAACCAGGCGAACTCTGCCGTGTAAGCCCACTCGTTAAAGCCCTGCGGCTTGTTGGGCCACACCGCTGTGAGCAAGCCCAGCGCGCCCCAGGCGAGGGCGGCGGCCAGTCCGGTCCACCAGGGCGTGTAGGTGTATGTGCCCCGTGTTGCGGGCCGGCTGCGCAGGCGCGGCAGGGCGAAGGCGTTTTCTGCGGTGGTCATGGTGTCAGCCCAAAACGTCGGCATACACATATTCGGCAAATCGCACGGGGTCGGTGCCGGGCTTGAGCACGCCCACCAGCTTGAAGTCGCGGGCGTAGAACTCGATCTCTTTTTTCAGGTCGTTGCCGCTGGGGTGGTTGCGGTGCGTCAGCGTGCCCAGCACGGCGCGCAGGTCTTCTACCGGCACCTTGGAGTAGGGGCTGTAGATGCGGGCAGTTTCATTGGGGTAGTTGGCGATGAAGTCCGATGCCTCGGTGATGGCGCGGGCCAGCGCGGCGGCGGCGGGCTTGTCGTTGCGCACCAGCTTGCCGCTGACACCCAGCACGCAGCAGGTCTTGTTGGCGTACTCGCCCGACAGGTTGGTGGCCAGCTCGACCAGGCCCTTGGTGCGGCGCTCCACCAGGAACAGGTTCGGGTCGCCATCGGCAATCGCCTGGGCTTCGCCTTTTTCCACCGCCAGGCCCAGCATGTCGGCGGGAAACTGCCGCCAGCCCACGTCTTTTTCCGGGTCCAGCCCGGCCTTGACCAGCAGCACCGAGAAGAAGTTTTTGCCCGGGCTGTTCAGGTCCGACACCGCAATCGTCTTGCCCTTGAGCTTGGCCAGGCTGGTTACGCCCGCCGGGGCGTAGCCCACCAGCCGGGTGCAGCCGCCGTGCGAGCTGCTGACCAGCTTCACGTCAAAGCCCGACTCCAGCGGCTTGATCCAGCGGTGCACCATGCCCACACCGGCATCGGCCTTGCTGGTGGCAATGCTCTCCAGCAACTGGTCGGTAGAGCCCGCAAAGTTGACCAGCTCCACGTTCAAACCGTGTTTTTCGAAAATGCCGCGCTCCAGCGCCACCGGCACTGCCGACAGGCACACCGCGCCCGCGTTCCAGGCCAGTTTGATGTCGCGTAGCTTGCCCGCCGCACGCACATTACGCCCGGCGATGGCCGCCGCGCCTGCCACACCGGCCAGGCCCGCGGCCCGCAACCATTGGCGGCGGGACCAGGGGGGAATCAAGCCCGGGTGATCGGGAAAAGTGTGCATGCCGTACCTCTTTGAAAATCTTGGATGGATGGCGATTGCACCGGATTTCGCGCCCCATGGGAAAGAAGGAAAACAGGAATCCATATGCAAAGAATCCGCACGCAAGCGCCCCCGTTTGGGGTGCAATGGCACACTTCCCGCGTTTCTTCCAATGGACTGCCATGACCATCCCGATTCCTGAAAAAACCTACCTGGACGTGCGCCAGGCCCTGCTGGCCAAGCAGGAGATCGCCCTGATCGACGTGCGCGAAGAAGACCCCTTCGCCCAGGCCCACCCGCTGTTTGCCAGCAACATCGCCGCCGGGCGCATAGAGCTGGATGCCTGGAGCCGCATCCCGCGCCGCGACACCCCCATCGTGCTGCTGGACAACGGCGAAGGCCTGGCCGCCCCGGCGGCCCGCACCTTGCACAAGCTGGGCTACACCGACGTGGCGCTGCTCGCCGGCGGCCTGCAAGGCTGGGTGGAGGCGGGGGGCGAAATCTTCAAAGACGTGAACGTGCCCAGCAAGGCCTTTGGCGAGCTGGTGGAGTCGCAGCGCCACACGCCGTCGCTCTCGGCCGAAGAAGTCAAGGCCCTGATCGACCGCAAGGCCGATGTGGTGGTGCTGGATGCCCGCCGCTTTGACGAGTACCAGACCATGAGCATCCCCAGCGGCATCAGCGTGCCGGGGGCCGAGCTGGTGCTGCGCGCCCAGGCCCTGGCCCCCAACCCCAGCACCCGCATCATCGTCAACTGCGCGGGCCGCACCCGCAGCATCATCGGCACCCAGTCGCTGGTGAATGCGGGCATTCCCAACCCGGTATCGGCCCTGCGCAACGGCACCATCGGCTGGACGCTGGCAGGCCAGACTTTGGACCGCGGTGCCGCCCGCCAGGGTCGCACCACCACCGAACACACCAGCCCCGATGCCGCCCGCCAGGCCCGCGCCGTGGCCGACCGTGCCGGTGTGCAGCGCGCCCAGCCTGCCGACCTGCAGCGCCTCAAAGCCGACACCCCGCGCACCACCTACCTGCTGGACGTGCGCACCGCCGAAGAATTCGCCACCGGCCACCTGCCCGGCTTCCGCAACGCCCCCGGTGGCCAGCTGGTGCAGGAAACCGACGTGACCGCCCCCGTACGCGGTGCCCGCATCGTGCTGGCCGATACCGACGGAGTCCGCGCCAACATGACCGCATCCTGGCTGGCGCAAATGGCTTGGGATGTGTGGGTGCTGGACGGTACAACGCCTGCCGACTGGAGCGCCACCGGCCCCGCGCCAGACCCACGGCCCGAGCCCGAAGGCCCCATCGCCGCCACCGACCCGGCCCAGCTCTCCGCCTGGCTGCAGGCCGGCCCCGACGGCACCACCGCCGTGCTGGACCTGACCACCAGCGTGAACTACGTCAAACGCCACATCCCCGGTGCCTGGTACGTATCGCGCACCGGCCTGGCTGCGGCGTTGGCGAATATTCCGCCCGCGCACCGCTACGTGCTCACCTGCGGCAGCAGCCTGCTGGCCCGCTACGCGGTCGCCGATGTCGCCCGTTTAACCGGCGCGGAAGTGTGGGTGCTGGAAGGCGGCACCGCCGCCTGGATCGCCGCAGGCCTGCCCCTGGAAGAAGGCGAAACCCGCCTGGCCTCCCCGCGCACAGACCGCTACCGCCGCCCCTACGAAGGCACCGACAGCCCGCGGGCGGCGATGCAGGGGTACCTGGACTGGGAGTACGGGCTGGTGGAGCAACTGGGGCGGGATGGGACGCATGGGTTCAGGGTGATTTGAACGGTGCGCTTTGGATTTGCTATTGAATGGGTAGCTGCTTGTGCTGGTTGGATGAGCGTGGGCGGCACTTTTTGCTTGTGAAAAGTAACTACTGCCAGAAAATCGTCAAATGGCTTCAGCCTTCTTTGGGCCGAGTGGCTTCCAGACTCTGATCATTCGATTCAATCCATTTCTCAAGTGACTCGAATGCATCAGGCCACTCGCTGTTGTATTCCGCATCGAAGATCACCATGCACGCTTCAATCGAGCTTTCGTGCGTTGACGAGTACATTGCTGCCCAACGATTTTCAAAGGTTGTTTGATAGTTTTCAGTATCACCTGTTGAATACCCAACTAATAAGCCCTCGCAGTTTGGGTGAGCTGATTCGCACAGTACCTCGTACCACGCTAGGAGTCCCGGAAAGCGCTTGTCGGCCTTCTGGAGCACTGTCAATATGCTTTTGGCTTTCAACGACGTTGTGTTATCCCTCGAACCAAGCAACAACTGGCTTGTGAGGCCAGAAAACTCGTGGAAGTCCAAATGTCCAGATACGACACGACGCATCTCCTGATTTGAGTAGATGAGGATCCCCAATGTCTCAAATGCCGCTCTTACTAAGATTCGCGCACCGAGCAAATGTTGCGCCTTGTACAAGGCATTGGACTGAATCAGTAGGTCAACGAGTCGCCAACCTACTGCCTCTCGTAAAAGCAGTGCACGCCAAGGCGACTTCCACTTGTGGGCAATTGGACTTCTAGCGAACAGTCCGCTGACATCTACGCTTTTGCACAAGTTAGCGTGCCAGTCCGTTAGTGAGCTCTCGATATTGGGCATGGGAGGCTAACGCGATGTAGATCGTGAAACTTGTGAATTCATCTGTGTAATTCGGTAGAGATGGGTCATGAAATCCTAATTGGAATTGCTTGGTGGAGCAGCTTGAGAGGGACACATGGGCTCAGGATGATTTGAACAGCGCTAGCTGACGATTGCTACTAAATAAAAAGCTTCTTGTGTTTGCAGAGTCAGCACAGGCGGCACTTTTTGCTTGTGAACTCTAACGGCCAGCGGCGAAGGCTCGGGCATCATCGATTGCAGTGCTTAGCAACTTCGCTGCAGATGGCTGCAAACGCAGCGATGGGGTCCGTAGCGCGCGTAATCGACCGACCGATGACGAGATGCGTGGCACCCGCCAGAATGGCCTGTGTGGGCGTGGCTGTGCGGGTTTGGTCGCTCTTGGCTTCACCTGCCAACTGGGTGCCTGGCGTGACGATCAGCATGGCCGCTGGCAACACCTGGCGCAGACGCATGGCCTCTTGCGGCGAGGCGACGACTCCATGGCAACCAGCCGACACGGCAAGCAACGCCAGCCTCTCGACCTGCTCCAGGACCGACCCGGAAACTCCAACTTCTGCCAGGTCCTGCGCTCCCATGCTCGTGATGACTGTGAGTGCCAGCACCTGAAGGTGGGGGAAAGGCCGCGCTGCCTCGACGGCAGCCCGAAGCACGGCTGAGCCTGCAGAGGCATGCACCGTGACCATGGCAACACCGAGCTGACCCGCTGCGGTGACAGCACCGGTCACGGAGTTGGGAATTTCGTGCAGCTTGAGATCCAGGAACACGCTTTTTCCTTGGCCGGTGAGCCAACGAACGACGGATGGCCCTGCGGCAGTGAGCAGCTGCAGGCCTACTTTGTAGGAAGAGGCTTGCGCACCCAGTTGTGCGACAAGCCCCATGGCCTCGGCTTCGCTGTCAAAGTCGAGCGCAATGATGATGCGGTTATGGGGTTGCATGCTGGTGGTCCGGGGGTGATTGCAGCGGCGCTCCATGTTCGAGTTCACCGGCTCGGCGAGGGCGAGTCCGGTGCAATGAGGGGGGGAGTGTCAGTTTCAACCTGCGCTCCACGAACGATTTTCCCATCACTCAGCACGTCGGCGCGGAGCCCGCCGTAGCCAACCCAGCGCTTGACGGCCGCGGGTGTTGTAAGCGATACGCTGCTGAGAGCGCTGCCCAGAATCACACAGGGCTCGCAAAGCTCTACGCCCCGCAACTTCACGTCACCGATGGTGAATTCGCGGTTCACCAGATCGTTTAGCCGAACTCCTCGGGTAATCAAGTTCCTACGCGTTAGCGATAGATCCGGGGCCCGCGCTTGCTCGAAGCAGAAGCGTTCAATCTCTTCGGCCTCCACCAGCGTCAGGTTCTGTCCTGGGTGCCTATTGACACCGAAGTTCCTGTCGCCCACAACGCCCCTTTCACTGTGGAGTGCTATTCGTTCACACTCGACCTGTGCGGCACCACGCTCGGGGCTTATGAAAATCCGTTCAACAATCATCGGGTGCTCCTGACACCGAACATTAGTACGTCGTTCACTTAAATAAACTGTGACTTCATGTACCCTACTGTTACAAAATAATTTTAGGACTTATATGGGTACACGAGGTGGTTTTGGAGGCTTGCTACGGGCAACGGTACGGGTTGCCGCAGCAGCCGAGCGTGATCGGAAGCGTGCAGTTAACAGTTTTCAGGCACAAGCGCGGCAACATGAACGCCAAAAAAGAATGACTCTCGCTCAGCAAAGTCGTGACGACAAGACGGCACAAAAGTTAGCTAAAGCGGAATATCTTGCGGAACGACAGGGTGAAGTGGACGATCTCAATGCGGAGTTGCAAGACCGTCTGGCTGACTTTCAGGAAATCTTGACACATACTCTCTCACGTGACGACTGTATTAGTTTCGATAGCCTACGCATCACTAACGAATTCGAGCCATTCCAAGCATTAGCTGATCTCTCTCTTGGAATAGCTCCACAGCCAGTTTCCGTCAAAGCACCCAACTGGTTCGGCAAGTTGTTACCTGGGGCAGACAAGAGGCATGCTGCAGTTCTGGAAGCGGCTAAGTCACGGCATCAAACTGCAATGGTGCAATTCCATCAAGACGAAGCTGAAAAACTCTCTATCTTTGCAAATCTTAAACATGAATACGAGCTGAAGAAGGCTCTGTATGACGACGAGAAACACAGTAAAAATACAGAGATCGACGCTTTTCAAATAAATTTCATGGCAAAAGAAAAGGACGCCGTAGAGTCTTACAACGACATGGTGCTAAGCCGCTCTGAATATCCTGCAGAGGGATTTCTTCAGATGTTTCGACTCGTGTATTTGCCAGAATCTGCAGAGTTAGTAGTCGAGTACGACCTACCTGATGTGAGTTTGATTCCCGTTGAGGTTGACTATCGTTACGTGAAATCAAAAGACACCATTGAGTCCAAAGCCCGTAAGTCTGCGGACATCAAGCTACTTTATCAGGATGTTATCGCATCAATTGCGCTGCGCACTCTTCATGAGCTTTTTGAAGCTGACCAAGCCGATGCGCTGGCCCTAATAACTTTTAACGGCGTAGTGGATACAAATGATCCTGCGAGCGGCCGGGAGGTGCGAGTGCCATTGATTTCTGTGCGCGCACCTAAAAGTCATTTTCTTCAAATCAAATTAGAGAAAATTGACAAGATTGCCTGTTTGCGCGGCCTTGGCGCTCAGGTATCCAGCCGACCCGATGAACTACAGGCGATCAAACCCATAGTTGAATTCGACATGATTGACAAACGGTTCATTAATCAAGGTGATGCTTTAACTGGATTGGAATCCCGGCCTAACCTCATGGATTTGACGCCTGGCGAGTTTGAAATTCTCGTATCAAACCTTTTCACTCGTATGGGCCTAGATACAAAACTCACTCGCAGTTCACGCGATGGGGGTGTTGATGCCGTTGCCTTTGACACGCGGCCTGTACTTGGGGGGAAAGTCGTTATTCAAGCTAAGCGATATCGGGACACAGTTGGCGTGAGTGCTGTACGTGATCTTTATGGAACGATGATGAATGAGGGTGCCAATAAAGGAATTTTAGTATGCACAAGTCGATATGGCCCCGACGCATATAACTTCTCCAAGGACAAACCTATTGAACTAATTGATGGCGGAGGCCTGCTCTATCTACTACGTGAGCATGCAGGTACACATGCCCGAATCGTTAACACAGCATAGCAGCATGGCCGCTTAGTTCCAGGTCAGCCGCGCAATAATCATCAGCATCCGCACAGCGGGCAAATAGTCGGGCATTCATGAAACTATTCACACATAGAAGACCGCTGTAGGACTAACTTTACGGACGAGGGAACAGCTTTCTCCAGAGGGACGCTATTCGGACTGTGGGCAATCGAGGTACGACTAGCGAGACGTACACCGCAAAACCTGCGGTTTAAATTGACTGTTGACGCTTAAATCATTCACGGAGATATCCTGAATGTGCTTTCGATACCAGTAGTTTTTCTACCAAATAAAGAGCTCTTCATGCTCACCAGATCAGCACGAGCGGCACTTTTTCCATGAAACTCTATGGAGAAGGGAACCCTCAACCCTTGCCCGCCACCACGTACCGCCCAAAGCTATCCAGAATCGCCTGCCAGCCCGTGCGCTGCTGCTCTTCGGGGTAGACGTTTTCGGCATCGAAGGTCACCGTCACGGTGACACCGGCGGGGCCTTCGGCAAACTCTACCCGCCCGGTGCGCTCGCCAAAGCGGTACTCCAGCAGATGGGGGGCCTCGACTTTCGTGTATTCACCTGCAAAGTCGAAGCCAAACGAGCCGTCCTTGGCTTCCATGCGCGACGAGAACTGGCCGCCCACCCGCAGATCGACCGTGGAGGCCGTGGTGTGCCAGTCGGGCGAGGCGGTGTTCCAGACCTTGATGGCTTCGGGTGCGTTGTACGCGGCCCAGACGGTGGCGATGGGCGCGGCGACAACGGTGGATACGGTGATTTGCATAGGTGCTCCTGTGGGGTTTGGACGCGGGTTGCGGGGCTAGGTGGCCGCCGACGGTCCCAACCCACGGTGCACCTTAGCCCTTCGCGGCGCTGGCGGGAACCCACCGTTGGATGGCATCGACGGAATCGAAGGGGCCACTGTTGAAGCAAATTTTGGCATGCGGCGCGCAGGTATGCACCGTGTTGACCAGTTTTTCAAACAGGTGCAGGTAGTCTGGAATGGTGCGCACGCCTGCGCCAATCAGCACGCAATGGCGGGGCTTGGCTGTCAGCAGTTGTGTGAGGACCTGGTCGGCTGTGTCGGCACTCTCGATCAGGCCCAGCTCGGCGTTGTAGCCCAAGGCCTCCAGCCGGACTCTGTCGGCTTCAAATCCGGCCCATAGCTTGTCGGGCGTGAGCCCTGGCCATTTGCGGTAGTCCACCGCGTTGGGGTGCCAGCCCACCAGCAGTACGGCGCTCTTGTCGATCATGGTTCTCCTTGGGGTGGTGCTGGGAAAAAAATCGTCTGGTGATTTTGCGCGGTACCCGCCATCGGCTGTGCTGAGTTTGAAACCGAGTGTGTCCCAGCGCATCGGCGTTTGCACCTTGGATTGTGTTGCTACTGATTAAGTAGCTGCCCATGCTTATTACATAAGCGCAAGAAGCACTTTTTACGTATGAGTACGCCCGGTTACCAGAATTTTCAGCGCTTTTGTGTTTAGGCGATGGTGTGGCGCAGGCCCTCGTGGTGGTGGCCCCGCCAAATGGTTGGCCCGGGGTTGATCCAGCGCATGGTGGAGCGCGTGCAGTTCCGGCAAGCTTGCATTCAACTCCCTACAAGGATGCCCCATGGAAATCACAGTTTTCGGCCCGGCTTGCAGCCAATGCCGCAGCACCATCGCGATGATTGGGCAGGTGGCCCAGGAACTGGGTGTGCCTGTGGAGATCGCCACGGTGGAGGACCCCCGCGCGATCTTGCGCGCCGGGGTTACCGCCACACCGGCGGTTGCCATGGGCGGTAGGGTGCTGCACGGTGGGGGGCTGCCTTCGCATGAAGAGGTGCGGGGCTGGCTTGCGCCGATGCTGCGGCCCATGGCGTTTTTGAGCCAGGCCACGCGCTATCTGTTCTTTACCGGCAAGGGCGGTGTCGGCAAGACCTCGCTGTCCACCGCGGCTGCGCTGACCTTGGCCGACGCGGGCCGGCGGGTGCTGCTGGTCAGCACCGATACGGCGTCCAACCTGGACGAGATGCTGGGCGTGGCCTTGCGCAATGTGCCCACGGCCGTGCCCGGTGCCCCGGGCCTGTCGGTGCTGAACATCGACCCCGGCACGGCAGCCGAGTCCTACCGGCAGCGGGTGCTGGCCCAGATGGGCGCGGGTGCCAGCCCCGCCGAGCTAGCTACCGTGCGCGAGCAGTTGTCGGGTGCCTGCACCACCGAAATCGCCTCGTTCGACGAGTTCGCCACGCTGCTGTCGGAGCGCGATGCGCGGTTCGACCATGTGGTGTTCGACACGGCCCCCACCGGCCACACCTTGCGGCTGCTGAGCCTGCCCAAGGCCTGGAGCGGGTTTTTGGAGGGTAACGACCGTGGCGCTTCGTGCCTGGGCCCGCATTCAGGTTTGAAGATGCAGGAGGCGCGGTTCAAGGCGGCGCTGGCGGCCCTGAGCGATCCGGCCCAGACCACCGTGGTGCTGGTCACCCGCCCGGACAAGGGGGCCCTGGCCGAGGCCGCCCGCAGCGCCGAAGAGCTCAAGGGGCTGGGCCTGCACCACCAGCGCCTGGCGATCAACGGCGTGTTCCATGCCAGCGACCGCGCCGATACCGTGGCGGCTGCCATCGAGACGCTGGGGCAACAGGCCCTGGCCGAGATGCCCGCATCCTTGCGGGCCTTGCCGCAAGACACGGTGCCGCTGCGCGCCTTTGACACCGTGGGCCTGCCCGCTTTGCGGGCACTGCTGTCGCCCCACCAGGCGGCTGTGGCCGCTGCGCCGCCGGTAACCGTGGAGCCGATCCCCGCGGGCCAGGACCTGGCGGCGCTGGCCGACGCGCTGGCGGCGGTGGGCCGCGGCCTGGTCATGGTGATGGGCAAGGGCGGCGTGGGCAAGACCACCATTGCCGCGGCGCTGGCCCTGGGCCTGGTGCAGCGCGGCAAGACGGTGCACCTGAGCACCACCGACCCCGCCGCCCACCTGGCGGGCACGCTGGCGGGCGCACTGCCGGGTCTGCACGTGAGCCGCATTGACCCCAAGGTGGAGACGCAGCGCTATACCGACAAGATCATGGCCGCCAAGTCGCCCGACCTGAGCGCGCAGGAACAGGCGCTGCTGCTGGAAGACCTGCGCTCGCCCTGTACCGAGGAAGTGGCCGTGTTCCACGCCTTCTCGCGCATCGTTGGCGAGGCGCGCAGCGCATTTGTGGTGCTGGACACGGCACCCACCGGGCATTCCCTGCTGCTGATGGATGCCACCGGCGCGTACCACCGGCAGATGGTGCGGGAGTTCGAGGGCAAAAATGCGGGCCACGTGGTGACCCCGCTGATGCGGCTGCAAGACGCTGCCTACACCAAGATCATCCTGGTGACCCTGCCCGAAGTAACCCCGGTGTCGCAGGCCGCCGCCTTGCAAGACGACCTGCGCCGGGCCCACATCGAACCCTATGCCTGGGTGCTGAACAAAAGCGTTCTGGCTGCGGGCACCCATGACCCCCTGCTGGCGGCACGGCTGGCAGGCGAGCGCAAGCAGATGGAACGCATGGCCGCAGGGCTGGCCCCGCGCAGCTTCGTGGTGCCTTGGCTGACCCAGCCGCCCATAGGCATCGCGGAGCTGGCGAAGATGGTGCGCCATTGAGGGTGCGTCCAGTGGATTGCGCGGCGCCCCGTTTACTATTAAATTAAGAGCTGCTCACGCTTATTCCATAAGCGCTAGAAGCTCTTTTTTCTTAAAGACTGCAGGCACCCACTTCCTCTTCGCCATCCTCGGCTTCCTCCACCGCCACATACCGGTTCACCGGCACCGGCAGGTCCAGGTTGTCGCGCAGCGTGCCCTGGCCGTACTGGGTGCGGTAGATGCCACGCGCCTGCAGCAACGGCACCACCAGCGCCACAAAGTCTTTCAGCGAGGTGTTGGGCAGGGCTTCGAAGAAGTTGAAACCGTCGGCACCACCCAAATCGAACCAGCGCTGGATTTCGTCGGCCACCTGCTCGGCGGTGCCGACGAAAGTGCGCTTGGGGCGGGCGTGCCACAGGGCGACTTCGCGCAGCGTCCAGCCTTTGTCTTTGGCGACCTGCTTGATGCGGTCGCTGGCACTTTGCTGGCTGTTGCGGCCCAGGTCGCCCAGGTCGGGGAAGGGGGCATCCAGCGGGTAGGCCGAGAAGTCGTGGTCGTTGAAGGGACGGGCCAGCGCGGCGATGGCATTTTCAATCGGCACCAGAGCGGCAGATTCTTCGTACTTGCGTTCGGCTTCTTCGGCGGTGCGGCCCACGATGGGGCGGATGCCGGGCAGCAGGTGTACGGCGTCGGGGTTGCGGCCCGCGGCGGCCACGCGGGCCTTCACATCGCGGTAGTAGATTTGCGCTTCCTCCAGGGTGTCGGCGTGGAAGAAGATGGCATCGGCTTCGGTGGCGGCGAATTGTTTGCCGTCCTCGGAGGCCCCGGCCTGGAAGACCACCGGCTGGCCCTGGCGGGAGCGGCTGATGTTCAGCGGCCCTTCCACGGCAAAGAAGTCGCCTTTGTGGTCCAGGCGGTGCAGCTTGGCGGGGTTGAAGAACACGCCGGTTTGCTTGTCGCGCACCAGCGCGTCGTCTTCCCACGAATCCCACAGGCCTTGCACCACGCCCAGGTGTTCCTTGGCCAGCGCGTAGCGCACGTCGTGGTCGTAGTGGGTGGGCTTGCTGTAGTTGCGGGCGCTGCCGTCCAGCCATGATGTCACCACGTTCCAGCCTGCGCGGCCATTGCTGATGTGGTCCAGCGAAGCGAATTGCCGCGCCACGGTGAAAGGCTCGCTGTAGCTGGCGGTGACGGTGGCCACCAGGCCGATGTGCGAGGTCACCGCCGCCAGCGCCGACAAAATCGTCAGCGGCTCAAAGCGGTTCAGGTAGTGCGGGCTGGAGCGCGGCGTGATGTGCACGCTGTCGGCCACAAACAAGAAGTCGAACCGGCCCTGCTCGGCCAGTTGCGCCTGCTCTTTGTAGAAGCCGAAGTTGACGCTGGCATCGGTGACCGCCGCCGGGTGGCGCCAATCGCCCCAGCCCGCGCCTACGCCGTGCAGCACGAATCCAAATTTGAGTTGTCTGGCCATGGTGGCGCTTTCCGAGAAGTTGAAGAACTTCTGCACGTTAGCGACGCGGCTTGTGTGGGGCAACGAAGAGATTCAGATATGGATATGCGGCAGCCCTGGGCCTGGCGAAACACCCCGTTTCGGCTAAAGTTAGGAACGGCATGTTCTGCACAAGGCGTGGCGCATACGGCGGGCTGGGTGTTTGCACTGGGGAAAAGCGATGAAATCAACGGCTCCGGGCCAAAGCCCGCAGGAAATCGAGCTCAAGTTGGCGTTGCCCATGGCCGATCCGTCCAGCCTGGCCAGGCTACTGGCCCGTGTGCCCATCCTGGCGCGCCGCAAGCCGACCCGTCAGACATTGCATAACGTCTATTACGACACGCCGGAGCAAATCTTGCACCAGCAGCGCGTAGCATTGCGGATACGGCGGGTTGGCAGCGACGCCGCGCCGCGCTGGCTGCAGACCCTGAAGACCGGAGACCGTGGCCACTCGGCGTTGAGCCAGCGCGGCGAATGGGAAGTCGGGGTACCCAGCCCCACGTTGGCACGGGAGGCCCTCACAGCCACGCCGTGGGCCAAGATCGACCCTGACGACACCGTGTTTCCCTCTTTGGCACCCGCATTTTTGACGACCTTCGAGCGAACCCTTTGGGTGGTGCGGCGTCGCGACGCAAGCGTGGTCGAAGTGGCCTTGGACATTGGACACATCACGGCGGGTGAAAAAGATGTGCCCATCTGCGAGCTGGAGCTGGAGCTACTGGCGGGCCCGTCGACGGCGCTGTTCGACATCGCCCACCAGATTGCCCGCACCATCGCAGTCTTGCCGTTGAGCAAGAGCAAATCGGAGCGGGGCTACGCGCTGGCACAGAACTGCCTGGACGCCCCGCTACACGCCCACCCGCCCACACTCACCAAAAACCTGTCCGTTCCCAAGGCGGCGGCGTGCGTCTTGGGCGAAATGTTCTGCCAGTTCACCACCAATCTGATTGCGGTACGTAGCTCGGACGATCCGGAAACCGTGCACCAGACCCGGATTGGTTGGCGGCGTTTTCGAAGCGCTGTGCGGCTGTTCCAACCCGCGGTGGCGATGGATGCCGTACCGGCTTGGCAGCCCCTGCACATGCTGTTGGGCTTGCTGGGCGAACTGCGGGATCTGGATGTCGCTTGCACCGATACTTTGCCGGCACTCGCGCAGGCCTATTCGGCGGGGGATGCCCAGCGTGCCGACGCCTGGCAGGCGATGGCACACAGCCTCCAACACGCTGCCGACCTGCAACGCAAATCTGTCCGCTACGCACTTTTGGAGCCCGCAGTGGGCGCTACCTTGTTGGCCACCACACAATGGCTGGAAGGCTTGGCGGCCCTGCCTGGGCCTGGCGGCGTGCAGGGGGAACCCACGGGGTCCCTGCGGCGTTGGAGCAGGCTGCGCATGGCCCGGATGCACCGGCAACTGAAGCGCGCCCGCCAGGACAGCGGCAGCCCCGATAGCCAGCACCGGGTACGCATCCTCGCCAAGCGCATGCGTTATGGCATCGAGGCGCTGGTCCACTGTTTGCCCCAGCGGCGTGCCAAACACTGGTACCGGCAGGCCACGGGGCTGCAGTTGCGCCTTGGGGCCGAGCGGGACGTGGTGCAAGCCGGGCTGCTGGCTGCAAAATATGAAGTGGACCGCGGACTGGTTGGTTTTCTGCAGGGGGTCGCCGTGGGGCGGGCCATGCACAGCGCAGGCCACTCTTCCGGCGGTAAAAAAGAAGTCCGCCTCAAATCACATAGTTGATCGCCTTGGCATTCCCCGCCAGCGCCTGCTCCACCGCCCCCCGGTCCAGCGTGGGCGCGAACGACTCGATGAAGGCGTACACATACCCGCGCAGATAGGCCCCGCGCCGCACGGCCAGCTTGGTCATGTTGATGCCGAACAGGTGGCCGGCATCGACGGCGCGCAGGGCCAGGTCGCGCTCGGCTTCGAAGGCGATGGAGGCCACGATGCCCACGCCCATGCCCAGCTCCACATAGGTTTTGATCACGTCGGCATCCATGGCGGCGATGGCGATGTGCGGCACCAGTTGCTGTTGCACAAAGGCCTGGTCGATGCGGGTGCGGCCGGTGAAGCCGTTGTCGTAGGTGATCAGCGGGTAGCGGGCCAGTTGCTCCAGTGTCAGCGGGCCGTCCAGCAGGGCGTGGCCGGGCGGCACGATGACCGAGTGCGTCCAGGGGTAGCAGGGCAGGGCGACCAGCTCGTCGTACTGGGTGAGCGCCTCGGTGGCTATACCCACATCGGCCTCGCCCGACAACAGCATCTCGGCCACGTGCGCGGGCGAGCCCTGGTGCAGGTGCAGGGTGACGTTGGGAAACTGGCTGCGAAACTCCTGCACCGCCATGGGCAGGGCGTAGCGCGCCTGGGAATGGGTGGCGGCGATCGACAGCAAGCCGGTTTGCCGCGAGACGAATTCTTCCCCGGCCTTGCGCAGGTTGCTGCTGTCGAGCAGCATGCGTTCGATGATGGGCAGCACGTGGCCGCCGGGATCGGTCAGGCCGGTGAGGCGTTTGCCTGCGCGCACAAACAGCTCGATGCCCAGCTCTTCCTCCAGCTCGCGGATCTGGCGGCTCACGCCGGGCTGGGAGGTGTGCAGCACGTTGGCCACCTCGGTGAGGTTAAAGCCGCGCCGCACAGTTTCGCGGACGGAGCGCAATTGCTGAAAATTCATATAAGAGTGCCATATTTAATAACTGAATTTGATTATTTGCCAGATTGTGGTTTACACAAACTAACAAATCGTAGATTCGATATGGCTTAACTGTCTGAGGGGCGGGGCGGGCAGGCGCTGCATATCGTTAGGCGTTTTGCGTCGTTGCCACCGCAGGGATGCGGGCCTACGCTTGCCTCCATCGAACCACCGGATGCCCACCATGCCCCATCACCTCACCACGTATGGCCCTGACATCGCCAGCCAGCGCGCCCACGCCATCAGCGCTTTTCTGGACACCGTGCGCCATCTACTGCCCGACCCGCAACAGGCCCAGCCCGCGCAGCTGCAGGCGGTCGCCCAGGCATTGGAGCAGCTGGGCCTGCGCCAGGACCTGTTTGTGCCCGCGCACTTCCCGGTGTCTGCCGCCGACCCGGCCCACATCTACCGCCTGGCCGAAGATGCCGATGGCCGCTACGCGCTGTATATCTCGGCCGCACTGCCGGGCAAGGGCCAGCCGCCGCACGACCACACCACCTGGGCCATCATTGCCGGGGTGCAGGGGAAAGAGCGCAACGTGGTCTATGGCCGCCGGCCCACCGACGACCCGGCGCAAGACCGCCTGGAGCCGCTGCGCACCATCGACGTGGTGCCCGGCACCTCGGTCACGCTGACGCCCGACGAGGTGCACACTATTCTTTTGCTGGACGGCGCGCCCGGCCTGCACCTCCATCTTTACGGCCTGGCACTGGACCGCCTGGTCCACCGGGTGGTGTTTGCCGGTACCGACGGCGGCAGCTACCGCACCTTTGCGCCGCCCGCGCAGATCCGCCATGCGCGCATCGCGCCCCTGGCCTTGCAGGCCGCGCTGGAGGATGGCCACGACATCGCCGTGCTGGACGTGCGCGACAAGGCCGAGCGCGCCGTGGGCCACATTTCCACCACCGTGTCGGCTCCGCTGGAGCGACTGGAGCAGTGGATTGAGCGCCTGGTGCCCAACCCGGGCACGCGCACCGTGCTGGTCGATGCCGACGAGACCCGTGCCCACCTGGCGGCCCTCACACTGGTGCGCCTGGGCTGGCTGAACGTGTCGGTGCTGACCGGCGGCACCGATGCCTGGTTGGCGGCAGGCTTTGCGCTGGTGGGCGGCGGCCAGCAGGTGGAGGCGCTGGCCCATTGATGCTATGTAAAAAGGAGCATGTCACGCTGACGGAATAAGCGCTGGAGGCACTTTTTACTTAAATTTTTTTAGAGGGGAAAGTCACAGAGGGCAACTGTGGGAACTTGGGCTGGTGGCCTCCGGGTCACCAGTTTTTTTTTTGCCCGTCCGCAGCAAAATCCGCATAAGCACATCTGATACGCGTCGTTGGCAGCGCAGGCTTGGGCCGCTACCGTGGCGGTTTCGTTTTTCGCAAAGTGAATCCATGCAAGTGCAAGCCCTCGGCCCCACCATTGGTGCGCTGGTGTCCGATATCGACCTGGCCCTTCCCCTGGCCGACTCCCAGCGCGACGCGCTGCTGGCGGCGCTGCTGCAGCACCATGTGCTGCTTTTTGAGAACCAGCCGGTCACGGCACCCCAGCACCGCGACCTGGCGGCCCGCTTTGGCAGCTTGCACATCCACCCGATCTACCCGCAGCGCGCCGAGGCCCGCGAGATCATCCTGCTGGACACCGACCTCGACAACCCGCCCATGGGGGCTTTGCTGTCGGCCCGGCAGCTGTCCCCCCCCCCAGAGTCGCCACTTTTATCCACCTAGAAAGCCGCACCATGTCCTCGACTACCTCCTCGACTACCTCCTCGGTATATGCCGACAACTCCTTGTCGATTGGCCGCACGCCGCTGGTGCGCTTGAACCGCATCACCGACGGTGCCGCAGCCACCGTGCTGGCCAAGATCGAAGGGCGCAACCCGGCGTATTCGGTGAAATGCCGCATCGGCGCAGCGCTGATCTGGGACGCGGAAAAGCGCGGCCTGCTGGGGCCGGGCAAGGAAATCATCGAGCCCACCAGGGGCAACACCGGCATTGCGCTGGCCTTTGTGGCTGCCTCCAAGGGCATCCCCATCACCCTGACCATGCCCGAGACCATGAGCATCGAGCGGCGCAAGATCCTGCTGGCCTACGGTGCCCGGCTGGTCCTCACCGAAGGGGCCAAGGGCATGAAAGGGGCCATCGCCAAGGCCGAGGAAATCGCGGCCAGCGACCCCAAGTACGTGCTGCTGCAGCAGTTCAAGAACCCGGCCAACCCGGCCATCCACGCCACCACCACCGGCCCGGAAATCTGGCAGGACACCGATGGCCAGATCGACATCCTGGTCTCCGGTGTGGGCACCGGCGGCACCATCACCGGGGTGTCGCGCTACATCAAGCACATCCAGGGCAAAGCCATTGTTTCGGTGGCGGTGGAGCCCACGGCCAGCCCGGTGCTGACGCAAAAGCGCGCGGGCGAAGAAATCAAACCCGGGCCGCACAAGATCCAGGGCATAGGCGCAGGTTTTGTGCCCGATGTGCTGGATTTGTCGCTGGTGGATGCCATCGAGCAAGTCACTAACGAGGAGGCCGTGGACTACGCCCGCCGCCTGGCGCGCGACGAGGGCATTCTGGCGGGCATCTCCTGCGGCGCGGCGGTGGCGGCGGCGGTGCGCTGGGCGAAAAAGCCCGAGAGCGCGGGCAAGACGATTGTGGTCATCCTGCCGGATTCGGGCGAACGCTACCTGAGCTCGGTGCTGTTCGAAGGTGTGTTCGATGCCGCAGGTGTTGCGACCTGAGATGTATAAAAAATCGGCCTCCTGCGCTTATCGCATGGGCGTGACGAGCTACTAAAAATGTAGCGTAGGCGAAAACATCCACAACGGTTCATTTCGGCCAACTTGCGCCCTGGGGCGGCCAAGTCGGCTAGGGCCTGCCCGCTTGCACCCTGGCGCGGGGCGATGCAGCATTACATTCGCGGCGATGGCAGCACCCGCTGCCATCCCGATGTTGATTGCCCAAGACTCCCCAAGAGACACCCCATGAAAACCAAAGCCGCCGTCGCCTGGAAAGCAGGCTCCCCCCTGACCATCGAAACCGTGGACCTGGACGGCCCCAAGTTCGGCGAAGTGCTGGTCGAAATCAAAGCCACCGGCATCTGCCACACCGACTACTACACCCTGTCCGGTGCCGACCCCGAAGGCATCTTCCCCGCCATCCTGGGCCACGAAGGCGCAGGCATCGTGGTGGACGTTGGCCCCGGTGTCACCACGCTGAAAAAGGGCGACCACGTCATCCCCCTGTACACCCCCGAATGCCGCCAGTGCAAGTTCTGCCTGAGCCGTAAGACGAATCTGTGCCAGCTCATCCGCGGCACCCAGGGCAAGGGCCTGATGCCCGATGCCACCAGCCGCTTCAGTCTGGACGGCAAGCCCATCTTCCACTACATGGGTACCAGCACCTTCAGCAACTACACCGTGGCCCCCGAGATCAGCCTGGCCAAGATCCGCAAGGACGCACCGTTCGACAAGGTCTGCTACATCGGCTGCGGTGTCACCACCGGCATCGGTGCCGTGCTGTTCACCGCCAAGGTCGAAGCCGGAGCCAACGTGGTGGTCTTCGGCCTGGGCGGCATCGGCCTGAACGTGATCCAGGGCGCCAAGATGGTGGGCGCCGACAAGATCATCGGCGTGGACATCAACCCCGCACGCCAGGCCATGGCCCGCCAGTTCGGCATGACGCACTTCATCAACCCCAAAGAGGTTCCGAATGTGGTCGATGCCATCGTCCAATTGACCGACGGCGGAGCCGACTACAGCTTCGAATGCATAGGCAACACCCAGGTGATGCGCCAGGCGCTGGAATGCACCCACAAGGGCTGGGGCCGCAGCATCATCATCGGTGTGGCCGAAGCGGGGGCAGAGATCAGCACCCGGCCGTTCCAACTGGTGACGGGCCGCAAATGGGAAGGCTCGGCCTTTGGTGGTGCGCGTGGGCGCACCGACGTGCCGAAGATTGTGGACTGGTACATGGAGGGCAAGATCAGCATCGACCCGCTGATCACCCACACCATGCCGTTGGAAGATATCAACAAGGGGTTTGATTTGATGAAGAGCGGTGAATCTATCCGGGGAGTTGTACTGTTCTAACCCCAGTCAGTTGCAAGCGGTGCGCGGCTGTTCCGCGTGGACATTCAGGAGACAAAAAATGACACTCTTAGCATTGCACCCGGCCATTGGCCAAAGCAAACAGCCCGGCGCACCGGGTTTTAGCGGCGGTACGCTGACCTGCCACTGCAGCCACGACCCGGTGGTGGTGCGGGTGGATTCACAGGTAGCGCACAACCATGCCTGTGGCTGCAGCAAGTGCTGGAAGCCCGCGAACGCGCTGTTTTCGATTGTGGGCGTGGTCCCGTGCGACAAAGTGCACGTTACATCGCGCCCGGAGAAGCTGCACATCGTGGATGCGAGTGCCACCATCCAGCGCCATGCCTGCAAGGCCTGTGGCGTGCATCTGTTTGGCCGCATCGAGAACAAGGACCATGCGTTTTACGGGCTGGATTTCATCCACACCGAGCTGTCCAAAGAGTCTGGGTGGACCGGGCCGGAATTTGCGGCCTTTGTGTCGTCCATCATCGAAACCGGCACGCCGCCCGAGCAGATGGCCGACATCCGCAAAGAGCTGCACAGCGTGGGGCTGGAAACCTACGACTGCCTGTCGCCCACCTTGATGGATGTGCTGGCCACCCAGGTGGCCAAGTTGCGCAAAGCCGCTTAAAAAGCTTCAGGGCCGGGCCCCGCCAAAGCGCTCGCGGTAGGCCTGCGGCCCCACGCCCAGGCGCTTGAGGAACAGCTTGCGCAGCGGCTGCTCGGACGCAAAGCCCACGCGCCCGGCAATCGATTTGAGCGGCAGGTCGCCTTCTTCCAGCAGGCGGCGGCCCGCTTCCAGCCGGGCCGATTCGATGAACTGCAGCGGGCTGCTGCCCACCTCTTTGGCAAACACGCGGCGAAAGTTGCGCTCGCTCATGGCGGCGCGGTCGGCCAGCAGGGCCACGTCCAGCGGCAGCGACAGGTTGGACAGCACCCAGTCCTGGATGGCGCGGATGCCGGGGTGGCTGGTGTTCTGGCTGGTCAGGTGCACGCTGAACTGCGATTGCCCTCCCGGGCGTTTGAGGTACACCACCAGGTCGCGCGCCACCTGCAGCGCCAGGCCGCGGCCAAAGTCTTCTTCCACCAGGGCCAGCGCCAGGTCGATCCCGGCGGTGACCCCGGCCGATGTCCACAACCGGCCCGAGCGCAAATAGATCGCGTCGGCCTGCACCTGCACCTTGGGAAACTTCTCGCGCAGCAGGGCGGCCACGCTCCAGTGGGTGGTGGCGGGCAGGCCGTCCAGCACGCCCGCGGCCGCCAGAAAAAAGCTGCCCGAACACAGGGCCACCAGCCGTGTGATGCGCGGAGCCACGGCGGCCGCCCAGTCCACGATGGCCGGGTGGGCCGCCAGCGCCACCTCGATCTGCCGCGCGCCCACGATGATGGCCGTGTGCGGCAGGTCGTCTGGCTGCAAGGCCTGCGCCTGCAGCAGCATGTGGGTGTCGGAAGCCACTGGACCCGCCGCGTCGGACACGATGTGCACCGCGTAGCCCGTGGGGCGGCCCTCCTGCACCAGGTGCAGGTTTGCGTACTCGAACACGCTCATCGCGCCTATGGCCTCGATGGCCTTGAAGCCGGGGTAGACCACCATGTCCACGCGGCGGGCGTGACGTTCGCTGTTTTTTTGCATGCTGCATCCTACGGATGTTTTGGTTGTTTAGAACTGATTTCTTAGTCGTTTGAGATTGGCAGCAGGGCTTCTACAGTGGCTTTCAACAACCCCGCACGCTGGTGTGCCGGGTCTGAACCACAGGAGTTTGCATGCCATCCGACACCGCTGAACTGATCAGCCTGCCCCCCGAACTGGAGTCTGCCCGCGCGGTCGCCCTGTCTACCAATTTGCCCTATGCGGGCGGTGTCAGCCCGGCCGTGGCCTGGCGCTTGTTTGAAGCCGGTGCGGCCCAACTGGTGGATGTACGCACGGCGGAAGAGCGCAAGTTTGTTGGCCACGTGCCCGGCAGCGCCCATGTGGCCTGGGCCACCGGTACCAGCCTGACGCGCAACCCGCGCTTCGCCCGTGAGCTGGAAGCCAAGGTCGGCAGCAAGGACGCGGTGGTCCTGCTGCTGTGCCGCAGCGGCAAGCGCTCGGCGCTTGCGGCCGAAGCCGCAGCCAAGGCGGGGCTGACGCGCGTGTTCAACGTGCTCGAAGGCTTTGAAGGCGAGATCGACGGCCAGCAGCACCGCGGTGGCGACGACGGCTGGCGCTTCCACAAGCTGCCGTGGGTGCAAGACTGATGGCCGCGCCGGTTTTTGACATCGGCAAAGTCGTGCAGTCGCTGCACGGTGTGCGGGCCGAGTGGCGGGCCGCGCAAGGGCGCTCCAGCGAGCCGGGCGGGCGTGAATTTCCGTCGCGCAACGCGCTGGCGGGCATTGTCGAATCGCTCAAGGGCGTGCTGTTTCCCATGCGCCTAGGCCCGGTGGACCTGCGCCAGGAAAGCGAAGATTTCTACGTGGGCTACACCTTGGACGCGGCCCTGCACGGCCTGCTGGCCCAGGTGCGGCTGGAGCTGCGCCTGGTGGAAGACGTGCCGGTGGGCACCCAGCCCACCCAGGTGGTGCAGCAGTTTGCCCAGGCCTTGCCCGGCATCCGCCGCCTGCTCGACAGCGATGTGCTGGCCGCCTTCCATGGCGACCCGGCGGCCCGCAGCGTGGACGAGGTGCTGCTGTGCTACCCCGGCATCCTGGCCATGCTGCACCACCGCCTGGCCCACCAGCTGTACCGCCAGGGCCTGCCGCTGCTGGCACGCATCGTGGCCGAGCTGGCGCACAGCGCCACGGGTATCGACATCCACCCCGGTGCCAGCATCGGCCCGGGCTTCTTCATCGACCACGGCACCGGCGTGGTGATCGGCGAGACCGCGCGCATCGGCCAGCGGGTGCGCATCTACCAAAACGTCACGCTGGGGGCCAAGCGCTTCAGCACCGATGCCCAGGGCCACCTGGAAAAAGGCCAGCCGCGCCACCCCATCGTGGAAGACGACGTAGTGATCTACGCCGGGGCCACCGTGCTGGGCCGGGTGACGCTGGGGCAGGGCGCCAGCATTGGCGGCAATGTGTGGCTGACCCACAGCGTGCCGCCTGGTGCCCACATCACCCAGGCCCGGGCAGAACAAGCCCAGGCACCCCACCAAGTTTCTCTTTCCCCTGTAACCACGTAAACGGAGTTTTTCTTTGAGCAATATCACCACCCTCGGCGACAGCGCCGCACGCCAATTAGCCAACGCGACCAAGACCGCGCCCCAGCTGGAAACCATTTCGCCCCGTTGGCTCACGCATTTGCTGCAGTGGGTGCCGGTGGAGGCGGGCATCTACCGCCTGAACAAGGTGAAGAACCCCGAGTCCATCAAGGTCACCTGCACCGCCCGCCAGACCGAAAACCAGTTGCCCCGCACCTTTGTGGACTATGAAGAGCAGCCCCGCGAATACTTCCTGAACGCGGTCAGCACCATCCTGGATGTGCACACCCGCATTTCCGACCTCTACAGCAGCCCGCACGACCAGATCAAGGAGCAACTGCGCCTGACCATCGAGACCATCAAGGAGAACCAGGAAAGCGAGCTGATCAACAACCCCGACTACGGCCTGCTGTCGCAGGTGACCGATGCCCAGCGTATCTTCCCGCTGACCGGCGCGCCCACGCCCGACGACTTGGACGAGCTGCTGACCAAGGTCTGGAAAGAGCCCGCCTTCTTCCTGGCGCACCCGCTGGCCATTGCCGCCTTTGGCCGCGAAGCCACCCGCCGCGGCACGCCACCGCCCACCGTGAGCCTGTTTGGCTCGCAGTTCATCACCTGGCGCGGTGTGCCGCTGATCCCTTCGGACAAAGTGCCGGTGGCCGATGGCAAGAGCAAGATCTTGCTGCTGCGTGTGGGCGACAAGCGCCAGGGCGTGGTGGGCCTGTTTCAGCCCGGCCTGCCCGGCGAGCAAGCGCCCGGCCTGTCGGTGCGTTTCATGGCCATCAACGACCAGGCGATTGCCTCCTACCTGATCTCGCTGTACTGCTCGCTGGCCGTGCTGACCACCGACGCGCTGGCCGTGCTGGACGACGTGGAAATCGGCAAGTACCACGACTACGCCGACACCTACAAGTAAGCCATGTTCAACATCCCACAACCCAACTTGCCAGCGGGCCTGCCCGATCCGGCGGCGTTGGCGGCCATGGCCAGTGCGCTGTTCCAGGCCCTGCCCGGACAGGCCGCGCCGGGGGCCCAGTTCCCGGCCAACATCGCGCCACCGGGCTCGCCGCTGTCCAGCCCCGCGGGCTTGGGCCCCAGCGTGCCGGGTACGCCGATTCCGCAGGGGCAAATCCCCGGCACGAATCTGCTGCCGTCGTCCCCCAGCCAGGTGCTGAACCTGGGCAACCGCGCCCCGGCGCTGCTGCCCGAGGCCCAGGCGGGCAATGGCGTGCCCGACAAGTTGCTCAGCGCCGTCCCGGGCTACGACCCACGCGTGGGCGGTGTGCTGCAAGGCGTACCCGAAGCCGCCGGTGCGGGTTCGCCGTTCTACTTTGTGGCGGAAAAGCGGGGGCCGCCTCAGGGCGCACCTTCCAGCCTGGATGCCCTGAGCAGCCAGCCGTTCCAGCCATCCGCGGTGCCCACGGCCAGCGCCCCGAAGGCCCCACCCGTGCCGCAAAGCACGCCCGCGTTCTACTTTGTGGATGCGGTCACGCTGCCCAACGGCTACGTCACGCCCGCCACCCCAGGCGCGCGCGAGGTACCGGCTTACCAGGGCTCGGCCCACCCCGCGTTCGACGTGCACGCCGTGCGCCGTGACTTCCCCATCTTGCAGGAGCGGGTCAAAGGCAAGCAGCTGGTGTGGTTCGACAACGCCGCCACCACGCACAAGCCCCAGTCGGTGATCGACCGCATTGCCTACTTTTACGCGCACGAGAACTCCAACATCCACCGCGCCGCCCATGACCTGGCCGCCCGCGCCACCGACGCCTACGAAGGTGCTCGGGAGCGGGTGAAAAAGTTCATCAACGCGCCGGACGTGAACGAGGTGATCTTTGTGCGCGGCACCACCGAAGCTATCAACCTGGTGGCCAAGAGCTGGGGCGGCCAGCACGTGGGCGAGGGCGACGAGATCATCGTCTCCCACCTGGAGCACCACGCCAACATCGTGCCCTGGCAGCAGCTGGCGGCTGCCAAAGGCGCGAAGCTGCGCGTGATCCCGGTGGACGACAGTGGCCAGGTGCTGCTGGACGAGTACCGCAAGCTGCTCAACGACCGGACCAAGATCGTGGCTGTGACGCAGGTCTCCAACGCCCTGGGCACCGTGGTGCCGGTGAAGGAGATTGTGGAACTGGCCCACCGTGCCGGTGCCAAGGCGCTGGTCGATGGCGCGCAGTCCATCTCGCACATGCGGGTGGACGTGCAAGACATCGGGGCCGACTTCTTCGTCTTTTCGGGACACAAGGTCTTTGGCCCCACCGGCATCGGCGTGGTCTGGGGCAAGCGCGAGGTGCTGGAAGACATGCCTCCGTGGCAAGGCGGCGGCAACATGATTGCCGACGTGACGTTCGAGAAAACCGTGTTCCAGCCCATCCCGAACAAGTTCGAGGCGGGCACCGGCAACATCGCCGACGCGGTAGGCCTGGGCGCGGCCATCGACTACGTGAACAAGGTGGGCATTGAGAACATCGCCCGCTACGAGCACGAGCTGGTGGCCTACGGCATGCAGGCGCTTGGAGCCATCCCCGGCGTGCGCCTGATCGGCACCGCCAACGACAAGGCCAGCGTCATGTCTTTCGTGCTGGCTGGCTACAGCACCGAAGAGGTTGGCAAGGCGCTGAACGAGGAGGGCATTGCCGTGCGCACCGGCCACCACTGTGCCCAGCCCATCCTGCGCCGCATGGGCGTGGAAACCACGGTGCGCCCCTCGCTGGCGTTCTACAACACCTTTGCCGAGATCGATCTGATGGTGGCGGTGGTGAAGCGATTGGCTTCGGCACGACGCAACGGGTAGTGCTATGAAAATAAGAGCTTCTCATGCTGATGGAATAAGCATGGGAAGCTCTTTTTTATAGAAGGAACGAAAACCCGGGGACCTGCGTCGGCAGGGCGTTCTCAGTGCTCCATCACGTCGAGCAGAGCCAGGCGCAGGGCATCGTCGGTGAAGGGTTTGGCCACAAAGCCGCGTGCACCGAGTTTCAGGGCGGCGATGGCGGTGGCCTTGTCGTTCAGCGCGCTGACCACCAGGATATTGGTGTGCGGCAGCAGGCGCAGCATTTCGCGGATGCACTCCATGCCGTTCATCTCGGGCATGGTCAGGTCCATGGTGACCACGTCGGGCTGGGTGGCTTTGGCGATGCGCAGGGCCTCCACGCCATTGCGGGCCAGGCCAACGAGCGCGATCTTGCCCAGGCCACCGTCTTGCACGATCTTGCTGATGCGCGTGCGGATCATGTTGGAGTCGTCTACGACCAGAAGGCGCATGGTGTTAAGCGTCAAATCGAACGGTTATTTCGGTAAATTCCCCGGGTGTGGAGGCCAGCGTCAAGCGTCCGCCCAGGCGCTGCACGTTGGCCTGCACCACGTCCAGCCCCACGCCCCGTCCAGCGTATATGTCGGCATGCCCGTCGGCAGCGTCGGCGGTGGCCTCTACGGTAGAGAAGCCGGGCTTGAAGATGTGGCCGACGATCTGGTGGTCGTCGAAGCTCTCCAGCTGCAGGGCGGTGTACCAGCCCAGGTCGAGCAGCTTTTGCCGCAGAGTGTTGGCGTTCAGGCCCCGGCCATCGTCCCGTACACGCAAGATCCATTCCGTGCCGGTTTTGCCCTGTTTACCCAATTGCACCTCCAGCCGACCGGTAGCGGCCTTGCCGGAGGCCTGGCGGGTGGCCGGTGATTCGATGCCGTGCACTACCGCGTTGCGGGCCAGTTGGGTGCTGATTTCACGCACCAGATCGGCCACATCGGCCCCCAACGCACCGTGCTGGTCCATCTGCACCACAGCGGCCACGCGCTTGCCCAGGGCGCTGGCGGTGTCCATGGCCAGCCGGGTCAGCGCTGCGTTCAGCCCGGTGCCCGACAAGCGGCTGTCGCGCTGGATGCTTGCCAGGCTTTTCAGCGTTGCCATCCGGCCCATCAGTGCTTCCAGCGGCGGGTGCAGGGCCTGCAGCGCGTCGCCACTGTTGTCGCTGCGGGCCAGCAGCAGGGCAGATTCGAAAGCATGGGCCTGGTGCACCAGCGAATCCAGCCCCAGTGCGCCCGCGTCGCCTTTCAGGGCGTGGATGCGGCGGGCGGCCTGGTCCAGCGCATGGCCAAAGGTGTTGCGTGGGGCGGGTAGCAGGCCCTGGGGGCTACCGTGCAGCCGGTCGTTGATCTCCAGCAGGCTGGCCTCGGAGCGGGCCACAAACTGGCGCAACAGGGCCGGGTCGGTCTCGCAGGCGGCCAGCAGCAGGGTCAGCTCATTTTGCGAACGCAGGCGTTCGGCCTGCAACTGGGTTTGCAGCAGGGTGCGGTCGGAAACGTCTTGCACCGTGACCAGCACATGGTCGATGGCCGTGCCCGTACCCGTGCCTTTGTAGACCCGGTTGAAGCGGAAGGCCAGGGTGCGCCCAACGGCTTGCCCGAGTCCGTTGGTGAGCAGCACCGGCACCTCCAGCAGCGGGTTGATGTCTTGCACCAGCGCCTCTTTCACATGCGGTGCAAACAGCAGGGCCACGTAGTCCTGGGCATCGTGCAGGGCTTTGCTGTCCACCATACCGGCCAGCAGTTCAAAAAAGCCCGCGCCCGGCAACAGCGGGCGGCCAAACAGCACCTGGGCCGACTGCGATACCTGCGAGCCGAGCCGGAAGTCGGGCGTGATCAAAAACAAGCCCTCGCGCACGCTGGCCAGAATTTCACGGTTCTCGCGGGTCACCGCCTCGATGCCCGTGTCCAGTTGGCGCAGACGGCGCAGAAACTTGAACAGGATGAAGCCAAAGTTCAGCAGCGCCAGCACGATGCCCGCGGTCTGCACCTGGCGCAGGGTGGTGGCGCGCTGGGAGGCGGTGGCCTCCAGGGCGGTGGTCAGGCGGTTCATCAGGCCCAGCAGTTCCAGGTTGTGGGCCTGGGCGTAGGCGCTGGCGGCGTGCAGGTCGGCGTCGCTGGCCAGGCCGTTCAGCACCGCGGCCATGGCGTGCTGGAATGGGGTCCACAGAGCCTGGGCCTGTTGCAGCGCCTGCAGCGCGGCGGCCCCCTCGGCGGGTTTCAGATACACCGGCTGGCCGCTGCCGCTGGGGACGATGGCACCATGCTGAAAGCCTTGGAGCGTGGCGTCAAACAGGCTGACGGCATCGCGCAGCTCCGCCAGTTCGTAGGCCGCCGTCTGGCCTTGTTTGCGGGCGGCTTCTACCGCCAGCAAGGCCTTGGCCGAGCGCTGCGACAGCATGCGCTGGCGGCCCGCGAGGTTGATGCTGTGCGCGTCTTCGCTGATCTGGTAGGAGGTGGCAAAGTTCAGTACCAGCACGCCCAGGTCGAACAGCAGAAACAGCGCCACGGCCAGCACAATGTCGCGGTACTTTCCCAAGGAAAATAGGCTGTTCGTGCTTATTCCATCAGCATGAGTAGCTACTTTTTTTATAGTAATGGACGGGTGGGGCGACGTGTGGGACATGCACAGAGCAGGCAAAAACAGGGCCAGCCAGCGGACCCCGGGATGCACCGAAAAGGTGCCCTGCGGCGCGCAGTGGTGGCGGGTTTAACATCCTCGGTTGCGTATTTCTCTGGAAGCCCAGCATGTCCGATTCCCTTACCGTTCAAATGCCCGCCAGCGCGGCGCGCCAGTTGTTTCTGTTGTTCCATGGCGTGGGCGGCTCGCCGCACAACCTGGTGCCGCTGGGCCAGCGGCTGGCGCTGGAGTTCCCGCAGGCGGCGGTGGTCTGCGTGGCCGGGCCGGATGCGTCCGACCTGGGTGCGGGATTCCAATGGTTTTCGGTGCAGGGCATCCACGAGGACAACCGCGCGCAGCGCATTGCCGACACCATGCCGCGCTTTGTGGCCACGGTGCGCGGCTGGCAGCAGCGCACCGGATTGACGCATGCCGAGACGGCGCTGGTGGGCTTTTCGCAAGGCGCGATCATGGCGTTGGAGGCTACCCAGCTAGAGGAAACGCTGGCGGGCCGGGTGGTGGCGCTGTCGGGGCGGTTTGCCCAACTGCCAGGGCAGGCCCCGGCGACCACCACGCTGCACTTCATCCACGGCAAGAACGACGAGGTGGTGGCCTATGGCCATACCGTGGCCGCCGCGGAGCGGCTGGTGCGCCTGGGTGGTGACATCACCGCCGATGTGATCCCGTTCCTGGGGCACACCGTGAATGAGGAGGTGGTGGAGCTGCTGGTCGAGCGGCTCAAGGGCCATATCCCCAAACGCATTTGGGAGCAGGCGGGGCAGAGCGCCCCACCGCAGTCCTGAAACCGCATACGGGCCGTGGATGCGGCGATACACCCCGTCTGCTACAGCCTGAACGCGCGCCTTCCAGAAACACCGCAGAACTGGCTTTGCCAGGCTGCTGGTGTTGCCCCCTGCGTGTCGTATCGGTTTTTCAAACCTATACGAGGGGGGTTGGAGGAAGATGCGAAGCACTGTAGCCTGGGGGTGAGCCAAAAAAATTACGCAGTAATTTTTTCCACGTGCGCCTGGCGGGTGTACAGGAAGTCGATCACTGCCTTGCGGTAGCCCTGGTAGTCGGCGTTGTCGGCCAGTTCCACGCGGTTGCGTGGGCGGGGCAGCTTGACGTTGAGCACTTCGCCGATGGTGGCGGCGGGGCCGTTGGTGAGCATCACGATCTTGTCGGACAGCAGCACGGCTTCGTCCACGTCGTGGGTCACCATGACCACCGTGCTCTGGGTTTTTTGCACGATGGCCAGCAGCTCGTCCTGCAGCTTGGCGCGGGTCAGTGCATCCAGCGCGCCAAAGGGCTCGTCCATCAGCAAGACCTTGGGCTCCATGCTCAGGGCACGGGCAATGCCTACGCGCTGTTTCATGCCGCCCGAGATTTCGCCAGGGCGCTTTTGCGCGGCGGCGGTCAGGCCCACCAGGGCCAGCACCGCGTCGGTGCGGGCTTTCAACTGGGCTTTGTTTTCCGACGGCGCGCCGGTGGACTTGTTGGCTGCGCCGAAGACGCGCTCCACCGCCAGATACACGTTCTCATAGCAGGTCAGCCAGGGCAGCAGCGAGTGGTTCTGGAACACCACCGCGCGCTCGGGGCCGGGGCCCTTGATCTCGCGGTTGGCGCACAGCAGCGTGCCGTTGGTGGGGTCGGTCAGGCCGGCAATCAGGTTGAGCAGGGTGGACTTGCCGCAGCCCGAGTGGCCGATCAGGGCCACGAACTCACCCTTGGCAATGGTCAGGTTCACGTCGCGCAGGGCGGGGAAAATCCCCTTGGCGGTCTTGAAGGTCTGCTCGACATCCTGGATTTCGATGTACTTGCTGCTCAGGCTGGCGGGGGTGGGGCTCATGATTTCACCTCTTCAAAAGTAAATGCGGTAGCGAGTTTGATCAGCGCGTATTCCAGCATCAGACCGACGACGCCGATCACGAAGATGGCGATGATGATGTTCTTGACGTTCAGGTTGTTCCACTCGTCCCACACCCAGAAGCCGATGCCCACGCCGCCGGTCAGCATCTCGGCCGCCACGATCACCAGCCAGGCGGTGCCCACGGCCAGGCGCACGCCGGTCAGCATGTAGGGCAGCACGGCGGGGAACAGGATCTTGGTGACGATCTTCCACTCGCTCAAATTCAGCACCCGGGCCACGTTCATGTAGTCCTGCGGCACGCGCTGCACGCCCACCGCGGTGTTGATGACCATGGGCCAGATCGAGCAGATGAAGATGGTCCAGATGGCCGCCGGGTTGGCACCCTTGAACACCATCAGGCCGATGGGCAGCCAGGCCAGCGGCGACACTGGGCGCAGCAGGCTGATCAACGGGTTGAACATGCGGCCCATGAACTCAAACCGGCCAATCGCAAAACCGGCTGGAATGCCTACCAGCGCCGCCAGGCCAAAGCCCAGCGCCACCCGCTCCAGCGAGGCCAGCACGTTCCAGCCCACGCCCTGGTCGTTCGGGCCCTTGCGGTAGAACGGGTCGCTGAACAGCACCACGGCCTGCTGGAAGGTCTCGGTTGGTGAGGGGATGTTGCTGGCGGTGGTGATGGACACAATGGCCCAGATGCCGATCAACAGGCCCAGGCCCAGGATGGGCGGCACCACCTGGCGCCAGAAGCCGCGCCAGTCGAAAGGCATTTTGGGTGTTGCCATTTTTACGTCTTTCAGAGGGCTAGCGCTTGTATCCATTGCGGCGGTAGCTAGCATTTTGGGAGCGGACGGGCTGTCGGCGACATCAAACGATGCACCGCGCGGGGAATGGAATACGGCACTGACCATGGGGTTCTCCTTCAGGCGTGGACTTTGAAACTGTCGGCGTATTTCTTGGGGTCTTTGCCGTCCCAGACCACACCGTCCATCAGCTTGCTGCTGCGCATGTCACTCTTGGGCACGGGCGTGTTGCTGGCGGCGGCGGCCTGCTTGTAGATGTCGATCTGGTTGATCTGCTTGGCCACGGCCAGGTAGTCGGGGTGGTCTTTGAGCAAGCCCCAGCGTTTGTGCTGGGTCAGGAACCACATGCCGTCGCTCAGGTACGGGAAGTTGACCGCGCCTTCGTTGTAGAACTTCATGTAGTTCGGGTCGTCCCAGGTCTTGCCCAGGCCGTTCTGGTAGCGGCCCAGAATGCGCTGGTTGATGGCATCCACGCTGGTGTTCACGTAGCTCTTGTCGGCGATGGTTTCGGCCATCTTGTTCTTGTTGGCCAGGCCGGCGTCGATCCATTTGCTGGCTTCCAGGATGGCGGCGGTGACGGCGCGGGCGGTGTTGGGGTTCTTCTTGACGAACTCGGCGGTGGTGCCCAGCACTTTTTCGGGGTGGTCTTTCCAGATGTCCTGGGTGGTGGCGGCGGTGATGCCGATGCCGTCAATGATGGCGCGGTGGTTCCAGGGCTCGCCCACGCAGTAGCCGTCCATATTGCCCACGCGCATATTGGCCACCATTTGCGGTGGCGGTACGGTGATGACCTTGGCGTCAGACAGGGGGTTGATGCCGTTGGCGGCCATCCAGTAGTACAGCCACATGGCATGGGTGCCGGTGGGGAAGGTCTGGGCAAAGGTGTATTCGCGCTTTTCGGCAGCCATCAGCTTGGCCAGGCCGGGGCCGTCGACCGCGCCCTTGTCGGCCAGTTTTTTGGACAGGGTGATGGCCTGGCCGTTGTTGTTCAGGGTCATCAGCACGGCCATGTCTTTTTTGGGGCCGCTTTCACCCATGTGCACGCCGTAGACCAGGCCGTACAGGGCGTGGGCAAAGTCGAGCTCGCCGTTGACCAGCTTGTCGCGCACGCTGGCCCAGCTGGATTCCTTGCTGGGGATGATCTTCACGCCGTATTTCTTGTCGATGCCCAGCACCGAGGCCATCACCACGCTGGCGCAATCGGTCAGGGGGATGAAGCCGATTTTGACTTCTTCTTTTTCGGGTTTGTCGGACCCGGCGGCGTACACCAGGGCGCGCAGGGCAGGGCTCACACCCACGGCACCCACGGCGGCGGTTTGCAGCACCGAGCGGCGGCTGAGTTTGGTCTTCAAAAGGTCGGTCATCAAAGGGCTCCCAAGATAGAAACTAGGTTGGTTCCAGAACGAAAAAAGGCGTCCTCACCGCGCAGCGCGCTGCAGGTTGCAGCCTCTAACGGGTGGGGACGCCTTTGTCCGAATACGTGGCGCTTCGCACCCGCCATTGGGTGCTTGCTGCCATGGGACCATCGGTGGTCTTGTACTGGTTATGCAAGCACCGTGCCAGGGTCGTGTGCTACCGGATTGCTGCTATTTTTATAGCTGGTTGTGCTTATGGAATAAGCGCCATCAGCCTATTGGGCTTGTAAGCAGAGGTTTCGCACTGTTCTTGTGCGGTGCACCATTTCAGCGGGTGGTCTTGGGCAGGGTGGGTGGGCGGATGAAGCCGCCGTCTTGCGCCAGCAGCTGGCAAAAGGCCGCATTGGTCATGGGCTTGGCCAGCAGGTAGCCCTGGAATTCGTCGCAGCCCTGGCTGCGCAGCAGGTCGAACTGGGCCTGGTTTTCTACCCCTTCAGCGACCACGGTTTTGCGCAGGTTCTGGCACAGGCCGACCATGGCGCGGGCGATCATGGCCACGTCGTCGTCGGACTCGATGTCGGTGACCAGGGAGCGGTCGATCTTCACCGTGTCCAGCGGCAAATGGCGCAGGTACGACAGGCTGGAGTAGCCGGTGCCAAAGTCGTCCATCGCCACCCGAAAGCCCTGGGCCTTGAAGGCGTTGAGCACGCTGATGGCGCGCGCGCTGTCGTCCAGGAAAACGCCTTCGGTGATCTCCAGCTCCACCCGCTCGGGCGGCAGGCCGCTGGCGCGTACCAGGGCGGCCACGCGCAGCACCAGGTCGTCGGCCAGAAACAGCCGGGCCGAGAGGTTGACGGCGATCACCAGGTGCGCGCCCTGCGGCCCCACCCACAGTGCGGCAGCAGCAAAGGCCTGGCGCAGGACCATGTCGGTCAGTTCGCCAATCAGGCCGGTATCTTCGGCAATCGGGATGAAGCGGTCGGGCCCTACCGTGCCGATTTGCCCGCTGTGCCAGCGGGCCAGGGCCTCCACGCCGACGATGCGCCGGTGCTGGTCGACCTTGGGTTGGTAGGCCACGGTGAATTCGTTGTGCGCCAGCCCCACGCGCATGGCGGTGGCCAGCTCCAGCCTTTCGTCGGCCACCTTGTTCAGCTCGGGGGTGAAGAACTGGAAGTTGTTGCGGCCTCGCTCCTTGGCGGCGTACATGGCCACATCGGCGTGCTTGAGCAGGCTTTGCGCGTCCTCGCCGTCTTGTGGGTACAGCGCCACGCCCATGCTGGCACCTACCTGGAACTCGCGCCCCAGCAGGATGACCGGCTGGTTGATCTCTTTGAGCACGCGCTGCAGGTGGGAGATGACACTGTTGGCGCGAAAGTGCTCGTTGAGCAACAGCACAAACTCGTCGCCGCTGTGGCGTGAGACGGTGTCGCTGGCGCGCACGCAGTTGCGCATGCGCTGGGCAATTTCCACCAGCAGCTGGTCGCCCGCGTCGTGGCCCAGGCTGTCGTTGATCAGCTTGAAGTGGTCCAGGTCGATGAACACCACGGCCAGAAAGTGCCCCATGCGCTCGGCATGGGCAATGGCCGGGCCGATGCGGTCGCGCAGCAGGTTGCGGTTGGCCAGACCGGTCAGGCCGTCGTAGTTGGCCTGGCGCTCCAGCTGTTCGCGCTGGCTGCGGCGCTCGGTGATGTCTTGCACCGTGCCTTCGAAGCAGATGAAGCCGCCCTGGGCATCGCGCACGCTGTGGGCATTTTCTGAAATCCAGATGGTGCTGCCGTCGCGCCGGTAGACCTCGGATTCGAAGTTGCGCACCTCGCCGTGCGCGGCCATCAGCTTCTGGAAGCGCTCGCGCCGCTGCGGCTGCACGTACAGACGGCGGTCGATGTCGGACAGGTCGGTAATCAATTCCTCGGCGGTGGTGTAGCCGTAGAGCCGGGCCAGCGCCGGGTTGGCCGACAGGTAGCGGCCTTCCAGCGAGGTCTGGAAGATGCCATCGCGCGCGTGCTCAAAGATTTGCCGGTAGCGGGCCTCGGCATGGGCCAGCGCCTCCAGGGTCACAAAGCCCTCGGTCACGTCTTCGATAAAGCCCTCCAGCACCTGCTGCTCGCCTTCATCGATCACCATCACGCCTTGCTCCTTGACGCGGCGCACGGCACCGCTGCGGGTCTGGATGGCGTAGTACACGGTGAAGCGCTGTTCTGCAGCGGCAGCGGCCAGTATTTCGGCGCGCACCCGGATGCGGTCGTTCGGGTGGGTGATGCGCTCCCACGAGATGGTCTGGTTGTCGATCAGCTCCAGCGCCTGGTAGCCGGTGAGCTTGTAGCAGCCCTGGCTGACGAAGCGCATGGTCCAGTGCACGTCGGGCAAGCAGCGGTAGGCCATGCCTTCCAGGTTGTTGACCAGGGTGTCCAAGACCTTGTGCAGATTGACCGACCGCGCCAGCAGCGGGCTGGAGTGGTGCGAGCGGGCAGCGGGAGCGAGAACGGTTTCCACAGAAGCAGGCGAAGAGGACGGCATGAAAAAGGAGAGGGGCAAGAACTGGCATTTCCACCCGGGGGTGCGGTACTCTTGCTATTGAATAGATAGCTGCTTACGCAATCAGGTAGAGCATAGGCAGCATATTTTATTTCAAAACCTAGTTGCGAACAAAATTGTGCACCGTTTGTGTGCGCTATACCGGCGCGGTGCTTAACCCAGCAAGTCGGCTACATCGAGGATGCGCTGGGCCACATCCACCAGCTTCAGGCTTTTGTCCATGGCGGCTTTGCGCAGGCGCTCGTAGGCCTCTTGCTCGGTCAGGCCCTGGCGCTGCATCAGCAGTCCCTTGGCGCGGTCGATCACCTTGCGGTTGAGCAGCTCGGCCTTGTGGCCATCCAGCTCCTGGCGGGTATCGGCCAGTTCCTTGCGCAGTGCCTGTTCAAACTCGAAGCGGGCCATGGCCACGTCCAGGATGGGGCGGATGCGCGCTGCCGACAACCCGGCCACGATGTAGGCCGACACGCCCGCCGCCACCGCGTCCTTCACATGCGAGGTGTCGTCGTCGTTGGTGAACATTACGATGGGGCGGCGCGCGTTGCGGGTCGCCACCACCACGTGCTCCAGTGCGTCGCGGGCTTCGCTTTCGGCATCCACGATCACCATGTCGGGCTGCAACTGGGCCAGGCGCTCGGTTAAAAACACGTCGGCGGGCAGGCTGGCGACCAGGTTGTAGCCGTTTTCCAGCAGGCCAATGCGCAGCGCCCGCGAGCGCTCGGCCTGCAGCAGGCCGGCTTCGTCATGCGGGTCCAGTACGTCCAGATCGGGGGCAATCACTACGATGCGCAGGGCTTCATTCATGCGCAAAAACCCGCAAGATTCGCGCCAACATGGTGCGGGCCTACACTCCCAGCCTGATTAAAGAGGGAACACCTGTGCTGGTATTGGGTATTGAATCATCGTGTGACGAAACCGGAATTGCGCTCGTGCGTGCCGAGGGTGCGGCTCTGCCCGTGCTGCTGGCGCACGCGCTGCACAGCCAGATCGAGATGCACCAGGCCTATGGCGGCGTGGTGCCCGAGCTGGCCAGCCGCGACCACATCCGCCGGGTGCTGCCACTGACCCGCCAGGTATTGGAGGAGGCGGCCCACAGCCTGCAAGACGTGGACGTGGTGGCCTACACGCGCGGCCCCGGCCTGGCGGGCGCGCTGCTGGTGGGCGCGGGCGTGGCCTGTGCCCTGGGGGCCGCCCTGGGCAAGCCGGTGCTGGGCGTGCACCACCTGGAAGGGCATTTGCTGTCGCCATTCCTAAGCGTGGACCCGCCGGAGTTTCCGTTTGTAGCGCTGCTGGTGTCGGGCGGCCACACCCAGCTGATGCGGGTGGACGGCGTGGGCCGTTACGAGATGCTGGGTGAAACCATAGACGACGCAGCGGGCGAGGCCTTCGACAAATCCGCCAAGCTCATGGGCCTGGGCTACCCCGGCGGCCCGGCCTTGTCGCGCCTGGCCGAGCAGGGCGACCCGGCGGCCTTCAAGCTGCCACGGCCTCTGCTGCACAGCGGGAATCTGGATTTTTCGTTTGCCGGTTTGAAAACGGCGGTGATGACGCAGGCCAAGAAGCTGGGCGACGATCTGGAGGCGCGCAAAGCCGACCTGGCCGCCAGCACCCAGGCGGCGATTGTCGAAGTGCTGTTGAAGAAATCCATGACGGCCCTGCAACGCACCGGCCTGCGCAGGCTGGTGGTGGCGGGCGGGGTGGGGGCGAATGCATCGCTGCGCAGCCAGCTCAATGCCGTCTGCGCCAAGGCCGGTATCCGCGTGCACTACCCCGAGCTGCACCTGTGCACCGACAACGGCGCGATGATCGCCATGGCCGGAGCCATGCGGCTGCAGTCGGGCCTGCAGGCACCCACGCGGGCTTACGCTTTTGACGTGAAGCCGCGCTGGCCCTTGGACTCGCTGTAGTTAGTTGATGGTGAGGTTGGAGACGTTGCTGACCGGGACCTTCTTGGCCAGCTTCAGGGTCAACACACCGTTTTCTAACTTGGCATCGCTGGCCGATACGTCGATGTCTTGCGGCAACTCGTACGCGGCCTTATAGGTGCGGGGTGCGTCGGGTTGGCTTTCAATGCGCACCACGCTGCCTTCGATGCCGATGGAGAGCTGCTCCTTGGCAATGCCGGGCACGTCAAACTGCAAGCTGTAGGCGTGTTCGTCCTGGGTAATGCGGTAGCCCGCAGAGCGCTTTTCGTCGAGCAGATGCTGCAGGGCGCGCAGGTTGTTGTGGCGGGCTAAAGCGGGGTGGGTAGCTGCGATAAACATAGTAGGCTCCGTTTACATTACGCGGCGCTCACAGTGATTGCCGCTTGAGTCACATCTGCGTGCGCCACCCCCTATTTCAAGGAAGTTTTTAGATGTTTAAGTTTCGACGTGCGCTCTTGAAATCGTGCGCTGTGGCGCTATGTGGCTTGGTTTTTGTCTCGGCCCAGGCGGCCCCCGCGCCCATCAAGCTGGCCCTGGTCGAGGGCCTGAGCGGCCCGTTTGGCAACACCGGCGAGGCGGTTTTCCGCAATCTGGTCTGGGCCGTGGAGCGCGTCAATGCACGCGGCGGCGTGCCGCTGCCCGATGGCAAACACCTGCTGGCGCTGGAGCGCTATGACAGCAAGGGTCAGAACGAAGAAGCTCTTTCGGCCCTGCGCGCCGCTATTGACGACGGCGCGCAATACATTTTGCAAGGCAACTCTTCCGCCACCGCCGCCGTGTTGATCGATGCCATCAACAAGCACAACGACCGCGAACCCAGCAAGCGTGTGCTGCTGCTGAATTACGCCGCGGTAGACCCCACGCTGACCAACGAGAAATGCAGCTTCTGGCACTTCCGCTTCGACGCGCACGCCGACATGCGCATGGCCGCGCTGATGGCGGTGTTCAAGGACGACGCAGCCGTCAAAAGCGTCTACATCCTGGGCCAGGACTACAGCTTCGGCCAGGCCGTGGCGCGCGAGGCCAAGCGCCAGTTGGCGCTGCAGCGCCCAGATGTGCGGGTGGTGGGCGACGAGCTGCACCCGCTGGGCCGGGTCAAGGACTTCATCCCCTACGCCACCAAAATCAAGGCCAGTGGCGCGCAGGCCGTCATCACCGGCAATTTCGGCAACGACCTGACCCTGCTGGTCAAGGCCGCCCGCGAGGTGGGTTTTGAGGGCAAGTTCTACACCTTCTACGGCAATGCCCTGGGTGCTCCGGCGGCGCTGGGCGAGGCGGGGGTGGGCAAGGTGATCGCCGTGGCCGACTGGCTGCCGAACACGCCCACGGCGCAGAGCCAGGCTTTCGTCAACGCATTTCGCCAGCGATTCCCCAAGCCTGCCGACGACTACCTGCACATGCGCATGCAGCTGATGGTGGAGGCACTTGCCCAGGCGGTCGAAAAGGCCGGTACTATGGATTTAATAGCTGTAGCCACAAGCCTGGAGGGCGCTAGTGTCAGTTTATATGGTCAAACCGGTAGCATGCGCGCGGCTGACCACCAGTTCCAGCAGACCCTGGCCGTGGGCAGCATGGACCGCCAGGGCACGCCGGGCGTGAAGTTCGATGTGGAAGGCTCGGGCTACGGTTTTCGGGTCGTCAAACAGCTCAGCCCCGCCCAGGCCGAGATGCCCACCACCTGCAAGATGCAGCGGCCCGGCTAACCCGGCTAACCCGGCTAACGGGTATAGCCCGCGCAGGCCCCGGCGTTGGGGCGGCCCTTGCATTCGCGCAGCAGGCGGCGGTCGCGCTCGCCAGTGCTTTCCGACGAATCTTTGAGCAGACGCACCTGGGAGCCGCCCCGGGTCTTTTTGGATTTGGCCAGGCTGGGGCCGCTGTAGGCCAGAACCAGTGCGATGAGGCAGCAAGGCAGGGTGTGAAAAGACATGGTGTGCAGCTCCAGAATGGGCGAGGGCAGACCCGCATAATCATGCCTCCACAGTCCCCATTCGTCTATGCGCCAAGCCATCCTGAACCTCGAAGAATCCAAAATCCGTGAAGTTGCCAACGCTGGCATGGGGCGCAGCGACGTGCTGGCCTTCTGGTTTGGCGAAAGCGACGAAGTCACGCCCGACTTCATCCGCCAGGCCGCCATCGATTCGCTGCAGCAGGGCGAAACTTTTTATTCCCATAACCTGGGTCTGCCCGAGCTGCGCCAGGCGGTAGCCGACTACATGGGCGGCCTGCACGGCCCCATCGCTGCCGACCGCATCGCCATCACCTCCGGCGGTGTCAACGCTTTGATGCTGGCCATCCAGATGCTGGTGGACGCGGACGACGAGGTGGTGGCCGTCACGCCAGTGTGGCCCAACCTCACCGCCCAGCCCGCCATCCTGGGCGCACGGCTGCGCTGTGTGGCACTGCAACCGCAGCCGGACGGTGCCTGGGCGCTGGACATGGCCCAGCTGCTGGCCGCTGTCACACCCGCTACCAAGCTGCTGGTGCTCAACGCCCCGAACAACCCCACCGGCTGGACGCTGACCCGCGCCGAGCAGCAAACCATTCTCGACCACTGCCGCCGCACCGGCACCTGGATCCTGGCCGATGAGGTCTACGAGCGCCTGTACTACGCGCCCAGCACCAACGGCTGCGCGCCCAGCTTTCTGGATGTGGCCGCGCCCGAAGACCGGCTGGTGGTGGTGCACAGCTTTTCCAAAAGTTTTTTGATGACCGGCTGGCGGCTGGGCTGGCTGGTGATGCCCGCGAGCGCTACGCCGCACATGGGCAAGCTCATCGAATTCAACACCTCCTGCGCCAGCGTGTTCGTGCAGCGCGCCGGTATCGCTGCCTTGCAGGGCACCGACAACATCACGCCACGCGTGGTGGCGCACCTGAAAACCTGCCGCGACACTTTGGTGCCGCTGCTGCAAGCCGTGCCTGGCGTGCGCGTGGCCCCGGCGCAGGGCGGCATGTACGCCTTCTTCCAACTGGCAGGTCACCCGGATTCCCTGGTTACCGCCAAGCGCCTGGTGGCCGAAGCGGGCCTGGGCCTGGCCCCCGGCAACGCCTTTGCCCCCGAGGCCCAGGGCTGGCTGCGCTGGTGTTTTGCATCCAAAGATCTGTACCGATTGGAGCAGGGCGTGGAAAGGCTGAAAAAGTGGGCTATAATTTGAGGCTTGCTGCAGCGGACCTAAACTGCAAAGCAGCAAGCGACAAGAACCCTGGTTCAAGTCAAATGAGCCTAAAGTCATGTTATGATTTGAGGCTGAAAACGCGGGAGTAGCTCAGTTGGTAGAGCGCAACCTTGCCAAGGTTGAGGTCGAGAGTTCGAGACTCTTCTCCCGCTCCAAATTGGTAAAAAGGGAAGCTTCAGGCTTCCCTTTTTTATGATGAGTGTAGTGAGTGCGGCGCGATAACAAAGCGGTTATGTACCGGATTGCAAATCCGGCTAGCCCGGTTCGACTCCGGGTCGCGCCTCCAGAATTCAAAATTCGGCGAAAACCGGATTTTGCATAAAAAGCCATGCTAGAATACAAGGCTTGAAACGCGGGAGTAGCTCAGTTGGTAGAGCGCAACCTTGCCAAGGTTGAGGTCGAGAGTTCGAGACTCTTCTCCCGCTCCAAATTTGGAAAAAAAGGAAGCTTAGGCTTCCTTTTTTTATGCCCGTTTGTTTTTGCGTTTTACGGCTGTTTGCACCGGGCTTCCAGAGCCAAAACCATACTCCCTGCGGGGTACAATGCGGCTGCTTTTCAGCTCTGGTGCAATGAAACACGAGACCCATCCCCGGGTCCCGGCCCCAAGGTGGATACAGCAGGCTCGGTGGTGTAATTGGTAGCCACAGCAGACTTAAAATCTGCCGACGCAAGTCGTACCGGTTCGATTCCGGTCCGAGCCACCAGATTTGCATTTTCGCCTAGCGATAATGCTGGATTTGCCCCAAATCCCATGCAACAAGAATCCCCAGAACCCCTCGAAGAATACGTGCCCGGCGTAGCCAATGGCCGCCATTACATGGCCAAGCTGAGTTACCAGGTCGGTGGGCCGTGGTCCATCGAGGTGGTCCACGTGGAAGGTCTGCCGCCGCTGGGCGACAGCGACAAAAGCTGGCCCACCCGCGACGAGGCAGTACAGGCTGCTCAGGCCATGGTAGCTGCGCTGGCGCACTGAGCCCGGGCACGTAAAATCCCCAGGTTCGCAATCCACCACAGACGACGGCGCTCTTCCTTTGGGTGATTTCCCAAGGTTTTGTGCCCCTGCTCCTCGCGCTGGTTTCCAACCCCCCTAAAAGCGCCTAATATCTCCCTATGCCCCGTTACAACGCCCCCTTTGAAATCCATGTGCACGGCCAGGTGCCTTTGCGCACCGACGTGACGTTCCACCAAGTCCAGGAAGCCCTCAAGCCGCTGTGGAAATACGCCGGGGCCAAGTCCCTGGCCGATGCCGCGGGCAGCGCCTACGAAGAAGAGCCGGGCATCCAGTTCGACGGTGCCGAGCACATGCTGCAAATGTGCTGGACGGTGCCGGGCGACGAAGATTTCAAGCAGGCGCTGGACGAAATGTGCATGAGCCTGAATGAGCTGGCCGAGCGCGGTGCGTCTATTGAGATCACCTTCTACGACACCGACTTTGACGAAGAAGACGAGGAAGCCACCGACGATTCGCGCGACGACTTCCTGATGCTGTTCGTCGGCCCCACGCCCGCGGCCATCATGCAGGTGCAGCGCGATCTGCTGGTGCAGGATGTCATCAACATGATGGAGCGCCATTTCGACGCGTCCGAACTCAACGGCATCGTGCGCGAGATCGACCAGTTGTTCACCCAGCGCTTCGATGCCTTGGTGAATTCGCTGGAGCTGGGCAAGCCACCGCGCGGTCCGGGTGGCTCGGGTGGTGCCGGTGGCCACGGTGGCGGCGGACGTCGGCCACGCCACTTGCATTGATTTCTACCCGTCTTGCCTCGCTGGACGACCTGCAGGCCGTCGCGCCGCTGTTCGACGCCTACCGCCAGTTCTACGACCAGGCGCCCGATTTGGCACAGGCCACGGCCTTCATCCAGGCGCGCATGGCCCATGGCGAGTCCAGCATCCTGGTGGCGCAAGGCGATGGCGGGCATGTGCTGGGGTTTTGCCAGCTTTATCCCTCGTTCTGTTCGGTGGCGGCAGCTCCCATTTACGTGCTGTACGACCTGTTCGTGGCCCCGGATGCGCGCAAGACGGGTGCGGGCCGGGCGCTGCTGCTGGCGGCGGAGCAGTTCGCGGCTAGCCAGGGCGTGGCGCGGATGGACCTGACCACGGCCAAAACCAATCTGGCTGCACAGTCGGTGTACGAGTCACTCGGCTGGGTGCGCGACGAAATTTTCTTCGCTTACAGCAAGGCGGTCCCGGCCTAGGTGGCCCAGCGCACCGCATCCTCGGTGGCAAACGCCAGCCAGCGCCGCGCTGCGGCCTGCAGCACGGCGGGCGCGCCGGTGGTGACGAGCTGGACCCGGCCCGGGCCTTGGGTGGCCAGCGCGCCTGCAGTTTCCAGCAGGTGCCGCGTGCGCCGTGCGACCGGTTCGCCGGTGGACAAAATCCGCACCTGCGGGCCTACCAGTGCGGCCAGATGGGACTGGGCAAAGACGTAGTGGGTGCAGCCCAGCACCAAGGTGTCGATCTCGCCGGGATTTAAGCCAAATGTGCCCATGGCGCCCATGTATTGAGCGCAGAGTGCTATCACTTTTGAATCTTCACCGGTTTCTACACTGCGGCTGATGGCATCGGCCAGCCCGTCGCAGGGCTGCACGATGAACTCGGCCTGGTCTTGCAGTGTGGCGTGAAGGGCCTTGAACTTGGCGCTGGTGACGGTGCCGCGCGTGCCGATCACGCCCACCCGCTTGGTGTGGCTAGCCGCCGCTGCCGGTTTCAGCCCCGGCTCCACGCCGACGATGGGCAGGTCCGGGTGTTCGGCCCGGAGCTGAGCCACCGCAGCCATGGTCGCGGTGTTGCAGGCGATCACCAGCGCCTTGATGCTGTGCGTCTGGCGCAGGTAGGCGGTGATGGCGCGGGAGCGGTCGATCACATGCGCATCGTCACGCTCGCCGTAGGGCGCGTGGGCGCTGTCGTCCAGGTAGACGAAATGCTCCAGCGGCAGGGCGGCCTGCAGCGCCTGCAAGACACTGAGACCACCTATGCCGCTGTCAAAAACCCCGATGGCATTGGTGCCCCCACGCTGGTCACTGCGTGTACTGCACTGCCCCCCGAGGGGGTGCTCGCTTGCTTGGGGCGGCCCGACGCGGCGCTCGGTGTCCTTCAAGCCGCCACAACTCCGATATTTTTGAATTCGCCGGTCGCAATGCGCTTTTGCCATTCCGCCGGGCCGGTGATGTGGGCGCTGGTGCCGCCCGCGTCCACGGCCACCGTCACGGGCATGTCGACCACGTCGAACTCGTAGATGGCTTCCATGCCCAGGTCGGCAAAGCCCACCACCTTGGCGGTCTTGATGGCTTTGCTGACCAGGTAGGCGGCACCGCCCACGGCCATCAGGTAGGCGCTCTTGTGCTTTTTGATGGCTTCGATGGCGACAGGCCCGCGCTCGGACTTGCCGATCATCGATATCAAACCGGTTTCGGCCAGCATCATTTCAGTGAAGCCGTCCATGCGGGTGGCGGTGGTGGGGCCTGCGGGGCCCACGGCTTCGTCACGCACCGGGTCGACCGGGCCGACGTAGTAGATGACGCGGTTGGTGAAGTCCACCGGCAGCTTCTCGCCCTTGGCCAGCATGTCCTGGATGCGCTTGTGGGCGGCATCGCGGCCAGTGAGCATCTTGCCGTTGAGCAGCAGGGTGTCGCCGGGCTTCCAGCTGGCGACCTCGGCCTTTGTCAGGGTGTTGAGATCGACTTTTTTGCTCTTGTTGTAGTCGGGCGTCCAGTTGACGTTGGGCCACAGGTCCAGGCTCGGTGGGTCCAGGTAGACCGGGCCGCTGCCATCCATCACAAAATGGGCGTGGCGGGTGGCGGCGCAGTTGGGGATCATGGCCACGGGCTTGCTGGCGGCGTGGGTGGGGTACATCTTGATCTTGATGTCCAGCACGGTGGTCAGGCCGCCCAGGCCTTGCGCGCCGATGCCGAGCGCATTGACCTTCTCGAACAGTTCCAGGCGCAGGGCTTCGGTCTTGGTGAGCGCGCCACCGGCGGAGGACTTGGCCTGCAGTTCGTACATGTCCAGGTCGTCCATCAGGCTTTGTTTGGCCATCAGCACGGCCTTTTCAGCGGTGCCGCCGATGCCGATGCCCAGCATGCCCGGCGGGCACCAGCCAGCGCCCATGGTGGGCACGGTTTTCAGCACCCAATCGACCACCGAGTCGCCGGGGTTGAGCATGACCATCTTGCTTTTGTTCTCGCTGCCGCCGCCCTTGGCTGCGACGGTGATGTCCACGGTGTTGCCGGGCACGATCTCGGTGACGATGACTGCGGGGGTGTTGTCCTTGGTGTTCTTGCGGTCGAACTGCGGGTCGGCCACGATGCTGGCGCGCAAGGTGTTGTCGGGGTGGGCATAGCCCTGGCGCACGCCTTCGTTGATGGCGTCGTCCAGGCTGCCGGTAAAGCCCTCCCAGCGCACGTCCATGCCCACTTTGAGGAACACGTTGACGATGCCGGTGTCCTGGCAGATGGGGCGCTGGCCGGTGGCGCTCATCTTGCTGTTGGTCAGGATCTGCGCAATCGCGTCCTTGGCCGCCGCGCTCTGTTCGCGGTCATAGGCGCGGGCCAGGTGGGCGATGTAGTCGGTGGGGTGGTAGTACGAGATGTACTGCAGGGCGGCGGCGATGGATTCGATCAGATCGGCTTGGCGAATTGACGTGGTTTGGGCGGTCATGGGTGGCCTGGCTAATGTTGAAATGGACGGGTGAGGGGCAAACCCTGTAATTATCACCGCTGGGTGGGTGCGGCCGGTGGCGGCATGCTTGACGTGGGCAGGTACGCGATATAACGTTGTGTTTCACTTTGTTTGATTGTGGCGGGCCAAAAATGAGCCACATTTGCGCAGTGCCGTCCATTTACGCTGGGCGGTTCGGGCCGTTGTGCAAATGCTGTCAGTCCCATGGAGAAATGCAATGTCTCTTGAAAGCGACCAGATCCCGCCCGAATTTCTCCAGAAGTGGCAAGGCACCATCAACGTCATGGCCCGTATTTTTGATGTGCCTGCAGGATTGATGATGCGGGTGTTGCCTGAGCAGATCGAGGTGCTGCTGTCCAGCACGTCGGAGGGCAACCCTTACGAGCACGCCGAGAAAGCTGCGCTGGACACCGGTCTGTACTGCGAAACCGTGATGGCCACGCGCGACCTGCTGCACGTGCCCAATGCGCTGGAAGACCCGCAGTGGGAGCAAAACCCCGATGTCAAATTGAACATGATCTCTTACCTCGGGGTGCCGCTGGAATGGCGCCCTGACGAGGTGTTTGGCACCATCTGCGTGCTCGACAGCAAGACGCGCCATTACCCTGAAAAGTACATCGAGCTGATGTGGGAGCTCAAAAAAAGCATCGAGGCCGATTTCGCGGTGATCCGGCACAACCAGGACCTGGTGCATGCCAACGCGCTGCTGGCCCAGGAAATCACCGAGCGCCAGGCCACCGAGTTGCGGCTGCAAGCGGCCCAGCATGACTTGGCGCAAGCCGAGAAAATGGCCGCGCTGGGAGGGCTGGTAGCGGGCATCGCCCACGAGATCAACACCCCCGTGGGCCTGGGGCTGACCGGCTCATCGCACTTCCAACACATGGTTGAGCAGCTGGAGACCAGGTTCCGCGCGGGCCAGCTGGAGGAGTCGGATTTTGAGCAGTTCCTGGCCGATTCCAAGCAGCTGTCGCACTCGATCTTCATCAGCCTGGAGAAGGCAGCGGCCCTGGTCAAAAGCTTCAAGCTGGTGGCGGTGGACCAGACGCACGACGAGATCCGCGGCTTCCAGCCGCTGGCCTACATCCAGGACGTGCTGCTGACCCACAAACAGGCGCTGCGCCAGGCGGGCGTGGCCACGGCGGTCGACTGCCAGGCCGACCTGGTGGTGACCAGCTACCCGGGAGCCTGGTCGCAGATTTTGTCCAATCTGATCAGTAACTCGCTGGTGCATGGGTTCACCCCGGGGCAAACCGATGCCCAGATCCACATTGCCCTGGGCGATACGCCCACCGAATGGGTACTGGACTACCGTGACAACGGCCGCGGTATGGCCGACGAGGTGGCTCGCAAGGTGTTTGACCCCTTTTTCACCACCAACCGCCAGGGCGGCGGCAGTGGCCTGGGCATGCACGTGGTCTACAACCTGGTGTCGCAAAAGCTCGGTGGGCGCATCCAGTTGCAGACGGCACCGGGGCAGGGGGCTGCCTTCACTTGCCACCTGCCCAAACAACTGGCCAGCGCATGAGCCACAGCGCCACGGTGCGAACAAGGGAGCATGTTTAAAAAATCTGTTGTCGGTAGTCCGCCCGACCTGGTCCGTGGCGCACCTTGGCGCGTCCTGCTGGTGGACGACGAGCCCGAGGTGCACGTCATCACCCGCCTGACGCTGCGCGATTGCGAATACCTGGGCCGTACGTTGGAATTCACCAGCGCTTGCAGCGCGGCCCAGGCGCGTGAGCAACTGGCCCTGCACAGCGATTGGGCGCTGGTGTTCATCGACGTGGTGATGGAAACCGACACCGCCGGGCTGGACCTGGTCAACCACATCCGCCACACCCTGGGCAACACCGCCGTGCGGCTGATTCTGCGCACCGGCCAGCCTGGCCAGGCCCCCGAGCGGCGGGTGATCCGCGACTTTGACATCAACGACTACATCAACAAGACCAGCATCACCGCAGACAAGCTCTACACCGCCACCATGGCGTCTTTGCGGGCCTACCACCACATCCAGCAACTGCACCTGGCCGACCTGCGCTACAGCGCGCTCAACCAGTTGTTGGAGCAACGTGTCGAGGAACGCACCGCCGAGTTGGCCCAGGCCAAAGACCAGGCCGAAGAAGCCACCCGGGCCAAAAGCGACTTTCTGGCCAATATGAGCCACGAAATCCGCACGCCCATGAACGCCATCATCGGCATGTCGCACCTGGCCCTGCAGCTCGATCTGGCGGGCGATGCCCGCAACTACATCACCAAGGTCAACCGGGCGGCAGAAAACCTGCTCGGCATCCTCAACGACATCCTGGACTTCTCCAAGATCGAGGCGGGCAAGCTGGGTATCGAAGCGCTCGATTTCCAGCTCGAGGAGGTGCTGGACAACCTGGCCAACCTGGTCGGGCAAAGGGCCGCCGACAAAGGCCTGGAGCTGCATTTCGACCTGCCGCCCGACCTGCCCACCGCCCGCGTGGGCGACCCCTTGCGGCTGGGCCAGATCCTCACCAACCTGGGCAACAACGCGGTCAAGTTCACCGCGTCCGGCCACATCTTGCTGGGTGTGCGCGCGCTGGCCGATGGGCCGGGCGGCAGGTCTGGAGGCCTGCATTTCTGGCTGCAGGACACCGGCATCGGCATGGCCCCGGCCGAATGCGCCCGCTTGTTCCAGCCCTTCAGCCAGGCTGACAATTCCATCACCCGCAAATACGGCGGCACCGGGCTGGGTCTGGCCATCTCCAAAAGTCTGGTCGAACAGATGGGCGGGCGCATCTGGGTGGAGAGTGCGGCCGGGGTCGGCTCCAGCTTCCATTTCCATGTGTACCTGGGCATACAGCCAGCGCGCGGCCCGGCTCTGCCCGCCGCACCGCACACGTCTGCGCTGCAGGGCCTGCGGGTGCTGGTGGTGGACGACACCGCGGTGGCGCGCGAAATCTTGCAGCGCTTGGTGGAAAGCCTGGGCATGGCGGCGGCGCTGGCCGCTGATGGCCCCGATGCACTGCGCCAGGTGGCCCAGAGCCTGGCCCAGGGCCAGCCCTTCGACCTGGTGCTGATGGACCGAAAAATGCCTTTGATGGATGGGCTGGACTGCACCCTGGAACTGCACCGCCAGCACCTGGCCGCCGCGCCGCCGGTGGTGCTGGTTGCCGCCTACGGCTACGGTGGAACCCTCGACCTGGCCACCCTGCGGCAGGTGCCGGTACGCGCGGTGGTGCACAAGCCGGTGACCCGCGCCAACCTGGCCAGTGCCGTGGCTGCGGCCTTGGGCCTGCAGCCCACCGGGCATGCCCCCGCGCGCGATCGGCGCGCCCCGCACGGCGACACCCGGCAAAAGCTGCGGGGTGCGCGTCTGCTGCTGGTGGAAGACAACGCGCTGAACCAGGAGCTGGTCACCCATCTGCTGAGCCGCGCAGGCATCCAGGTGGTGGTGGCCAACCACGGCCAGGAGGCGCTGGACATTCTGCAGCGCGACAGCGCCCAGCCCACGGCCGAGGATGTGCCGTTTGACGGCGTGCTGATGGACTGCCAGATGCCGGTGATGGACGGCTACAGCGCCGCCGCGCACATCCGCAGCAACCCCGCCTGGGCGCGCCTGCCCATCATCGCCATGACGGCCAATGCCATGCTCGACGAGCGCGACAAGGTGATCGCCGCGGGCATGAACGACTACATCGCCAAGCCCCTGAACGTGGAGGCCATGTTTGCCACCATTGCCCGCTGGGTCAGCCCGGCGGTACCGGCGCCACACCCTGCTGCGCCGCCCGCTGACCGCCCCCATGCGCCGCCCGCGCACGCGCTGCCCTGGCTGCCCGGCATCGATGCCGCGCGCGGCCTGGCGCGTTGCGCCATGGATACTGCCCTGTACCGCAAGCTGCTCAAGCGCTTTGCTGCCAGCCTGGGCGAATTTGCCGACCAGTTTGCACAGGCCCGCAGCGACACCGACCCCACCAGCGCCACCCGCTGTGCCCATACCCTGCGCGGCACCGCGGGCAACGTCGGGGCGCAGGCAGTGGAGCGCACCGCCGCCGCGCTGGAGGCCGCCTGTGCCAACGTCTCGCCTGCGGCCCGAGTGGACGCGCTGCTGGCCGATCTGCTGCATGCCATTGCGGTGGTGCAGCCCGGCCTGCAGCAGTTGGACGACTCCGTCCGCGTCCGCCCTGCGGTGCCCGATGCCGCCATGCTGCAGGCCCTGGTGCGGCGCCTGCATGCCTTTATTCTGGACAGCGACGCAGCCGCTGCCGAGGCAGCCAATGACCTGGCCGCCTTGCTGCAAGGCGGGCCACACGCCGTGGCGGCCCAGCGCGTGTGCGCCGCCCTGGCCGATTTCGACTTCGACAAAGCCGAGCGGATGCTGGGCGAAATGACCTTTTCCCCAGATTGATACCGGTACGCTATTTGCTATTGAATCAGTAGCTGCTTGTGCTTACTGGATAAGCGCAAGAGGCTGATTTTCTTTAAAAGTACTTGACCAGGGTGACAGTGGCGTGACTGTCAAAAAACGGTCACATGCTTTTCCTAAGATGGCGGCCAGAAGCCTTGCGCGCCCCGCGACAAGGCCTTTTGCTAAAGCCCACCCACTGGAACCCCACCATGTCCGACGCATCCCTTGCCTCGCGCCGCAGCGCCCTGAAATTTTTAGCCACCGCACCCATGCTGCCCCTGGGCGCGTTTGCCACCACCTCGCTCTTGTCTGGCTGCGCCACCACCGCGCCGTCCAGCGCCGGGTTTGTGTCGGCCACGTTCACCGGCATGGCCGCGCCCACCCTGGCCAACCCGGCGGCCATGGCCACCGTGGCCGTGGGCTCCACCCTCAACGTGGCCTACAACGACAACACCACCCGCAGCTACAAGCTGGCTTACCAGCCGTTTTTCAACACCGGCGACATGGTGCCGGACGGCAAAGGCGGCAAGGTGCTGGCCGGTGGCTACTTTGATATCCGCAACCAGCCCATCCTGGACCGCTCGGTGCCGGGCAAGGAGCGCCACTTCTTCTCGGACTGCCCGGACGGCAGCTCGCTGCTGACCCTGTCCAACGCCAACGTGCCGGGTGTGAAGGGCAACACCGTGTTCGCCGTGGTGCAGTTCGAATACACCACCCGCGACCAGAAGGGTGCAGAGGCCTACGGCACGCTGCCGTCGCCCATCGCCGTGCTCACGCTGGACCAGAACCCGAAAACCGGCCTGCTCAGCCTGGTCAAGTACCACAACGTGGACACCTCCAGCGCCCACGGCCTGTGGATCACCTGCGGTGCCAGCCTGTCGCCCTGGAACACACACCTCTCCAGCGAAGAGTACGAGCCCAATGCGCCCTTCATCGGCGAAGTCAAGCACTTCAAGGCCTTCAGCAAGAACGTGTTTGGCGACGAAAACAAGGCCAACCCCTACCACTACGGCCACCTGCCCGAAGTCACGGTGCACCCCGACGGCACCGGCTCCATCAAAAAACATTACTGCCTGGGCCGCATTTCGCACGAGCTGATCCAGGTGATGCCCGACAACCGCACCGCGCTGATGGGCGACGACTTCACCAACGGCGGCCTGTTCATGTTTGTGGCCGACCGCGAAAAAGACCTGTCCTCGGGCACCCTGTACGTGGCCAGCCTGGACACCGGCTTCTCGGTGAACCCCACAGCACCGGCCGTCGGTGTGTACTGGGTCAAACTGGGCCATGCCACCAGCGCCGAGATCGAGCAGATGGCCAACACCCTGAAGCCCGCCGACATCATGGACGTGCGCAAGGACGACCCCCAAGACGCCAGCTTCACCCAGGTGTTCCTGAGTGGCGTGCCCAACTGGATCAAGGTCAAGCCCGGCATGGAAAAGGCCGCGGCCTTCCTGGAAACCCACCGCTACGCCGGTCTGGTGGGCGGCACCATGGCTTTCACCAAGATGGAAGGCACCACCGTCAACATCAAGGACAAGGTGGCCTATTCCGCGCTGTCCTACATCCAGGAATCCATGGTCAAGGGCGGCAAGGGCTGGACGGCGGGCAGCGGCATCGCCTTGCCCAAGGCCCTGGTGGCCGGTGCGGTGATCGAGCACAAGCTGGTGGGCGGCCAAAAAGACATTCTGGGCGAAGCCATCCGCAGCGATTGGGTGCCTGTTGCCACCAAGACCCTGCTGGCCGGGGAAGACATCGCCGCTGATGCCATGGGCAACCTGGCCCACATCGACAAAATCGCCAACCCCGACAACCTGAAGTTCTCGGAAAAGCTGCGCACCCTGTTCATCGGCGAAGACACCAGCCTGCACGTCAACAACTACCTGTGGGCCTATAACGTCGACACCAAGGCCCTGAGCCGCGTGCTGTCCACCCCGTCGGGCGCGGAATCCACCGGCCTGCACGCGGTGGACGAAATCAACGGCTGGACCTACATCATGAGCAACTTCCAGCATGCCGGCGACTGGATTCCAGCCCTGCACGGCAAGGTGCAGGCCACCCTGGACCCGCTGGTGCGCGCCAACTACAACGACCGCTTCGGCGCAGCCGTGGGCTACCTGACCGCCGACCCAACAGCCGTGCGCCTGGGCTGATCAGGAGGGCCGAAGCGCTTCGGTCTTTGCTTCTGTTTTGATAGCTTCCCATGCTGATTCCATCAGCACGGGAGGCTTTTTTTATTGGTAAAAGGGGGCTCTCTCAGGGCGCGCAGTGTCCCAAAATACCGCAGAACACTGCCCCACCTTCACTATTTGTTCTGTCACCAAGTACACCGCTTAGACCATCCTCCACACCGTCCGGCGGTTTGCCGCAGCCAGGCGCAGGCAGGGCGTCTAGCGGGGTGCCGGTTTTGCGCCTGACCCGCGTTGAAAATCAGCCCGGGCAAGAGAAATCAAGCGCCTTTGCTGCGTCAACCGTTCTCTGTGCTTCCTCGGGCAGCAGCACACGGCTGCGTACGTTGGCGTTCACAATCGCCTGCACCCTTGCCACGTAGTTCGCATGGCTTGCGTACCGCCGGCACAGCTGCGCCGGCGTGAAGTCGACGTGGTTTCCGGACGGGCCGCAGAACCACGGGCCATTGCCGGTGCCAGCGTTGGCGGCGATGGGTGCATCTTGTGCGGCAGTACGGATGCCGCCAAGGATTTGGCCATTGGCATCCCGCACAAGCATCGGGTCTACGTAGCTCTGTACTTCGTCCAGTGAGAAATGCGAGGCGCCGTTCAGCTCCCACCACCGCTGGTGGTCCGTATCATCCTGCGGCGGCTGGCCCATCAACAGGGTGAATATCTCGGTGCCGATGGCAATGGTCTTGGTACCCACATCGGTGCGCAATACCCCGCTACGGTCGTACAACAGGAAGCCGTCAAACACACGGTGCAAGGGCTGGATGCTGTTGTAGTAGGTCGAGACCTTGATCGTCGACTGTGATTCAGCCGCCGCAATCAGTTTTTGAGCTTTCAAACCACCCATCATTTGGGATCTGCCGTCGGCTGCCGACCTGCCGACCTGGGAGAAGATATCCCAGGCCAGTACGTCACCACCTACCGCCATGATTTGGGGATTGGCGTGGTCAACTGCGCTGCCGTCCGCTGGATCGGTATTGGAGGCGGCCACACTGAGTCTGCTGTAGCGCGCCGGGTTCCACTTTTTCATCGCCTCGATACCATTGCGCTGCATACTTACGCCAATCCAGGCGTAGCCTTCGCGCACCAGCAATTCGCGGGTGGCACCGAACACGAAGTCGATAGTGTTTGCCGATGGTGGGAGATTTCTTGCATATTGGCTCCCGGAATCAGCTTGGGACGACCATCTCGGCCACATCCCGCCAGGTGAACCGTGCCACGCGTTCGGCGATCAACCATTGCCCGTTGCGGCGCACGTACGCGTCCTTGTAAATCACACCATTGAAGTTTTTGAACTTCTTGCCTTGCGTGTCGGATACCAAAACCACCAAACAGTAGTGCGTCGAGCGGGCCCGGTCGCCATCGATGTCCAGCGTCATTTGCCCGTTGATGTGGTAGAGCGCTTCAAAGTTGGCGATAAAGCTGGAGAAAACCTGGCCGATTTCTTCGCGGCCACGCATGGACGCAAACAGGGTGTCGCCGAAGTAGGTGTTGACGGTGGCATCTTCGGTGAACAAGGGCATCTGGCGGGCCACGTCCTTGTCGTCGGCCAGGTTCGAGAAGGTATCGACCAGATGTTTGATGGCGGCCTGGTCTTCCAGGCGTTGGATGCGTTGTTCCAGGGTAGTGCTCATGGCGGGGTCTCTTTCTATGGGGTGGTTTGGGGGTTGCTGATTTCTTGTCGAGCGAGTTGCCGGTGTGGGCAGGTTGGCGCGATGGAGGGAACTTTATCTGCGGGATAAACATTAAACTAGCCACAAATAGCCTGAATTTTTTACAACCAAAAGTTGTAAATACAAGCCGGGAGCCACCGTGTCGATCAATGAGTTGCGATCCATCACCACTTTCATCCGCACTGCGGAACTGGGTAGTTTGAGCAAGGCTGCCGAAGAGCAGCACATCTCGCCACAGGCGGCCAGCAAGGCGTTGGGGCAGTTGGAACACTACCTGGGGGTCAGGCTGATCCACCGCACCACGCGCAGCATGTCGCTGACCGAGGAAGGGCAACGTTTTCTGGATGCCGCCCAACCCTCTTTGCAGGGCTTGCAACAGGCGCTGCGCGCAGCCCGGCAAACCCGGGAAGACATTGCCGGGCCGCTGCGTATCGCAGGGCCGCGCACCGTTTTGCAAACCGTGATCGGTCCGGTGCTGGACGCATACCAGCGCCTCTATCCGCAAGTGCAGCCGGATGTGCAGCTGGACGACCGCATCGGCAATTGGGTGGAAGACCGCGTCGATGTCGGCTTCCGTCTGGGCCATGCGCCCCAGGAGGGCCTGATTGCCCGGCGTTTGTTTCCCATGCAGCTCATCATTTGCGCCGCGCCAAGCTATGTGGCCCAACACGGTTTTCCGCAAAATTTGTACGAACTGGCGGCCCACCGCTGCAGCGCATTTCGCCGCCCCGTGGATGGACGTGTCTTTCCCTGGCATGTGAAAGTGGGTGAAGGCACCCAGGACCAACACGTCAACCCGGCTTTCTGTACCAACGACGAGACCCTGGAGCTGCGAACCGTGCTGGCAGGCTCGGTCATCGGCCAGCTAGCCGCGCCTACGGCTGCAGCATCCATTCGCGCGGGGCATTTGGTGCCGCTGCTGCTCGACCATCTGGCCGACCACCACAGTCTGTTCGTCTACTTTGGCAGCCGTGCAGCAGTACCAGTGCGGGTGCGGCGCTTCATCGACCTGGCGGTCGAACGGCTCACCGACAACACCGACTTCGTGCTCGGCAAGGAAGAGCTGCTCCGCGCCCACACCCTGGGGGTAGGGGCATTCATTCGGTGAGATGATGCCCATTTCGACCCGCCCTTTGCCCTATGACCACCCGTACCGAACGCGACACCTTTGGCCCCATCGACGTCCCCGACGACCGGCTGTGGGGGGCGCAGACGCAGCGCTCGCTGCAGAACTTCGATATCTCCGGCGAGCAGCAGCCGCGTGAAATCATCCGCGCGCTGGCGTTGGTGAAACGGGCTTCGGCCGTGGTCAACCAGGCGCTGGGCCTGCAGGACGCAGCCAAAACCCAGGCTATCGCCATCGCTGCCGACGAGGTGATCGCAGGCCTGCACCCCGATGAATTCCCGCTGGTGGTGTGGCAAACCGGCTCGGGCACGCAGACCAACATGAACGTCAACGAAGTGCTGGCCAACCGCGCCAGCGAGCTGATGGGCGGCGTGCGCGGGGAAGACCGCCTGGTGCACCCCAACGACGACGTGAACCGCAGCCAGTCCAGCAACGATGTGTTCCCCACCGCCATGCACGTGGCGGCGGTGGACGCCATGACCCGCAAGTTGCTGCCCGCTATTTTCCGGCTGCGCGCTACGCTGGCGCAAAAGGCCAGCGACTTCGACGGCATCGTGAAAATTGGCCGCACCCATTTGCAGGATGCCACACCGCTCACTCTGGGCCAGGAATTCTCGGGCTATGTGGCCCAACTGGACCATGGTGCGCGCCACATCCAGGCGGCCTTGCCCCACCTGTGCGAGCTGGCGCTGGGCGGTACGGCGGTGGGCACCGGGCTGAATGCACCCCAGGGCTATGCAGTAGCGGCTGCAGGCGAACTGGCCCGGCTCACCGGCCTGCCTTTTGTGACCGCGCCCAACAAGTTCGAGGCCCTGGCCAGCTGCGACGCGCTGGTGCACGCCCACGGTGCGCTCAAAACCCTGGCCGCCAGCCTGATGAAGATCGCCAACGACGTGCGCTGGCTGGCCAGCGGCCCGCGCAGCGGCATCGGCGAGCTCAGCATCCCCGAGAACGAGCCTGGCTCCAGCATCATGCCCGGCAAGGTCAACCCCACCCAGAGCGAGGCCGTGACCATGCTGGCCGCCCAGGTGTTTGGCAACGACGTGGCCATCAACTTCGGCGGCGCGTCGGGCAACTTCGAGCTGAACGTGTTCCGCCCCCTGGTGGCGCACAATTTTCTGCAAAGCGTGCGCCTGCTGAGTGATGGCATGGTCAGCTTCAACGACCACTGCGCCGTCGGCATCGAGCCCAACCGGGAGCGCATCACGGCCTTGGTCAACAGCTCGCTGATGCTGGTCACCGCGCTGAACACCCACATCGGCTACGACAAGGCCGCGTTTATTGCCAAAAAAGCCCACAAGGAAGGCAGCAGCCTGCGCGAAGCCGCCGTGGCCTCGGGGCACGTGACGGGCGAACAGTTTGACCAGTGGGTGGTGCCGGGGGATATGGTGGGGCGCTGAATATGCCCGCTATCTAAAAAATAGCTGCCTGTGCTGGTGGAATAAGCACAGGCGGCCTATTTGATGGGTAAAAGTTAACGAAGCTGTAGTTCGTCTGCGCCGTAGACCACGTTCAGTGGCTCTATCACCACCTGCTTGGCGCCGGCTTCTACAGTGCCTGCGACCAGCGCCGGGATGCCGAGGTTTTGCGCGATCTCCACCACACGTGGGGCGTCGGCTGCTGCCACAAACAGGGCGAAACCGGCACCCATGTTGAGCGTGCCGTAGGCTTCGTGGTCGTCGAGCTGGCATTCCTTCTGCATGAAGGCCAGCACCGGGCTGACGTCGGGCACCTGCTGGATGCGGTAGGTCAGGGCTTTGGGGTGGCGCAGCAGCTTGCGCCATCCGTGGCCGGTGATGTTGGCGCAGTAATGGGGGATGATGCCGTCGGCCGCCAGGGCTTCGGTAACGGGCGAGTACAGCAGCGTGGGCGCCAGCAGCGCCTCGCCAAAGGTCTGGCCGTTGCCAATGTCCGTCAGATAACCCTTTGGCAGCCGCTCGGCCAGCTTGCGGGCCAGGGACACGCCGTTGGCATGGATGCCGCTGGAGGCCAGCAGCACGATGGCATCGCCTGCGTCCAGCTTGTCGCCGACGGACAGGCGGGTCTTGGGGCTGATGATGCCGGTGCACGATGCCGCCAGGTCCACCCGGCCATCGGCCACCACCCCGGCCAAGGCCGGTGTTTCACCACCGCCCCAGGCGACTTTGCAGGTGTCGCAGGCGCGCTTCCAGCCTGCCACCAGGGCCTGGGCGCGCTGGGCATCGCCAAACCAGTCCGAGCCGCCTGCCGCCCAGTAGGCCTGCACCACCAGCGGCGTCGCGCCCACCGTGATCAGGTCGTTGACGGCCATGGCAATCGTGTCCTGGGCGATGCCGTCGTAATAGCTTTTGCCAGTGAGCAGGGCCATTTCGTCGGCCAGAAGGGCCTTGGTGCCCAGGCATTCGACGATGCTGGCCAGGTACATGGGGCCCACATCGACCACATAGGCCGACTCGCCCCGTGATGCGACCACTTCGCTGAAGCCATGGCTGGCCAGGTGGGCACCGGTTTGGGCCGCTGCGCGCTGTGCAGCCACTTTCAGGGGGTCAATCAGGTCGTAGTTGACACCCGTTTGGTCGTAGGTCAAAGGGGCGGAGGGGTGTGCAGAGGTCATGGCATGGCTGGAAGAGTGTGGACGGCATTATCCGTGACACCAGGGGGGGACCTCATGCGCATGGGGGAGGGCGCATCAGGCCCTCACATAGCGCAACATCATCTCCACCACGTTGGCGCGGCGCTGGGCTACGGCTTCGGGGCTGTCCATGTCGCGCTGGAAAATGAGGGCGAAGGTGTGGCGGTTGGAAACGTTGAAAAAGCTCAAGGCGCTGATCGACATGTGCAGGTCCACCGGGTCCAGGCCGGGGCGGAACACGCCCGCAGCCACGCCGCGCTGGTAGACCGCCTTGATGCCGTCGATGGCGGTGGCGTTGCGTTGCTGGATGGTGGTGCTGCGGGCCAGGGAGGCGCCGCGCTGGATGTTCTCGTTCATCACCAAGCGGATGAAGTCGGGGTGGGTGCGCTCGTAGTCCACCGTGAAGCTGACCAGGGTGCGCAGGGCCTCGACGGGCTCCAGGTCTTCCAGTTGCAGCTCGCTCTCGATCTGCCGGATGCGGCTGTAGGCATCTTCCAGCACCTTGAGGTACAAGCCTTCCTTGCTACCAAAATAGTAGTAGATCATGCGCTTGCTGGTGCGCGTGGCTTCGGCGATCAGGTCGATGCGGGCCCCGGCAAAGCCTTTTTCAGAGAACTCGCGGGTGGCCACCGTGAGGATATCGGCCTGGGTACGCTCGGGGTCGTTGGTACGGGGCTGGGGCTTTTTGGCGGGGGCGGACACTTTCATAGCCCGCAGTGTAGGAGATAGCGGCAGCCTGTCTAGGCAGGCTTGGCCTCCAAGGTCTGGAGCAGTGCCGCATTGAACGCATCGGCCTGCTCGTACTGCACCCAGTGGCCGGCCTTTTCCACCAGGTGCAGCGACTGGAAGGTGGGCGCGGCCTGCAGCGCGGCGGCCAGCTCAATGACCCGGCCCTCGTACAGGGCATCTTCGCGCCCATAGATGGCCCACACCGGGCAGCGTACCTGTTGCAGGGCTTTGGCCAGCACATCGGTGTACGACAAACGCCGACCGGGGATGCGGTCGCGCCGCACGTTGGCGATGTGCATGGCCAGGGTGTCGTCATCCACACCGGCCGGGTCGAACAGCATCAGCGCAGTGAGGTTGTGGCGGTGCTGGATGGCCTGGGCTGCGGGGTCGGTCAGGTGCGTCCAGGCTTTGAGGGGTACGGTATTGCGTTGCACCAGGCCCAGGGCCGGTGCACCGACGATGACCAGGCGGGCCACACGGCTGGGATAGACCTGGGCCAGAAAGCCGCCCACCATGCTGCCAAACGAGAAGCCCACCACGTCCACGGCGGCGTCTCCCACCAGCTGCTGCAAGCCCAGCTGCAGTGGCGCGTGCATGGCGTCGGCATCCCTGCCGGCACCTCCGGGGGGCACATCGGAGTCGCCAAAGCCGGGCAGGTCGGGCACCCACACCTGCCGCCCGGCATCGACCAGGCTTTGGATGTTGCGCAGCCAGTGCGTCCAGCTACCGCTGCCGCCGTGCAATAACAGCACGGGTGGCTGGCTGCCGGGTTGGCCCCAGCTGTTCCAATGGGTACGGGCTTTGCCAAACAGGGTGACGTGCTGGGTGGCGCGGGCGCGCAGGTGGGCAATGGCGGTAGTAGGCACAGGCGGTAGGTGGAAAGTGTTACGCTATGTAATTGATAGCTTCTTGTGCAGTCTGAATAAGCACGGGAAGCCTATTTTATGCATAAGTTCACACGGCCCCCACACCATCCGTCGCAGGGGTCAGACGGCGGTGTGGTCCCGGTCGGGCCGCCGCCAGGGGTCGATGTGGGTCATCAGGTTCAGCACCCGGTGCCGCTGCAGCACGCGCTGGCGCGCCGATACGGCAATCTCGTGCCCGGCCTCCACGCTCAGGGTGGCATCGACCTCGATGTGGGCATCGGCCACCACCATGTCGCCCATCTTGCGGGTGTGCAGGTCGTGCACTCCGAGTACGCCGGGCGTGGCTTGCAGGGTCTGGCGGATGGCTTCTACCTCGGCTTCATCGACGGCCCGGTCCATCAGGTCGTGCAGGGCATCCCAGGCAAAGCTCCAGCCCATTTTGGACACCATGAAGCCCACGATCAGCGCCGCGATCGGGTCCAGCAGCGGGTAGCCCGCCAGGTTGCCGACGATGCCGATGCCCACCACCAGGGACGAGGCCGCGTCCGAGCGGGCATGCCAGGCATTGGCCACCAGCATGCTGGACTTGACCCGCTTGGCCACGGCCAGCATGTAGCGAAACAGCAGCTCCTTGGCCACCAGCGCGCCACCGGCCACCCACAGGGCCAGCACATGCACCTGGGCGATGGCTTCGGGGGCCTCCAGCTTGCTGGCGGCCGACCACAGCATGCCCGCGCCCACGGCCAGCAGCAGCAGGCCCAGCACCAGCGAGGCGGCGGTTTCATAGCGCTGGTGGCCGTAGGGGTGGTCGGTATCGGCGTCTTTTTTGCTGTGGTGGCTGGCCAGCAGCACCACGAAGTCGGCCACCAGATCGGACAGCGAGTGCACGCCGTCGGCGATCAGGCCCTGGGACTTGGACAGGATGCCCGCCGTGATCTGCAAAATGGTCAGACCCAGGTTCACGGCCACGCTGACCCAGGTGCTGCGCGATGCGGCGGCGGCCCGCTGGGCCGGAGTGTGTTCGGTATCTTCGCTGTCGTCGTTCAAATCGTTCAGGTCGTACATGGGTGTGCAAAAGTGGCCGTGGGTGTCCGCATTATTCACAAGCCAGATTAAGTCCCGATTAACCAGGTGAGCGACAAAAAGTCCCCATCGATTTACTACATAAAAAAAGAGCAGCTTGTGCTCACAGAATAAGCACAAACCGCCGATTTTTATATGAACCTTGTCAGAGCCGCTGCTTGAGCCGCATGTCATTGGGCAGCGGTGTGGAGCGGCGCAGCACGTCTTCGCTGAGCCACAGCGCGCTCTTGCGGGCGCGGGCGGCCACCACCGGCAGGGGCAGGTTCACGTAGTCGTCGTTGAAGACTTCAAAGCTGTAGTCGCCGCGGTAGCCCAGGCGGTCGAGCTTGAGCACCAGGTCCACCATCTGCTCGCTGTGCACGCCCTCGCCGGGGAACACGCGGTAGGTGCGGGCGGTGGTCATGCGCTCTTCAAAGGTCTTGGTTTCCTGCCACATGAAGTCGGCCAGTTGCACCAAAAATATCTTGCTCGGGTCCAGGTAGTCGATCTCGTCCAGCGAGGTCTTGGCGGCCACGATGTGGTAGCCGTCGATGCCCAGGCCCAGGTTGGGGCAGTCGGCGCGGCAGACCACGTCCCAGGCGGTGGTGAACTCGTTCACCGTGCGGCCCCACGACAGGCCCTCGTAGGCGATGCGGATGCCCAGCGGCACGGCCAGCATGGCCAGCTTGCGCAGATCGCGGGCAATGTGGTCCAGGTCCTGGGTGGCGTGTGGCGAGGTGCTGGAGCAGGCCAGCAGCACCTTGCAGTCCAGCGCGGCGCACATCTGTAGCATGGCCTTGGCGATGTCGATCTTGTACTCGTGCAGGTGGCCGCTCAGGCCCTCGAAGTCGCGCAGTACCTGAAAGCCCGTGCCACGCAGCCCGCTGGCCTTGACCTCGGCCACCGCCGCCTCCATGCCGTCCGGGTGGCCGACGATGTCGTTGGCCTTGAGCATCACCTGGGTAAAGCCCGCATCCACCATGGCCTTGAGCTTGGCTTTCAGCGGCCCGGCCAGGGTGATGGTGTCCATGCCGAAGCCTTGGATGGCGTGGTCTTTCATACGGCTTTCTCGCTGTGCACGAGTTCGAACACGACGGAGCCCAGGTAGGTCTTGGTGATCGCACCGCGGCTCTCAGTGTGGGTGGCCTGGGTTTCCACAAACTCCACGCCCAGCGCGCGCAAGGCCTTCACCGCCGCCAGCACGTCGGGCACGCCCAGGCCGATGCGCTGCAGGCGCTCGTCGGTGTCGATCACGTTCAGTTCGGGCTCGATCAGTTGCAGCATGAAGCTGTTGGCGGCTTCCAAGGCCGGGCTGCGCAGCAAGGTGCCCTTGGGCATGATACCGAAGCGCTCTTCGTCGGGGATCAGGGCCATGCCAAACAGGGCGTTGTAGAACTCGATCCAGTCGTAGCTGCGCTCCGGGCCGATGTACTGCACCACGCCAAAGAAGTGCAGTCCGGCGGTGGCTTCGGGCTTTTGGTTGACGGAGGGGATCGGGATGAAATCCACGTCGTAGATGGAGAAGTCCTTGTAGCGGTCCACAAAATAGATGCGGCTGCCGCCCGCGCCGTGGATGGCGGGGATGTTCAGCTCCATCACTTCGGCGTGGGTGGGTACCTCCCAGGCACCGCGCTCGCGCACGTAGTGGTAGGCGGCGCGGGCATCGCGCACCCGCAAGGCGATGGCCGAAATGGTGGGCGATTCACTGCCGTGGCCTGCAGCCTGCGCGTCGCTGGGGTGGCCGTTGACCACGATGTTCAGCCCGCCCTGGCGGTACAGCTGAATTTCGCGCGAGCGGTGCCGCGCCACCGGTTTGAAACCCATCATCTCCAGCACCTGGCCCAGCGCCTGCGGCTTGGGCGAGGAGTATTCGATGAACTCGATACCGTCCAGCCCCAGCGGGTTGGAGGCGTCGCTGAACGAGGCCTGCAAGGGCTCGCGGCTGGGGTTGGCCAGTAAATCACTCATGGATCAAATGCTCCTTAAATAGTAGCTGCTTGTGCTGGTGCAGCATGCGCTCCACCCAAAAATAGGCGCTCAATATGTGGGTCTGCAAGCAATTCGGATGCCGGTTTTTGCAGCACCAGGCGGCCCGACTCCAGCGCAATCGCTTCGTCCGATATTTTGAGCGCACTTTTCACGTTTTGTTCCACCATCAGCACGGTAGTGCCCTGGTCGGCCAGTTTGCGTAGCAGTTTGAACACATCGCCCACCACCATGGGCGAGAGGCCGATGCTGGGCTCGTCGATCAAAATCACTTTGGGGCGCAGCAGCAGGGCGCGGCCAATCTCCAGTTGTTTTTGCTCGCCGCCCGATAAGCTTGATGCCATGCTGTCCATGCGCTGCTTCACGCGTGGAAAGAAATCCAGCACCTCGGGGATGCGCTGGTGCGTCAGCTCCTTGCCGATGGTGATGCCGCCCAGCTCCAGGTTTTGCCACACCGTCAGCTGGCCAAACAGGTTGCGGCCCTGCGGCACAAAGGCAATGCCCTGGGCCAGCAGCTCCTTTTGCGTCAGCCCCACCACGCTTTGGCCATACAGCTGGATGCTGCCCTGGCGGGGTTTGAGCAGGCCGAACAGTGTTTTCAGCACCGTCGATTTGCCCGCACCGTTGGGGCCCAGCAGCAGGGTGATGGAGCCGGTCCGGGCCTTGAAGCTCAGGTTGTTCAGGATCATGAAGTCCTTGTACCCGGCTACCACGTCGTTGAATTCGATACAGGTGTCGCTCATTTGGCTTGTCTCTTAGGGGTGTTTATGGGCATCCTCGGCCGGGATGTGCGCCCGGCGGCGCAGTCACTTTCTTTTGCTTCGCCAAAAGAAAGTAACCCAAGAAAAGGCGACCCCACTGTCTGCGTCCCTACGCTGCGCTGCGGGCAACCTGCGGTGCTCGCTTCAAGTGGGGTCTGGCTAAACTCGCTGCGCTCAAACAACGCCAGCCCTGATCCACTTGAAGCTGCGCTCCTCGGCGCATACAGAGGGGAAGGGGCACGGGCTCCGTTGGCGCTTTGCGCCAATGCGCACCGCCGGTGCGCCCGGATTTCCCCCTCTCCATGCGCCTGCGATGCGGGGTTTTTGGCGGAAAAGGGCTGGCGATTGTCTGAGCGCAGCGAGTTCGAGCCAGACCCCGCCAAAAGCCCCGCTGCGCAGGTTGCCCGTAGCGCAGCGAAGGGACGCTGGGAGTGGGGGCGCCTTTCTTTTGGTGCCTTTTCTTTTGCGGAAAAGAAAAGACACTGCGCCGCCGGGCGCACATCCCGGCCAGCGATGCCCGTGGCATCAACCATATCCATAGCGTTAGGGGACATCCCTAGGCCCCCAAATAGGCATCAAGCACCTGCTTGTTACCCCGGATTTCGGCAGGCGTTCCAATGGCCATCACCTTGCCCTCCACCATCACCATGATCCGGTGGCACAGGTCCATCACGAAGTCCATGTTGTGCTCGATGACCACAAAGCTGCTTTTCTTGCCGCTAGCCGGGTTGCGGTTCAGGTCCTTCAGCAGGGTGGAAATACCACCCACCAGGCTAGGGTTTACGCCCGCGCAGGGTTCGTCCAGCAGCACCAGGTCCGGTTCGCTCATGAAGGCCATGGCGATGTCCACCAGCTTTTGCTGGCCGTAGCTGAGCTCACCGGCCTTCTTGTCGGCTACATGCTCGATGCGAAAGCGCTTGATGAGTGCGTCGGCCTTGGCTCCCAGCCCCGAGTCGCTGGGTGCGAACATGCGGCTGAACATGCTGCCCCGGTGCTCCTGGGCGGCGACGATCAGGTTGTCGCGCACGCTCATCTTGCCGAAGACCTGCAGGGTCTGGAAGGTGCGGCCAATGCCGCGGCGGTTCAGCTCCAGCGGGCCGCACTGGGTCACGTCTTCGCCGTTGAGCTCGATCTTGCCGGTGTCGGGGGTGATCTGGCCCAGCATGCTGTTGAACAGCGTGGTCTTGCCCGAGCCGTTGGGGCCGATCACGCCGAAGATTTCGCCGGGCTGGACCTCGAAGCTCACACCGCCCACGGCCTGGATGGCACCGTAGGCTTTTTTCAGGTCGGTGACCTTGAGAAGGGACTGGCTCATGGCTTGGCTCCTGCTTGTTTACCGACATTCGCACGGGCGGCACTCGCCTCGCGGGATAGTTTCTTGGCCTTCATGCGATCCGGCAGGCTCAGCAGCCCATCGGGCAGCCACACCATCAAGATGACCACGGCCGCGCCAAACAGCGGCAGATACCAGTCGGACACGCCGGGCACGTCGCGCAGCCATTCAGGCACGATCACGCCCACCGCCGCGCCCACCACCGGGCCCAGGAAGTAGCCGGGGCCACCCACCACCACCATCAGGTACATCATGATGGACGCACCCACGGCAAACGGCGCGGGCTCGATGAACTGCACCAGCGAGGCAAACAAGGCCCCCGCCACCCCGGCATAGGCCGCGCCGATGGCGAACGACAGCAGGGTGTAGCTGCGGATGTTGATGCCCAGGCTCTCGGCACGGATCGGGTTGTCGCGCAGTGCGGTAAACGCCTTGCCCCAGGGCGAGCGCAGCAGGCCCCACAGCAGCAGCGCCAGCACCACGGCCACGCCCAGCACCAGGTAGTAGTAGCGCAGGTTGCTGTCGGCAAACTCCGGGCGGGCAATGTTATTGATGCCGAAGGTGCCACCGGTCAGCCATTCTTCGTTGCGCATCACCAGCCACACCGCCGTGTTGAAGCCCAGCGTGGCAAATGCCAGGTAGATGGTTTGCACCCGCAGCGCCGGAAAGCCCAGCACCAGGCCGATGCAAAAGCACAGCGCGGCCGCGGCCGGAATGCCCAGCCACCAGCCCAAGCCCGCCTTCAGCAGCAAGGCCATGGTGTAGGCCCCAATGCCGAAGAACGCGGCGTGGCCCAGCGACTTCTGCCCGGCGTAGCCCACGGTCAGGTTCAGGCCCATGGTGGCCATGACGAAGATCAGCCAGGTGGTCAGCAGGTAGATGCCGTAATTTTTAAGAAACTGCGGTGTGACGCACAGGAACAGGGCGGCAGCAGCTATGGAAATGAGAGTGCTCTTTTTCATACTTTTCTCTCTTCCTTCTTGCCCAGCAGACCTTGCGGCTTGAACAGAATCACCACCATGAAGATCACCAGCGCCACCGCGTCCTTGTAGGCGGGCGAGATATAGGCCGCAGCCAGGTTCTCGCACACGCCCACGATCAGCCCGCCCAAGAGGGCACCGCGCGAGTTGTTGAAGCCGCCGATGATGGCCGCAAAAAATGCCTTGTTGCCCAGGCTTTCACCCATGTCGAACTTGGCCAGGTAGGTGGGCGTGACCAGCACCGCCGCCGCGCAGGCCAGCACCGCGTTGATGGCAAAGGTGTAGAAGATCATGCGCGGCACGTTGATGCCGAGCACGCTGGCGCTCTCGGTGTTTTGCGCCACCGCCTGCATGGCGCGGCCGGTGATGGTTTTTTGCAGGAAGGCCTGGGTGGCAAACACCAGCAGCAGCGCCAGCACCAGCGTGCCCACGTCGGCCAGGGTGATGGTGACCCCGGCGATGTTGAACAGCTTGTCGGCAAACAGGCTGGGGAAGGGGTGGGCCTCTGCGCTGTAACCGGCCCGCATGCCGTTGCGCAGGGCGATGCTCAGGCCGATGGTGGCCACCACGATGGGCATCATGCTGAACTTGAACAGCGGGTCCACGATGCCGCGCTTGAAGGCCCAGCCCAGTACGGCGGTGGCCACGATGCAGGTCAGCAAAAAGCTCACCAGGAAGGGCGCACCCATGTTGATAAAGGCCAGCATCATGAAGGCCGGCAGCATCACGAACTCGCCCTGGGCGAAGTTGATGGTGCCTGCCGCCTGCCACAGGAGCGTAAAGCCCAGTGCCGCCAGCGCGTAAATGCCCCCGGTGGCCAGGCCACTGAAGAAGAGTTGGAGAAAGTCGGTCACGGGGGCTCCTGGTGGGGGGGGTACGCAGCAGGTTTACTTCTTCGCCGCAGCCGCAGGCATCTTGGCGTTGACGTTGGCCGCGTTCAGCGGCGGCACCATGGCGATCACTTCCTGCTTGCCGTTCTTCACTTCCACCATGAAGCTTTCGCGGTCCAGGTCGCCGTTTTTATCGAACTCGACGTTCATCAGCACGCCGGGGTATTTGTCGGTAGACACCTTCAGGCCGTGCAGGGCGGCGGCTACCGCCTTGCGGTCGAGCTTGCCCACCTTCTCGATGGCGGCCTTGAGCGCGTACACGCCGCTGTAGCCCTTCATGCCGTTGTGGTCCGAGGTGTAGCCATACGCCTTTTCAAACTTGGCGCGGAAGGCGCGGATGGCCGGGATGGGCGCGTCCACTGTCAGGCCCACGTGGGCAATTGCGCCGTTGGCCGCGTCGCCTGCCAGGTCGATGACCTTCTGGCCGGTGAGGGTGGTCTCACCGATGATGGGTTTGGTCCAGCCCTGTTTGCGCAACTCGCGCAGGGCACGGGCGGATTCTTCTTCGTTGGAATAGACGAACAACGCGTCGGCATTGCTTTGCTTGGCCTTGAGCACCGGGGCCGAGAAGTCGACCTGGCCGCTGTCGGTGGAGATCTCGGCGACGATCTTGGTATCGGTGCTGGCCAGGGCCTTCTTGATGGAGTCCAGCCCGCCCTTGCCGAAGTCGTTGTTCACAAAAATGATGGCCAGGGTTTTGGCCTTGGTCACTTCATTGATGTAGCGCGCCACCTTGGGCATGGCGGTGGCCTGGGTGAAGCTGGTGCGGAACACATAGGGGTTGCCCTGCTGGGTGATGCTGGCTGCCTCGCCGCCGGTGAAGTTGGGGATCTCGGCACGGCGGCTTTCTGCCATGCTGACCATGATGGAGCCCGAGAACACCGGGCCGAAGATGGCGAACACATCGTTGTCCACCGCTTTTTGCGTCAGGCCCTTGGCCACGCCGGGGTTGCTTTGCGTGTCGGTGGTGATGGTCTCGATCTTCTTGCCCAGGATGCCGCCGTCGGCATTGATTTCCTTGACCGCCAGCTCTTCGCCGTTCTTGAAGTTGGTACCTGCCGTGGCCCCCGCACCCGATAGCTCCACGATGTTGGCAATCTTGATGGTTTGTTGGGCAAAAGCGCCGCTGGCGCAGGCTGCAATGGCGCAGGCAGCTATCAATTTAAGAGTGATACGTTTGGTCATGGTGTGTCTCCGGGTGGTTGTTGTTCAGGCAGTTTTGCGAATTTCGCCGAGCAGCTCGGCGGGGTACATCAGTTCGCGCAAGAAATTGGCATCTTCGCGTATCTTTTGGGCCGCATCGGTGAAGCCAAAAAAATCCAGGTAGCAATGGGTTTGCTGGATCAGCATCTCAAAACCCGGCTCGGCCTGCAGGCCGCGGGCGCGGGCGGCGCGCACCAGGGGGGTGGGCTGGTTCTTCATCAAAATATCCACCAGCGCCGCGCCCGCATCCAGGCGCGCCACGTCGCAAGGCAGGGGGTCGGTGGCCTTCAAACCCAGGGGCGAGGCGTTGATGACCACGTCAAACCCGGCGGGGTCGTTGTTGATGGCCGCAAAAGCCTTGACGGGCGAGCCTGCAGTGATGCGTGCGGCCACCTCGGTGGCGCGCTGGGTGCTGGGGTCAAAAAACGCGATTTCTGCCGGGGCCTGGGCACCCGCCAGCGCTAGCGATGCACCAATCGCGGCCGCCGCACCGCCTGCGCCTAAGACCAGCACGCGTTGGGATGCGTAGGCAATGCCAAAGTAGCCCAGGCTGGCGACAAAACCTTCGCCGTCGAACAGGCCGCCTTCGAGTGTGCCGTCGGCCCGGCGCCGCACGCCGTTGACCGCACCGGCCATGCGGGCGATGTCGGACATGCTGTGCAGCGCGTCCAGCATGGCGGCCTTGTGCGGAATGGTGACCCACAGGCCGTGCACATTGGGGGCGGCAAAAGCGGTTTTCACAAAGGCCTGCAGATCGGCCGGGGCGACCTGCACCGGCACCAGCACCGCGTTGATGCCCAGCAGCGCAAAAATGCGGTTGAAGCTGGTGGGGGCCTGCACCTGCTCGATCGGATGGCCGACGATGAAGTACACGCGGGTGTGGCCGTCGATGGCGTGCACGGGCGAACTGGTAGGGGTGGTGGAGGGCATGTGGGTGGTAGGGGCTAGCCGTCAGAATTTGATTGCGAATGTAGAGGCATGCCCCGCCCACCGGTGGTAACTGCTTGCCATGGCGCGCGATTAACGAACGAAGTTGCGCGATAATCGAACGGAATGAGGGTTTTCCTATGACAGCTTCACTTTCCGCACCCGATGCTCTGGACCGCCGCGACTGGATCGCCGGGCTAGAGAAAGGCCTGGCCTTGCTCGAGTCCTTCAGCGAAGCCCATCCGCGCATGACTGCCACCCAGGCCGCCCAGCGCGGCGGCCTGACCCGCACCGCCGCGCGCCGCTACCTGCTGACGCTGGCGCACCTGGGCTATGTGGGCACCGATGGCAAGCTGTTCTGGTTGACCCCGCGGGTGCTGCGCCTGGGCCAGAGCTACCTGGATTCGGCCCGGTTGCCGCGCATCGTGCAGCCGTTTTTGCAGCGCGTGACGGCGGGCACCATGGAAGTGGCCTATTTGAGCGTGCTGGACGGCGACGACATCGTCTACATCGCCCGCAATGGCCCCAGCCGCAGCATGAACACCGGCTACGTGCTGGGCGGACGGGTGCAGGCCCAGGTCACGGCGGCGGGCCTGATGGTGCTGGCCCAGCGCACGCCAGAGCAGCGCGAGCAGTGGCTGGCCCAGCGCGTACTGCAAACCTACACGCCCCACACCATCACCGACAAAGAGCAGTTGCGTACCGCGCTGGTCCACATCCGCGCGCAGGATTGGGCCCTGTCCGAGCAGCAGCTGGAGCTGAACTACCGCGGCATCGCCGTGCCCCTGCGCGACCGCAATGGCGATGCGGTCGCCGCCCTGAGCGTCACCATGCCCATGGGCCATGAGCCTACCGCCGATGCCGTCGCCCGCGTGCTGCCCGTGCTGCGGGAGACGGCCCAGGCGATGCGTAACCTGATCTGACCGGCCATAAGGGGGGGCCGTAGGTGTTGATTTTTGGGCTGTGTCAAATTGTTACACTGACATAACAAAAGCACATTTGAGGAGGCCACCGTGTGGTTTGACAATACGAAAATAGTGACCCGCCTGGGCTTGGGTTTTGGACTGATATTGGCGCTGCTGGTGGCGGTGATCGGTGTGGCTACCGTGCGTCTGGGCGAGTTGGGCAGCATCAACCGCCGCATCGTGGAAGAAGGCCTGGTGAAGAATTCCGCTGCGGCCGCCATCAACGCCACCACCAAAGCCAACGCACGTCGGACCATGGAGCTTTTCTTCCTCACCGACCCCGCCAAAACCCAACAGACCTACGCCTTCATCGATGCCAATAAAAAGACCATTGGCGATGCGCTGCAGACCCTGAGCACCCTGGAAACCTCGGCCGAGGGCAAGCTGCTGCTGGACAAAATCCGGCAAACCCGCACGGCCTATGTGGCATCGTTCAGCAAAGTAGACCAATTGCTGCGCACCGAAGACCGGGCCGAGGCTTCCGCCGTGCTGATGGCCCAAACCCTGCCGTCCCTGGATGCGCTGCAAGACCAGGTGGTGGCCATGGTGGACTTGCAAAAACGGCAAATGATCGAGGATGCCGCGCTGCTGGAGGCGCGTATCGCCTCGACCCGCACGCTGCTGCTGGTGCTGGGGGCGGTGGCCGTGCTGCTGGGCGTGGCTGCCACGGTGTTGATTGCCCGCAGCATCGTGGACCCGCTGCATGAGGCGATGCTGATTGCCGACACCGTGGCGGCGGGCGACCTGAGCCAGGATTTTGAAACCTCCCGCGGTGGCGAGTTTGGCCACCTGCTGGAATCCATGGGCTCGATGGAAGACACCCTGACCCTGCTGGTGACCCGCATCAAAGACAGCACCGGGTCCATTTCGGTTGCTTCGCAGCAAATTGCCAGCGGCAACGCCGATCTGTCGCATCGCACCGAAACCCAGGCCTCGTCGCTGGAGGAAACCGCCGCCAGCATGGAGCAGCTGACGGCCACGGTGCGCCAGAACTCCCAGCGCGAGCAAGCGGCCAACAGCCTGGCCCTGAACGCCTCCAAGATCGCCCAGCGCGGCGGGGCGGCGGTGGGCGAGGTGGTGGACACCATGCAGGCCATCAGCGCCAGTTCCAAAAAGATTGTGGACATCATCGAGGTCATCGAAGGCATTGCCTTCCAGACCAACATCCTGGCCCTGAATGCCGCGGTAGAGGCCGCCCGCGCAGGTGAGCAGGGCCGGGGCTTTGCGGTGGTGGCGAGCGAGGTGCGGACCCTGGCGCAGCGCAGCGCCAATGCCGCCAAGGAGATCAAGGGGCTGATCGGCGACTCGGTGCAGCAGGTGCAAAGCGGCAGCCAGCGCGTGGACTTGGCGGGCCGCACCATGGAAGAAATTGTGCAGGCCGTGCAGCAGGTCACCGAGGTACTTGCCGAGATGACCCAGGCCTCGGCCGAGCAGAGCGCGGGCATCGAACACGTCAACCACGCTGTGGTGCAACTGGAATCCATGACCCAGCAAAACGCCGCGCTGGTAGAAGAAACCGCCACCGCAGCCGCCTCCATGGCCAGCCAGGTGGAGCAACTCCAAGCCGCTGTGGATACCTTCAAGGTCTAACAACCCATCGGATGGCGCAGATATACGATGGTGCCGGTACAGGTTGATCAGCCCTCAGGAGAACACCCATGGTCCGGCACACCGTTGTCTTCAAACTCAAGCACGCACCGGCCTCCGACGCAGAGTCGTCCTTCCTGCAGGCGGCGCAGGTTTTGGCCACCATTCCCAGCGTGCGCAACTTCGAGTGCCTGCGCCAGATCAGCCCGAAGAATCACTTCGACTTCGGCTTCTCGATGGAGTTCGAGTCGCAAGACGGCTACACGGCCTACAACGTCCACCCAGAGCACGTCCGCTTCGTAGAGACTCGCTGGAAGCCCGAGGTCGCGGAGTTTCTGGAAATCGACTACGTTCCTTTTAAGCCGACTTGAGCTGCGTGGGGCTACGCAGACACCTGGGCCCGCCTGGAGACGTTTATAGATGCCTACAGCGCAGGAGATTGTTCCTTGCGCTACCCGCCATCGACTGTGGTCGCCACCGCCATTAAACGCCTGCACGCCCTCGCGCAGTGGACTGCGCAGCACGGCCATTTAACGGGAGCCCCCGAGCTTGCCCGCCACGCGAGGATGTATGCGCACCATGCGCGTTGGCTTGGTGGCGAATTCGTTGCGGTTTGACTTTAGCGTTCAACGGCAGCTTTTTAGCGAAGCCGATGCCGATGCACGTGCAATGGATTGCTTCGTTTTTGATACTCAAAAATAGGAGTTGTGCTTATGCGATGGGCGGAGGAGGGCGTTTATTCGCTAGGGGTGAGACCCCTTTGGCATCCCCGGCCGGGATATGCGCCCGGCGGCGCAGTCCCTTTTCTTTGCTTGGCCAAAGAAAAGGAACCAAAAGAAAGGCCACCCCCACTACCTGCGCCCTCCGCTGCCGCTGCGGGAGCCTGCGGTGCTCGCTATCGATGGGGTCTGGCTAAACTCGCTGCGCTCAAACAACGCCAGCCCTGGTCCATCGCTAGCTGCGCTCCTCGGCGCATCTAGAGGGGGACCCCGGGGAGCGGGATCGGCCCGGCTGCGCCGGGCATCGCGCCGGTCGCGAGCTGGGGGAACTGTTGGTGGCTGTGAAATCTGTTCGGCTATCGGCGGGCGCGCCCACCCTGATTTCGTGCCCTAGGCACGAAGGGGAGCTACGCGCCCCCGATCCCGCATTGGGTCCCCATCTGGTTGCGCCGAGGAGCACAGCTTTGGGCGGAAAAGGGCTGGCGTTGTCTGAGCGCAGCGAGTTTAGCCAGACCCCGCCCAAAGCGCGCACCGCAGGTTCCCGTAGCGCCAGCGCAGGGCGCAGACAGTTGGGGCGCCTTTCTTTGGGTGACTTTTCTTTTGCGCAAAAGAAAAGTTACTGCGCCGCCGGGCGCAACTCCCGGCCGAGCATGCTCATTGCACCCAGAAAACGCCAATGTCAACTCGCCAATAGGGGTCGGAGCCCAAATGCGGGATGCAGCCCTCTCGCACCACCAACAACCTGCGCGCAATTGGGATCCGACCCCCATTGGCTACCGCCCGTGCGGTCCGCACTTATTGCTTCACTTTTGATAGTTAAAAATAGGAGCTGCTCACGCTTATCCAATCAGCACAGGAGGCACTTTATGTATCTGGAAAAACCCTGAAAATCTGAAAAAGACACCATCCCCAACCGGTAGGCCACAGCCCAACTTTACGCACCGACACCCCCGCGCCTAGGGTAAATGCTGATCCCCAAGCCCATCAACGATCCGTACACTGAATCATCATTCAGAATACTGATCGTCAACCCGCTGCAAGCGCTCGGTACCTTCCCACCCCACCGCAGCCCCACGAAAGAGACAAGGACCCCATGCAACAAGACATTCGAAAATCCATCGACGAAGGGGCCATGGGCCGCTTTCAGTGGCTGGCGGTGGCCATCTGCGTGATGCTAGTGATGCTGGACGGGTTTGACGTGCTGGTGATGGCATTCACGGCGTCCAGCATTTCGGCCGAATGGCATTTGACCGGCGCGCAGCTGGGCCTGCTGTTCAGCGCCGGGCTGGTGGGCATGGCGGCGGGCTCGCTGCTGCTGGCACCCCAGGCCGACCGCTATGGCCGCCAGGCCATCATTCTGGTGTGCCTGGCGCTGATCACCGTTGGCATGTTGCTGTCGGCCTTGGCGCAGAGCAGCCTGCAGCTGGGCCTGCTGCGCGCGCTCACTGGCGTGGGCATTGGCGGCATGCTGGCCAGCGTGGGCGTGATCACGGCGGAATATTCTTCGCACAAATGGCGCAGCACCTGCGTGGCCTTCCAGGCCACCGGCTACCCCATCGGGGCCACCCTGGGCGGCATGGTGGCGGCGGTGCTGCTGACGCACTACGGCTGGCGCTCGGTGTTTGTGTTTGGCGGCCTGACCACCTTGGTGATGGTGCCGGTGGTGCTGTGGATGCTGCCGGAATCGGTGGACTTTTTGCTGGCCAAGCAGCCCCAGGGTGCGCTGGGCAAAGTCAACACCTTGCTGCGCAAGATGCAGCGCCCGGTGCTGCAAAGCCTGCCTGCACGGTCGGTGCCGGTAGCCGGTGTCGCCCCGGTGGGTGGCTTCTCGTCTTTGTTTTCGCCTGCCATCCTGCGCTCTACGCTGCTGATCTGGAGCGCTTTCTTCCTGCTGATGTTCAGCTTCTACTTCGCCCTGAGCTGGACGCCCAAGCTGCTGGTGGCCGCAGGCCTGTCGGCCCAGCAGGGTATTACCGGCGGCGTGTTGCTGAACCTGGGCGGTATCGTGGGCGGCACACTCTTTGGCGTGCTGGCTTCGCGCCTGGACCTGGGCCGTTTGACGGCATCCTGCCTGGCCATCACGGCGGTGGCGATGGCAGTGTTTGGCTACGTCACCGGCGCGCTGGACCTGGCCTTCATGGCGGCGTTTGGCATCGGCATGTTCATCTTCGGCGGTATGGCCGGTTTGTATTCGTTTGCGCCCATCATCTACCCGGCGGCGGTGCGCACCACCGGCATGGGCTGGGCCATCGGCATTGGCCGCATGGGTGCCATCCTGGCCCCGCTGACTGCCGGTGTCTTGCTCGACAGCGGCTGGGCACCGCCCCAGCTGTACTACGTGTTCGCCGTTCCGCTGCTGCTGGCTGTAGTGGCGGTGCTGGCCATTCGCGCAAAAACGCCCACGGCAGACCGTGCATCCGGCACACTGGCCGCAGCGCATTAACAACAAATACACCCTAGGAGCCCACCACATGTTCCCCAAAAATGCCTGGTACGTCGCCTGCACCCCCGACGAAATCACCGACAAGCCCCTGGGCCGCAAGATCTGCGGCGAATCCCTAGTGCTGTACCTCGGCCCCGAAGGCAAGGCCACTGCGCTGGAAGACTTCTGCCCGCACCGGGGCGCACCCCTGTCGCTGGGCAAGGTGGAAAACGGCAAACTCACCTGCGGCTACCACGGGCTGGAGATGGGCTGCGACGGCAAGACTGTGGCCATGCCCGGCCAGCGCGTGCGCGGTTTCCCGGCCATCCGCGCCTACCCGGCCATCGAGCGCTACGGTTTCATCTGGGTCTGGCCCGGCGACGCGGCTCTGGCCGACGAGGCCAAACTGCACCACCTGGAGTGGGCCGACAACCCCGCCTGGGCCTACGGCGGCGGCCTGTTCCACATTAACTGCGACTACCGGCTGATGGTCGACAACCTGATGGACCTGTCGCACGAAACCTATGTGCACGCCAGCAGCATCGGCCAAAAAGAGATCGACGAAACCCCCACCAAAACCGTGGTGAACGGCGACGAGGTGATCACCAGCCGCCATATGGAAAACATCAGCGCGCCGCCGTTCTGGCGCATGGCATTGCGCGGCAACGGCCTGGCCGACGACGTGCCGGTGGACCGCTGGCAGATCTGCCGCTTCACCCCGCCCAGCCACGTGATGATCGAGGTGGGCGTGGCCCACGCGGGCCACGGCGGCTACGAAGCGCCCGACGCGCACAAGGCATCGTCCATCGTGGTGGACTTCATCACGCCCGAGACCGAAACCTCGATCTGGTACTTCTGGGGCATGGCGCGCCACTTCAAGCCCACCGACACCGAGCTCACCGCCAGCATCCGCGAAGGCCAGGGCAAGATCTTCAGCGAAGACCTGGAGATGCTGGAGAAGCAGCAGCGCAACCTGCTGGCCCACCCGGAACGCAAGCTGCTGATGCTCAACATCGACTCCGGTGGCGTGCAGTCGCGCAAGGTGATCGACCGCCTGCTGGCCGCCGAAGCACCGCAGGTGGCAGCATGAACGCGGCCACCATCAGCGTGCGCGTGGCACGCAAGACGCAGGAAGCGCTGGACATCTGCAGCTACGAGCTGGTGGCCACCGACGGAACGGCGCTGCCGGGTTTTTCGGCCGGCTCGCACGTGGATGTGCACCTGCCCGGCGGGCTGACGCGCCAGTATTCGCTGTGTAACGATGCCAGCGAAACCCACCGCTATCTGGTCGGCGTGCTGCGCGACCCGGCGTCAAGAGGCGGCTCACAGGCCATGCACGACACGGTGCAAGAGGGCGATGTGCTGCAGATCAGCGCGCCCAAAAACCACTTCCCCCTGGCGCACGGTGCCAGCCGCAGCCTGCTGCTGGCGGGCGGCATCGGCATCACGCCGATTCTGTGCATGGCCGAACGCCTGGCCGCCAGCGCTGCGCCGTTCCAGATGCACTACTGCAGTCGCGCCCAGGAGCGCACCGCCTTTTATGAACGCATCCGCGCATCGGGGTTTGCGTCCCAGGTCCATTTCCACTTCGACGATGGTGCCAGCGCACAAAAGCTGTCCTTGCCCGACCTGTTGGCCGAGCCGCAGGCGGGTGTGCACCTGTATGTGTGCGGGCCCAAGGGCTTCATGGACGCGGTGCTGCAGACGGCGCGCTCCAGCGGCTGGCCCGAGGACCAACTGCACTACGAGTTCTTCTCGGCCAACGTGGCACCTTCGGCCGATGACGCAAGTTTTGAGGTCAAGCTGGCCAGCTCGGGCCGGGTGGTGCGCATCGCCGCCGACCAGACCGTGGCCAAGGCGCTGGCCCTGGCGGGGGTGGAGATTCCGCTGTCGTGCGAGCAAGGCGTGTGCGGCACCTGCCTGACCCGCGTGCTGGAGGGCGAGCCCGACCACAAAGACTTCTACCTGACCCCGGAAGAGCAGGCCGCCAACGACCAGTTCACCCCGTGCTGCTCTCGGTCAAAATCAGCGCTTTTAGTGCTGGATTTGTAAAGCATGCCCCTGTCCACCCTGATCGCCCTGCAAGACCAACCCGGCCACCTGATCCGCCGCGCCCACCAGATCGCGGTGGCCAGCTTCCACACCCACCTGGGCCGCGAAGTCACCCCCGTGCAATATGCGCTGATGCGCACGCTGCAAGACCAGCCCGGTATCGACCAGAGCACCCTGGCGTTGGCCGTAGCGCTAGACACCTCCACCACCGCCGACATCGCCGTGCGGCTGGAGGCCAAGGGCTGGATCACCCGCGCCGTGCTGGCCCGCGGCCAGCGCAGCCTGTCGCTCACCCCCGAGGGCGTGGCCCTGCTGACTTCGCTGGTGGACGGCATGGCCCAGATGCAGACCACCTTGCTGGGCGGCCTGGAGCCGCAGGAGCAGACCGAGCTGCTGCGCCTGCTGCGCAAATTTGTCGAGCCAGACTCGCGCAAGCGGCAGGGGTTTTGAGACGGTTTGCTCTAAAAATAAGAGCTATAAACGCTTATTCGATGGGCGGAGACGGCCTGAAAAGCTTGTAATTTCGGCCTGACGCCTTACCGGTACAGCTACCGGTACAGCCCCAGCGCGGCAATGCGGCGTTCGATCTCGGTGGCCATCTTCTTGTAGCCGGGGCCGTCTACGCCGCCAAAGCGCTTCTGGAATTCGGCGGCCTGCAGGTCTTCGGGCAGGTCACTCACCTTGGGCAGCAGGTCGGCATCGGTCAGGCCCTGGGCCAGCCGCTGCTGTAGCTTTTGCACGCCTGCGCCGGTGGCCAGCTCACCCAGGCGGGTGCCTGCGCGGTCGGCGGCCAGGTCGTTGAACGAGAAGCCGCTGCCGCCTTGCGCGTCGTCCAGTTCTTTGTACACACCCACCATGTCGGCCAGCGGGCTGCCTGCGGTGGCGGCCAGGGCGGCCGAGATGCTGAAGTGCTGGGCGGTGTCGGTGCGGCCTGCCAGCATGGTGGTGCGCGGCGCGGGCCGGGGCCATGTGCGGGCGGCGGGCAAGATGGCGGCCATGCCCTTGCCGTTCACATAAAAAGCCAGTGCCACCAGGGCGGCGCGGTGTTCGTCGGCCAGGCTGTTCTTATCGTCGACGCGCTGGGTGGCCAGCTCCAACAGGGGCTGCACCAGCGCGGCCAGGGTCAGGCTGCGCGGCCCGGGTTGGGCGGCCACTTCGACCAGGCGGCCCTGGTAGGCCTGCAGCCGGGCCTGCACCTCGGGGGGCACCAGGGCGGCCTGGAGCTGGGCGGGAATCGCATCGTTCCAGACAAACTGCACGCTCAGCACGCCGTTGCGCACGCCCACGTGCTGGATGCTGTCGGCCGCTGCTGCTGCAGGGCTGGCCTGCAGCCGCCACAGCCCAAAGCGCAGCAGTTGGTTGGCGATCTTGGGCGGCACGGCCAGTCGGCCCAGCAGCAGTTGCTCGACCTGGGGCGTGCCCGGCGTTTCACGCAGCACGGCCTGGATATTGAGGTAGTCGCCAAACGGGTTCGGCGGCAGGAAGGTGCTGGCGCGCAGGGTGGCGCTGCCGTCTTGCAGCAGCACCTGGCCGCGGGTTTGCGGGCGGTGGCTGGCCAGGTAGGCCACGGCCAGGTTCAGGTCGTCCTCGCCCAATTGCAGGGTGCGCAGTGCACCCGCAGGTGTCTTGCGCGGGTCGATGCGGGCCAGCAGCCGCTGGGCGCTGGCCATGCGGCTGGGGGTAAAGGCCGGGCCCTGGGCGGGGGCCAGCAGGGGGGCATCGTCGATCGCCAGGTACGCGGCCCAGGCCAGGGCCAGCGGAATGCAGAGCAGGAGGAGAGCAAACAGGTAGCGCAGCAAGCGGCGGATAAGGGACCAAAAGAGGGGCATTTTTAACTTGGAAAAAACTATTATGGCGAGCGGTGCTCTGCATCCGGGTCCATGAAGTCTAGAGGGGACTGAAGAAGCTCACGTCATTGCGTCCGCCTGCTTTGGCACGGTACATGGCGTTGTCGGCCCGGGAGAGCAACTGCTGCAGGTCGGTGCCGTCCTGGGGGTAGGTGCTGATGCCAATGCTGGCAGTGACGTGTGCGCGGTGCCCATCCAGCAGATACACGGGCTCTACGGTGAGGCGGATTTTATCGGCGATACCGTGCAGTTCCGCCATTGCGTGCGGTTCTTCGACCACCACGATGAATTCGTCGCCGCCCAGCCGGGCCACCAGGTCGCCGCCGCGCATGCAGGACTGGATGCGCTGGGCCACCAGGCGCAGTAATTGGTCGCCTGCGGCATGGCCCAGGCTGTCGTTGACGGCCTTGAAGTGGTCCAGATCGATGAACAGGATGTAAAACGACATGCTCTTGCGTTCGCACCGCAACAGGATGCGCCGCAGTGCGTCCATGCACATGGCCCGGTTGGGTAGGCCGGTGAGCTCGTCGTGGTAGGCGCGGTGGTGCAAGGCGTCTTCGGCCCGCTTGCGCAGCTCGATGTTGTTGATTGCGTTGAGCAGGCAGTCCCGTCCCTGGAACTGGATGCGCTGGGTGGACACCAGGGCCCAGAAGTTGGCGCCTTGGCTGTCTTGCATCTCCACTTCCCAGTCCTGCATGCGGTCCTGGTCCTTGAAGCGCTGCAGCCACTGCGCACGCTCTTGCGGGCGGCGGTAGAAGTCTTTGGAGTCGGCACTTTTCAGGTCGTGCATGGTGGTTTTGAACTGCGCCAGCGCCCGCTCGTTGGCGTACAGCACCGTGCCGGGGTGTTCCAACGTGATCGTGATGGGAAAGGGGGCTGTCCGCAGTATTTTTTGCACCTGTTCCTCGCCATCGCGCAAGGCCTGCTGCAGGGTGTCGCTGTCGCGCACCAGCCGGCGGGAAAACACCAGCGCAGCGGCAGCCAGCAGGGTGGCGGCCACGAACATGGTCCACAGCAGCACACTCTTGGCCCGGCGCGAGGCTTCGCCCAGCGTATATGAGAAGGCATCGGCCAGCGGTGCCAGGCGAAGGTTGATCTGGTGCAGCTCTTCCTGGATGTCGCGGGCCCGCACCACGTCCAGTGTCCGGGCCTGTACCGCGGTGCGCAGGTCCTCGCCCACCACCTGCAACTGGGCGATGGTGGCATCGGTTGCGGCCCACAGTGCGATGGCGCGGTCAATCTCGGCGACTTGGCGAAAGTTGCGAAACAGGCTGACCATGCCGTCCAGGTCTTCGGGGTGGTTGCGTCCCCGTTGCAGACCCTGGCGGGCGATATCCAGGTCGGGACGCGGTTTCTCCAGTTCCAGGCGGGCCTGGCGATCGCCCAGAATCACGTCCAGCGCGCTGGTGTAGGCCTGGAAGTCGCGCTCGTCTCGGGTTTCAGCATAGCGGGACAGGGCGTAGATGGCATCGCGTTCGGCCTTGGACCACAGGCCCTCACCCCCCACAAAGGCCCGCGCCGCCGACAGTACGCCCATGCTGTAGTAGGCAAAGCCCAGCGTGGCTCCGACCAGGGCCAGAAACAGCCACGCGATCAGAATCAGCCGTTGCCCCCGCCGGGTGGGTGCCTGGGAAGCCGGTTCCTGGGGCTGGGTGGGCTCCATGTTACTTGTGCTTACATCAGTGCCGATGTGCCCAGTATAGGAACATGTCCGGGCCTGTGGGGGCGAAAAATCAGCGGCTGGTAGGGGCTTTGCTCGCCTTGGGTGGGGCTTTGACGATGTTGCAGTGCAGTTTGAGGGCCGCCATGGCTTCCACCAGCCGGGTGTCGCGCTCATCCAGCAGGTCGCGCTGGGTCTCTTCCACAAAGTTCTGCCACAGCGTCTGGTAGTCACCATGGTGCTCGTGCGGGGCGTATTCACGGATGAAGTCGCTGGCCTGCTGCGGGTGGAAGCCGCCTTTGCGGATCTTGCGTACGATGCTGGCGGCGGTGGTCTCGGTCAGCGTGGTCTTGCGCGCCGCGCCGGTGGCGATGCACAGAAACAGGGTGATCAGCGAGCTGTCGTCGGTGTGGCGCTGGGTGACCTTGAGCCACTGGTCGGAAATCGCGCGGTCGAGTTCGCTGATGTCGTCCACCCCTTCGTCCAGCCAGAAGTAGCGGCCCATGAAGGCCAGTGACTGGATGAACAATTTGCGCGGCTTGACGGCTGCATCGAGGATTTTGGGCAGGTCGTGTTCCAGCATGCTTTGCAGCGTGGCCTGCAGCACGGGCTGGAACTGCGCTGGCACGCCCTTGGGCAGCGTCAGCAGCAACGGTTTGCCGCTCTCGGCGCGTTTGCGCAGCAGGTTGACCAGGGTTTCAAACTGCGCCCAGTTGGGCATCAGGCTGCTGCCCGCCGCCGCGCAGAGCAGGGCGGTGCGGACGACGGCCTCGCTGTCGGTATCGGCGGCCTGCAGCTCGCGCCGGGCCACGCCCAGCTTGTGGGCGCACCAGATGGCGGCTTCGATGCGGGTTTCGATGTCGCTGCGCTTGGCCAGCTCCAGCTGGATTTCGGGCAGAGGCTTGAGTGCCCACTTGGCCAGCACCGGGATCAGCTCGTCGCGGAACTCACCGCTGTCCTGCATGCTGAAGTGGGTGTTGTCGGGCAGGGTCAGCAGGGCCTTGAGCATATCGGAACCGGCCTTGGAGCGCGACAGGATGGAGTGGTCGCGCAGCAGCGTGGCGGCGGTTTGCAGGTCGCCATCGCTCACATGCTCCAGGTGCAGGCTGATCAGGTTGACCATGCGCTCACGCGCCTTCTCCAGCTCGGGCCGCAAGAATTCGGTGCCAAAGTAGCGCGCAATCTGCACCATGCCCTTGGGCGCGTCGTTGCGGATGGACTCCAACTTGGCCGCGTCGATCAGGCCATGCTGCAGGCCATGGCGCAGCGCTTTTTCAAAGAAGGGGCGGTGGTCGTAGACGGCAATGCCGACATTGCTATCTTGCATGGCTTAGATCGCCGATTCTTCGTCGGGGTCGATGGCTTTTTTCTGCGAGCCTTCGCCTTCGCCGTGGGTTTCGCGGAACGGGGTGTGGCCGCCCTGGTGGTGGCCGTCTTCTTCTTCCTCGGCTTCTTCCTCGAAGGCCTTGACGCGGGCGCGCAGGATCACCATGACTTCGATCAGGATGTCGGGGCAGTGGGCGCGCAGCAGCCAGGTGAACTCCATCCAGTCGTGGTCGGCGATCTCGTCCTGGTCGACCTTGGACTCGTTGTACATCTGGGCCACCAGGTCCGACTCGGACAGCACCGCGCCGGTGTCTTCGGCGGCCTCAAAGGTGCCGGTGCGCAAAAAGCTCTCGACCCGGCCCCAATGGTCGGCCAGGTAATCGGCCAGCGCGTCGCAGCCGCCTTCGCGCTCGCCGATGGCGCGCAAAAACTCGACCGGGTCGTTGTCGTCCCGGAAGATCACCGAGTTCATCATGCCGCGCAGGTGGGCGTGGGTCAGGTCCTTGTATTGCTTTTCAATCACCACGGCGCGCGAGAACTGCTCGGGCGTGACCAGCAGGTTGATGACCGAGTCTTTGGACGGGTCGTACTCGCGGATCACGGCCAGTAGGTCTTTGGGCGGCAGCTGGTCCAGCGCCAGCACCAGGGCGTGGTCGCCTTCTTCGTCGGCCAGGGTGACCAGGGCGGCCTCGGCACCGACGATGTCGCCAGCGAGGATCAGGCTTTGGGCTTTGATGATGGCGGGGTAATGCATAGCGTTTTAGCCTTTCAACCTTTGGGTGGCTTGGGGTCGAAGCCTTGTTCTTCCATCCAGGCCGCACCCGCGTCTTCGCGGTCGCGGGCTTCCTGTTCTTCGGGGTCAATGTCGTGTTCGTGTTCGTCTTCGTCCTCGTCGTCTTCCACCGGTGCGCCCCGGTCGTCGGCGCGGGTGTACAGATACTCCAGACAGGCGGCGATCACCATGAACTGCTCGCCCGTGGGCTCCAGCAGCACGCGGTCGGCCATGGCCTGGGCCCAGGGGGTGAGGGTGATGGTGCGGCCCAGTTGGTCCCAGGCGGGGAATTCCTCGGGCTCCAGCGCCACCAGCAGGTCCATGGCCTTGGGGCTGGGGAAGCGAAAGCCCTGGTGGAAGGCGGCGGCCAGCATTTCCGGGCTATCGTCCATCATCACCAGCAGAAATTCGAGCTGGCTGCGCTTTTCTTTCAGGCGCTTGTCGAGCACATTTTTGCCTTCGGAGTCGGACACCAGGTCGTCCATCTCGGCATCGTAGGCGCGGGCATGGTTGGCAAAGTAGCGGGAGAGTTTCATTTCAGGGCTTCATTCAAATAGGTGTGCCAGATTTCGCGGGCGGTCTCCAACGGGTCGTCCAGCAGGCCACGGCGGCGGTTGTCGTCATAGGTTTTGCGGCGCTCGTCGTCACTCAGTACATCGTAGGCGGTTTGCACCGCCCGGAAAAGCTGCGGGGCATCGGCCGAGGCGTTGCGGTCGGGGTGGTACTGCGCTGCGCGCTGCCGGTAGGCTTTTTTGATATCGGCCAGCGTCGCGGCAGCGGACAGGCCTAGCGCGGCATAGTGGTCTTGCATGGGGGAGTGTCTTCGCAAAAAAAGACAGCCCGACGGGCTGCTGGCGGGCTGTGCTTGGTTGGCGACGCGTTGTCGCCAGGGGGGCATTTTAGCTGGCTGCTCTATGCGGCAGGACTTTCGAGCCAGGGCGGCAACACCTTGGCTTCTTTTACGTTTTATTTTTATACGCAAAATAAGCCTCCTGTGCTTATTCCATAAGCATGGGTAGCTATTAAAAATATAGTATTCAGTAGTGAATCAATGTTGCGCCAAGCGGATGCCGCCTTACAGCGCTCCGATATGCAGCACGATCATCGACAGGTTGTCGCCGGTGCCGCGCGCCCGGGTACGGGCGGTTTCCATCAGCAATACGGTGGCTTCCTTGGGGGGCATGCTGCACAGGACCTCGCCGAGCTCGCTCTCGGAAAAGTAGTGCCACACACCGTCGCTGCAGGCCATGATCACGTCGCCGGGGCGGACCTGGGGGATGATGTGGATATCCACCGGCGGATCAGCTTCGGTGCCCAGGCAGCCCAGCAGGATGTTGGAGTCGGGGTGGCTGTTGGCTTCTTCGGGGGTGATCTCGCCGCGCTCCACCAGGGTCTGCACATAGGAGTGGTCCAGGGTGCGCTTGACCAGCTGGGTTTGGTGGTAATGGTAGATCCGCGAGTCGCCGGTGTGGGCCCAGAAGCATTGGCCAGAAGGCTGCAGGACGAACAGCGCTGCGGTGCTGTGGGGCTCTTCTTCGGCCGAGATGGCGGTGAGCTTGATGACCAGGTGGGCTTCTTCGATGATGTGCTTGAGCATGCTGGGCGCATCGTCGGTGTAGGGGTCGAAGCGTTCAAACAGCTGCTTGGCCGTCATCATCACCTGGTCGGAGGCCTTGCGCCCGCCACTGCGTCCGCCCATGCCGTCGGCCACTACGCCCAGAACGCAGCCGCTCACGCGTCCATGGCTGATCAGCGCCAGCTGGTCTTGCTGGTAGTCACGGTCGCCCTTGTGCAGGCATGTCGAAGCCGTAATCTTGAAACCTGGGGTCATGCTGCAATGCTTCGCTGGTGGTTGGCGCAAATGGCGCGGCTCATAATGGCAAACCCCAGTTTATCCCCTGCGGCTTGCCCCCTACCTACACCACTGCCTTGACTGCCAATCTCCATTCCCCTGAACGCCAACTGATCGAGCTGCGCATGGAGCATGCCGATCTGGATGCCACGATCGACTACCTGGTCGAGCACAAGCCACTGGACGAGTTGATGCTGCAGCGCCTGAAAAAGCGCCGCCTGGCCCTGCGCGACAAAATCTCGCGCCTGGAAATCGCCCTAGACCCCAAAGAGCCTGCCTGATGGATTTGCAAAGCCAGGTGCGCGAGGCGTTTGCGCCGCAGGGCGCGCTGGCCCGCACAGCCGAACACTTCCAGCCCCGGCAAGGGCAACTGGACATGGCCTTGGCGATTGGCCGCACGATAGAGGAGGGCGGTGTGCTGGTGGTCGAAGCGGGCACCGGGGTGGGCAAGACCTTTGCCTACCTGGTCCCGGCACTGCTCAGCGGCGAGCGGGTGTTGCTGTCCACTGCCACCAAAACCCTGCAAGACCAGCTTTTTGGCCGTGATTTGCCAAGTTTGTTGAAGGCTTTGGGTTTGCCACTGCGCACCGCGCTGCTCAAGGGGCGGGGCAGCTATCTGTGCCTGCACCGCCTGGGCCTGGCCCGCTCGGATCAGCATGCCTTTGAGCGGCCCCTGCTGCAAACCCTGGCGCATATCGAGCAATGGGCACAGGCCACCCGCAGCGGGGACTTGGCCGAGCTATCGGATCTGGACGAGCGTTCGCCCCTGGTGCCGCTGGTCACCTCCACCCGCGAGAACTGCCTGGGCGCGCAATGCCCGCAGTTCCGCGCCTGCCATGTGAACCTGGCGAGACGCGAAGCCCTGGCGGCCGATGTGGTGGTGCTGAACCACCACGTGTTTTTCGCCGATCTGGCGGTGCGCGAGTCCGGCATGGCCGAGCTCCTGCCCACGGCGCGCATCGCCATTTTTGACGAGGCGCACCAACTCAATCAAACCGGTGTGCAGTTTCTGGGCACCCACCTCAGCACCGGCCAATGGCTGGACTTTGCCCGCGACGTGCTGGCGGCGGGTTTGCAGCAGGCGCGCGGTCTGGTGGACTGGCAACAGGTGGTGTTGGCGCTGGAGCGGGCGGTGCGCGAACTGCGCCTGGTGGTAGGCAAGCTGCCCGCGGGCAGCAAACTGCGCTGGTCCGGTGCGGCACCCGATGGCGTGCCGGAGGCGCTGTGGAGCGATGCCATGGCCGACGTGGTGGCGGCCTTGCGGCAGGCGATTGCGGCGCTGGACACCGTGACTGAACTATCCCCCGACTTCGTGCGCCTGCATGCCCGCGCCGTGGGTCTGGCCGAACGCGTGCAGCAGTTTGCCGAAGCCTGCGAACCCGCATCGGTGCGCTGGCTGGACGTGGGCCAGCAGCTGCGCCTGACCGAATCGCCTTTGGATATTGCCCACGCGGTGCAAACCCGTTTGCTGGCCCCCACCGAGGGCGCGCAGGCCAAATCGTGGGTGTTCACCTCGGCCACGCTGGGCGACGACGCACGCCTGGCCTGGTTTACCGAGCGTTGCGGTCTGCAGAATGCCACCTGCCTGCGGGTGGAGAGCCCCTTTGACTACGCCGCCCAGGCTGCGCTGTATGTGCCCCGCCATCTGCCCAAGCCCAGCGACCCGTCGCACAGCGCGCAGGTGGCCGCATTGGCCACCATGGCCGTGCGGCAACTGGGGGGGCGCACCATGGTGCTGACCACCTCGCTGCGCGCCTTGCGCACTATCGGCGACAGCATGCAGGCCGCCTTTGCAGACAGCGCGGAGGTCGAGGTGCTGGTGCAGGGCCAATGGCCCAAGCGGCGCTTGATGGAGCGTTTGCGCCAGGGCGGTGCGGACGGCCTGCCAGGCTGTGTGCTGGTGGCATCGGCCTCATTCTGGGAGGGGGTGGACGTGCCGGGCGAAATGCTTCAGTTGGTCATCATTGACAAGCTACCGTTTCCAGCACCCAACGACCCGGTGGTAGAGGCGCGTACCCAGCGCATCGAAGCCGACGGCGGCAGCCCCTTCATGGACTATTTTGTGCCTGAAGCTGCGGTGGCGCTCAAGCAGGGCGCGGGCCGCCTGATACGGCACGAGTCCGATAGGGGTGTGCTGGTGGTGTGCGACACCCGGCTGGTGGCCATGGGCTATGGCAAACGCATTCGGGCGGCACTGCCCCCGATGCGGGTACTGAAAACCGAGGCCGAGTTTCAGGAGGCTCTGGACAACCTGTGTCCGATCACCACAGCTTCCACCAAGGCGAATCCTTGGTCTTGAAGCCATTGGCCGTGTACTCGCTGTTGGGATAGTTGGTGGTCAACACCCGCTGGGTGTCGTCACGCAGCTGCGTCATGCCCAGGGCGTCATACGACTTGACCATGATGTACAGGGCCTCTTCCACTGCGGGCACATTGCTGTAGTCGGCCAGGGTGGCTTGGGCGCGGTTGATGGCGGCCACATAGGCACCGCGGCTGTAGTAGTAGCGTGCCACGTGCACTTCGTATTTGCCCAGCGAATTCACGATGTAGACCATGCGCTGACGTGCATCGGGCGTGTAGCGCGAGTCGGGGAATCGGGTGCTCAGTTCCTTGAACGACTCGAACGATTCCTTGGCGGCTTTTTGGTCGCGTTCGGACAGGTCTTGGCGGCTCAGGAACGAAAACAGCCCCAGGTCTTCGTTAAAGTTGATAACGCCCTTGAGGTACAGGGCGTAATCCAGGGCTGAACTGGACGGGTGGAGTTTGATGAAACGGTCCAGGGTGGCCAGCGCCTGGGCCTTGTCGCCGGTCTTGTAATAGGCGTAGGCTTTTTCTATCTGCGCTTGCTGGGCCAGTGGCGTACCTGCGGCGCGGCCTTCGAGTTTTTCAAACAGGCTCACGGCCTTGTCGAAAGACCCCGAGGTCATTTCGTCCTTGGCCTCCGAATAAATCTTGTTTGGGCTCCAGCCAACGGTCTTGTCCGCTTCTACCGTGGCGCAGGCCGACAGGAGCGCTGCAATACCGACCGCCAAGAGGCTGGGGAACACCGATAATCTAGAACGAAACATCACTGGCTACTTTCTTGAAACTGAGCGATTTGATTATATCGACCGACCCCGCAGGCGAAGAGCTTGCCGAAAACCTTCCCGAACTGGCGGAATCCGGCCTCGAGTCGGAACTGCGCTCCCTCACCATCACCGAGGCACAGCACGGCGGGCGGCTGGACCGCGCGCTGGTGGACCTGGTGCCGGAGTTCTCGCGCAGCTATTTGCAGCAACTGATCGAGTCCGGGGCCGTCACCTTGCAAGGTCGCCTGGCCACCAAGCCGTCGGCCAAGGTGCGGGCGGGCGAGGTGGGGGCCATCGAGTTGCGCCCTACCTTGCAAAGCCAGGCTTTCAAACCCGAGGCCATGGCGCTGGACGTGGTGTTTGAGGACGAACACCTGCGTGTCATCCACAAACCTGCCGGGCTGGTGGTACACCCCGCGCCGGGCAACTGGAGCGGCACCTTGCTCAACGGCCTGCTGGCGCGCGACGTGCAGGCCCAGATGCTGCCCCGGGCGGGCATCGTGCACCGGCTGGACAAGGACACCAGCGGCCTGATGGTGGTGGCGCGCACCCGCGCTGCCATGGATGCCCTGGTGGCGCTGATTGCGGCGCGCGAGGTGAGCCGCCAGTACCTGGCCGTGGCGCACAAGCCCTGGACCGGTGCTGCCCACCGCAGCGTCGAGCTGCCGATTGGCCGCGACCCACGCAACCGCCTGCGCATGGCCGTGGTGGACCTGGCAACGCAAGGCGGCAAAACCGCGCGGACCGATATCGCCTTGTTGCACAACTTCGACCAGGGCTGTCTGGTGCGCTGCACGCTGCACACCGGACGCACCCACCAGATCCGGGTACATATGGCATCTGCCGGGCACCCCCTGGTGGGTGACACGGTGTATGGAGGAACCCCGGCGGCGGGGCTGGCGCGGCAGGCCCTGCACGCGACACAACTGGCGTTTGTGCACCCCATCACCGGCGAGGCGCTGAAATTCCATGCGCCGCTACCCGCCGACATGCGGGCTGCGCTGGCCGGTTGGGGTCTCAGTTACAATGGCTAAAAGCGTTTTGAAGCTCAGGCAGTAGTTCTGACGCTCGCCGGTTTTTGCGACACCCTGTACACAGAGTACAGGGCTGGCTGCAATTTGAAACCCACGCTATTGATTTTGTGCCGTCCCAGGCATGTTTTCCCGGAATATAGAACCACCATGAATACGGCAGAGGCCAAGCGCGTCCTCGAAGCTGCGCTGATTTGCGCGCAGCAGCCCTTGCCTGTGCGCGATATGCGCGTGCTGTTTGACGACGCGCTGGGTGCCGACACCGTGAAGGCGCTGCTGCTGGACCTGCAAAACGACTGGGCCCAGCGCAGTGTCGAGCTGGTACAGGTCGCCAGCGGTTGGCGCTTCCAGAGCCGACCCGAAATGCGCGAGTACCTGGACCGGCTGCACCCCGAAAAGCCCCCGCGCTACAGCCGTGCCACCCTGGAGACCCTGGCCATCATTGCCTACCGCCAGCCCGCCACTCGGGGTGACATGGAAGAAATTCGCGGTGTCACCATCAGCGCCATGATCATCAAGCAGCTGGAAGACCGGGGCTGGATTGAAGTCATTGGCCACCGCGAAACCGTGGGCCGCCCGGCCTTGTTTGCCACCACCCGGCAGTTTCTGGACGATTTGGGCCTGGCTTCGCTGGACCAGTTGCCGGTGGCCGATGACCCTGTGCAGCGCGCCGAATTGCTGGCATCGCTGACCCGCATCGACGAGTCCGCCCTGGTGGAGCTTGCCCCGATGTCCCCTATTTCCCCCGAGAGGCCCGCCGAGACGGTGGAAGCCCCGATAACCGAGAGTCCCCATGAACACCCCTGACGCATCTACGCCGCTGCCCCCTCCCGTTGTGACGACCGAGGAGGGCAACCGCTTTCTGGACGTGGTGTCTGGCCAGTTCGATGCCGATGAAGAGGTGCCGGACCTGGTGCCTGCCAAGCGGGTTCTGCTGCCCCAGGCCGAAAGCCCCAAGCTGCACAAAGTGCTGGCCCAGGCCGGCATGGGTTCGCGCCTGGAGATGGAGCAGCTCATCCTGGAAGGCCGTATCTCGGTCAACAACGAGCCTGCCCACATCGGCCAGCGCGTGCAGTTTGGCGATTCGGTCAAGGTCAACGGCAAGCCGGTGCGTTTCCGCATCGAGCCGCCGCCGGCCCGCGTGATTGCGTACCACAAGCCGGTGGGAGAAGTGGTCACCAACGACGACCCGCAAAACCGCCCCACCGTGTTCCGCCGTCTGCCCAAGCTGTACCAGGGCAAGTGGCAGTCGGTCGGTCGGCTGGATCTGAACACCGAAGGCCTGCTGCTGTTCACCAGCTCGGGCGAGCTGGCCAACCAGCTGATGCACCCGCGTTTTGGCCTGGAGCGGGAGTACGCGGTGCGCGTGCTGGGTGCTTTGAACAAGGAAGAAAAGCAGCGCCTGCTCGACGGTGTCAAGCTCGACGACGGCATGGCCTCGTTCGGCAGCATCGAAGACGGCGGCGGCGAGGGCTCCAACTGCTGGTACCGCGTCACCATCTCCGAAGGCCGCAACCGCGAAGTCCGCCGCATGCTGGAAGCCGTGGGCCACGCCGTGAGCCGACTCATCCGCATCCGCTACGGTGCCATGCTGTTGCCGCGTGGCCTCAAGCGCGGTGGCTGGATGGAGCTGGACGAGCACGATATCCAGGCCCTGGTCCGGGCGGCCAACAAGGCCCCGGCAGGCGAATTTGACGAAGTGCCCCGCCAGGCCCGTGCACCCAGCCACCGCCCGCCCAATCCCCTGGATAAACGCGAAGCGCCCAACCGTACCCGCGGTGGCCGCAACACCGGTGGCCGCGGCCCGCGCCCATCGGGTGCCAATGCACCGATGGCACCCAACCCCCTGATGACCAACCAGATCGGCGGCAAAGGCCGTGGTCCGGTGCGCAAAGAAGCTGGTGGTCAGCCCGACCCGATGAAAACCTCCTTGGGCTACATCGGTGGCGACAGCTTGGCGCGCCAGCGCAAGGAGCCGAACCAGGGCGGGCCACGGCGTGGCGGCAGTGGCGGTGGCAGCGGCGGCAATGGTGGTCGCAGTGGTGGCCGTAACCGTTAATGGGCAAACTAGGCGGTGCAATCGCCTACACCACGGCAGCCTATTCGTAAAGAGGACATGCTGCCGGGTTAAACTCGCAGGCTTTGCTTAGTTGGCAAAATTTCAACAAAACCCAATTTCTGAATCTAGGAAAAATTATGGCTATCGAACGCACACTCTCCATCATCAAGCCCGACGCAGTCGCCAAGAACGTCATCGGTCAGATCTACGCCCGTTTTGAAGCCGCTGGCCTGAAGGTCATTGCTGCCCGCATGGCGCACCTGTCGCGCGGCGAAGCCGAAGCGTTCTACGCTGTGCACGCTGCCCGTCCTTTCTTCAAGGATCTGGTCGAGTTCATGATTTCCGGCCCGGTGATGATCCAGGCTCTGGAAGGCGAAAACGCCATCCTGAAAAACCGTGACCTGATGGGCGCTACCGACCCGAAGAAGGCTGACGCTGGCACCATCCGCGCCGACTTCGCCGACAGCATCGATGCCAACGCCGTGCACGGCTCTGACGCTGCCGAAACCGCCAAGGAAGAAATCGCCTTCTTCTTCGCCGGTATGAACGTTTACGCCGCTAAGTAATTAGCGTTTTATGCAATGACGGCCAACCTGCTCGACTTTGACCTCGACGGCTTGGCCGCGTTTTGCGAACGGCTCGGTGAAAAGCGCTTCCGCGCCACCCAGCTGTTCCGCTGGATCCACCAACGTGGAGCCACCGATTTCGAGCAGATGAGCGATCTGGCCAAGTCCTTGCGCAACAAGCTGGCCACCAGTGCCCATGTGCAGGGCCTGCCGCTCATCAGCCAGCACGCATCCACCGACGGTACTATCAAGTGGCTGTTCGATGTGGGCGACGGCAATGCCGTCGAAGCCGTATTTATTCCCGAGAGTGACCGGGGCACCTTGTGTGTATCGTCCCAGGCGGGCTGTGCCGTCGGCTGCCGCTTTTGCTCTACCGGCCACCAAGGCTTCAGCCGCAACCTCACCACCGGTGAAATCGTTGCGCAGCTCTGGTTTGCCGAACATTTCTTGCGCAAGTACCTCAATACCGCTGAACGCGTCATCTCCAATGTGGTGATGATGGGCATGGGCGAGCCCTTGCAAAATTACAACGCCCTGGTGCCGGCCCTGAAGGTGATGCTGGACGACCACGGCTACGGCCTGTCGCGCCGCCGGGTCACGGTGTCCACCTCGGGTGTGGTGCCGATGATCGACCGGCTGGGCCTGGACTGCCCCGTTGCCCTGGCGGTATCGCTGCACGCACCCAATGACGCGCTGCGCGACAACCTGGTGCCGCTGAACAAAAAGTACCCGCTGGCCGAGTTGCTGGAGTCCTGCAACCGCTACCTGGCGCACGCGCCGCGCGACTTCATCACCTTTGAATACTGCATGCTGGACGGCGTGAACGACCAGCCCGAGCACGCCCAGCAACTGATTGCCCTGGTGCAGCAGTACCGCCAGCCCGGCGTGTGGTGCAAGTTCAACCTGATTCCGTTTAACCCCTTCCCGGCCTCCGGTCTGCTGCGCTCACCCATGGCCCGGGTGACGGCGTTTGCCAAGATGCTCAGCGATGCAGGCATCATCACCACGGTGCGCAAGACCCGGGGTGACGATATCGATGCCGCCTGCGGACAGCTCGCAGGCGATGTGAAAGACCGCACCCAGGTCGTCAAGCGCATGGCGCAGCAACGGGTGGTGATGATGGCGCAGGTTCCGGTTGTGACCGACGTTTCCAAAGGGGCTTGAGGCATGCAAAAAAATCTGTGCACTGCGGTGCTGGTTCGGCTGTTGGCGGGCCTTTCGCTGTTGGCCGGTCTGCAGGCCTGCACCACCACCACGACCACCACCAGCACGGCCAACAGCAGCACGGTGACCACGCCCACACCCCGGGCCGCACCCACGCCGCTGTCGCAGGGCGAACTGCTCACCGATTCGGACGAGCCCGAGGCCCGCAAGCGCGCCCGCACCCGCATGCAGCTCGCCGTGGCCTACTTTGAGCAGGGCCAGACCACCGTGGCGCTGGACGAGCTGAAACAGGCCCTGGTGATCGACCCATCGTTCTCGGATGCCTACAACCTGCGCGGTCTGATCTACATGCGGCTCAACGACCTGCGCCTGGCCGAAGACAGCTTTCGCCGTGCCCTGGCCACCAATCCGCGCGAACCCAATACCTTGCACAACTACGGCTGGCTGATGTGCCAGCAGGGCCGCTACCCTGAGTCGATCCAGATGTTCGAGCAGGCGCTGGCCAACCCCACGTACGGGGCCCGTTCCAAGACCTGGATGGCCGAAGGCCTGTGCCAGCAGCGCGCCGGTCTGCTGCCCGAGGCCGAGCGCAACCTGGCCCGCGCCTACGAGCTGGACGCGGGCAACCCCATCATTGCCTACAACCTCTCCAATTTGCTGTTCCAGCGTGGCGAGTGGTTGCGGGCGCAGTTCTATATCCGCCGTTTGAACAATTCCGAGCTGGCCAATGCCGAGTCCCTGTGGCTGGGCATCAAGGTCGAGCGCCGCATGGAAAACCGCGAAGCCATGCTGCAACTGGTGGACCAATTGAAAAAACGTTTTGGCCAATCGCGTGAGCTGGCCGCATATGACAGAGGGGCATTTGATGAGTGAGCCAGTGGGGCAAGTAGGAATGGGCCAGGGCCCGGCACCCGATACCGCCGCTTCTGCGGTGGAGGCCGGGAATTTGCTGCGCCAGGCGCGCGAGGCTACAGGCTTGCACGTTGCCGCCTTGGCCGTGTCACTGAAGGTGCCGGTGAACAAACTCGAAGCCCTGGAAGCCGGGCGTATCGACCTGCTGCCCGACCTGACCTTTGCGCGTGCCTTGGCCGCCAGCGTCTGCCGCTCCCTCAAGATCGATCCGACCCCGGTGCTGGCGCATTTTCCGGCCACCGGCATGTCACGGCTGGGCGCCGTGGCACCGTCCGTGAATACGCCATACCGGCCTGAGGGTTCGGGCCCGCGCCTGTCGTTTCGCACGCAGATGCTAAGCCCCTCGGTGCTGGCGGTGGCTGCTTTGTTGGTGGCTGCCGTGGCGGTAGCGCTGTGGCCCAAATCGCCCGATGGCGGCAAAGACGCGGTGGCCGTGCTGGCCCCTGGCGCCGAGGCTACTGAAACCATCACGGCCCCGGTGCCCCTGGCCGATGCGTCCGAGCCGGTGCCAGCCTCTTTGCCGGTGGAGCCCGTGGCGGCGCCTGTACCTGCAGCGCTTGGTGTGGCGTTGACCGCCCAGGCCGATTCCTGGGTCAAAGTGACCGATGCCAAAGGCGTGGTCGGCGTGGGCCGCACCCTCAAAGCCGGTGAAACCGTGGAAGTGACGGGTGCCTTCCCCATGGCCGTGGTGGTGGGGCGCGTGGATGCCGTGCAATTGCAAGTGCGCGGCCAGGCCTATGACATGGCGGCTTTCCCCAAAGACCGTGTCGCCCGATTCGAGGTGAAGTGATGCACCCAGCCCTGGACTTTTCCACCCCCATTGACGCTGCCGCACCCCGCGTGCGCAACACCTACCAGGCCCATGTGCGCTGGGGTGCCCGTGACGTGACCGTGGGCGGTGACGCGCCGGTGCGGGTGCAGTCCATGACCAATACCGACACGGTGGATGCCATCGGCACCGCCATCCAGGTCAAAGAGCTGGCGCTGGCGGGCTCGGAGATGGTGCGCATCACCGTCAACACCCCCGAAGCCGCCCAGGCCGTGCCCTACATCCGCGAGCAACTCGACCGCATGGGCATCGACGTGCCCCTGGTCGGCGACTTCCACTACAACGGCCACCGCCTGCTGACCGACTTTCCGGCCTGCGCCGAAGCTCTGTCCAAATACCGCATCAACCCCGGCAACGTGGGCAAGGGCGACAAGCGCGACCGCCAGTTTGGCCAGATGATCGAAGCCGCCGTGCGCTGGAAAAAAGCCGTGCGCATCGGCGTGAACTGGGGCAGCCTGGACCAGGAGCTGCTGGCCGGTCTGATGGACGAAAACAGCCGCCGCGCGGTGCCCTGGGATGCCAAACCGGTGATGTACCAGGCGCTGATCACCTCCGCCATCGAATCCGCCCGGCTGGCCGAATCCATGGGCCTGCCGCCCGAACAAATCATTTTGTCGTGCAAGGTCAGTGGTGTGCAGGACCTAATTTCGGTCTACCGCGGGCTGGCCCAGCGCTGCCGTTACGCCCTGCACCTGGGCCTGACCGAGGCCGGCATGGGCACCAAGGGCACGGTAGCCTCCAGCGCCGCCCTGGCGGTGCTGCTGCAAGAAGGCATCGGCGACACCATCCGCGTCTCGCTCACGCCCCAGCCCGGCGAGGCCCGCACCCAAGAGGTGGTGATTGCATCCGAAATTCTGCAGTCGCTGGGTCTGCGCAGCTTTGTGCCCAGCGTTACCGCCTGCCCCGGCTGTGGCCGCACCACCAGCACCACCTTCCAGGAGCTGACCAAGCAGATCGACGACTTTCTGCGCGCCCAGATGCCGGTCTGGCGTGAGCAGTACCCCGGTGTCGAGGCCATGAAGGTCGCGGTGATGGGCTGCATCGTCAACGGCCCGGGCGAGAGCAAGCATGCCGATATCGGCATCAGCCTGCCCGGCACCGGTGAAGCGCCCGCCGCGCCGGTCTACATCGACGGCGAGAAAAGCGTCACCCTGCGCGGCGACAACATCGCCCAGGACTTCCAGGTGATCGTCGAAAACTACATCGCCAAGCGCTTTGGCAGCCCTGCAGTGGCCTAGGCCGAAAATTTATAAGAAATCGGCTGCCCGTGCTTATTCCATGAGCGTGAGTAGCTATTAAAATTATAGTAACGAGATTTATGGCTGACAAAATCAGTGCCGTCAAAGGCATGAACGACATACTGCCGCCCGACTCTGCGCGTTGGGAATGGCTGGAAGACAAGGTCCGCACGCAGATGGCGCGCTCGGCCTACCGCATGGCCCGCACGCCTATCGTCGAGCCCACGGCACTGTTTGTGCGCGGCACCGGCGAAACCACCGACATTGTCGAGAAGGAGATGTACTCCTTCGAAGACCGCTTGAACGGCGAGCAGCTCACCTTGCGCCCCGAGAACACCCCCGGCGTGGTGCGCGCCGCCATCCAGCACAACCTCACCTACGACGGTGGCAAGCGCCTGTACTACATGGGCCCGATGTTCCGCCACGAGCGGCCCCAGCGTGGCCGCTACCGCCAGTTCTACCAGCTCGGTGCCGAGGCCCTGGGTTTTGCCGGCCCCGAGGTGGATGCCGAATTGATGCTGCTGGCCAACGACGTGCTGGCCGGTCTGGGCCTGCGCAATGTGCGGGTTGAGATGAACAGCCTGGGCGTGCCCGCCGAGCGCCAGGCCCACCGCGCCGCGCTGATCACGTATTTCGAGCAGCACCGCGATCTGCTGGATGCGGATGCCCAGCGCCGCCTGCTGACCAACCCGCTGCGCATCCTGGATACCAAAAACCCCGCCATGCAGGCCATGGTGCAAGACGCGCCGCAGCTGCTCAGCTACCTGGGCGATGCCTCGCGCAAGCACCTCGATACCGTGCAAAGCCTGCTCACTGCCTGCGGCGTGCAGTGGACCATCAACCCGCGCCTGGTGCGCGGCCTGGACTACTACAGCCACACCGTGTTCGAGTTCATCACCGACGAGCTGGGTGCCCAGGGCACACTGTGCGGAGGAGGGCGCTACGACGGCCTGTTCGAGCTGCTGGGCGGCAAACCCACCCCGGCGGTGGGCTGGGGCATGGGCATCGAGCGCGTGCTCGAACTCATCAAGGAGCAGGGTGCCGAGCTGCCCGCGCTGGTGGCCGATGCCTACGCCGTGGTGCCCGACGCTGCTGCTTTGCCGGTAGCCATGCAAACCATCCAGGCCCTGCGCCGCGCCGGTGTGCAGGTGCAGATGCACGCCGGGGCCTCCGAGGGCATGGGCAGCATGAAGTCGCAACTCAAGAAGGCCGACAGCAGCGGGTCCCGGTACGCGCTGATTTTTGGTGCCGACGAGCTGGCGCAAAACCTGGTGCTGGTGAAATCCCTGCGTGACGGCAGCGGGGTGCAAACCACCCAGCCGCTTGCCGACGTGGCCGCCTGGGCCGCCACCCTACAATCGTAAATTCGACTACAACAGGACTTACGCAAGTTCCCCCTGTAAGCCCGCAGGGCGGTACGGGGGCGCTGCGTAAGTCCTATACAAAAACTTATGGCAAACCACCTCGACCTTGAAGAACAAGAACAGCTTGACGAACTCAAAGCCTTCTGGAACCGCTTCGGCAACCTGATCACCTGGGCGCTCATCGTGGTGCTGGCCGGGTTCGCGGGCTGGAACGGCTACCAATACTGGCAGCGCAGCCAATCCGCCCAGGCCGCCGCCTTGTATGACGAGGTCGACCGCGCTGCCAAGGCCGGAGACACCGCCAAGATCGAGCGCGCCTTCGCCGACATGAAAGACAAGTTCGGCAGCACCACCTTCGCCCAGCAAGCCGCTCTGCTGGCCGCCAAAACCCTGTTTGAAAAAGGCAATGCGGATGCCAGCAAAGCTGCACTGACCTGGGTGGCAGAGCAATCGTCCGAAGACGGCTACCAGCCGGTGGCACGCCTGCGCCTGGCCAGCGTGCTGCTGGAATCCAAGTCGTATGACGAAGCGATGAAGCAGCTGTCCGGCAGCTTCCCGAAAGAATTTGAGCCCCTGGTGGCCGACCGCAAGGGCGACGTGTTGGCCCTGCAAGGTAAGAAAGCCGAGGCGATTGCCCAGTACAAAGCCGCCTACACCGGCCTGGACGAACGCGACGACTACCGCCGCATCGTGGAAATCAAACTCAACAGCCTGGGTGTGGACCCCCGTCCTGCCGCGCCTGTGGTCACCGCCGCCAGCCCCGTCACTGTAGAAATCAAAAAATAATGAAAAATATGCCTTCTGTGCTTATTCTGCGCGCATCAGTAGCTAGTTTTTTGATAGCAACACTGGCCGCGTGCTCCAGCACCCCGGACAAGCCCAAACCCGCTGATCTGCCCGCCAACGTAGCCCTGCTGGGCGTGCGCCAGGCCTGGAGCGCCAAGCTGGGCGATATCAGCTTCCCGCTGACCACCAGCGTCAGTGGCAACACGGTAGCCGTGGCCAGCAACAACGGTACGTTGCTGGCGCTGGACAGTGCCACGGGCCGCGAACTCTGGCGTGCCTCGGTGGGTGCGCCCCTGTCGGCGGGCGTGGGCAGTGACGGCAAAGTCACCGCCGTGGTCACCCGTGACAACGAAGTCGTTGCGCTGGAAGCAGGCCGCGTGCTGTGGCGCCAGCGCCTGGGTGCGCAAACCTATACCGCACCGCTGGTGGCCGGTGGCCGCGTGTTCCTGCTGGCGGCAGACCGTTCGGTCACTGCATTTGACGGCCAGACCGGTCGCAGACTGTGGAACCAGCAGCGCACCGGTGAGGCCCTGGTGCTGGGCCAATCCAGCGTGCTGATGGCGGTGGGCGACTCGCTGGTGGCCGGTATGTCGGGCCGCCTGGTGGGCATGAACCCGGCCAATGGCAGCACCCGCTGGGAGGCCGCCATCGCCGCGCCGCGGGGCACCAACGAAGTCGAGCGCCTGGTGGATCTGGTTGGCAGCGTCAGCCGCGTCGGCACTGTGGTCTGCGCACGCGCATTCCAGTCGGCCGTAGGCTGCGTGGATGCCCAGTCGGGCCGTTTGCTGTGGACCAAGCCCGCCGTGGCTTCTGAGGGCGTGGGCGGTAACGACACCTCAGTCTTCGGTACCGAAGGCGACGGCAATGTGCTGGCCTGGAGCCGTGTGGACGGCGAACGCCTGTGGTCCTCGGAGCGCCTGCGCTACCGTACTTTGTCGGCCCCGCTGGCCGTGGGCCGCTCGGTGGTGGTGGGTGACAGCACAGGTCTGGTACATTTCCTGTCCCGCGAAGACGGGTCAGCCCTGACCCGTGTGTCCACCGACGGCTCTGCCATCGCGGCCGATCCCGTGCTTGCGGGCAACACGGTTGTTGTGGTGACCCACAACGGCGGTGTGTTTGGCTTCCAGCCTGAATAACTATTTGCGTCAGCCGATCTGCGCCATCCTATGAAACCAGTTTTGGCCCTAGTCGGTCGCCCCAATGTGGGCAAATCTACCCTTTTTAACCGCCTCACCAAGACGCGGGATGCGATCGTGGCGGACTTCGCCGGTCTCACCCGCGACCGCCACTATGGCAATGGCCGCCAGGGCAAGCACGAATACATCGTCATCGATACCGGTGGCTTTGAGCCCGATGCGGACAGCGGCATCTACAAAGAGATGGCCAAGCAGACCCGCCAAGCCGTGGCCGAAGCCGATGTGGTGATTTTTGTGGTCGATGCCCGGGGCGGCCTGTCGGCGCAAGACCACGACATCGCCAAATACCTGCGCCGCCTGGGCAAGCCCTGCATTTTGACGGCCAACAAGGCCGAGGGCATGACCGAAGGCCACCAACTGATCGAGTTCTACGAGCTGGGCCTGGGCGCGGTGTACCCGATTTCTGCCGCGCACGGCCAGGGCATCCGCGACCTGGTCGATCTGGCACTGGCCCCGTTGAACCTGGGCGACCCGGACGAAGAGGCCGAGGCCGAAGACATCGGCGTGACCAAACTGGCCGTGGCCGGTCGCCCCAATGTGGGCAAATCCACCCTGATCAACACCTGGCTGGGCGAAGAGCGCCTGGTGGCTTTCGACATGCCCGGCACCACCCGCGACGCCATCAGCGTGCCCTTCGAGCGCAACGGCCACAAGTTCGAGCTGATCGACACGGCCGGTTTGCGCCGTAAGGGCAAGGTTTTTGAAGCCATCGAGAAGTTCTCGGTGGTCAAGACCTTGCAGGCCATCGAAACCTGCCACGTGGTGCTGTTGCTGATCGATGCGACCCAGGGCGTGACCGACCAGGATGCCCACATTGCGGGCTACATCCTGGAAAGCGGCCGCTCGGTGGTGCTGGCCATCAACAAATGGGACGCCGTGGATGCCTACCAGCGCCAGCTGGTGATGCGGTCCATCGAAACGCGTCTGGCCTTCTTGAAGTTTGCCTCCATGCACTTCATCTCCGCCATCAAGCGCCAGGGCCTGGGCCCGCTGTGGGCCTCGATTCTGCAGGCCCACCAGGCGGCCATGTGCAAGATGTCCACCCCGGTGCTGACCCGCCTGCTGCTGGAGGCCACAGCTTTCCAGAGCCCGCAGCGCGCCGGTATGTTCCGCCCCAAACTGCGCTACGCCCACCAGGGTGGCATGAACCCGCCCATCATCATCATCCACGGCAATTCGCTGGAGCATGTGACCGATTCCTACAAGCGATTCCTGGAAGGGCGCTTCCGCAAGGCCTTCAACCTGACCGGTACACCGCTGCGTATCCAGATGAAGTCGGCGGCCAATCCGTACTCAGACAAGGACGACTGAGTCTCCGCAAATCAATGGGGGCTTCCCTGATTTTGGGGTAAGCACTCGTAACGCTGTGGTAAGGTCCATACCTTCTTCAACCTCTTCACAACACGGAGAATATCGTGAGCAATAAAGGGCAGCTTCTTCAAGACCCATTTCTCAATACATTGCGCCGTGAGCACGTACCCGTGTCGATTTACCTCGTCAACGGCATCAAGCTCCAAGGCCAGATTGAGTCTTTTGACCAATACGTTGTGCTGTTGCGCAACACCGTGACCCAAATGGTTTACAAGCACGCCATCTCCACCATCGTCCCCGGTCGCGCAGTCAATTTCTCGGCTGCAGACGACACGACGGCGGCAGAGCCAGCGGCTTGATTCGCAGGCACGTCTCCTGGTGGTCGGATGCCCTGGCGGTGTCCGACCCACCTCAGCCTCTTTCCCTTACCGGCTTCCCGATTTGAGTTCTGCTGATACTCCTGACATGCCGCTGGCCGTTCTGGTCGGCGTTGATCTAGGCACTCCCCATTTTGACAAAGAGCTCGAAGAGCTGGGCTTGCTGGCCGACACCGCCGGCATGCGCGTCGTGGCCCGCATCACCTGCAAGCGCCAGGCTCCCGATGCCGCCTTGTTTGTGGGCAGCGGCAAGGCCGACGAAATCAAACTGTTGGCGCAAATGCATGGTGCGACCGAGATTTTGTTCGACCAAAGCCTCAGCCCGGCCCAGCAGCGCAACCTGGAGCGCCACTGCGAGCTGCCGGTCAACGACCGGACCATGCTGATCCTGACCATCTTTGCCCAGCGTGCCCGCAGCCACGAAGGCAAATTGCAGGTCGAACTGGCGCGGCTGCAGTACCTGAGCACCCGGTTGGTGCGCCGCTGGTCGCATCTGGAGCGGCAAAGCGGTGGTATCGGCATGCGCGGTGGCCCCGGCGAGAAACAGATCGAGCTGGACCGCCGCATGCTGGGCGAATCCATCAAGCGCACCAAAGAGCGGCTGGCCAAAGTGGTGAAGCAGCGCAGCACCCAGCGCCGCCAGCGCGCCCGCCGCGATGCGTTCACCATTTCTCTGGTGGGCTACACCAATGCAGGCAAGTCCACGCTGTTCAATGCCCTGGTGAAGGCCCGTGCCTACACCGCCGACCAGTTGTTTGCCACGCTGGACACCACCACCCGCCAGCTCTACCTGGGCGAGGCTGGGCGTTCGGTGTCGCTGTCAGACACCGTGGGTTTCATCCGCGACCTGCCGCACGGCCTGGTGGATGCTTTCCGCGCCACGCTGCAAGAGGCCGCCGATGCCGATTTGCTGCTGCACGTGGTGGATGCGTCCAACCCGAATTTCCCCGAGCAGATGGCCGAAGTGGCCCTGGTGCTGCGCGAGATTGGCGCGGCCGATGTGCCCCAGCTATTGGTATTTAACAAGCTGGATGCCCTTGACAAAGCCCGCTGGCCGCTCCAACTGCAGGACATGTTCGAGGTGGACGGCCAGCCGGTGCCCCGGATATTTTTAAGTGCCCAGAGCGGCGAGGGTTTGCCCGCGCTGCGTTTGAAGCTGGCCGAACTGGCCATCGCCAAAATGCCCATTGCCGATGCAGCGACCCAATCCCCTGAATGGAATGAGGATGCTGTCCGATTGGGCACAATAGACGAATGACAACCAAGAGACTTGCGCGAATGAATCTCAACTTACGGGCCTTTAGTTTGGCCGCCTTGCCGGGCCGTATCCGGGGCATGTTCAATCTGAACGATCCCCGCTGGGGCCGTGGCGACGACAAGTCGGATGCCGACGGCGCATCCAAGCCGGATGAACCCACCAAAAATACGCCCAACAAAGGCCAGGGCCCGAACCAGGGTCCGCCCGATCTGGACGAGCTGTGGCGCGATTTCAACCGCAAGCTGGGCGGTCTGTTTGGTGGAGCCAAGGGTGGCCAGCGTCCCAATGGCAACCATAGCGGCGGTGGCAATGGCGGTTCTGGTGGCGGCTTCCAGCCCGACATGAAGAGCGCCGGTATCGGTGTCGGCCTGATCGCGGCCGTGGTGGCGTTGATCTGGCTGGGCACCGGCTTCTTCATCGTGCAAGAAGGCCAGCAGGCGGTCATCACCCAGTTTGGCAAGTACAAGTCTACTGTGGGCGCGGGTTTCAACTGGCGCCTGCCATACCCCATCCAGCGCCACGAACTGGTGTTTGTGACGCAGATCCGCTCGGTCGATGTGGGGCGCGACTCCATCATCAAGGCCACCGGCCTGCGCGAATCGGCCATGCTGACCGAAGACGAAAACATCGTCGAGATCAAGTTTGCGGTGCAATACCGCCTGAGCAATGCCCGCGCATTCCTGTTTGAAAGCAAGGACCCCACTGGTGCGGTGGTGCAAGCGGCGGAAACCGCGGTGCGCGAAGTGGTGGGCAAGATGAAGATGGACTCGGCCCTGGCCGACGAGCGCGACCAGATCGGTCCCCGCGTGCGCACCCTGATGCAAACCATTCTGGACCGCTACAACGTCGGTATCGAAGTGGTCGGCATCAACATGCAGCAAAGCGGCGTGCGCCCACCCGAACAGGTGCAGGCTGCGTTTGACGATGTGCTCAAGGCCGGGCAGGAGCGTGAGCGCGCTAAAAACGACGCACAAGCCTATGCCAATGACGTGGTGCCCCGTGCCGTGGGTTCCGCCTCGCGCCTGAAAGAAGAGTCCGAAGCCTACAAGGCCCGCATCGTGGCCCAGGCCGACGGTGATGCCCAGCGCTTCCGCTCGGTGCTGGCCGAATACCAGAAGGCCCCGCAGGTCACCCGTGACCGCATGTACCTGGACACCATGCAGCAGGTCTACGGCAACGTGACCAAGGTGCTGGTGGATTCGCGCCAGGGCTCCAATCTGCTGTACCTGCCGCTGGACAAAATCATGCAGATGTCGGGCCAGACGGGCGCGGCGGCTGCCGCACCCGTAGACGCATCTGCCGCCGTACCGGTGGCACCTGCTGCTCCCGCATCTTTGTCCAACGATGCCCGTTCGCGCGATATCTCGCGCTCGCGTGACCGCGACGTACGCTAGGAGAATGTTTTGAACAGAATTGGTTTTATTGGATCTTCCTTGCTGGTGGTGCTGGCACTGCTGAGCTCGATGTTGTTTGTGGTGGACCAGCGCCAGTTTGGTGTCGTCTACGCGCTGGGCCAGATCAAGGATGTGATTACCGAGCCCGGCTTGAACTTCAAGCTGCCGCCGCCGTTCCAGAACGTCAGCTACCTCGACAAGCGCCTGCTGACTTTGGACAGCACCGATGCCGAACCCGTGCTGACGGCGGAAAAGCAGCGTGTGGTGATCGACTGGTATGTGCGCTGGCGCATCACCGCTCCGTCGGACTACATCCGCAACGTAGGCCTGGATGAAAACGCCGGGGCCAACCAACTCAACCGCGTGGTGCGCAATGCCTTCCAGGAAGAAGTCAACAAGCACACCGTGAAAGATCTGCTGTCGCTCAAGCGCGAAGTCCTGATGGCCGACGTGAAGCGCGAAGTGCTGGAAGCCGTGCAGGGTGCCAAGCCCTGGGGCGTGGACGTGGTGGACGTGCGCATCACCCGCGTGGACTACGTGGAAGCCATTACCGAGTCGGTGTACCGCCGCATGGAAGCCGAGCGCAAGCGCGTGGCCAACGAGCTGCGCTCCACCGGTGCGGCCGAAGGCGAAAAAATCCGCGCCGATGCCGACAAGCAACGCGAAGTGACGATTGCCAACGCCTACCGCGACGCGCAAAAAATCAAGGGCGAGGGCGATGCCGAAGCGTCGCGCCTGTACGCCGATTCGTTTGGCAAAGATGCCAACTTTGCGCAGTTCTACCGCAGCCTGGATGCCTATAAATCCAGCTTCAGCAAGAAGAGCGATGTGATGGTGCTCGACCCATCCTCCGACTTCTTCAAGGCCATGCGTGGCAGTGGCAGCGCCGCGAATGCGGCGGCCGCACCGGCCAAGAAATAATCTTGGAAGACGCTGGCAATAGCCTGTGGGCCGCCCTGGCCCTGGTGCTGGTGATAGAAGGGCTGTTGCCCTTTCTGTCACCAGGCGGCTGGCGGCGCATGTTCCAGCAGCTGCTGGCCTTGCAGGACGGCCAACTGCGGTTTTTCGGCCTGTGCAGCATCGTTGCAGGCCTGCTCTTGCTCTGGTTCGTGTCCTAGGAACGTGTTCTAACTTTTACGTTAAACCCGGTCCGCGTTTTATCGGCTGCCAAGCCCGGTAAAATCTCTTTTTTAACAGCCTCCCAAAACTCCATGTCTGCTTGGGTCCTCCCGGATCACATTGCCGATGTTCTGCCTTCCGAGGCTCGGCACATCGAAGAACTGCGTCGCGCCTTGCTCGATGCCGCCCGTGGCTATGGCTATGAACTGGTCATGCCGCCGCTGCTGGAGCACCTGGAATCCTTGCTCACCGGTACCGGCGAAGCGCTGGACCTGCAAACTTTCAAACTGGTAGACCAGCTCTCGGGTCGCATGATGGGTTTGCGGGCCGACACCACGCCCCAGGTCGCCCGCATCGATGCCCATTTGCTCAACCGCCGGGGTGTCACGCGCCTGTGCTATTGCGGCCCGGTGGTGCACACCCGCCCCGACCGTCCGCACGCCACCCGCGAACCGCTGCAACTGGGTGCCGAAATCTACGGCCACGCCGGGCTGGAAGCCGATCTGGAAATCCTGCAACTCTCGCTGGACTGCCTGCGTGCGGCCAATGTGCAGGGCCTGGCCGTGGACATGGGCGATGCCCGCATTGCCCGGGCGCTGTTGGCCGATCTGGGGCTCACATCCGAGCATCTGGCCCGCGTGCACGCCGCGCTGGCCAACAAGGACGCGACCGAGCTCGCCAGCCTGTGCCAGGATTTCCCACCCGCTTCGCGCGACGGCGTGCTGGCCCTGGTCCAGCTCTACGGCGATGCCAGCATCCTGCAGACCGCCGAGCGCGTGCTGCCCGCCTTGCCCGCCATCCAGGCCGCCCTGCGCGATCTGCAATGGCTGTCGGCGCAGCTGGACGGCACGCCCGTCACCTTTGACCTGGCCGACCTGCGCGGCTACGCCTATTACAGCGGTGCCCGTTTTGCGATTTACGCGCAGGGCGCCAGCGATGCCCTGGTGCGCGGTGGCCGTTATGACGAAGTGGGTGCGGTGTTTGGCCGCAACCGCCCGGCCGTGGGCTTTAGCCTGGACCTGAAGCAGGTGGTAGGGGCGGTAGGCCCGCGTCCGCTGCGGGCAGCGATCCGTGCGCCCTGGGGCCCTGGGGCCGATGTGCGCAGTGCCATTGCCGCGCTGCGCGCCCAGGGCGAAACCGTGGTCTGCATACTGCCCGGCCACGAGAGTGAAGTTGATGAATTCCATTGCGACCGCATGCTGACCCAAGCAGCGGGCCAGTGGATCGTGCAAGCTATTTAAGAAAATTCCCGAGATGAACACCCAAAACAATTTAGTCCCTGGTCGCAATGTCGTCGTCGTTGGCACACAGTGGGGCGACGAAGGCAAAGGCAAGCTGGTCGATTGGCTCACCGAGAGCGCCCAGGGCGTGGTGCGCTTCCAGGGCGGGCACAACGCCGGCCACACGCTGGTCATCAACGGCGTGAAAACGGCTTTGCACCTCATCCCCAGCGGCATCATGCGTGCGGGTGTGAAGTGCTACATCGGCAACGGCGTGGTGCTGTCGGCCGCCAAGCTGTTCGAAGAAATCGAAGGTCTGGAAAAAGCCGGTGTGGAAGTGCGTTCGCGCCTGCGCATCAGCGAAGCCTGCCCGCTGATCCTGCCGTTCCACGCAGCCATCGACATCGCCCGGGAATGCCTGCGCGAAAAAGGCGGCACCGAGAAGATCGGTACCACCGGCCGCGGCATTGGCCCGGCGTATGAGGACAAAATCGCCCGCCGTGCCCTGCGCGTGCAGGATCTGAAATACCCCGAGCGCTTTGCGACCAAGTTGCGCGAGCTGCTGGAACTGCACAACTTCGTGCTGACCCAGTTCCTGCACGCCCCGGCCATCGACTTCGACACGGTGTATGCCGAGTCCATGCGCCACGCCGAGCTCCTCAAGCCCATGATGGCCGACGTGTCGCGCGAGCTCAACGATGCCCACGCAGCCGGTGCCAACCTGCTGTTTGAAGGCGCGCAGGGCACGCTGCTCGACGTGGACCACGGCACCTACCCGTACGTCACCTCCAGCAACTGCGTGGCCGGTAACGCGGCGGCGGGCTCCGGCGTGGGCCCGGGCATGCTGCACTACATCCTGGGTATCACCAAGGCCTACTGCACCCGCGTCGGCGGCGGCCCGTTCCCCACCGAGCTGGCCTGGGAAGAGCCCGGCACCCCCGGCTACCACATGAGCACCGTCGGCGCTGAAAAAGGCGTGACCACGGGCCGCAGCCGCCGCTGTGGCTGGTTTGACGCGGCCTTGCTCAAGCGCAGTGCCCAGGTCAACGGCCTGAGCGGCCTGTGCATCACCAAGCTGGACGTGCTGGACGGTATTGACGTGCTGCAACTCTGCACCGGCTACATGCTGGACGGCGAACTGATCGACATCCTGCCCATGGGCGCGGACGACATTGCCCGCTGCGTGCCGGTGTACGAGGCCATCGACGGCTGGACCGATTCCACCGTGGGCGTGACCGATTACGAGAAGCTCCCGGTCAACGCCAAACGCTACCTCAGCCGCATCGAGCAGGTGACCGGTGTGCCCATTGCAATGGTGTCCACCAGCCCGGACCGGGACCACACCATCCTGCTCAAGCACCCTTACCAGGCGTAAGCCAAATCCATAAAAAATAGGCACTCACCGCAATCAGTGCCTATGCGAGTAGCTATAGTTTCAGGAGTAGTTCCCATGTTGACAGAAGACGGTAAACACCTGTACGTGAGTTATGACGAGTACCACAACCTGATCGAAAAGCTGGCGCTCAAAGTGCACCAGTCGGGTTGGCAGTTCGACACCATCCTGTGCCTGGCGCGCGGTGGTTTGCGCCCTGGCGACGTGCTGTCGCGCATCTTCGACAAGCCGCTGGCCATCATGTCCACCAGCTCCTACCGCGCAGATGCCGGCAAGCAGCAGGGCACGCTGGATATCGCCCGTTTCATCACCACGCCCAAGGGCGAGATCGCGGGCAAGGTGCTGCTGGTGGACGATCTGGCCGATACCGGCCACACCTTGCGCTCGGTGATTGAGCAACTTAAAACCAACTACCCGCCCATCACCGAACTGCGCAGCGCCGTGGTCTGGACCAAGGCGGTGTCGGTGTTCACGCCCGATTATTCGGTGGAGTTTTTGCCCACCAACCCGTGGATCCACCAGCCCTTTGAAGGCTACGATGCCATGCGTCCCGAGCAATTGATGGAAAAGTGGAAGCTCTGATGCGTGTTTGAGGGAGACTTGTTTGCCTGACCTGACCACCCAACTCATTCACCACCCCTACCAGCCACCGGCCGATTTTGCGGCCCCGCAGCCAGGGGTGTTCAAAGCCTCCACCGTCATCTTCCCCAGCGTTGCCGCCATGCGCGAGCGCGACTGGAAAGACAAGTCCGCCTTCACCTACGGCCTGCACGGCACGCCCACCACCTACCAGCTGGAAGAGCGCCTGTGCAGCATCGAGGGCGGCACCTACTGCGTGTTGGTGCCCAGCGGGCTCACGGCGATTGCCAACGTGGCCCTGGCCCTGCTCAAGACCGGCGACAGCATGCTGGTGCCCGACAACGTCTACGGCCCCAACAAGTCGTTTGCCGATGGGCAACTGGCGCGTTGGGGCATCAGCACCCAGGTCTACGATGCCATGGACCCTGCCGATCTGGCCGCCAAAATCACCGACACCACCCGGCTGGTCTGGGTCGAGGCCGCCGGCTCGGTGACGCTGGAGTTCCCCGACCTGCCCGCCCTGGTGCGCATCTGTCGGGAGCGGGGCGTGGTCTGCGCACTCGACAACACCTGGGGCGCAGGCCTGGCCTTCAACCCGTTCGACCTGCTGCCCGGCACCAGCCCGGCGCTGGGGGTGGATGTCTCGGCGCATGCGCTGACCAAATACCCCAGCGGCGGGGGCGACGTGCTGATGGGCAGCGTCATCACCCGCGACCCGGCCTTGCACCGCAAAATCCAGCGCACCCACATGCACCTGGGGCTGGCCGTGGGGGCCAACGATGCCGAGTTGGTGCTGCGCTCCCTGTCCAGCATGGCTTTGCGCTACCACGCTCACGACGTGGCCACCCGCACCCTGGCGCGCTGGTGCACGCAGCAGCCCGCATTTGCCCAGGTGCTGCACCCGTCCTTGTCCGATTCGCCAGGGCATGCCCACTGGCTCACGCTGTGCCGCACGGATGCGGCGGCGGGCCTGTTCAGTGTGGTGCTGGATGCCAAATACACGTCCGCGCAGGTCGATGCGTTCTGCGATGCCTTGCAGCTTTTCAAGATCGGCTACAGCTGGGGCGGCCCCATGAGCCTGGTGGTGCCGTATGAGCTGGCCAGCATGCGCACACAGTGGCCCAAGGGTATTGCGCAGGGTACTTTGGTGCGGTTTGCCGTCGGATTGGAGTCGGTGCAGGATCTGCAAGCCGACTTGGCCCAAGCCCTTCAAACCCTGTTTGCAAGCTGTTAAAGTGGCTGCACACTATTTGAAAGAAGAAGATCTTGGCAACACCTAATTACGGATACGAAAAGCGCCAAAAAGAGCTGGCCAAGAAAAAGAAGAAAGAGGACAAGCTCAAATCCAAAAACGAACGCAAGCACGACGAGCATGCGCCCGAGGATGGCAGCGCCCCGGCGGACGGCCAGCCGCCCGAAGCACCCACGGAATCCTGATTACTTCAACAGCTTTTTCAGCTCCGGCCACACGTTGTTCAGCAGCGTAGGATGCGCCTCCGCCTTGGGGTGGATGCGGTCCGGCTGGAACATATTGGCCGCGTCCGGCCCGTCCGCCACGCCTTTCAGCAGAAACGGCACCAGCGCGGCTTTCTCCCCCTTGGCAACCTTGGCAAACAGGCCACTGAAGCGGTCGGCGTAGTCGCGCCCGTAATTGGGCGGCACCTGCATGCCCACCAGCAGCACCTTGGCCCCGGTTTTCTGGGCGGCTTCGGTCATGCTGCGCAAATTGTCTTCGGTGCCCTGCAAGGGCAGGCCGCGCAAGGCATCGTTACCCCCCAGCTCAATCACCACCACGCTGGGTTTGACGCTGCTCAACAGGGCGGGCAGGCGGGCGCGGCCACCGGGTGTGGTGTCGCCGCTGATGCTGGCGTTGTGCACGGTGGCGGTGATCTTTTCAAGGGCCAGGCGCTTTTCCAGCAAGGCCACCCAACCGGTGCCGCGGGCCAGGCCGTACTCGGCGCTCAGGCTGTCGCCGACCACCAGAATCGAAGGAATGGGGGCGGCCGATGCCCCTACGGCCAGGGCCAGGGTCGCCGCCGCGATAAAGTGTCTACGTTTCAAAACTCAAAGCCTTTCATGCCAACTCTGTCCACCGGTGCCGTCATTGCGGTAGAACACGTCTCCAAATCCGTCACGGATTCCACCGGGTCGCTGGCCATTTTGCGCGATATCGATTTCTCACTCGCGCCCAGGGAGACTGTGGCCATCGTCGGCGCGTCGGGCTCGGGCAAAAGCACGCTGCTGTCCATCATTGCCGGGCTGGACACCCCCACCCAGGGCACGGTGCGGGTAGCCGGACAGGATATTTTTGCCTTGACCGAGGACCAGCGCGCCGCCGTGCGGGCCCAAAAGATGGGTTTTGTGTTCCAGAGCTTCCAGCTGATGGGCAATTTGACGGCATTGGAAAACGTGATGCTGCCGCTGGAGCTGGCGGCCCGCAAGGATGCCCGCAAAGCCGCCACCGAGATGCTGGAGCGCGTGGGCCTGGGTGCACGCCTGGGCCACTACCCCAAGCTGCTCAGCGGCGGCGAGCAGCAGCGGGTGGCCCTGGCGCGGGCCTTTGTGGTGCAGCCTGCGGTGCTGCTGGCCGACGAGCCTACGGGCAGCCTGGACTTTGCCACCGGCGAAAAAGTGATGGAGCTGATGTTCACCCTGAACCGCGAGCAGGGCACGACCCTGGTGCTGGTCACCCACGACCGCGGCATCGCCGCCCAGTGCGAGCGCCGCATCACCATCGAGGCCGGCCAGATCGCCCACGCCTGAATACATGGAAAATCAGCCACTCGTGCTGATTCCATCGGCGTGACATGCTCTTAAAACCGTAGCAAATCAACCCCGGTGCTTGAACAGCGCCGAGGCGGCGCTGGCGTGGCCTACGGCTTCGGCGGTTTCCAGCAGCACGGGGCCGAGTTCGCGCATACGGCTTTCGGTCAGGCGCACCGCCGGCCCGGCGATGGTGACCACCCCGATGACCACATTGTTGTGGCCGCGCAGCGGGGCCGCCATGGCGGTCATGGCCGGAGCGAAGACTTCGTTGATCATGCTGTAGCCGTGCGCGCGGGCCGCGTGCAGGTAGGCCAGCAGGGCCGGGGCCGTGGTGGGGGCGTTGGGGCCAAAGTGCTCCGGCTGGCCAAAACCCTGCTTTTGCGCCAGTTGCAGCGCGTCCGTATCCGACATGGTGGACAGCCAGGCGTGCCCGGCCGAGCTGCACGACAGATTCACCGACAAGCCCATGTCGGGGTCGTAGCGCAGGCCCTTGGTGGCCCCCTGGGCCTTGGCCACAAAGGTGAGCGTTTCGCCGTCCACCACCGCCAGCCGCACCAGCTCGCCGGAGGCCGCCGCCAGCCGGTCCAGCAGCGGCTGGGCCACGTCGACGATGCCGCTATTGCTCAAAAAGCGCAGGCCCAGCGACACCAGCTTGATGTTTAGCACATAGACGCTGTGGCTTTGCTCCTGGCGCACGTAGCCGCAGCGCACCAGCTCGGTCAGCAGGCGGTGGGTGGCGCTGAGCGGCATGCCCAGCTGGCTGGCCAGGGCCGACAGGGGCGTGCCCTCGGGGTGGTCGGCCAGGTGCTCCAACACGTTGAAGCTGCGCTCAAGAATTGTGGTCATAGGGGAGGGCTATTTTTTCGCCACTGTAACCCAGCGGATTTGGGCATACCAGTTATGTGTAAATAAAGTGGAAAACATTTCCACTTTTTGTCTATCATGCCTGCACCGCGCAAACTCCACCGGGTTCTGTGCCGGATAAACCACCAGGAGACAAAGTTGAAACCCATTTTTCGTACATTGGCGCTGGCCGCATGCTGCATGGCGCTGGGGGCCGCGCAGGCCCAGGAGGAGCGGATCATCCGCTTTGGCCACCTGAACAACGCCGACCACCCGGTCAGCTTCGGCGTGAAGCGCTTTGCCGAGCTGCTGGCGGCCAAGAGTGGCGGCAAGCTCAAGGTGCAGGAGTACCCGGCCTCGCAGCTGGGCAACGAGATGCAGCAGCAGTCGGCGCTGCAAGGCGGCATCCAGCAGATGTCAGCCCCGGCCACCACCTCGCTGGCAGGCATTGTCAAAGAGTTCGGGCTGGTGGACTTTCCGTTTGCGGTGAGCAACTTTGCCCAGGCCGATGGCCTGCTGGACGGCCCGCTGGGCCAGGCGCTGCTGGCCAAACTGCCCGAAAAAGGCCTGGTCGCCCTGGGCTACTGGGACCTGGGTTTTCGCAACGTGACCAACAGCAAGCGCGCCATCACCCGGGCCGAAGACCTGGACGGCCTGAAGATCCGCGTGATTCCCAACCCGGTGTTTCTGGAAACCTTCAAGACCTTCAAGGCCAACGCGGTGCCCATGCCGTTTGCCGAGCTGTATGGCGCGCTGGAAACCAAGGCGGTGGACGGCCAGGAGAACCCCTATGCGGTCATCCTGTCGAACAAGCTGTTCGAGGTGCAGAAGTTCGTTAGCGCCACCAACCATGTGTACGCGGCCAACATCGTGCTGGTGAGCAAGAAGTTCTGGGACCAGCTCAGCCCTTCCGAACAAAAGATGATGCACGAGGCGGCGGACGAGACGCGCAACTACCAGCGCCAGGTGAGCCGGGCGGCGGCCCAGAAGGCGGTGGGCGAGTTGCAGGCCAAGGGCATGCAATACAACGAGATTGCGGCCCCCGAAGTGGCCCGCATGCGGCAGATGGTGAAGCCGGTGGTGGACAAGTTTGCCGCCAGCTACGACCCGGTGATGGTCAAGCTCTACAACGACGAGCTCGTTCGCATCCACAAATAACTACCCGCAACCAGAGTCACACCATGCAAATCCTCGTTCTCCACGGCCCCAATCTCAACCTGTTTGGCCGCCGCGAGCCGCACATTTACGGCACCACCACGCTGGCGCAGATCAACGAACGCCTGCACACCCTGGCCCAGCAGCTGGGGGTGGAGCTGGTGGTCATGCAGTCCAACCACGAAGGCGCGCTGGTGGACTTTTTGCACCAGCACATCGACACCGCCCAGGGCGCGCTGGTCAACCCGGCCGGGCTGACGCAGCACGGCGTGTCGCTGCACGATGCCATCAAGGCCATGCCGTTCCCCACGCTGGAGGTGCACATGTCCAACATCGCCGCGCGCGAGACGTGGCGGGCGCACTCCATCATTTCCCCGGCGGTGCGCGGCACCATCCAGGGGCTGGGGCCGGTGTCGTACCTGGCGGGGCTGCGGGCGCTGGTTGATCTGCAGCAGCCGGCCTAAATCCTCCCCACTTCGTTGACCGCACGGGCCACCGCGCCCGTGCTGCCTTACACGTACGTATGTACGAACCAGTTTGTTTTAACCACCCCCAGAGGAAGACATGCGCCAAAAAGAAAAAACCACCACCCTCCCGCCCCAAGGCGGCCTGAGCACCGAGCGCATCTCGCGCCGCTTTTTCGGCCAGATGCTGGGCATGCCCGCGCTGCTAGCCTCCACCGTCACGGTGACGGCCTGCGGCGGCGGGGACGACGGGCCGGTGCCGGGTTCCGAGGTGATGACCCGCGCGGCCTTTGTGGCCAGCATTGCCGAGCTGTTCAACTGGGTGCATTCCTCCGAGTACAACGACCCCTACAAGGCCGTGCAGCCCACTTTCGTGGACGTGATCCTGGGTGCCACGCCCCACGCCAAGCAGATCGAGATGGCGCTGGAGGAGTCGCTGGTCAGCAACGTCGAAGGCTACTTCTACCCCGACAAGCCCATCACCCGCGAGGACGCAGCCGACATCTTCGTCAAGGCCTTCAAAATCCCCTTGAGCAGCACCAATGCCCTGGCCGGTTTCACCGATGCGGCCAGCGTCAGCCCAGCCAAGAAAAGCAGCGTCAACGCCATGCTGGCCGCAGGCTACATGGCGGGCAGCAGCGCCACGCTGTTTGGCCCGGCAACCCCGTTGTCGGTGAACGATGCCAAGGCCATCCAGACCGGCATCAGCGCCAAATTGGTAGCCCCGCCGCAGGTGATGTGCAAGGCGGGTACCACCGCGCCCCGGCGCTACGTCCGCATCTCCACCCCGACCGACGGCGCCACGATTTACTACACCGTCAGCTTCGACGGCAAGGAGCCCGCCGACCCCACCACAGCCGGTGCGGTGTACGACTTCACGGTGGACGGCGTGCTGCAGTTCGTCAACCCGCTCACCTCGGTGACCGACTCGCGCCTGTACCGCCTGAAGGCCGTGGCCAAGAAGAACGGCCTGGCCACCAGCGCGGTGCGCGAATTTGTGTGGAACGTGGTGCGCCCCAACGTGGGCAGCTTCCAGGCCAAGCTGATGCATCCCGGCACGGCCACCACGCCTACGGTGTGGAAGATCAACAACCCGGCCGAGTACTTCCAGGCCTTTGTGTTCTACATCGAGGGCTCCACCCGCGGCATGGTGTTTGACGCGGGCGAATACGGCTACCAGAAAGCCAACCTCAAGGCCTTTATCGACACCATTGCCACCAAGCCCTATGACGTGATGGTGGGCCACAACCACCCCGACCATTCCGAGCAGATCTACAACTTCACCTCGGCGGGCATCACGTTGTACGCCTCGGCCATCGAGAAAGCCGCCTTCATGGCCGCCAGCCGGGCCGATTTCAAGACCGCCGGTACCGCCGCCGTGGCGGCCACCGACGGCCAGGTGTTCGACCTGGGCAATGTGCAGGGCACGGCCTACATCCAGCCCGGCCACACCAATGGGCTGTTGACCTTCATGGTGAACCAGACCGGCTGGGTCTTTGGCTCGGACATGTGGGCCTGCAACCGCGCCTACACCGCCGACACCACCCAGTACCAGTCGGTCAAGGTCGATCTGTTTTTGTCGCTGACGCAGCAGCTCATCAGCAACTACCAGAAAAGCAGCACCCTGGGCCAGATCACCGAAGTCACCAACGCCCACCAGGAGACCTCGGTGGGCATGAAGGGGGTGAACAACTTTGTGCAGTGCTTCCAGCAGATCATTGACCAGGGCAATGCCGTCACCCTGCCGTCCATCCGCGGCGGCAGCAAGGGCGGCGACCGCATGAGCATCGTGGGCGACATGTGGCGCGACAAAAACTGGATGTGCATCGGACCCATCGGCAAATTCGCCGCGGCGGTGGACTACCTGACCAAGCCCACCAGCGCCTACCCCACAGCCGCCGCCATCGACTACAACACCGCCGACGGCTACAAGAAATACGCGGTGTTGAGCAACATTGAATTCACCGGCGGCACCCTGGTGGGCGTGGACGTGTACTGGGCCGCCCCCAGCAATGGCGTGGCCAACAAGCTGGCCAACAAGTTCGACCCCTGGACCACCGCCTACACGGTCAACGTACCCGCAGGCAGCACCCGCCTGGTGGTCAAGCCCACCGCCATGTCGAACAAGATCAGCTCCATGAAGGTCAACGGCACGGCGCTCGCGCAGGGGGCCAGCGCCACCTTGGCGGTGTCGGCAGGCAGCAGCTTCACGATCGAAGTGGTGTCACCCGATGGCAGCACCACCTGCACCTACACCTTCAGCGTAGCCACCCAGGTGGCCAAGGCGTGGACTGAGGACTCTGGCGAAGGTTGAGGTAGAACATGGGTATTTTTGGCTGCTAGCGCTTATTCCATGGGCGTGAGCAGCTATTAAAAGAATAGTAGAGTGCTGCAGGCGCGCCAGCGTCGATAATCTCCCCATGTCTTCCCCTAAAGTTCTCTTCGGCTTCCATGCCGTGGGCGTGCGCCTGAAAACCGCGCCCCAATCCATCATCGAAATCTATTACGAGCCTACCCGGCGCGACGCGCGCATGCGCCAGTTCCTGGAAAAAGCCAACGAGGCCGGTGCCCGCCTGATCGAGGGCGACAGCATGCGCCTGGCCAAGCTCTGCGGCAGCCACGGCCACCAGGGCGTGGCGGCACGGGTGGAACACATTCCGCAGGTGCATTCGCTCGACGACCTGCTCGACAGCCTGACCGAGCCCGCACTGCTGCTGGTGCTGGACGGCGTGACCGACCCGCACAACCTGGGTGCCTGCCTGCGCGTGGCCGACGGTGCCGGTGCCCACGCGGTCATCGCCCCCAAAGACCACGCCGCGGGCATCAACGCCACGGTGGCCAAGGTGGCCAGCGGCGCAGCCGAAACCGTGCCCTACTTCATGGTGACCAACCTGGCGCGCACCCTGGGCGAGCTCAAGGAACGCAGCATCTGGTGCATAGGCACCAGCGACAACGCGCCCAAAACCCTGTACCAGGTGGACCTGAAAGGCCCGGTGGCGCTGGTGCTGGGCAACGAAGGCGACGGCATGCGCCAGCTCACCCGCAAGACCTGCGACGAGCTGGTCGGTATCCCGATGCACGGCGCGGTAGAGAGCCTGAACGTGTCGGTGGCCAGCGGCGTGTGCCTGTACGAAGCGCTGCGCCAACGCCTGTAACTGGCTGTAAAAGTTCTCCCCGTCTGCGGTGGATAACTTTGGGGGTAACTCTGTAAATCGGCAGAATAGCGAGGGTAAACCCTTGATTCATAAGGGTAAACCTTGCACTGCTTGTTATTTAAGCAGTTGACAAGTCTCTCGCAGCCCCTATCACAGTTTCGATCAAAGCTGAAAAGCCACCCAGCGCACCAGGCCCTCGACCAGCTCGCGCTGCAGGCTGGGCGGCTGGGCCTGGTAGGGCCGGGTGTGGCCTTGCAGCTGCAAAATCCAGTCGGCAAATTGCTGCACCACCGCCGGGTCGTAGAAGGCCACCATCAGCTCGTAGTTCAAAAACAGACTGCGCTCGTCCAGGTTGGCCGAGCCCACCAGGGCCAGGTCGTGGTCGATCAGCACCGCTTTGGCGTGCACCATGCTGGGTAGCATCCCGATGTGCGCCCCGGCGGCCACCAGCTCGCGCAGGGCGGCATGGCGGGCGATGTCGGCCAGCCGGTGGTTGGACTGCGCGGGCAGTACCAGATCGACCGCCACCCCGCGCCGTGCCGCCAGGGTCAGCGCCATCAGCAGGGTCTGGTCGGGCACAAAGTAGGGTGTGACGGCCAGAATGCGGGTCTGCGCGGTGAAGCAGCCCGATACCAGCAGGGTGTAGAAGGTGTCGTCGGCCTGGTCGGGGCCGCTGGGTACCAAACGCGCGCACGGGCCGGGGGACGCCAGTGGCGCGGCCCAGGGCGGGGCGCTGGCCGCCTTGCCGGTGGTGGCGAAGGTCCAGTCCTGGTCAAACCGATGCTGGGCTTGTCCGGCCAAGTCGCCCTGCAAATCAAAACTCAGGTCGATCCAGACCGGCTTTTTCAGCACCGAGACCACATCCCCCTCAAAGTATTCGGCCGCCAGGTTGCGGCCACCGCACCACAGCCAGGCGCCATCGGCTACGGCCATTTTGCGGTGGTTGCGCAGGTTGGTGCGGCCCTGCAGCGGGGAGGACAAGGGCGGCACAAACAGCACGACCTGGATGCCCGCCGCCCGCAGGCGCTGCAGATTCGGGTGGCCGCCCAGGTACAGGCCAATTCCGTCCAGCAGCAGGCGGATTTTCAGGCCCTGGCGGGCGCGCTGCAGCAGTTGCGCGGTGAGCGCATCGCCCAGCACGTCCCGCCCCAAAATGAAGGTGCAGATATCCAGCCTGTGCCGGGCCCCGGCGATCAGCGCCTGCAGCCGTTGCAGGGCTTCGCGGCCATCCTGGTGGACCACCATAGCCTCAAAGCTGGCAGAGGCCGCCAAGCCCAGAGCGGCGGCCAGGTTTTCTTGCGCGCTGGCTGCGTGCGGGAAGGGTAGAGGGGTGGTCCGGCGGGTGCTGGCCAGCTTGCGGCGGCCAAACATGAGGTACAGCGGCAGGGCGATGTAGGGCAGCAGCACCAGCGAAATCGTCCAGGCGATGGCGGCCGACGGGTGGCGGCGCTGCTTGAGCGTGTGTGAGCCCGCCATATAGATGCCCAGGCCCAAAACGACCAGCGCACCGTGCAGCGTGATCCATTGGCGGGTGAGGAGGTCGTGTAACAAATTCGGTATGTCGCAGAGGTAAAGAGGGGGCAGATGGCCGCCACCCTAGTGTGAACCCGATTGTCATACGCGCTAAATGGGATTGAAATGGCGTATGTGTGCAGTGTAATTATTAATTTCGAAAGGATTCACCATGAGAATCGAACTGATGCAACCCACGGCCACCATCATCGCCGCCATGATCACCACCGACAACGACCGCAGCTCCACCGGCCACCGGGTAAGCTGCCAGGACCTGTTTGTCGCCACCTACCGTAAGCTGGAAGCCGCGATGCTGCAAATCCAACGGGAAGACGAGGCCAAGATGGAAGCCCGCCGCGAACCCCAGCGTGATTACGCCTAAAGTTTTAGGCATAAAAATAGCTGCTGGTGCTTACTCTATAAGCACAAGAAGCTATTAATAAGAGAGCAATTGTCTAGTCGGTCAGCGACGACAGGAATTGCTTCAGTTCCGGCGTTTGCGGGTTGCCAAACAGCTCGGCGGGCGGCCCCATCTCGTGCACGCGGCCCTGGTGCATGAAGATCACCCGGTTGCTGACCTTGCGCGCAAACGCCATTTCGTGCGTCACCATCAGCAGGGTCATGCCTTCGGCGGCCAGGCCCTCCACCACGCGCAGCACTTCGCCCACCAGTTCCGGGTCGAGCGCCGAGGTGATTTCATCGCACAGCAGCACGGCAGGCTCCATGGCCAGCGCACGTGCAATCGCCACCCGCTGCTGTTGCCCGCCCGAGAGCTGGTCGGGCCAGGCATCAAACTTTTCGGCCAGGCCCACCCGGGCCAGCAGCTTTTTGGCCTGGGCCGTGCCTGCGTCGTCGGCCTGCTGCTTGACCAGGCGCGGGGCCAGCATCACGTTTTTGCCCACGGTGAGGTGCGGGAACAGGTTGAAGCCCTGGAAGATCATGCCCACCCGCTGGCGCAGCGCCCGCATGGCCAGGGCGTTGTCGTGCAGCAGCGGCTTGCTGTCCACCGTGAGGCTGCCACTCTGGAAGACTTCCAGCCCGTTGATGCAGCGCAGCAGCGTGCTCTTGCCCGAGCCGCTTTTGCCGATGATGGCGATGACCTCGCCGGTCTGCACCTGCAGGTCGATGCCTTTGAGTACCTCGTTGGTGCCGAAGGACTTGCGCAGGCCCTTGATCTCGACGATCGCAGGTGGGGTGTTGGGTTTAGCGGCGGGCTGCATGCATCTTCCTCTCTAACAATTTGGCGTAAAAACTGACCGGGAAACACAGGGCGAAGTACATCAAGGCCACGCAGCTGTAGACCACGAAGGGCTTGAAAGTGGCGTTGGCGATCATGGTGCCGGCCTTGGTGAGCTCGATGAAGCCGATCACCGAGGCCAGCGCCGTGCCCTTGATCACCTGCACCAGAAAGCCCACCGTGGGCGCGATGGCGATCTTGATGGCCTGGGGTAGCACCACGTAGCGCAGCCGCTCGCCAAAGCTCAGCGCCAGGCTCTCCGAGGCCTCCCACTGCCCCTTGGGGATAGAAGCCACGCAGCCGCGCCAGATCTCGGTCAAAAAGGCGCTGGTGTACAGCGTGAGCGCCGCAGCCGCTGCCACCCAGGCGCTGGTGTTGATACCGAACAGCGCAATGCCAAAGTACGCCAAAAACAACTGCATCAGCAGCGGCGTGCCCTGGAACACCTGCACGTAGGCGGCCACAAAGGTCTCGGCCCCACGCACCTGGCTCAGCCGGGCGACCAGTAGCAGCACGCCCACAATGCCGCCGCCGATAAAGGCCATCAGCGACAAGCCAATCGTCCAGCGCGCCGCCAGCAGCAGGTTGCGAAAAATATCCCAAATGGCAAAGTCAACCATAGTGTGTGTCCTCAGCGACCGTAGACAAAACGCGGACCCAGCCAGTTCAGCAGCTTGCGCACCGCCATCGACAGCGCCAGATAAATACCGGTGGCGATGATGAAGGCCTCAAACGCGCGGAAATTGCGGCTCTGGATCAGGTTGGCGGCGTAGCTCAGCTCTTCGGTGGAGATTTGCCCACACACCGCCGAGCCCAGCATCACGATGATGATCTGGCTCACCAGCGCGGGCCAGACCTTCTTCAGGGCCGGTGGCAGCACCACCCGGGTGAAGGTTTGCCATTGCGACATCGCCAGGCTGGCGGCGGCCTCGATCTGGCCCCGGGGTGTGGCATCGATCCCGGCGCGGATGATCTCGGTGGCATAGGCCCCCAGGTTGATCACCATGGCCAGGATGGAGGCCACCTCGGGCGACAGCTTGAAGCCTAAAGCGGGCAGGCCGAAGAAGATGAAGAACAACTGCACGATGAAGGGCGTGTTGCGGATCAGCTCCACATACGCACCCACCAGCGCCTGCAGCCACAGCGGCGCCCGCGTGTTCTGGCTGCGCACCCAGGCGCAGGAGATGCCCAGCACCGCGCCGATCAGCGTGGCGATCAGCGTCAGCCCCAGGGTCCAGACGATGCCCTTGGCCAGCAGCGGCCACTGCTCCAGTACGGCGTAGAAGTCGAAAGCAATGCGCATGGCGCACCTCCTATCTATCGAAGAAAAAGCTTATTCGGGCTCACCACTTCATCCCTTCCAGGCCTGCGCAGTAGCGCCCCTTCGTGAACACCGCAGAACTGGCTTTGCCAGGCTGCTGGTGTTGCCCCCTGCAAGGGGGTTGGCGAAAGATGCGAAGCACTGCAGCCTGGGGGTGTGCCAAGTTACTCTGGCAGGTTACCGGCGGGGCGGCCCAGCCAGCGCACGGCCATCTTGTCGATGTCGCCGGATTTTTTGGCGGCGAGGATGATCTCGTTGACCTTGGCGCGCAGCGCGTCTTCGCCCTTGGCTACGCCGATGAAGTTGGGCGAGTCTTTCAGCAGCAGCTTGTATTCGGCACCCAGTTGCGGGTTCTTGGCCATCAGGTTGCCCGCGACCGACGCGCCGGTGGCAATCACCTGCACCTGGCCGGACACAAAGGACGACACGGTCACGTTGTTGTCTTCAAAGCGCTTGATGTCGGTGCCCGACGGGGCCAGCTTGGTCAGTTCCTGGTCTTCGATGGCGCCACGGGTCACGCCCACCGACTTGCCTGCCAGATCGGCAAAGCTCTTGATGCTGAGGGTTTTGGGGGCAAACACGGCCTGGAAAAAGGGCGAGTAGGCGGCGGTGAAGTCGATGACTTTTTCGCGCTCGGGGTTTTTGCCCAGCGACGAGATCACCAGGTCGGCCTTTTTGGACTGCAGGTAGGCCACGCGGTTGGCGCTGGTCACGGGGGCCAGTTCCACCGCCACACCAAGTTTGCCGCCGATGTAGTTGGCCATGTCGATGTCCAGGCCCTGGGGTTTCAGGTCGGTGCCCACAAAGCCGTAGGGCGGGAAGTCGGTGGGGATGGCGATGGTGATTTTTTTGGCCTTGAGCACGTCGTCCAGGGCGGTCTGGGCGTGGGCACCCAGGCTGGCGAGCAGAGCGATGGCGGCCAGGCCGGACTGGAAGTGGCGGCGGGTGAATGAAGAAGGTTGTGTCATAGCAGGGCTCCTAGGTAAGTGGAAGGGTCGTCGGGGAGGGCATCCGCGCCAGCAGCTGTGGATGCCTTGGTTTTTCGGGATCTTGTATGCAAGTCTTGTGCCGCAGATGCCGCCTTGGCCGAGGCTCCCACCGGGGCCAGGGCATCGCGCAACTGGGCCAGCGGGTCGGTGGTCACTGGCAGCCGCAGCGCCTGCTGCACCGTGCCGATGTGGGCGGCCATGAGCTTTTCGGCCAGGGCGGTGTCGCCTTTTTCCAGCGCGGCGACGATTTGCACATGGTCTTCGCAGGACTGTTCGGCGTTGTGCGAGGACTGGTAGAGCATGGCGATCAACGTGGTGCGGGCGGTGAAGTCGCGCAGCGTGTCGGCCAGCAGGCTGTTGCCCAGGCATTCGGCCAGGCACACATGGAAGTCGCCCAGCAAAAAGCTGCGCGTGCCCACGTCACTGCCTTTAATGGCGGCCTGCTCCTGCTTCAGGTGCTGTTTGAGCCGTTTCAGGGCGGGTTTTTCAATGCCCTGCAGGCTGCGGATCAGCCCGGTCTCAATCACCCGGCGGGCCTCGAAGGCCTCGCGGGCTTCGTCTTGCGAAGGCTCGATCACGTACCAGCCCCGGCGTGCGCTGACGGTGACGATGCCGCGCGCGGCCAGCCGGGTGAGTGCCTCGCGCACCACGGTGCGGCTGCAGTCGAACAGCATGGCCAGCGGCTGCTCGCCCAGGCGGGCGCCGGGGGCGAGTTTTTGCGCCATCACGGCTTCGATGATGCGGGTACTGATGTCGGCGGCGGTGGTCATTGCCACGAATCACGCAGAAACCGTGCCAACTGATATACAAGATGCGTGCACCTATACGGTGTGGATTCCGCCCAGGTGCACCCATTCGGCACAGGCTCAAATTGCGGGGTGGTAGGCAAAGCGGGGGTATCGGCACTAAGATGGTTCCATGCTGTCGCAGTCCTCTCTTGTTGTGGCCCTGGTGGGCCTGCTCGCCTTGCTGGCGGGGGTGCTGCTGGTCGGTGTGCACCGCAGGCGCATCCAGCGCCTGCAGCAGTGCCTGGATGCGGTGCTGGCGGCCTCCAGCGATGCCATCTGCTTTGAAGACGCAGACGGCCTGGTGGTCGGCTGGAGCCCGGGCGCCGAGGCCATGCTGGGCTATACCGCCCAGCAAATGCTGGGGCAGACGCTGCAACGGTTGGTGCCTGCCGACCGCCGGTTCGAGGAGGACGCGCCCTGGGGCGCCCTTGAGCCGACCAGCCACCCTCTGGAAACGGTGCGCCTGCACCAAAACGGCAGCCTGGTGCCGGTGTCCATGGCCCTGGTGCCCCTGGTGGATGCCCAGGGGCAGCGCACTGGCACGGCGCGGGTGCTGCGCGACACCTCGCGCCAGCAGGTGTCGGCCGAGCTGATCCAGTCCATGGCCTTCAACGATGGCCTGACCGGTCTGCCCAATTGGCGGCTGCTGCGCGACCGCATCTGGCGCGCCCAGCTCAACAGCGCGCGCCAGCGCTCGTACTTTGCCGTGTTGTACGTGGATGTGGACAACTTCAAGGCCGTCAATAGCACCCATGGCCGCGCCGTGGGCGACCAGGTGCTGGTGGAGGTGTCGGTGCGGCTGATGGCCGCCATCCGGCAAAACGACACCGTGGCCCGGGTGCGGGGCGATGAATTCGTGGTGCTGCTGGAAGACCTGGGCAGCAAGGAGGTGTCTGCCGCCCACCACGTGAACACCGTGGCCGACAAGATCTGGGACATGCTGGAGCGCGATTACCCCCTGGGCGAGCTGCACATACGCTGCACCGCCAGCATCGGCATCCAGTTGCGCCTGGGCGGCAATGGCAGCGTGGACCAGATCATCCAGGCCGCCGATGCCGCCATGGCCCAGGTCAAGCAGGGCCGCCGCTCGGTGGCACGCGGGGTGTTTGGCGGGACCTAGCGGCGCTGCACTTGGCCCGGCTGCTCCGCGCTGGTGGGCACCACGCCCGTGGCATGGCGCTGGTTGTTGCACACATCGTGGCTGATGGCCAGGTTCTCCAGGTGGCTGTTGCCGCCTTCGCTGAGGGGCTGGATGTGCTCCAGCGTGGCGGCTGCGGGCAGCACGTGCTGGCCACACACCCAGCAGGGCACCACGCCGTGCAGCTGGCGGGCCACGGTTTTGTAGATCTTGTCGCGGGTGTGCCCTAGTCGGCTCATAAACATCTCACAATTGATTTGCTATTTATTGTATAGCTGCTCGTGCTGATGGAATAAGCTCTGGGGGCTGATTTTTTCATTAATTTACCCACCCAGCAACCGCTGCGCCAGGTCGGCGGTGGTGGATGCCTTGTACTTGCGCATCAGGCCCGCCCGGTAGATTTCCACCGTGCGGTGGCTGATGCCCAGCAGCTTGGCGATTTCCTTGGAGGTCAGGCCGGTCATGACGTGGGCGGCCACCTCGCGCTCGCGCGGGGTCAGCGCCGCCTGCACCGGGCGGCGGGACGACAAATCCTCAAAGCTCCAGACCCCGGCGGCGTGCGGTGCGTTACGGTCAAAGGCGCGCCCCATCACGTGGCACCAGAAGGCCTCGCCTTGGAAGCGCCCGCCCACGCGCTGCATGATGCGGTCGTCGGCGTAATGGCCCTTGGCATCCATGGTCAGCGCGATGCGTGCACCGGTGCGCTCGAACTCCACGGCGGTAGGGTAGAGCACCTGGAACGACTGGCCGATGAGCTGGTCGCGGTCGGCCCCAAACATCTCGCACAAGTGCTGGTTGCAGTCCACAATGGCGCGGTTGCGCGACACCACCAGGCCCACCGGCGCCAATGCAAACGCCAGTTGGTAATCCACCTCGGTTGCGAGTGCCATCGGATAAACCCTTTACGAAAAACTACGTAGCCGAATAGGTAGTATCGTTCCGCCAGATTTTTAACCGGAGAACTGTGTGAACAAAATTTTCCCCTCTGCCGCCGAGGCGCTCGAAGGCGTTGTCAAGGACGGCCAACTCATGGCCGTGGGCGGCTTCGGCCTGTGCGGCATCCCCGAGGCGCTGATCGACGCATTGCGCGATTCCGGCGTCAAAGACCTGACGGTGATCTCCAACAACGCGGGTGTCGACGGCTTTGGCCTGGGCAAGCTGCTGGAGACGCGGCAGATCAAGAAAATGATCTCCAGCTACGTGGGTGAAAACAAGGAATTCGAGCGCCAATACCTGGCCGGTGAGCTGCAACTCGAATTCACCCCCCAGGGCACGCTGGCCGAGAAGCTGCGCGCCGGTGGTGCAGGCATCCCGGCTTTCTTCACCAAGACCGGTGTGGGCACTCTGGTGGCCGAAGGCAAGGAATTGCGCGAATTCGACGGCCAGACCTATGTGATGGAGCGCTCGCTGGTGCCCGAGGTGTCGCTGGTCAAGGCTTTCCGCGCCGACAAGTCCGGCAACCTGCAGTTCCGTCTGACGGCCCGCAACTTCAACCCTGCGGTGGCCATGGCGGGCAAGATCTGCATCGTGGAAGTGGAAGAAATCGTGGAAACCGGCAGCATGGTGCCCGACCAGGTGCACCTGCCCGGTATCTACGTGCACCGCATCGTGCTCAACGCCAACCCCGAAAAGCGGATTGAAAAGCGCACCTTGTCGGCATCCACCGCCGTGGATCCGATTGCCGCCAAGGTCGAGGCCCAGGCGGTGATCGCCCATGCCGCCGTGGTCAGCACCGAGGAGTTGGCTACACCGAAGGTGGATGCGCCAGCCGGATCCCCCACCAACCCCGTACAAGGAGCCTGATATGGCCTGGAACCAAGACCAAATGGCGGCCCGCGCGGCCCAGGAGCTGGAAGACGGCTTTTACGTGAACCTCGGCATCGGAATCCCGACCCTGGTGGCCAACCATGTGCCCGCCGACAAGGAAGTGTGGCTGCAAAGTGAAAACGGCATGCTGGGCATTGGCCCGTTCCCCACCGAAGACCAGGTCGATGCCGACCTGATCAACGCGGGCAAGCAAACCGTGACCACGCTGCCGGGATCAAGCATCTTTGGCAGCCACGACAGCTTTGCCATGATCCGTGGCGGCAAGGTCAACCTGAGCATCCTGGGTGCCATGCAGGTCAGCGAAAAGGGCGATCTGGCCAACTGGATGATCCCCGGCAAGATGGTCAAGGGCATGGGCGGCGCGATGGACCTGGTGGCGGGCGTGAAGCGCGTCATCGTGCTAATGGAACACGTGGCCAAGAAGCGCGACGGCACCATCGACCTGAAAATTCTGCCCCACTGCACCCTGCCGCTGACCGGCGTGGGCGTGGTGGACCGCATCATCACCGACATGGCCGTGATGGATGTCACCCCCGCCGGGCTGAAGGTGGTGGAGCTGGCTCCAGGCGTGACGCTGCAAGACCTGCAAGCCCAAACCGGCGTGAAACTAATCTAGGCATCAAAACACCTTCTCATGCTTATTCCATCAGCGTGAGAAGCTATTATTTTTATAGTAAAAACATTTTTTACTGTTTGGGTGCTATGCGGCACACGCCGCCCAGGCACTGCACGCCCATCGCCGGTGCGGCAGGCGGCGCAGCTTGCAGCGCCTTGCCCTGGGCGATGCGCACCGTGCAGTCGCCCGGCACGGTAGCGCACAAGGCCTGGTCGGCCACGCCCAGGCGCTTTTGGGTGCGGCGGTACTTCTGCAAAAACTCCAGCGCCACCTGCTCGGCCCCCATCTGGCTCACCCGCACGTAGGCCATGGCCCCTACGTAACCAAAGTACTCCATGCCCAGGCGCCTGAAGGCATTGCGTTTTTCGGGCTCCACCAGTTCCCGCAGGCACTGGCTGTAGCCGTTGGTGTCGCGGTAGATCTGCTTGTAGCAGGCGGTTTGCGCCTGCTGGGCCCCGTCGGCCACCGTCTGCCGCTCGGTGGCGGACAGGGTGTGGGCCCACAGGGCTTGACAGGGCAGGGCCCAGAGCAGGGCGTACGCCAGCAGCTTGTGACGGGACATCCGGCGGGGCCTGTCAATTGAGGCGGGTAATGCGTGGCGTGGGGGGGCTCACGGGCGAATGGCTGGCCATGTAGGCGATGAACGCGTCCAGGTCCAGCACCTTGGTGTCCACGATGTTGGTGCCCGACTTGGCCATTACGGTGAAGTTGTCGCCGCCGGTGCCGGTGCCCAGAAAGCTGTTGGTCGCAATCTTGTAGGTCTTGGCCGGGTCGATCGCCACCCCCAAGAGCTTGAGCGTGCCCGGCACGATGCGGTTGCCCAGGCCCGATGCGGCACCGGCAGGCTGGTTGTTGTCATACGTGTAGGTCAGCCCCTGGGACGGCAGCAGCAGGCGGCCTACCGCACCGGTGACGGTGTTGACTTTGGCGGTGTGGTTGGGGGCTTCCCACTGCTGCTCCAGCAGCCGCACGATTTGCGCACCAGTCAGGTTCAGCGTGACCAGGGTGTTGCCAAAGGGCTCGATGGTGGCCAGGTCGCTGAAGGTGACCGTGCCGGTGCCGGTGTAGACCAGATCGGCCCGCACGCTGCCAGGGTTCATCAGTGCGAAGTCTGCGCCGCCGGGCACGCCGGCCAGGTAGGTGTCGGCCAGCAGGTCGCCCATGGCTCCTTCGGTGGTCTCGTCGCGGGTGGTGCTGTTGGGCAAGAACGCGCGGGTGATGCTGGCGGTGATGCTGCCCACCGCCTGCGAACCGGCAATCTTGGAGATGGCCACGTACTTGGTGACCAGTGCGTCTATCACCGGGTCGCGGGCCACGCTGCTGAAGCCACTGGGGATGACGGTGTTGTTTGAGGTGCTCACCGTGTAGCTGCCGGGCGCGCGGATCACCGGCACCGTGTTGGCGGCAGAGGCCACCAGTCCCTTGCTGGGCTGCAGGGTCAGGTCGATTTCGCTGACTGCACCGCCGTAAAAGCCGGTGGAAGTGAGCAGGATGTTCTTGCCCGCGGCCTTGGCCGCGTAGTTGCACACGTATTCCTGGTGCGTGTGGCCGCTGACCACCACGTCCACGTTGCTGCTGAGCTTGTCCATGATGGGCAGGATGTCGCCGCTCAGGCCGGGACAGGTCTTGTCGTTGACCGTGGTGGCGGTGGTCTGGCCGCCCTGGTGGATCAGCACCACCACGGCGGTGATGCCGTTGGCCTTGAGCTGGGCCGCGTACTGGTTGATGGTGGCCGACTCTTCGTCAAACCGCAGTCCGGCCACGCCGGTGGAGCCCACCATGGCGGGTGTGCCTTGCAGCGTCAGGCCGATAAAGCCCACGCTGACCGTGCCAAAGCGCTTGATGTGGGTGGCGGCAAACAAGGGTTTGCCGGTGGCGGTGTCGACTACGTTGGCGGTCAGGTACTTGAACTTGGCACCGGGAAACGTGCCGTCGACCAGGCAGGTGTCTTTGCCCACCACTCCCACGCTGCCCGATGTCGGGTAGCAGCCGCCGTTTTGCTGGCGCTTGAGCTCGGCCGTGCCGTGGTCAAACTCGTGGTTGCCCACCGAAGTCACTTCCAGACCGATCTGATTCAGCACGTCGATGCTGGCCTCGTCGTGGGTGATGCTGGAGGCAAAGGGCGAGGCCCCCACCATGTCGCCCGCGCCCACCATGATGTTGTGGGGGTTCTTGGCTTTGAGGTTTCTCACCACGGTGGCCAGGTAGGCGGCTCCGCCCACCGCCACCCGCTGGCCCGCGCCGCCATTGGGCAGCACGACCGAGCCGCCGTTGGATTCGGACGTGGGTTCGATGTTGCCGTGGAAGTCGTTGAGCGCGATCAGCTTCACGCTCACCGGGGTGGCGGCTACGGTGTTGAGGAATTGGGCGTAGTCGTTGCCGGTCTGGGTGCTGGTTTGCGCCACCAGGCGGCTTTGCACCAGATCGGTCACGCTGCCGGGCAGTGCCAGGCCGTCGGCGTTCAAAGAAGCCCGCACGGCATCCTGCGCCGCCTGGACCTGGCTGGCCGACAGGCTGGCGCTGCTGGCACCGCTGTAGCTGTCAAAAAACGCCGCCGTGTCGGCAGACAACTGACCTACGAGTTGCTCGGTCAGCGGCGTGACATTGGCCACGGCATAGCCCGAACGGCTGTCCGCAATGGAGTGCAGCTTGCGTGTTCCGTCCGACACCTCCACCAGGCAAGGAAACGCCGCGTTGTCGACAAACAATGCATAGCTGCCGTCGGCTGCGGTGCTGCCCGTCGCGCTACCTCCGGTGCATTTGACGCTGACACTGGCCTTGGCCATGGCCGGGCCGGTGGCGGCCACGCCCTGGAGGTAGATGTTGTGGCTATCACCGTCGCCAGCGCCGACGCAGCTGACCAGCAAGGTGGCGCTCAGTGCCATGGCACCCAGCAAGGCGAACCGCGCGTGGCGCAGGCTGGGGCGGAAGGAGGAAAGCTGGGTATTCAACACAAAGTCCTTGTGGCGGGTGACGACCTTTCTAGCCTACCCAAGCCACAAGACCTTTACGTGACAGACATGGTTTCAGTTGGTAACTCGTGTTGCCGAAAGCGCGGTGTTCGCGCAGATGCCTAAGGTGCCAGCCGCAGCAGTTTGCCGCTGTCCGTGAGCAGCAGAATGGCCCCGTCTTTGGCCTGCGCCACGTCGCGAAAGCGCTCGCCCATGGGGGCCAGCAGTGCCTCGCGGGTCAGCACGGCCGTGGGGCTGACGGTCATGCGCCACAGCGCCTGGCCCGCCAGCGAGCCCGAGAACAGGTTGCCCTTCCACTGCGGAATCAGATTGCCGGTGTAGAACAGCAAGCCCGCCGGGGCCACCGAGGTGGGCACCCAGTAGGTCAGTGGCTCCACATAGGTGGGTGCATGTACACCGCCACCGATGCGGCAGGCCGTGCCCACCGGGTCGCCGTAATTGCAGCCGTAGCTCTTGACGGGCCAGCCATAGTTGGCCCCGGCGCGGGCAATGTTGATCTCGTCACCGCCCTGGGGGCCGTGCTCGCTGACCCACAGCTCGCCGGTGTCCGGGTGCAGGGCGGCACCCTGGGGGTTGCGGTGGCCCAGGCTCCAGATACCGGGCAGGGCGCTGGCTCCCAGCGCCGGGTTGTCGGTGGGGATGCTGCCGTCGCGGTGGATGCGCACCACCTTGCCCAGGGTTTGCGCCAGGTCTTGCGCGGGGGTGAACTTTTGCCGTTCGCCCAGGGTGACGAACAGGGTCTTGTCGCGGGCAAACACCAGCCGCGACCCGAAGTGCCCGGAGCCGGTGGTTTTGGGCTGCTGGCGCAGCAGCACGGCCACGTCCAGCAGCGCATTGCCCACCAGCCGCCCCCGCGCCACCGCCGTGCCGGTGAGCCCGGCCTCGGCACCGCTGCCGGGCTCGGAATACGCCCAGTACACCCAGGGTGTGGTGGCAAAGTCGGGGTCCAGCGCCAAGCCCAGCAAGCCGCCCTGGCCGCTGTCGTTTACCGGCAGGATGCCGCTGATGGGTGTGGTGCTGGCACCATCCGCGCTGATCCGCAGCAGGCTGCCGCCCTTCTGGGTGATGAGCAGTTCGCCCGAGGGCAGCACCGCGATGCCCCAGGGGCTGGACAGGCTGCTGTTGAGTGTGGTGACGGTGGGGGCCACCATGGGCGCGGGCGGCGCGGCCACACTGTTGCTGCCACCGCCACAGGCCACAAGGGCTACGGCAGCGATTAATAAAGACAAGGGGGCGGGGGAGAAAGACATGCTGCGAACTCCTGAAAAGGGGCTCCGCAGCCAATGTGCACGGGGGGCGCAGAGGGCGGTGGAGCGGGTGAAGGGGATCGAACCCTCGTATCGAGCTTGGGAAGCTAGCGTTCTACCATTGAACTACACCCGCTAAGGTGACCAGATTATAGGGGCCCAATAACCCCATTTTCTCCCGTTTAGTGGGTGATGTACCCCATGGTTTGCGGCAGCCAGAGCACGATCTGGGGAAACACCGTCATGGCCAGCAGCAGGCACAGCAGCATGAGCAGGAATGGCCAGCCTTCTTTCATCATCTCGCCAATTGGAATGCCGGTGAGCGCCTTGGTGACGAACAGCAGCATGCCAAACGGCGGGTGGATCAGGCCGATCATCATGTTCAGCACCACCAGCACGCCGAAATGCACCAGGTCCACCCCCAGCAGCTTGGCGGCGGGCAAGAGCATGGGCACAAACACCAGCAGCAGCACCGACACGTCCAGAAAGCAGCCCAGCACCAGGAACATCACGTTCACCAGCAGCAGAAACTGGATGCGGGACAGGTGCATGCCGTCCACCCACATCGCCATGCTCTGGGGCACGCCTTCGGCGGTGAAGGCATAGTTCAGCATGAAAGAGCCCGCCAGGATCAGCGTGATGACGGCGCTGCCACGGGTGGATTCCATCACCACACCCCAGAAGCTGCGCCAGGTGAGCGCCCGAAACACCACTGCCGCCAGAATGAGGGCATGGAACGCTGCCACGGCGGCCGCCTCGGTGGGCGTGAAGGCCCCCGAGTAGATGCCGCCCAGCAGCACGATGGGCATGGACAGGGGCAGGGCCCCGCGGAAGATCAAACCCGCCCATTCCGAGCGCGGCACGGGCTCGTCGCGCGGCATATTGCGTTTGACGGCAATGATGTGCACCACGCCCATCATCAGCCCGGCCATCAGAAAGCCCGGCACCACACCGCCCAGAAACAAGGCCCCCACCGATGCGCCCGACACCAATGCATAAATCACCATGGGAATGCTGGGCGGGATGATGGGCCCCAGCGTGGCGCTGGCCACCACCACGGCACCGGCAAAGCCGCGGGTGTATTCGGGCTTTTTCAGCATCTGGCGGATCGTCACAAGGCCCGGCCCGGCGGCATCGGCAATGGCGCTGCCGCTCATGCCCGAAAAGATCACGCTGACCAAAATGTCCACCTGCGCCAGGCCACCGCGCATCCGGCCCACCAGAATGCGGCAGAAGTCAAAAATCCGCTCGCTCACCGTGCCCGCATTCATGATGTTGGCGGCAAACACAAACAGCGGCACCGCCAGCAGCACGTAGCTGTTGTACAGGCCGTTGCATACCTGCTCGGCCACCAGGCCGATGTCCTGGTGCTTGGCCAGCAGGTAGGCAATGCCGGAGGCCAGCATGGAAAAGCCGATGGGCATGCGCAGCAGCAAACCGCCCACCAGTACGGCGATCAGGATCCAGATTCCAGAGGTCATAGTCGTAGCTCCGCTTCCAAGCCAATGCCGCGCACGGCGTTCCAGATGGCCCAGGCGCTGCGGATGACCAGGGCGATCAATAGCAGCACGAACGGCAGAAAAATCCACATGAAGGGGATACCCAGCACCGGCGAGCCTTCGCGGGCCATGAAGTGCACATAGTCCCAGCTGGCCGGAATGGCCACCAGCGACAGCCCGCCCAGCACCAGGTTGCCCACGATGCGCATCACCTGGCGGGTGCGGTAGTTCGCGCTGTTCCACAGCAGGTCGAACACCACGTGCTCACGCTCGGGCACCACCGTGGCCGCAGCCCAGAGGATGACCCAGACGTACAGAATCACGGCGGCCTCATCGGTCCAGGGCAGCGGCTTGTTGAAGCCAAAGCGCGCCGTGATCTGGATGATGAACACGACGAACAGGGTCAGAAAAAGGCCACCCCCCAAAAGGTTGGCGGCCTGTTGCAATTTGCGCAACATAGCGGTGGCCGTGGCTTACTTGGTCGCGTTGATGCGGTCCAGCAAGCCCTTGGGCCAGACCTTGGCGTAGTCCGAGGCCTGGTAGGTGGCCTGCACCGACTTGCGAAACGCCTCCACATCCGGCGTGTTGACCTGTAGGCCTTCTTTCTTGAAGAACTCGACCAGCTGGCTTTCTTCCTTGATGCGGTTTTCGTTGTTGTAGGCCGCTGCGGCCTGGGCGGCGGCGGTGACCTTTTGCTTTTGCGCGGCGGTCAGGGCATTGAAGCTCTTGGTCGAGATGGCAATGAAGATGCCGTCCACCAAGTGGCTGGTCAGCACCACCTGCTTGGTCACCTCGTAGAACTTGGCGGCGCGCACCGAGGGCAGCGGGTTGTCCTGGCCGTCGATGGTGCCGGTTTTCAGGCCCATGTAGACCTCGCCAAAGGCCAGCGGCGTGGCCGTGGCACCCAGCGCCTCGCCCAGGAACAGCCATTCCTTGGAGCCGGGCATGCGCAGCTTCACGCCTTTGAGGTCGGCGGGTACTTTGACCGGCTTGGCTTCGCGCAGGTTGATCTGGCGGGTGCCCAGGTAGACGGTGGCCAGGGGAGTGACTTCCATCTTTTCGGACACCAGCTTGAACAGCTCGGCACCGATGGGGCCGTTGAAAATCTTCTGCTGCTGGTCGGGGTCGCGCACCACGTAGCCTGCGGTGAAGATGGAGAACTCGGGCACCAGCTTGGCAATGTCAAAGGCCGAGATGCTGGACAGCTCCAGGTTGCCGCGCGCCATGGCCGCGGGCTCGGTGCCTTGCTTGAACAGCGTGGCGTTCAGGTTGATCTGCACATCGAATTCGCCGGGCGCGGTTTTTTCCAGCTGCTCTTTGAACACCGTCCACATCTTGGCGTGCCAGTCGTCGGGCACGGCGGGGGTGGAAATGCGCAGTACCGTCTTGGTTTGCGCCAGGGCGGGCAGGGTGCTGGCGCCCAGGGCCGCAGCAGCGGTCAGCAGGGTGCGGCGGTTCAGGGTGGATGGGGTCATGGTTGTCTCCTTGGGTTCTTATAAAAATGCCAGTCAGCGCCGCATTACACGTGGTCTAGCGCCGCACCCAGTGCCCGGTAGCCGTCGCGCACGGTTTGCAGCTCGGCGCTGTCCAGCGGGCTCAGGGGCGCGCGCATGTGCAGCCAGGCCGCATCGCCGGTTTGCTCAGCCAGCATGGCCTTGTACACGCCCACAAATGGCATGCCGGGTTTGGCCGATAACAGGGCCAGCAGATCGGTGATCAGCTTTTCGTCGACGGCGGCCACGTCGGAAGGCGCATCCATCACGCGGCGCATCAGCCGGGGGGCAATATTGGCCAGCCCGTTGATGGAGCCGGAGCCGCCTTTGCACAAGACGGGGGCTACGTGCAGCTCGGCACCCACCAAAATGGCCAGCGCCGGGAAGGCCTGGGCCAGCGCCAGTGCATGGGCCAGGTCGCCGCTGCTGTCTTTTACACCCACCACCTGGCCGGGGTGGCGTTGCACCAGCTCGCCAATGGCGGCGTGCGAGAAGCCAAAGGTGCTCATGAACGGGAAGTGGTAGAGCAGCAGCTTCAGGCCGTCGTCGCCAATGCCGCGCACCACCTGCGATACGGCCTCCACAATGCCGGCATCGCGCGGCTGGTTGAAGAAGAACGGCGGCATCAGCATCTGGCGGTGCACCCCCAGGCGGCTGGCGTGCTGGCCCAGCGTGATGGCATCTCCCAGGGCCAGTGCGGTGATGGTGACGATGACCTGGTCGGCCCGGATGCCGCTGCCCAGCATGGATTCGAGCAGGCCGGTGCGCTCGGCGATGGTGAAGGCCGGGCCCTCGCCGGTGGTGCCAAACAGGGTGATGCCGTCGCAACCCGCTTGCAGCATGCGGTGGGCGTGGGCGATGGCGCGGGGCGTGTCCAGCGCACCGGTGTCGCTCACCGGCAGCAGCAAAGCAGGCCAGAGGCCGTGGATATCAGGGTTCAAGAGGTACTCCTTGGGGGTTGGGTCGGGGTGTGGCGTGGGGTGTGGGGGCTGGAGCCCATTCGCTGCGTATGGTCTCCAGCGGCGCGTCCACCACGCGGCTGCGCGCGCTGTGGATGTGTTCTTCGAGCAGATCGACGGCCAGCGGGGCATTGCGTTTGCGCAAGGCATCGATGAAGCGCAGGTGCTCCTGCATGGCGGGGATCAGGCGGCCGGGGGTGATCACGCTGTGCTCCAGCTTGATCAGGCGCACCCGCAGGCTGTTGACGCGGTACATCTCGGAAATGATGTCGTTGCCCAGCGCGTCCACCATGCGGTCGTGCAGGCCCCAGTCCACGGCCTGGGCATCGTCGAGCAGGCGGTGGTCGTCCAGCGCATCGGGGGCATGGGCGCGCTCCAGAATCTGGCGGTGGCTGGCCTCGATGGCGGCCAGTTCCTCGTTGCTGGCGCTGTGCGCAAAGTGCCGCACCGCCTCGCGCTCCACCATGGAGCGCACCTGGAAGGCATTGCGGATCAGCTTCAGGTCTACGGGCGTGACCTGCAGGCCGCGCTGGGGTACGGTTTTCAGCAGGCCGCCGGCTTCCAGGCGGGGAATCATCTCGCGCACCGCGCCCAGGGGCATGTCCAGCAGCAGCATCAGCTCGCGCTGGGAAATGAACTGCCCGGCACGGATGCCGCCGTTGAATATCTGCTGGGTGAAACCCTGGTAGGCACGAGCACGCTGGCTGGCTGCGGTGCTGGAAAGGGGGGCGCTTGCCGACTGTGTCATGACTGACATGTTAGTCGGTATGCAGTTAGCTGCACCCCGGACAAACCCTGTGTTGGGTGGGTCCGGGGTGGGTTACGGAGTCTGGGGCGCTTAGCCCGCGTGCTTCACCATCACATGCCGCACGCAGCTGTAGTCTTCCAGCGCGTAGAGCGACATGTCTTTGCCGTAGCCCGAATGTTTCATGCCGCCATGCGGCATTTCCGACACCAGCATGAAGTGGGTGTTGACCCAGGTGCAGCCGTACTGCAGGCGCGAAGCCACCTGCATGGCCAGGCCCACATCGCGGGTCCACACCGAGCTGGACAGGCCGTATTCGGAGTCGTTGGCCCAGGCAACGGCCTGGTCCACGTCTTTGACGCGGGTGACGGACACCACAGGGCCAAACACTTCGCTGCGCACGATTTCGTCGTCTTGCAGCGCACCGGCCACCACGGTGGGTTTGTAGAAAAAGCCTTTGCTGCCCCAGGCCGCGCCGCCGGTGGTCACTTCCACATGGGGCAACTGCGCGGCGCGGTCCACAAAGCTGGCGACGCGGTCGCGCTGGCGGGCCGAGATCAGCGGGCCCATTTCCACGCCCGGCTCCTGCTGCGTGCCCACCTTGATGCTGGAGACGGCGCTGCTCAGGTCAGCCACCAGCCGCTCGTAAATCTTTTCACCGGCGTAGATGCGGCAGGCAGCGGTGCAGTCCTGGCCTGCGTTGTAGTAGCCAAAGGTGCGCAGGCCTTCGACCACGCTGGGCAGGTCGGCATCGTCGAGCACGATCACCGGGGCCTTGCCGCCCAGCTCCAGGTGGGTGCGTTTGATGCCACGGGCGGCGGTTTCCATGATCTTGCTGCCGGTGGAGACATCGCCGGTGAGCGACGCGATGCGGATGCGCGGGTCGCGGATCAGCGGGGCACCCACCGTGTCGCCCCGGCCACAAACGATGTTGACCACGCCCGGCGGCAGGATGGTGGCCAGCACTTCGCCCAGGCGCAGGGTGGTCAGTGGCGTGTTTTCCGAGGGCTTGAGGACCACGGTGTTGCCCATGGCGATGGCCGGGCCCAGCTTCCAGGCGGCCATCATCAGGGGATAGTTCCAGGGGGCGATGGAGGCCACCACGCCCAGCGGGTCGCGGCGCACCATGCTGGTATGCCCGGCCAGGTATTCGCCCGCCAGCGGCCCCGACAGATTGCGCAAGGCCCCGGCAAAGAAACGGAACACATCGGCGATGGTCGGTATCTCGTCGTTGCGTGCGGCGCTCAGCGGTTTGCCGCAGTTCAGCGACTCCAGCGCGGCAAATTCATCGCCGTGGGACTCAATCGCATCGGCGATCTGCAGCAGGTAGGCGCTGCGGTCGCGCGGGGTGAGCGCGGCCCAGGCGGGGAAGGCCTGGCTGGCGGCATCCACGGCCAGGCGCAACTGGTCGGCGCTGGCTTCGCGTACTTCGCACAGCATTTCGCCGGTGGAGGGATTGAGCACGCTTTCCGCGCGGCCTTCGCCGGTGACGGTGCTGCCGTTAATCAGCAATTGGGTGGGAAATCGTTGTACGGCCATGGTGGAGCTTCCAGGAGGTGGGTGGAGGGGGAAATCATTGCGCGCCGGGGCTGGTGTCGGTGTCGCGGGTCAGCCGCCAGGCCAGCAGGATTAAGGGCATGGTGAGCAGCATCACGGCCATGGCAACCACATTGGTCACCGCCACTTCGCGGGGGCGGCTCAGCTGGTTCAGCAGCCACAGCGGCAGGGTTTTCTCGCTGCCCGAGGTAAAGGTGGTGACGATCAGCTCGTCCACCGACAAGGCAAAGGCCAGAATGCCGCCCGCCAGCAGTGCCGTACCGAGCTGGGGCAGGATGATGTAGCGCAGGGTGGTCAGCGTGTCGGCTCCCAGGTCCATCGAGGCCTCGACCAGCCGTGCAGGCAGGCGGCGCAGCCGCGCGACCACGTTGTTGTGCACCACCACCACGCAAAACGTGGCGTGGCCTACGGCAATGGTCCAGAAACCGGGGTTCACGTCCATCAGTTTGAAGGCGGCCAGCAGGGCCAGGCCGGTGACGATGCCCGGCAGCGCGATCGGCAGGATCAGCAAGGTGGTGAAGCCGTCCTTGCCAAAGAAGCGGTCGCGGTTAAGGGCTGCGGCCGTCATCGTGCCCAGCACCATGGCGATCAGGGTGGCCATGGCCGCCACGCCCATCGATAGGCTGATGGCCTGCAGGATGTCTTCGCGCTCCCAGGCGCGGGCGAACCAGCGCAGCGTCAAGCCGCGCAGCGGGAAGCTGTAGCCGCCGTCGTCGCTGTTGAAGGCATAGACCACGATGAACAGCAGGGGCAGGTGCAAAAACGCCAGCCCGCCATAGGCGGCAGCGCGCAGCAGGTGGGTGGATTTAAAGCGCATTGAAAGCCCCCAGTCGGCGGGCCATGCCCAGGTACATGGTGATCAGCACAATCGGCAGGCAGGTGAAAGCCGCCGCCATCGGCAGGTTGCCTATCGTGCCCTGCAAGGTGTAGACCATGCTGCCGATGTACAGGCCCGACGGGCCCACCAGCTGCGGAATGATGTAGTCGCCCAGGGTCAGCGAGAAGGTGAAGATCGAGCCCGCCACCACGCCCGGAAACGCCAGGGGCCACAGCACGGTGCGAAAGGTCTGGAATGGTTTGGCCCCCAGGTCGGCCGAGGCCAGCAGCAAGTTGCCCGGAACCCGCTCAATGGCAGCCTGGATGGGCAGCACCATGAACGGCAGCCAGATGTAGGTAAACACCAGAAACCGCCCCAGGTTCGAGGTGGCCAAGGTCTCGCCGCCAATGGCCGGGATGCTCAGCACCGCCTGCAGCACGCCCCGCAGGCCCAGATGGTCTAGCACCCAGTAGACCACCCCGCCTTGCGCCAGCAGCACGGTCCAGGCGTAGGCCTTGACGATGTAGCTGGCCCACATGGGCAGCATCACACCCACGTAGAAAAAGCCTTTTTCCCAGCCCTTGGCATGGTGGGCCATGTAGTAGGCCATCGGAAAGCCCAGCACCACCGTGCCCAGGGTCACGGCCACCGCCATGGCCAGGGTGCGCAGCACGATGTCCAAGTTGGCGGCGACCAGCAGATCCTGGAAATTCTGGCTGGTCAGCTCGGGCGTGACCGACATGGCCATGTCGTCGAAGGTGAACACGCTTTGCACCAACAGCGTCAGCAGCGAGCCTACGTAGACCACACCAAACCACAGCAGCGGCGGGGTCAGCAACAGCAGCAGCGTGAGGTTGCGGCGCTGGTACAGCAGGTTGGCCAGGCGGTGGCGCAGCCCGCCCTGGGTGGCCGCCAGCGGGGGGAGGGCGAGTGTCTCAGGCATCCAGCGCCACCATGTGCTCAGGGGCCCAGTGCAGGGCCAGCGCGGCTCCTGGCGCGGTGTGGGCTGCCAGGCCGCTTGCCGCGTCGTTGTCTTGCTGCAGCGCGGTCATCATCTGGTCGCCAACCTGGATTTCCAGGCGCTGGGCGGCCCCCAGAAACTGCACCGCTACCAGCGTGCCTTCTACCTGCATGCGACCCGTTGGCGTTGCCGCACCTGCGGCGGCGATGGCGATGTGCTCCTGGCGCACGGCGAATGCCTGGGGGGTACCGGTGATGCGCTGCGCCAGGGCGGCATCCACCACGTTGGCACTGCCCACAAAATTGGCTACAAAACGCGTGCGTGGCTGGCGATACAGTTCGCGCGGCGTGGCGATCTGCTCGATCTGCCCGCGGTTGAAGACGGCGATGCGGTCGGACATCGACAGTGCTTCGCTCTGGTCGTGCGTCACGTACGCAAAAGTGATGCCCAGCTTGCGGTGCAGCACTTTCAGCTCCACCTGCATTTGCTCGCGCAGCTTCAGGTCCAGCGCGCCCAGGGGCTCGTCCAGCAGCAGGATGCGGGGCCGATTCACCAGTGCGCGGGCCAGCGCCACCCGCTGGCGCTGGCCGCCAGAGAGTTGGGCCGGGGTGCGCAAGGCGTGGTCGGGCAGGGCCACCATGTCGAGCGCCTCGCGGGCCTTGGCGTGGCGCTCGGCCAGCGGCATCTTGCGCACCATCAGCCCGTAGGCCACGTTGTCCAGCACGTTCATGTGCGGAAACAGGGCATAGTCCTGGAACACGGTGTTCACGTCGCGGGCATACGGTGGCGTGCCCGCAGCTTCTTGGCCAAACAGCGTCAGGCTGCCGCTGCTGGGCTGCTCGAAACCCGCCATCAGCCGCAGCGAGGTGGTCTTGCCCGAACCCGAGGGCCCGAGCATCGAGAAAAACTCGCCCTCCTGCACCGTGAAGCTCACCCGGTCCAGCGCCTTGACGCTGCCGTAGTGGCGGGACACACCGCTGAAGGCAATCGCCTCTGACGTCACCTTCAACGCCCGCCCATGATGGCGATGTAGTCCATGGTCCACTTGGCGTAGGGCACGCAGCTGCCCTGGGTACTGCATTTAGCCTGCGGCGTTTTCCAGAACTTGACCTCGGTAAAGCGGTCGTAGCCGTTGTCCTTGCAGAAGTCGCTGCCGCCCGGTGCCTTGGCCTTGCAGGCTGCGCCCACCACCGGATTCGCACCAAACCACTCGGCCAGCGGGGCCTGCAGCTTGTCGCTCAGCGAGTGTTCCATCCACTTGTAGGCGCAATTGGGGTGCTTGGCGTTGGCGTGCAGCATGGTGGTGTCGGCCCAGCCGGTGACACCTTCTTTCGGGACAGTGGAGGCGATGGGTTTTTTCTCGGCCTGCAGCGCGTTCACCATGTAGCCCCAGGAGCCGGAGGCCACCACGCCTTCGTTCTTGAAGTCGTTCATCTGCACCGTGGAGTCGTGCCAGTAGCGGTGCGTCAGGGCCTTTTGGCCGCGCAGCAGCGCCAGCACGGCGGCGTATTGCTTGTCGTTGAGTTCATACGGGTCCTTGATGCCCAGTTCGGGCTGCTTGGCCATCAGGTACAGCGCGGCATCTGCGATGTAGATGGCGCCGTCGTAGGCCTGCACCCGGCCCTTGTTGGGTTTGCCATCGGGCAAGACCGTGGGCTCGAACACCACCGACCAGGATTTGGGGGCTTCCTTGAACACGCTGGTGTTGTACATCAGCACATTGGGTCCCCACTGGTAGGGCACGCCGTAGTGCTTGCCGCCCACAGTGTGCCAGTCGGCGTTTTGCAGGCGTGCGTCCACGTTTTTCCACGACGGCACCAGGGCCGGGTTGATTTCCTGCACCAGCTTGGATGCCACCAGGCGCAGGCTGGCATCGCCCGAGGCGGTCACCAGGTCGTAGCCGCCCAGTTTCATCAGCGACACCATCTCGTCCGAGGTGGCCGCCGACTTGGCGTTGACCTTGCAGCCGGTTTCTTTTTCGAATGCTGTCACCCAGTCGTAGTTCTTGTCGGTTTCGCCGCGTTCGATATAGCCCGCCCAGGCAATGATGTCGAGCCGACCTTCGCCCTTGCCAATCGCGGTGGGTGGAGCGGCCAGCACGGAGGCGGCAGCGGCGACGGCCAACAGGCCGGTAGAGATCAAGCGGGTGGTGGACATGGAAAATTTCCTCACTTTGGGGGTTCGGTCAACAAGCTACAGGCATGTTAGGAGCCGGTGCCCAACCGAGCCATACTCTCGCGCCAATACAATCCATCGGTAAAACAGAAACCTTGCACCAATTCGCGTAAAAATAGTGATTTACCCTAGGTCCCAAGCTGGTGCGTTGCCCGGTTTCCCATCGGAATCGCCCAAAACAGTGCTTATTTGTCTCGTTCTGTGTGAGTGTTCCGTCCCATGAGCACCTCCTTCAAGAGCATTCGGTATTTCATAGCGGTGGCCGAGTCGGGCTCGATTTCGGCGGCCATCCACGACCTGGGCGTGTCGCAGTCGGTGGTGTCGCAGTCCATCGCCCAGATCGAGGCAGACCTGGGCACGCTGCTGTTTGACCGGCGTGCGCGCGGCATGTCTTTGACCCATGCGGGCCACCAGTTCCTGCGCCACGCCCACCAGATCGAGGTGGCCATGCGCAACGCCCGCGATGCCCTGTCGTCGCGGCCCCACACCGTCACCGGCAGCCTGAACATCGGCGTGACCAGCCTGATGGTGGGCTACTACCTTCCGTTTCTGCTGGACCGGTTTCGCCGGGTGTTCCCGCGCATCCAGGTGCAGATCACCGAGGACCGGCGGGACTACCTGGAGCACCTGCTGGTCAGTGGCGAGCTGGATGTGGCCCTGATCGTGGTATCGCAGTTGCAAAACCCCCGCGCCCTGGCCACCGAAACCATTCTGCGGTCGGGCTGGCGCGTCTGGTGCCCGGTGAACCACCGCTTGGCCAGCGAGGCCAAGGTCGAGGCCGCCGACCTGGCCCAGCAGCCGCTGGTGCTGCTGCAGGTGGACGAGCTGGGCGATGCCACCACTGCACTCTGGAACGCCGGGGGTGCCGAGCCCAATGTGCTGATCCGTACTTCGTCGGTCGAGGCGGTGCGCAGCCTGGTGGCTACCGGCGCGGGCTGTTCGGTGCTGCCCGACATGCTGTACCGCCCCTGGTCGCTGGAGGGCGACCGCATCGAAGCCCGGCCCCTGGCGCACAGCCTGCCGCTGCTGGAAGTGGGCCTGGCCTGGCGCAAAGGCGCGGTTTTGGCCGAGCCCCTGCGCAACTTTTTGACCGCGGTGCGCCCCACGCTGGATGGACACCACACCGGGGCCCATGGCTTACCGCGCTGATAGCCAGGACGCGCCAAGTACACGGCGATAATAGAAGGCTCCATAGACCCACCCGTCCGAAGAATGAACGACATGACCCAGCCCGTTTTCACCGTTGCCGACATCCGCAAGACCTTCCTCGACTTCTTTGCCTCCAAGGGCCACACCGTGGTGGCCAGCAGCTCGCTGGTACCGGGCAACGATCCCACGCTGATGTTCACCAACTCCGGCATGGTGCAGTTCAAGGACGTGTTCCTGGGCACCGACAAGCGCCCCTACGTGCGCGCCGCCTCGGTCCAGGCCTGCCTGCGCGCCGGTGGCAAGCACAACGACCTGGAAAACGTGGGCTACACCGCCCGCCACCACACCTTCTTCGAGATGATGGGCAACTGGAGCTTTGGCGACTACTTCAAGCGCGAGTCGCTGCACTGGGCCTGGGAACTGCTCACCACCGTGTACAAGCTGCCGCCCGAGCGCCTGCTGGCCACGGTGTACGAGGAAGACGACGAAGCCTTCGACATCTGGACCAAAGAGATTGGTCTGCCGCCCGAGCGCGTGATCCGCATCGGCGACAACAAGGGCGGCCGCTACAAGTCCGACAACTTCTGGATGATGGCCGATACCGGCCCCTGCGGCCCCTGCTCGGAGATCTTCTACGACCACGGCGACCACATCGAAGGCGGCCCCCCGGGCAGCCCCGGTGAAGACGGTGACCGCTTCATCGAGATCTGGAACAACGTGTTCATGCAGTTCAACATGGCTGAAGACGGCTCGGTCACGCCGCTGCCCGCCCCCTGCGTGGACACCGGCATGGGCCTGGAGCGCCTGGCTGCCATCCTGCAGCACGTGCACAGCAACTACGAAATCGACATTTTTGACGCGCTGATCAAGGCCGCATCACGCGAAACCGGTGAACAAGACCTGGGCCACAAGAGTCTGCGCGTCATCGCCGACCACATCCGCGCCACCTCCTTTTTGGTCAGCGACGGCGTGATCCCCGGCAACGAAGGCCGCGGCTACGTGCAGCGCCGCATCATCCGCCGCGCCATCCGCCACGGCTACCTGCTGGGCCAGACCAAGCCCTTCTTCCACAAGCTGGTGCCCGATCTGGTGGCGCTGATGGGCGCGGCCTACCCGCACATGGCGGCGCAGCAGGAGCGCATTGCCGAAGTGCTCAAGGCCGAGGAAGAACGCTTCTTCGAAACCCTGGCCATGGGCATGGAAATCCTGAACGCCTCCCTGGCCGACGGCGTGCAGGTGCTGCCCGGCGACGTGGCCTTCAAGCTGCACGACACCTACGGCTTCCCGCTGGACCTGTCGGCCGACGTGTGCCGTGAGCGCGGCCTGTCGGTGGACGAAGCCGGTTTCACCGCCGCCATGGAAGCCCAAAAAGCCAAGGGCCGCGCCGCTGGCAAGTTCAAGATGGACCGCGCGCTGGAATACACCGGTGCCGACAACGCCTTCGTGGGCTACGAGAAACTCGAAGCCACTGCAAAAATCGTAGCACTCTACGCCGATGGGGTGAGCGTAGCCGCCCTGAAAGTGGGCCAAACTGGCACCGTGGTGCTGGACACCACGCCCTTCTATTCCGAGAGTGGCGGCCAGGTGGGCGACGAGGGCGTGATCACCAGTGGCTCGGCGCGCTTTAACGTGGGCGACACGCAAAAGATCAAGTCCGATGTGTTCGGCCACCAGGGCACGCTGGAAGCGGGCACGCTGAATGTGGGCGACACCGTCACCGCCAGCGTCAACACGGCCCTGCGCGCCGCCACCCAGCGCAACCACTCGGTCACCCACCTGATGCACAAGGCCTTGCGCGAAGTGCTGGGCACCCACGTGCACCAAAAGGGCAGCCTGGTGAACGCCGAACGCACCCGCTTCGACTTCACCCACAACGCCCCGGTCACCGACGCGCAAATTTTGCAGATCGAGGCCATGGTCAACGCCGAAATTCTGGCCAACGCCGCCACCCACGCCGAACTGATGGACATCGAATCCGCCCAGAAGACCGGCGCGATGATGCTGTTTGGCGAGAAGTACGGCGAAATCGTGCGCGTGCTCAGCATCGGCAGCACGCAAGAACTCTGCGGCGGCACCCACGTGCAGCGCACCGGCGACATCGGTCTGTTCAAGGTGGTGAATGAGGCCGGCGTGGCCGCAGGCGTGCGCCGTATCGAAGCCATCACCGGCGAAGGTGCCTTGGCCTACCTGCAAGACCTGGAACGCACTGTGACCCAGGCCGCAGGTAGCTTCAAGGTGCAGCCCGCCGAACTGCAAGCCCGCGTCACGCTGGCGCTGGACAATATCAAGGCGCTGGAAAAAGAAGTCGCCCAGCTCAAGGGCAAATTGGCTTCCAGCCAGGGTGACGAGTTGGTCAATACCGCCATCGATATCAACGGCACCAAGCTGCTGGCCGCCAAGCTCGAAGGTGCCGACACCAAGACCCTGCGCGACACCATGGACAAGCTCAAAGACAAGCTCAAAACCGCCGTCATCGTGCTGGCCGCCGTCGACGGCGACAAGGTGCAAATCGCCGTGGGCGTAACCAAGGACAGCGTGGGCAAGGTGCAAGCCGGTGCCCTGGCCAACTTCGTCGCCAGCCAGCTCGGCGGCAAAGGCGGCGGCAAGCCCGACATGGCCATGGCCGGAGGTACAGAACCCGCTAAATTGCCTGCGGCGCTGGCATCCGTGCAGGCCTGGGTGGCAGAACGCGTGTAAGGTGTTTCTTCGTGGCGCAAATCAAATCCATCACCATCAAGGGCTTCAAGTCGATCCGTTCGCTTGAGGGCTTTGAGATGCGCCCATTGAATGTGTTGATTGGCCCCAACGGCGCGGGTAAAAGCAATTTCATCGGTGCGCTACGGTTTTTGTCCGAGGTGGCGGGGGACAATTTTCCGGGCTATGTGCAGAAGCAGGGAAGGGCGAACTCCTTCTTGCATGGCGGCAGGAAGAAGACCTCGACGATGGAGTTTGAGGTTTATGGCGTGCCGGACGATGGTAGGTCTACGGGTTACCGCGTTCACCTTGAAGCCACGAACGACAGCCGTTTTATTTTTGCCAGTGAAGAAATTTTGGGAATTGGTGGGCACATCGGTGATACCAGCCGCTTGCTCGGGCGCAACCACGAGGAGGCTTTGGTCAGAGCACTTCAACAAGGAGCCGCTAACCTCGTTCCCAAGATGCTGCAAAGCTGGCGTCAGTACCATTTCCACGACACCGGCGATTTGGCCGCAGTGAAGCAGCCGCACAGTGTGAAGGACACCCTGCGCCTCAAACCCGATGCGGGCAACCTGGCTGCGTATCTGGGAAAATTGCGCAAGCAATACCCCCAGCATTACCAACAGATCGTTGAGACAGTGCGCTTGGTAGCACCCTTTTTCGGCGACTTTGTGCAGCGAGATGATGCTTTGGATACGGTGGAGCTGGAGTGGACGCAAAAGGCGGACCCCGACACACCGTACGGCGCAGGCGCTTTGTCAGACGGCACGCTGCGCTTCATATGCCTGACCACGCTGTTGCTGCAGCCTTTGGCTCTGCTGCCAGACACCGTGCTGATTGACGAACCCGAGCTGGGCCTGCATCCCTACGCCATCGGTGTGCTGGCCGACATGCTGAAGCAGGTAGCAGAGAACCGCCAGCTCATCGTGTCCACCCAATCGGTGGAGTTGCTGAATGCCTTCGCGCCCGAGGACGTGGTGGTGGTGGACCGACAGGACGATGAGTCCACCTTTCGGCGGCTGGATAGCACCGAGCTGGCGGGTTGGCTGGCGGACTACACCCCGCTGGGGGAACTGTGGCTGCGCAATGTCTTGGGCGGCAGGCCATGAGTGGGGTCGAGGTGGTGGTGTTTGCCGAAGGCCCCAGCGACGAACTATTCCTCAAACGGGTGGTGGCACCGGCCCTTCAGCAAGACCAGATATTTCTGAAGCCCCAAACCTTGCACACTTCGCGCGATAGCACCGGCGGAGCCATCAACTTTGACCGCCTTTGCCACAACGTGCGCAACACGCTTAGGCAAACGAGTTCTCAGTACCTGACGACATTTTTTGACCTCTACGCCCTGGACCCTGGCATGCCTGGAATGGCCGACGTGCACCGATTTTCCGATCCAACGCACAAGGCAGGGCACGTCGAGGCGGCGCTGCACGCTGCCTTGGTGGAGAAGCTGGGTTTTCGCGGGGACCGGTTCATTCCCTATATCCAGCCCTACGAGTTGGAGGGGCTGTTTTTCTCCCACACCGATGCTCTGAGCCAGGCTGTGCCAGGGTGGACGGCGGCGGCCGAAGCTTTGCTCCAGGTGCGCCAGGCTTTTGCCACGCCTGAGCACATCAACGACGGGTTTGAAACCAAGCCTTCTGCACGCCTGGAAAAGCTACTGGTGCCCAAGTACCGCAAGACCCGCCATGCGCCGTTGATTGGCCAAAAGATGGGCTTGCACGCCATCACCACCGAATGTGCGCATTTTTCGCAATGGGTTGAACGACTCAGGTCTTTGCCGCAGATCTGACCTGGTGTGTAAGCGGATGCTCTTAAAAAGAGAGCTGCTCGTGCTTATCCAATCAGCACGGGCAGCTCTTTTTGCTTATGACTTTGAATTGAGTTCAATCAGCACCTCACCCGCCGCCGGGTGCTCGTAGCTGGGCAGGCGTATCTGGAAATTGCCGTGCACAGCTTCGTCGGCCCGGACCCAGGTGCGCTGGTCGTAGCTGATCCAGTGCTTGTACAGGTACATGTCCTGCTTCAAAGTCACCTGCAATTCCTTGCTGTCGGTTTTCTCGAAGATGTTGCCGCGCACTTCGGCGGTGGCGCGGATGGGCTGGTGGGCGGGCAGGTAGACGACGTAGTCGCCCTGCGCCGGTGGGGTTTGCCCCAGCTGGATACGGGGCAGGGCGGCCAGTACCTCGGGGGCGGGCAGGCGGGCGGTCAGGGTCTGCAGGCTGGAACAGGCCGCCAGGCTGGTCGCCAGGATCAGCGGCAAGGCCAGCCGGGTGGCGCGGTGGGAAAAACGCAAACGGGACATACAAAAAACTCCATGCGGAGGTGGATAAAACCCTTCACGCAAGGTGAGGGGCGGGAGGCAGCCCGTCGCGGTGATCAGTTGCCACGGGCTGAATGAGTTGAAAAAGCTGCTGCAGATGCGCCAGGTAGGCCGCGAAGGCAGCGCGCCCGATGGGGGTGAGGGCGTAGGTGGTTTGCACCCGTGCGCCGCCGTCCCGGCGGTCCTGTCGCTCCTGCACCAGGTAGTCGGCGGCCAGCAGTTTTTTGACGTGTGCGTCCAGGTTGCCGTCGGTGCACTGCAGCACGCGCTTGAGTTCGCTGAAACTGGCCTCGCCCCGGCCCACCAGGTAGGCGGCGATCTGGGTGCGCAGCGGCTGGTGCAGCAGCGGGTCCAGCGTGTCGGCAAAGGCGCTGGTGTCGTCACCGGGAGATGTTTCGGTCATTGCGGCATACCCCCGAGTTCAATGTGCGCCACGCTGCGGATGTGCAGCCCGTCCGCCGGGGTGCGGGCGAAATCCAGCTGGGTGATGCGCAGCCAGCCGCTCTGGTCCTGCCAGTCCTGCCCCGCGCGGCGCACGATGTGGCTGATCTGGCCATCCACCAGCAGCAGGTCCAGGTCTTCGCTGACGGTGTAGCGCAGTGCGGGTGCGTCGGGCGGGGTGCGCAGCAGGCCGCCCTGGATGTCCAGCGCCAGCGTGAGCGGGCTGCCTGCGGGCAGGTGCAGGGCCAGGTAATGGGGCAGCGGGCCGGGGGCGGCTTGCAGGCTTTGCAGCGACCACACCGGAATGTCGTCCGGCAGCGCCACACGCTGGCTCCACAGCGTGGCCGCCATGGCCGGGACCACACTGGCCGTCAGCACGGCAGCGGTGCACCAGGCCGCCGCCCAGGGGCGCTGGCGGGCCTGCCGGTGCAGCAGCAAGGCCAGCAAGGGCATGCCCAGCCCCGCGGTACAGATGACGATGGGGCGGTGCCAGGCCAGGGGCAGGCCGCTGGCCAGCACCAGAATGGCCAGCAGAAAAATCCCCGCACCCACCCATTCCAGCGGCTCCTGGGCAAACAGGCCGTGCAGGAACAGGCCCAGCCCCACCAGGGCCAGCCACACCATATAGACCTGGTAGGCACCGCCAAACACGATGGTGCTGCCGGTGTAGAGCACGCCTGCGGCCAGCAGCAGCCACCACACCTTGCTGACCTGGGTGTGCACAAAGGGCAGGGTTTCCTCGGCCTGCCGGGCGGCGGCGTGGGCGGCCCGCCAGTCCCACCAGGCGGTCAGGCCCAGGCTCAGGCCCAGCCACAGCATGGCTACACCTGCCTGCAGGCCCGGCTGGTGCTGCAGGGCGGGATGGCGCAACAGCGGGTCGGTGGCCCAGGCCAGCAGCGCAAACGCCAAGCCCCAGCGCACCAGGGAGCCCGGCCGCATCTGGATCGGACGGTGCCCGGCGACCAGCAGGTTTTGGAGCACCAGCAGGTGGGCAGGCAGGGGTGGTGTGGGCATGGCAAACCTCGGACGGTGGAGAAGACTGGGTTTAACTCTGAAATGCAGAGTTCGAGAAAAGTATAACTCTGCATTTCAGAGTTGAAAATCCCCATGGGTGCAAATAGGCACCTTTTCAGCATAAATTGCTATTCAAAACATAGCTACTCACGCTGATTAAATAAGCGTAATCGGCACTTTTTATCTTGAAGATGTTTGGGGGCTTTGCACACCCCGGTGAAGCGGGTATAAATTGAGCCTTTCGTGCACCGTTGTGAGCCTGAACTGTCTGGGGCCTGTGGGTGCGCTTTCGTCACTGTGGGGAGACGGGTGTGCGCAGCTTTTCCTGGGTTCGGTGTCTGGTGCTGGCTTGGGCCGTGGTACTTGCCGGGTCGGCCCATGCGGTGTCGGTGGTCTTCATCAACCCCGGCAAATCGGACGAGATCTACTGGGTGACAGCTGCGCAGGCCATGGCGGCGGCGGCCCGCAGCCTGGGTCTGGAGTTGGAGGTGCAGTATGCCCAGCGCGACCCGCTGCGCATGCTGGCGCTGGCCCGTGCCCTGGTGGCCCGGCCCCAGGCGCAGCGGCCCGACTACGTGGTGTTCTCGAATGACAGCGCCACCGGGGCCGAGTTGCTGCGCCTGTTTGACGGCTCGGGCATCCGGTGTTTCATGGCTTTCAGCGGCTTTACGGCTGCCGAGGAGCAGCAGTGGGGTAAGCCGCGCCAGCATTTCAAGCAATGGATAGGCTCACTGGAGCCTTTGGCCGAGAAGGCCGGTTACATCACAGGCAAAGCCTTGATCCAGGCAGGGCGCACCGCCCACGCCCAGGCCGCAGACGGCAAACTGCACCTGCTGGCCATCGGTGGCGACCGCTCCACCATCAGTTCGGTTCGGCGCAACCAGGGTTTGCGTCGGGCCCTGGCCGAGGCCAACGATGTGGTGCTGGACCAGATGGTTTATGCCGGCTGGAGCCGCGAGAGAGCTGCCGAAAAAAGCGCCTGGCTGTATGACCGCTACCCGGCTGCGCGGCTGCTATGGGCGGGCAACGACCTGATAGCCCTGGGCGCCATGCAGACCCTGGAGCAGCGCGGCGGCCAGCCGGGCAAGAGTATGTGGTTCAGCGGCATCAATACCTCCGCCGAGGCCATGCAGGCGCTCAAGTCCGGCCGCTTGGCGGCGCTGGCCGGTGGGCATTTCATGGCCGGTGCCTGGGCGCTGGTGATGTTGTACGACTACCACCACGGCCACGATTTCGCCGATGAGGGGGTGCAGCTGGAGCGCCCGATGTTTGTGCTGTTTACCCCGGCCATGGCCGAGAAGTTCGAGGCCCGTTTTGGCCAAGGCTACGACAGCGTGGACTTTCGACGTTACAGCAAAGTGTTGAATCAAGTAACAAACCGTTACAGCTTCGAATTTGCCCCGCTATTGCGCTGATTGCACAATGCCCGGATGCCGAATCTTCCATTCCGGTCTTTGGCCGGGCACCTGATCCGCAACACGCTGGCCTTGGCGTTGTGCTGCATGGTCGGGGTGTTTGGGGTGCAGTCCGCGCTGATGGTGCAGCAGCACCGGGCAGAGTTCCAGCGCCTGGTGGACGACATCGCCAAAACCAGCGTGCCTTTGCTGGCCGTGAGTCTGTGGGACATCGAGCCGCGCACGGTGCAGCAACAGCTGAACCTGGTGGCCGAGCGCCCGCAGGTGGGTTATGTGCTGCTGCTGACCGGCACCGGGCGGCAGTTTGAAGCGGGCAACGCCCGCCTGGGGCGGCAGACCGACAGCCGCCGCATTTCCATTCCCACCCCCCAGGGCACGGGAAATTTGGCGGAACTGCAGCTGTGGGGCAACCCGGATTTCGAAGTCCGGGAGATCGTGCACGCCGCCTGGACGGTGCTGGCCGGATACGGGTTTTTTACCGTGCTGGTGTGCAGCCTGATAGCCAGCATGCTGCGGCGTGAGCTGCAAAAACCGCTGCAGCGCCTGGCCCGCTTTGCCAGCGAACTCACCCCGCAGACCCTGGTGCAGCCGCTGGTGCTGGACCGCCCGCCGCGTGCGCGTACCGACGAAATCGACCAGGTGGCCGAGGGCTTTTCCACCCTGCAAAACGGCTTGCGCGCCCACATCGCCGACCTGGACCGGATGGTGGCCGAGCGGACCCAGCAACTGGAGGCGCTGGCCGAAGCCAACCACCTGCTGTCCATCACCGATCCCCTGACCGGCTGCCTCAACCGCCGTACCCTGGAGCCGCGTTTGCTGGAGGAGATCGAACGGGCCCAGCGTTACCAACGGCCGTTTTCGGTCATCTGCCTGGACCTGGACCATTTCAAGCGCATCAACGACCGCTACGGCCATGCGGGTGGCGATGCCGTGCTCTGCGCCACCGTGGAGCATTTGCGCCGGGCGACCCGTTCGCGGCTGGACTGGATGGTGCGTTTGGGCGGTGAAGAGTTTCTGCTGGTGCAGCCCGAAACCGTGCTGGCGACCGCGCTACGCAACGCCGAGCGCTTGCGCGAATTGCTGGAAACCACGCCGGTGCTGTTCGAGGAGCAGCAGATCGCCATCACCGCCAGCTTCGGCGTGGCCCAGTGGCAGCCCGACCAGGGGCCGTCCGACTTGCTGCACCAGGCCGATGCCTTGCTCTACCAGGCCAAAACCGCGGGCCGCAACCAGGTGTGTCCAGCGGACAGGCGGCTGGTTGCTATTTGATTTATAGCTTCTTGTGCTGATGCAGCAAGCACGAGAGCCCGATTTTGCTTAAGAAACCACCAGGTTCTTGTAGACACCACAGCCCACGGCCAGGTCATCCACCAGTTGCACAAACGACATCTTGGTCTGCACCCGGCCCGTGGTGGGGTTGGTGATGTCGTACTCCACCCAGCCGGGCTCCAACTCGGCCTGGGCGAAGATGGCGTGCAGCAGGCCCGCGCCGTCGATGCCTGCGATGTCCTGCACGCGGGTGCCGACCTTGGCCGCATTGCCGCCAAAAGCCACGTAGCTGCCGGTGCGGTCCAGCACAAACACGTACATGTCGCGGTCAAAAAAGCCCTGCGTGGGGTTGGTCAGGTCGCGCAGAAAGCTGTCGCGCGAGGCACCCCGGCGGCGGTGGGCCAGGGCGCGCTCCACCAGGGCCATGGCTTCCTCGGCCGAGCCCTGCTGCAGCTTGAACAGGGCCACGGCTTCCACCAGGGTGGAGGCGCGGCTTTCCAGGGTCGAGGCCTGGTTTACGGCGTGCTCCACCATCTGGGCATTTTGCTGGGTGATCTCATCCAGCTGGCGCACGGCGGCGGTGATCTCGCTCAGGCCGGTGCTCTGCTCGGCGCTGGAGTTGGAGATCTGCGCCATATTGGCCGCCACTTCGCGGATGCCGTTGACGATGGCGGTGATGCTGGTGCCTGCGGTGCGGATCTTTTGCACGCTGCTGCCCACCTGGGTGCTGGACGCGCCAATCAGCAGGCGGATTTCTTTCGAGGCCTCGGCCGAGCGCTGCGCCAGCGAACGCACCTCGCTGGCCACCACGGCAAAGCCGCGGCCCGATTCGCCCGCGCGGGCGGCTTCGACCGCGGCATTCAGCGCCAGGATGTTGGTCTGGAAAGCCAGCCCGTCAATCACGCCGACGATCTCGTCCATACGCTTGGCACCGCCCTGGATGGCCTCCACCGAGGCAACGGCTTCGGCCATGGTGGTGGCGCCCAGGTTGGCGGCATCGCGCACGCGGGCGGCCTGGGTGTTGGCCTGGCTGGCGGTCTGCGCGGTGTCTTGCACGGTGCTGGAGAGCTGCTCCACGCTGGCGGCGGTCTGCTCCAGATTGGCGGCCTGCTGCTCGGTGCGGTCGGACAGGGCGCGGTTGCCGCTGGCCAGGCTCTTGCCCGAATGCGCCACAAACGCCGCATTGCTGCGCACATTGGCCACCATGGCCGACACCGTGCTCCCGATCAGCTGGGTGGCGTGGGCCAGTGCGGCCAGCTCGTCGGTGCCGCGTTGCACCAGATTCAGACGCAAATCGCCCTGGACCAGCTGGTCCATGGCCCGGCGCACCTGGGACAGGTCCTGGGTAAAGCTGGCGTAAAAAGCCCATAGGAGGTAGAGCGACACCAGCAAGCAGCCGCCGCTGAGCCAGGCCGTGGCCACGCCGCCGGTGCCCGACAGGGCGTATTCCAGTAACACCACGAGGGGTGTCACCAGCAGCACCGCCGCCAGCAGCAGGATCTTGCCGCCCAGGCGCAAGCGCCGCATCAGCCACAGGCCGGGTGAAAACACGGTTTGGAAAATCATGCGCTTGTCTCGCTAGTTATGAGGGCTGCTTCTAACCGCGTCTGCTGACAGCAAACTGTCAATATATGTATCTGCTACATAAAAAGTAGCTCCTCACGCTGATGGAATAAGCGCCAGGGCCTGATTTTCTATAAATGCTTAAACGAATGCCAGGGCGGCAATATCGTCGTGGCGCAGGCCGGTGCCCAGGGTTTTCAGGCGCTCGAAGTTGCCATCGTCCAGTGCGGCGCGGGCCAGGTGTTCGGCGCACTCGGCGCAGCGGGCTTCGTTGACTTCGCGGGCTTTGCCGTGGGCGGCGTGCACGGTGTCGGCGTAGCCCAGCAGGCGGGCGGCGGTGTCGGGGCGGTTTTCCAGCGCGGCCAGCAGGGCCAGGTTGTCCACCGCGTAGACCTGGGCATCAAAGTGCAGCACCTGCGGCCAGCAGGCCTGCACCAGGGCGCGGGCCTGCACGGTGTCGCCCTTGGCCAGCCAGGCACCCGTGAGGTGCAGCTGCACCAGCAGCAGGGTGGCCATGTGGCGGGTGTTGGCCAGCCGGGCCTGCAGCGCCAGGTAGCGGGTGATGGACGCATCCACCCGGCCCGCAGCCAGCTCCATGTAGGCAATGATGTCTTCGCCGCGCAGCAGGGCTTCGGAGTGGCCCGCCAGCGCGTCCAGGGCGGCTTTTTGCAGCAGTTGCTCGATGGCGGGGTCGAACTTGCCCTCGACGAAGTTGCAGGTCAGCGAGGCAAACAGGCCGTAGCTGCGCACGATGGGCGGCCAGGCCGGGTCTTCCATGGCCCACATCTCGTTGAGCACTTCGCGTTGCTCCTGGCGCTGGTCGGGCCCGTAGGTGAGGGCGTAGACCAGGGCGGCCAGGGCGTGGTACAGGTTGCGCTTTTCACCGGGCTGGGTGCGGTACAGGCTGGCGGCGCGGCGGGCCAGGCGGCAGGCCAGGGCGGGTTGGCGGTAGGCCCAGAAGTAGGCGGCGCGGCTGGACCAGCGGGCTTGCAAGCCCGCCGGCAATTGGTCGGTGACCAGCAAGGCCGTGGCCTGCCAGACGTAGCGGCGTTCGCGGCGGCGGTCGCTGGTCAGGGCCTCGGCCAGGCCGGGGGCGATGGCCACGGCGGTTTGCGGGTCGTACTGGATGGCCCAGGCCAGGGCTTCGCGGCCGTTGGCCAGGTCGGGGGCCAGGGCCTTGTACCAGTCGTCGATGCGCTGTTGGCCGCTGAAGAAGTCGCTATCGGCCTGCTCGAACAGCTGGCGCATGGCCAGCGCGTGGCGTTGGCGCAGGGCCGGTTCTTCGTGCGCGGCGGTGAGCTGCTCCAGGGCGTAGCTGCGGGGCGTGTCCAGCAGGCGGTAGCGCGGGGTGGCGGCACCATCGGCGATCACCAAAGAGCGGTCGACCAGCGCGCCCAGCACATCCACCACGGCCCAGGCATCCAGCCCCTCATCGGCCACCACCTGCTGGGCCAGTTCCAGCGAAAAGCTGCCCAGAAACACGCCCAGGCGGCGGAACACGGTTTGCTCGGTGGCATCCAGCAGGCCGTAGCTCCATTCGAGCGCGGCGCGCAGGGTTTTTTGCCGTGCGGGCGCACCCCGGCCACCGCCGTTGAGCAGGCGCAGGCGTTCGTTGAGCGAGCGCGCCAGCGGCACCAGGCCCAGCAGCGGCACGCGGGCAGCGGCCAGCTCGATGGCCAGCGGCAGGCCGTCCAGGCGGCGGCAGATGTCCACCACCGTGGCCAGGTTGTGCGGGGTCAGCTCGAAGCGCCGGTCGGCCGCCTGGGCGCGCTCGGCAAACAGGGCCACCGCGCCGCACTGGCGGGCTTCGTCCAGCGGCGCGCTGTCGCCGGGCAGGGCCAGGGCATCGAGCCGGTAGACCCATTCGTTGGCCAGTTTGAGCGGGGCCTGGCTGGTCACCAGCACCTGCAACTGCGGCGCGGCCTGGTGCAGGGCTTGCAGGATGCGGGCGACTTCGTCCAGCAAATGCTCGGCGTTGTCGATGGCGATCAGCATCTGCAGGGGGCGCACGGCTTCCATCAGGCCCTTGAGCGGGTCGCCATGGCCGGATTGCAGGCCCAGGGCCCCGGCCACCGTGCTGGCCACGAATTCGGGCGCGGTTTGCCCGGCCAGATCGACCCAGGCCACGCCGTGCTGGTGGGCGCTGCGCCGGGCGTGCAGCAGCCATTGGGCCAGCAGCGACTTGCCAATGCCGCCTGCGCCCACGATGGTCAGCAGGCGGTGCTGGCCCATCAGGGTGTCGAGGTTGGATACATCCAGTGTGCGGCCGATCAGCGGGGTGAGGACCAGCGGCAGGTGCGTCAGATGCGCCAGGCTGGGGCGGGCTTCGGGGGCGGGCACTGGCGGCGGGGCGACCGAAGCTGTGGCATCGCTGGTTTCCAGCGCAAAACGGTAGCCACGGCCCGGAATGGTCACGATGGCCTGGGGCCCCAGCAGCTTGCGCAGGGCCGATACCTGGGCCTGCAGGTTGTTTTCTTCCACCACCAGGCCGGGCCAGGCCAGGTCCAGCAGCTCGTCTTTGGACACCACGCGGTCGCGGTGGTGCAACAAGGCCATCAACACGTCAAAGGCCCGCGCGCCGGGGCTGGTGGCGGCCCCGTCCACCAGCACCACGCGCTGGGAGGGACGCACTTCGAAGCGGCCAAAACGGTAACTGTTTAACAACAAAGCTCCCCTGGATGTCAGTTTTCAAATGTAACGCAACACCCCAATTTTGGCGATTTTGCGTATTTATGCACGGTTTCAGAAGTTTTCAGGCCCGCTTCAACCGGCTTAAGGACGCCATCGGGCCAACAGAGGAAAGTCCATCCCTGTGGTGACGACCCATCCAGTCACCTGATTGTCAAGGACAAATTTATGAACTTTGAACCTTTTGAACCGTTTGACCGTTCCGAACCCTTGGTACCGCCGCCGGTGGTTGACGCACCGCCTGCCCGCTACTTTGACCGCGCAGGGTGCGTGTGGATCGTGGCCTGCGTGCTGTTGGCCGGTACGGTCGGGCGGCTTTCGCCTGTATTGACGCAGCCCGGCGGCCTGCACCAGGCCTTGGCGGCCCTGGGCCTGGGGTCGGACCCTGGGGCGCGTACCCAAACCAACACCACCGTGGCCAGCTTGCCAGCGCAGGGTGCAAAGCCGTCCGAGGCTACACGGGGCGTACCGGTCAAGCAAGAAGTCGGGCCGCTGGTGCCGGCTATTTTTCGTCAATTTTGAGGATGCGTACCGTGGCCCGCATGACCGATCTTGGCCAAGCCCGTAGCGGCCTGGTGGCGACCCCACCCGGCCCCTTCAGTGGTTTGCACCACCACGTGCTGCAGTCCTTGCAGCGTTTATCTGGCCCATTCAGTGCTTCCGTGAGGGAGTGGAGGAAAAAAATCATGTTGACCCCCTTGTCGATGACCCGTGCCACCCCCCGTGTCCTGATTGCCGAGAGCCATGCCGATACCTTGCTGCAGTGCGCCGAGGCGGTGCAGGGCGATGCGCAGCTCAGCCTGGTGGCGGCCGTCAGCACCGGTGCCGCTGCCATTGCCATGATGGACCAGTGCGTGCCCGACGTGGTGGTGGTGGATTTGCAATTGCAGGACATGCCCGCCCTTGCGGTGATCTGCCACGCGGCCCGGCATTTCCCGCAGGCCGACATCGTGGTGCTGACCCAGTTTGGCAACGACGAGCAGGTGCTGCAGTGCATTGAAGCCGGTGCCACCGCCTATTTGTTCAAGGACAGCGCCGCCGAATGCCTGGCGCAAAGCATCCATCTGTGGCGCGAGGGTAGTGCCCCCATCAGCCCCGGCATGGCGCGCCGGGTGCTGGGCCGCTTTCGCCTGCGGCTGGGTACGGGCACCGGCTCGGCCTGGGCTTTTCCGCTGCGCGAATCCACCCACCCGCTGACCACCTGCGAGGCCGGCATCCTGCGCTGGGTTGCCCGCGGCATGAGCCTGGAGCAGATCGACGCACTGGCTTCCAGCCCGGAGCCGGGCGTACTGGTGCATGTGAAAAAGATCTACCGCAAGCTGGCCGCCCACGCCCGGGGCGAAAGCCTGGCGGACGCCAGCGCACCCGACATCCAGATGGTGGCCTTGGGTTCCGCCAGCGACCGTCGCGCCCAGGCTCTGCCATCCCCTGGATTTTCAGTTTTCAAATAAAGGAGTTTTTATGCGAGTGACATCTGCACAACCCAAACCCATGCCTCCCCGCCGGGCCAGCCGTGAACCCTGGGTGTCCGCCCTGGTGTGGCTGCTGTTTTGCGCCGCCATGGTGGCGGTGGCCTTGTTTTTAACCCCGCGCATCGGCGCGGCCTACGCCTCGGAAGACCTGGCCCTGCCGCCCGAAGCCGCTGCACCGGTACTGGCCAGCGCCGACAACGGACAAGCCGTTCCCATGGCCGCCATCGTGCTGTACCCGAACGAAGCGGTGACCGCTAAACATTGAGGTTTCCACTGAGGTTTCGGGCACTTTCAAAACGCCGCGCCTGCCCGGTCACCGGGTCGGTAAAGGCAATGGAGTGGGCCAGCAACTGCAGGGGCGCGGCGTAGTCGTCGTCGGCAATATTCACCACCTCGGGGTAGAAGCGGTCGTTGCGGATGGGTACGCCCAGCGCGGCCATGTGCACCCGCAGCTGGTGCGTGCGGCCCGTGACGGGCGAAAGCTGGTAGCGCGCCCATTCCGCCCCCAGGCGTTCCAGCACGGCGATACGGGTTTCGGAGTTGGGCTCCCCAGGCAGCTCTTTGTAGCGAAAAAATGGCTCACCGGGCACGATCTGGCTGCGGTAGACGCGCGGCAGATCGGCACGCCAGGGGGCAATCGCCTCGTAGTGCTTGTGCACCTCGCGTTGCTTGAACAGCGCGTGGTAGGCCGCCCGCTCCTGCGGCTGGATGGCAAACAGCGTCACCCCGGCGGTTTCGCGGTCCAGCCGGTGCAGCGGGGCCAGGGTGTCCAGCCCCAGGCTTTGCTTGAGCCGCACCAGCAGCGTCTCCTGCACAAAGCGCCCCGCGGGCAGGGTGGGCAGGAAATGCGGCTTGTCCACCACCACCAGATGCGCGTCCTGGTACAGGATGGGGGCTTCGAACGGAATACGCGGCTCGGTGGGCAGGTGGCGGTAGTAGTACAGCCGGGTGTGCGGACGGTAGGCGGCACCGGGCAGCACGGGCAGGGCCTGTTCGTCCAGCACCAGGCCGTCGCGCATGCGCTGCAGCCACACAGCGCGCTCCACGGTGGGAAAACGCTCTGCGAAGAAGTCGATGACGGTGGGCCAGCTGCCACCAGGCAGGCCGACGGTGCTGGGGCCCACACCGTCACGGGTGGGGAGGTTCACACCCGTTGGAATACTACGTCCCACACGCCGTGGCCCAGCTTGATGCCCCGGTTCTCGAACTTGGTGAGCGGGCGGTAGTCGGGCTTGGGGGCGTAGTCGGCGGCGGTGTTTTTCAGCAGCGGCTCGGCGCTGAGTACTTCCAGGATCTGCTCGGCGTAGTTTTGCCAGTCGGTGGCGCAGTGCAGGTAGCCGCCGGGCTTCAGGCGCGCGGCCAGCTTGGCCACCAGCGGGGCTTGCAGCAGGCGGCGCTTGTTGTGCTTTTTCTTGTGCCAGGGGTCGGGGAAGAATACGTGCACGCCGTCCAGGCAGCCGGGCGACAGCATGTGGTCCAGCACCTCCACGGCATCGTGCTGGCAGATGCGGATATTGGTTTGCCCCTCTTCGCCTATGCGTTTGAGCAGCGCGCCCACGCCCGGCGTGTGCACTTCGCAGCACAGAAAGTTCTTCTCGGGCAGCAGCGCGGCGATGCTGGCCGTGGCCTCGCCCATGCCAAAGCCGATTTCCAGGATGGTCGGGGCGCTGCGGCCAAAGGTGGCCTCCAGGTCCAGCGGTGCGCTGCGGTAGGGCAGCAAAAACTGCGGCCCCAGGCTTTCAAACGCCTTGGCCTGGCCGCTGGTGGTGCGGCCTGTGCGCAGCACGAAGCTCTTGATGGTTTTGTGGTGGGCGGGAGCCGCGGGGCTGGGCGTGGGAGCGATTTCGGGAGGGAGTTCGGTGTGCATGGCATCTATTTTGGGATATGGACTTGGTGGCAGAGGTACGTAAAACGGTACGGTCCACCGGCCCAACAGGGCTACACCATACCAAACCGGGGGCCGCCTTTGCGCGGCGAGCATGCCCGCTCCACCATCAGCTGGCCTTGCGCGTCCCAGGTGCGCCATCTGCCGGGTTGGAGCAAATGGGGAATCGGCAGCCTGCCCAGCACGCCGGGCAGCTTGGCAAACGCCCCTTGCCCTACCGCACGCCCACCCAGCGGGAAGTTCCAGGTGGGCGTGGTCGCCGCCGTCACCGGGGTGGCCAGAGCCTGCGCCAACTGGCTGGCGATGCCCCGAGAAATGGCCCCGGCATTGCAGGCATCCACCAGCACCGGCTCACCATGCCACACCCCGCTGTCACGCACCAGCTGCGCCAACGCCGTACCGTCGGCAATGCCTTGCACGCTGTGCGGCGTGGCATGGGCAAAGATGCACAGGTAACCCGGCAACTGCTTTTCACGCAGGCCCGAGGCGTACAGCCAGCGGTCGCGGGGTTGGATCAGGATGATCTTCTGCCGCTGGGGGTCGATGGTGGCGATCTTGCTCACCATGCGCTGGTGGCGGTCGAGGGCGGTGAAGGGGAGGTGGTGCAGGTCTTCAAACACCGCTCATCACCACATCCATCGCCTCCAGAACCTCGTAGCCGACGTGGTGCAGGGAGGTGACCACGTCCTTGAGGCTGCGTGCATCCACCGGGGCGGCGGCGTGGGCGAGTAGAAACAAGCTTTCGCCTTCGATGGTGAATTGCTTCACCAGGCGGCGCGACATGGGGGCGTGGATGCCCACCCGCGACAAAGGCATCACCAAACGGCTGGGCAGGGCGGAGAGCAGGTTGCTTTGCACGTCCACCACGTAGGGCATGGATGTTTTGGAGCGCGGACTGGGGTTGGGGTAAACGTCAAACTGGGCCACGGGCGTGTGCTACCAGTGCGGCTTACCAGATACGGATATCGTCACACCACAGGCCTTGCTCGTCCATGTGCTGTTGCTGGGCACCAATCCACTCCTTGTAGGTTTCCGCGAATTGCTCGGGTGTCAGCTTGGGGCTGGCAGCATTGGCGCGGCGCTCCAGGTCGGCGAACTGCTCGGCGGACACGATCAAGGCTTCCAGGCGACCATTTTTCTCGATGCGGACCGGGCTGATCTTGGCTTGGGATAGGCAGTGGCCAAAACGGTTTTTGGCTTCGGTTGCGGTGAGGTGCATGGCGGGCCTCGTGGATAAAAGGATGTAATGGCTATTTTAGCCATTGTGGAGGCGCTGCCACTGCCCCACCCACTGCGCCAGCGCGCTCGCAACATCCTCTCTACAGGCCTTCAATCCCAGCACCTCCGCCGCCGCATTCAACGCCGCCAACGGCTGCGCCAGGTCCAGCGCCTGGGCACCGTTTTGCTTGGAGAGTTTTTCGCCATTCGGACCCAGCACCAGCGGTGTGTGCAGGTACTGCGGCGTGGGCAGGGCCAGGGCTTGTTGCAGCCAGATCTGGCGCGGGGTGTTGTCGGCCAGGTCCTGGCCGCGCACCACGTGGGTGATGCCCTGGGCTGCATCGTCCACCACCACCGCAAGCTGGTAGGCCCACAGGCCGTCGGCGCGGCGCAGCACGAAGTCGCCGACCTCTTGGGATAGGTTTTGCTGCTGCGGGCCGAGCAGGCGGTCGTGCCAGGTGAGTACGTTGCCTACTATGGATTTGATAGCTGATTGCGCCGATGGAATAAGCGCTGGAGGCCTATTTTCTTTAAATTCTTCGGTACGCAGCCGCCAGGCCCGTGCAGGCCGGCCCCACAGGCCGCTGCGGCAGGTGCCGGGGTAGACCAGCTCGGCGTTGCGGTGGCGCGCCTGGCCCTGGGCGGCGCAGGCCGCCTCGATCTCTTTGCGCGAGCAGGCGCAGGGGTAGGCCCAGCCGCTGGCCACCAGCTGGTCCAGCGCCTGTTGGTACAGGGGGCTGCGGTGTGATTGGTAGGTGGGCGGTGCGTCGGGCACCAGGCCACAGGCGGCGAGCTGCTGCAGGATGACCGCGTCCATGCCGGGCAGGCAGCGCGGGGTGTCCACGTCTTCGATGCGCACCAGCCAGGTGCCGCCCAACGTACCACCCGATGCGCGGGCATCGAGCCAACTGGCCAGGGCAGCAACCAAAGAGCCCGCATGCAGCGGGCCCGTGGGGGACGGCGCGAACCGTCCGATGTAGCTGGGAATCAAGCTATTTTTAAGCAATCGCCAGCGCCATCTCCAGGCCGGAGATGAAGGCGTCTTCCACCCGGTGGCCTATGCACCAGTCGCCACAGGCGCCGATGCCGGATTTCTCGTCCCACAGGTGGCTGCGGCCCAGGGGCTGCACGGTTTGGGCATAGCGCCAGCGGTGCACTGCGGCGTGGGAGGGCTCGGCGCGGATACCGGTAACTTCGGTAAAGGCTTTCAGCAGCTTGGCCTGGATGCGGGCGGCATCGTCTTCCAGGTGCTCCAGTGACCAGGCAGCGCTGGCCTGCACTGTCCAACGTTCGATACTGCCGCGCCCGGGCTTGCTGGATTCGCGCGCCAGCCAGGCGATGCGGTGGTGGTTGCTGCGCGCTGCGTTCCATTGGGGCCCCAGGTGGGCCATGGTGGGCTGCATGGCCTGCGGGAACGCCAGCATCAGCGTCCAGCAGGGTGCTACCTGCACCGGGTGGATGTCGCGTACCAGGCGGGGGGCCTGGGCCGAGCTTTGCAGCAGGTCGACGGTTTGTGGATTCGGCATGGCCAGCACCACGGCATCGAAACCCGAGAACACGTGCTGCGCGTCCGCCGCGCCGGGCATGCCGGTGGTGCGCAGCTGCCATTGCTTTTTGTTCATCGGGTCGCGCTCGATGCGGGTGACCTGGGTTTCCAGTTCCAGTCGGCCATCTTCGGCCAGCGGCTTGGCCCAGTGCTTGACCAGCGCGTTCATGCCGGGCACCGGCACCCAGTGCGGGTCGCGCGAGGGCAGGGCGGCCAGGGCTACGCGGCCAAAGGTGTCGAGCACGCGCACCGAGTTGGCGCTCCAGGGTTTGCAGATGCCCTTGGCGGTTTCCAGGGCCAGGGCGAAACGCGGGTCGCGCACGGTGAAGTACTGCGCGCCGTGGTCAAACGTGCCAAACGATGTGCTGCGTGTGGACATGCGCCCGCCCGCGCTGCGGCTTTTGTCGAACACTGAAACGTTGTGGCCGGCCTGCACCAGCGTGCGGGCGCAGGCGATACCGGCCATGCCTGCGCCGATGACGGCGATCTGGCGGGGGGCTGTAGCACTGGGTTTGTTTGTCATGTGTGTTGGTTTTCTTTGGAGTGGCTACATAGGAACGACCAAGCACACTCTACACGCACTGCGTAGCCGCTTTGCTTGGGGACTTCACTCGGGCTCAGTTGCTCTGCTGTCGCTCCAGCAAAGCCGCGCGTGTTGCCGGGCTTTTGAGCTGCTGCAGCCACCATTGCAGCGCCCGCCCGTGGGTGCCGCTGGCCTCGGCGCGCCAGGCGTAACTGATGCGGAGGATGCGGTTGGGGCGTTCGACCGCGCGGCGCACCAAACGGCCGGTTTCCAGGTAGGGGCGGGCCAGGCCTTCGGGCAAAAATCCGCAGCCCAGGCCGCGCAGCTGGGCCTCCAGCTTGGCGCGCATGCTGGGCACGGTGAGCACGTCCTGACCGCCCAGCAGGCCGTAGGTCAGCGCGTTGCCACGCTGCGTGGAATCGGCCACGGCCACGGCGCGGTGCTGTTGGATCAGGCTGTCGGCCAGCGGTTCTGGCTGCTGGGCCAGGGGGTGGTGCGGGGCTACGGCAAAAATGAACTGCATGTCGCCCAGCCGGTCGCCGAGGATGTTGCTGTTGGTGGAGTTTTCCATGGCCACGCCAATCGCCAGATCGGCCAGGCCGGTGACCAGCGCGTCCAGCGTGCCATGCAGCACCTCTTCGCGGATCTTCAAGCGCGTGGGCGGGTTCAGCGCAAAAAATGCTTCGCACAGCTCCATCACCGTGGCGCGGGAAATCACGCTGTCCACCGCAATCGTGAGCTGCGGCTCCCAGCCGGTGGCCACGCGCTTGACGCGGTTGGCTACGGCGTCGATGTCTTCCAGCAGGCGCTGGCCTTCGCGCAGCAGCTCGGCCCCGGCCACGGTGAGCTTGGCCTGGCGCGAGCTGCGGTCGAACAGCAGGACGTCCAGCGCATCCTCGATATTGCGCACCCGGTAGGTCAGGGCGCTGGGCACCATGCCCAGGCTGCGGGCGGCAGCGGCAAAGCTGCCCTGGGCGTGGATGGTGACCAGCATGGACAAGGCATCGGGGGTGAGTACGTCGCGGGCGGTTTGCATGGTTAGGCTTTTTTCATTCAAATTTATCGAATGATGCCATCAAACGCAGTGGAATGCCAAACACCGGGATAGGATCAAAATTCAGGCCATGGACCCGATACGCGGGTCTTCACCTAAATAGGAGTTCACATGCTCACTCTCCGTAAATCCCAAGACCGTGGCCACGCCGACCATGGCTGGCTCAAGTCGCACCACAGCTTTTCGTTTGCCGGATACTTCGACGAAAAGCACATGGGCTGGGGCAATCTGCGCGTGATCAACGACGACACCATCACCCCCGGTGCCGGCTTTGGCACCCACGGCCACCGCGACATGGAAATCATCAGCTACGTGCTGCAGGGCGAGCTGGCGCACCGCGACACCATGGGCAACGTCAAGGGCATTCCGCCCGGCGACGTGCAGCGCATGAGTGCCGGCCGGGGCGTGCAGCACAGCGAGTTCAACCATGCAGACGACCAGACCACGCACTTTCTGCAAATCTGGATCGAGCCCAACGTCAAAGGCATTGCGCCCAGCTACGAGCAAAAGACCTTTGCCGAGAGCGAAAAGCGCGGCCTGCTGCGCCTGGTGGCCTCGCCCGACGGTGCCCAGGGTTCGGTGACCATCCATGCCGATGCGCACCTCTACGCCGGGCTGCTGGACGGTACGGAAACCGCCACCCTGGCGCTGAACCCGGCGCGCAAAGGCTATGTGCACCTGGTGCGCGGAGCCCTGGAAGTGAATGGCATCGCGCTGACCACCGGCGATGCCTTGCTGATCGACAACGAAGCCGAGCTCACCCTGGGCAAGGCTGCGAATGCCGAAGTCCTGGTCTTTGACCTGGCCGCTTAATTTTTTAAACCCTACTCTGAAAGAAAACCATGTTCAAAACTCTCCAAAACCCCCTGAGCTTCATTGGCCGCCTGCTGCTGGCCACCCTGTTTTTGCCTGCCGGCATCAGCAAGATCACCGGCTTTGCGGGCACCGTGGGCTACATCGCATCGGTCGGCCTGCCGTTACCCACGCTGGGCGCGCTCGTGGCCATTGCGGTGGAAGTGCTGGGCGGTCTCGCGCTGATCTTCGGCCTGGGCACCCGCTTTGCAGCGCTGGTGCTGGCCGGTTTCACGCTGGTGGCCAGCTTCTTTTTCCACGCCTACTGGGCCGTGCCTGCCGAAGCGGTGATGGTGACGCAATTGCTGTTCATCAAGAACATCGCCGTCACCGGTGGCCTGCTGACCCTGGCCGCCTGGGGTGCCGGTGCCTGGAGCCTGGATGCCCGTCGGGGTCACTAAGCTCGTTTAAAGTGTTTCCCGTTGTTCGTTTCTTAACTTCTCAGAAAGTCTGTATGACCCAAACTGTTGTTGTGTACCACTCCGGCTACGGCCACACCCAGCGCGTAGCCCAGGCCGTGGCCGAAGGTGCCAGTGCCGAACTGATAGCCATCGATGCCGAGGGCAATGTGTCTGAAGCCGGTTGGGCATCGATCAACGCCGCCGATGCCATCATCTTCGGCACGCCCACCTACATGGGTGGCCCGAGCTGGCAGTTCAAGAAATTTGCCGATGCCACCAGCAAAGCCTGGTTCACCAGCGCCTGGAAAGACAAAGTGTTTGGCGGCTTCACCAACAGCGCCAGCTTCAGCGGCGACAAGCAAGTCACCTTGATTTATCTGCAAACCCTGGCTTCGCAGCAAGGCGGCATCTGGGTCAGCCTGGGCCACATGCCCAGCAACACCAAGGCCGCCACCCGCAACGACATCAACAACCTGGGTGGTTCGGTGGGCGTGCTGGTGCAGTCCCCTTCAGACAGCAGCCCCGCTGAAATGTCGCAAGGCGACCTGGACACCGCCAAGCTCTACGGCAAGCGCGTGGCCGACATCACGGCTAAATTTCTAGCCTAACTTTCTTGGACTCGGGGTGCAGAGCACCCCGAGCCATGAAAGTTGTTCCACGTTAACTGCTGATCCCACAGGAGCCCGACCATGCCCATCACCCTGCAACTCACCGGCCATGCCAAAGATTTGGGGGGCGGTTTTGTGGTGCGCCGGGTGCTGCCCGCCGCCGCGCGGCAGTCGGTCGGGCCGTTCCTGTTTTTTGACCACTTCGGTCCGGTGACCGTGGTGCCCGGCGGGGGCCACGCGGTGCGTCCCCACCCGCATATCGGGCTGGCCACGGTCACTTATTTATTCGAAGGCGCGATGCTGCACAGCGACAGCCTGGGCTACGTGCAACAGATCGCCCCAGGTGCCATCAACTGGATGACCGCCGGGCGCGGCATCGTCCATTCCGAGCGGCCCCCACCGGCCTTGGCCACCACCACCTACACCAACCACGGCATCCAGCTCTGGGCCGCGCTGCCACAGGCATTCGAAGAGGTGGAGCCCAGCTTCACCCACACCCCTGCCGCCGACATCCCCGAACTGGCCGTGGGCGATGCCCAGGTGCGCGTGCTCATCGGCCAGGCCTGGGGCAAAACGTCTCCAGTGGCCACCTTCGCCCCCACCCTGTACCTCGACATCACCCTGCCCGCCGGTGGCCAGCTGGAACTGCCGCCGCTGGCGCAGGAGCTGGCTGTGTACCCGGTGGAGGACGATGTCGAAGTAGACGGCACTGCCCTGGCCGCCCGCACCCTGGCGCTGCTGCAGCCCGGCGTGACCACGCAGATCCGCGCCACTGCCGCTGTGCGCCTGCTGGTGATCGGCGGCGACGCGCTGGACGGCCACCGCTTCATCAGCTGGAATTTCGTCTCCAGCCGCAAAGAGCGGATCTTGCAAGCCGAGGGCGACTGGCAAGCCCAGCGCATGGGGCAGGTGCCGGGGGATGCGGAATTTATTCCGCTGCCTGAGAAGCATTAGCTATCAAATTGGTAGCTGCTTGCGCTGGTTCTATAAGTGCTGGAGGTTGTTTGGGTGTAAAAAAAAGCCCGAAAACCAGCAACCCCACCCCTACATTCGCAACGCTCCTGCAGACCTCGCTGTCTCCAGATACCCATGGCCCGCCAGCCACCCTGTGCGTGGGGGCATCACGTAAAATCGGCATGCGTCAAAGGAGCCACCACCATGAGCGAAACCAAACCCCCAGGTCCCAAAAAAGCGTTGAAGCCGGGTCAGCGCGCGCACGGAAAAACGGCAAAAGCGACCAAGCCTAAAAAAGAACACTGGAGCGTTGAATTCTTTCGGCGCGTCGATGCCTGGGGCGATGCCCTGCGGGAAAACGAAAAGCACTCCAAAGCCTGATGTATCTGCTGGACACCAATGTGCTGATGCACTTGGCCAACCGCACGGCAGGCCATGAGCAGATCCGGGAAAAATTAAGTCGCTCCGCAAGAGCGACTTTGCTATTTCTGCCATCACCGCCATTGAGTTGTGGCAAAAAACCCTGACCCCCTCGGCCCCTAAACGGGGCCGAGAAGAGCTCGCCGCTCTGCTCAATGCTTTGCGCATCCTTCCTTTTAAAGGCGACGCGGCGGGCTATGGCGGCCTGCTGCTGCAACAAACCCGTGAAAAAGGCAAACCCGTAGGCTGGCCCGATACCATGCTGGCCGCCCACGCGCTGGCCCTGCATGCCACCGTGGTGACGGATAACACCAAGGACTTTGTGCGTAGTGGGTGCAGGCTGGAGAATTGGCGGGTTTGAATGGTTGGCTGCCCGTTGATTGGGCGGCAGGGTTGGCTACCGGCAGCAACAGGCTGTTGTGTGGTCTTGGGGTTTGTAGCGGGCCATGGTCGTGATCTTCTTGGTGAGGTGGACCGCAAACGCCGTGTTAGACGTTCTTTTGCAGCTTCAACGTTTGAGGTAACCGGCCGCCGGAGCCGCGCAGCGGCGGAGGGAAATTGCAAGCGCAGCTTGCAGGCGGTCCGTGTTGACCGAGAGGCTAGAACTCGTCACCTCACCAACAGCTTTCGTGTTGCATCAAAGACACCCAAGGACCGCCAACCCGCCAAAGGGGTCGGAGCACGAATGCGGGCAAGCAGACGAAACGACAACAGGCAACTCAGCGCGCAATCGTGATCCGACCCCATTGGCTACCGTCCGTGCAGTCGTTAGCATTGCTTCTCTTTTGATAGTAAAAAACAGGAGCTGCTTGCGCCTACGCCATAAGCGCTGGCAGCCATTTTGGCAACCGAAAACAGGCTTAAAAACCTGAAATGAACGAACGCAGCAGCTTTGCAGATTTGACCTGAGCCAAGGGCCACACCGAGCTCGCGCCCCAGGCGCGATGCCCGGCGTAGCCGGGCCGATCCCGCTCCCCGGGGTCCCCATCTGTATGCGCCGAGGAGCACAGCTTTGGGCGGATCAGGGCTGGCGTTGTTTGAGCGCCGGCGAGTTTAGCCAGACCCCGCCCAAAGCGCGCACCGCAGGTTCCCCGGCGCGATAGCGACGGGGCGCAGACAGTTGGGGCGCCTTTCTTTTGGTTACTTTTCTTTTGCGCAAAAGAACAAGTGACTGCGCCGCCGGGCGCAACTCCCGGCCGGGGATGTCAGTGGCACCAAGAAATCCGTCAGCGCCAAACCGCCAATAGGGGTCGGAGCCCAAATGCGGGATGTAGCCCTCTCGCACCGCTAGCAACCTGCGCGCAATTGGGATCCGACCCCCATTGGCTACCGCCCGTGCAGTCGACGTAATTTGCTTCTCCTTTGATAGTAAAAAATAGGAGCAGCTTACGCCTATTCCATAAGCGCTGGCAGCCTTTTTAGTACCTGAAAATGGGCCGAAATACCCAAGTTACGGCCTTGCGGGGTTTGCCAGCGGGCGGGCCTCGGCGGTGGCCGTGGGGCTTACCACTTCATGAACGGCGGCGGGCTTATCGGGTGCTGGGCAAACCAGCCACCCGCCAGCTGCAGCAGGCGTTTGTGGAAGCCGGCATTGGGAAACTGGGCTTGCACGCTGCGGATGGTGGCGCGGGGCAGGCCAAAACGCACCAGGCCCAGCGAAAAATCCACCAGGTCGCCCTGGCGAAACACCTCCACCAGCGGATAGCGGCTGCCGCGCACGCTGCGCAGCTTGTGGTGCATGTCGACCATTTCGCAGAGTTCGTCGGCCCAATCCAGTCTTCCGGTTTTTTCCAGATAGAGGCGCAGCTGCGCCACCGAGGGCGGCAGGTAGTCCACCGTGTAGTCTGACCAGATGCCGATGTCGTGGTGGCAGGCGGCGATGGTCAGCTTGTCCAGGTCTTGCGGCGTGCCGCCGTGCAGTGCCTGGCAGAAATGCAGCATGCGGTAGACGTGGTTCTTGTAACCGGTGAAGTCGGCACCGATGGCGCTTTGCCAGGGGGTCAGGATGTCTTCGAGCAGGGGGATGGAGGCTTGGAGGTGCATGCCACGATTGTTCGCGCCCTGGCTCGTCTGCAAAAGTGGCCCGATGGACAAAAGCCGATAGGATTGGGCCATGCAGACCATTGCCGTGCTGGCGTTTGACCAGATCAGCCCCTTCCATTTGTCCGTGCCCTGTGTGGTGTTTGGCGAGTCGCACCCCGGTGCGCCGCCGTTTGACCTGCGGGTGTGTGCTGCCGAGCCGGGTGCCTTGCAGACTACTGCCGGGTTCAGCGTGGCCGTGCCTTATGGGCTGGAGGCCATGGCCCAGGCGCATACCGTCATCGTGCCGAGCTGGCGCAACCCGCAGGAGCGGCCGCCGCAGACGGTGCTGGACGCGCTGGTGGCCGCCCACCGCCGGGGCGCGCAGGTGGTGGGCCTGTGCCTGGGGGCTTTTGTGCTGGCCGAAGCGGGCTTGCTCGATGGCCGCCGCGCCACCACCCACTGGGCCTATGCGCAAGACTTTGCCCAGCGCTACCCCAAGGTGCAGGTGGACGCAGACGTGCTGTACATCGACGAGGGCGACATCCTCACCTCGGCCGGCACGGCGGCGGGCATCGACTGCTGCCTGCACCTGCTGCGCCGCCAGTTTGGGGTGACCCCCGCCAACGCGGTGGCGCGCCGCCTGGTGGTGCCGCCGCACCGGCAAGGCGGCCAGGCCCAGTTCATTGCCCAGCCGCTGCCGCACAGCGCCAGCGGCTCGCGCCTGGCCGGGGTGGTGGAGCGCGTGCGTGCCAGCCTGCACCAGCCCCACACCCTGGACAGCCTGGCGGCCCAGGCCTTGATGACCCGGCGCACCTTCACCCGCCAGTTCCGTGCGCTGACCGGCACCACTGTGGGCGACTGGCTGCTGGCCGAGCGCCTGGCGCTGACGCAGCACCTGCTGGAGTCCACCGACCAGCCCATCGAGCAGGTGGCCGCGCTGGCGGGCTTTGGTTCGGCGGTATCGCTGCGCCAGCACTTCCGCCGGGCCTTCGGGGTGGCCCCCAGCGCCTGGCGCAAAACCTTTGCCGGGCCGTGATGTGCTACTGTTTCAGGAGCTGCTTGCGCTGATGGGATAAGCGCTAGAGGCTGATTTTTTATAAATCTTGCTTCAAGAGAGCGCCCGGTCTAGATGCGTGTAGCCACCATCCACAAACAGCCACTGCCCGGTGGTGTGGCTGGCAGCGTCGGACAGCAGGAAGACGGTGGTGCGGGCGATCTCTTCGGCGGTGGTCATGCGCTGGCCCAGCGGGATTTTTTGGGTGATGCTGCGCAGCTTTTCTTCGGCATTGTCAAAGCTGCTGATCCAGCGCGCGTACAGCGGTGTCATCACCTCGGCGGGGATCACGGCGTTGACGCGCACGCCGTCTTTCAGTAGCGAAGCGGCCCACTCGCGGGTGAGAGACAGTTGCGCACCCTTAGCTGCCGTGTAGCCGCTGGTGTCGCCCTGGCCGGTGAGGGCGGTTTTGGACGAGATGTTGACGATGGCGCCGCGTGTGGCCTTCAGGTGCGGCACGCAGTAGTGGGCCATCACGTAATAGTGGATGAGGTTTTTGTCCAGCGAGGCCACAAACGCGTCGCGCCCTGCGTCCAGGCCCACGCTGTCGTTGATGCCCGCGTTGTTGACCAGGCCGTCGATGCGCTGGAATTGGGCCATGGTGTGCGCCACCGCCGCGCCACAGGCGGCCTCGTCCTGCAGGTCCAGGCGGATGAACTGGAACTTCGGTTGCAGGGCGCTGAGCTGGGCCGAGAAGTCCTCACCCAAGGCGCTCTTGCCCAGAATCACGGGAATCGCCCCCTCTTGCGCCAGCGCCAGCGAAATCGCGCCGCCAATGCCGCTGCCCCCGCCGGTGACGAGGATGACTTTGTCTTTCAGATGCAAATCCATGGGAGCTTTCAGAAGGAGGGGAGGCCGTAGCAACGGATGGCGTTGCCGGACCAGAAGGCGGTTTGTTCGGAATCCGATAGACGTTGAGCTGCCCAAGTGTGCGCCAACTGGTGCACCGTGGGGTAGGGCGCGGCCAGCTCGCACACCGGCCAGTCGGAGCCGAACAGCAGGCGCGCCGGGCCAAAGGCTTGCAGCGCGGTGTCGAAGCAATCCCACACGGTTTGCTGCACGCTGGTGGGCAAGCCGTCGGCAAATGGCCAGGCGGCTTCGGTCACCAGGCCCGACAGCTTGCACGCCACATGGGGCAGGGCGGCCAGCGCTTTCAGCGACTGGGTCCATTGCGGCATCAGTTCAGGGTTTTTCAGCGGTGGCTTGCCCAGGTGGTCCAGCACCAGCCAGTGGGCATCGTGGGCGGCGCAGAAGTCTATGACCAGCGGCATCTGGTGGGCAAACACCAGCACGTCGTAGCTGAGTTGGCGGCTTTGCAGCAGGGCTACGCCGCGGCGGAACAAAGGGTTGTTGACCACCTGCGCCACGTCGGGCTCGTCTTGCAGGATGTGTCGAAAGCCACAGAGCTTCGGGTTGTGCGCCCAGCCGTCGAGCTGGGTTTCCAAGCTGCGGCTGGCCATATCGGCCCAGCCCACCACGCCCAGGATGCTGGGGTTGTGCGCGGCCAGGTCGAGCAAGAAGTCGGTCTCGGCCGCCTCGGTACGGGCCTGCACGGCGATGGTGCCGGTGATGCCGCTGGCCTGCAGGGGGCAGTCGGCGGGCGCGCGGTCTTGCGCCAGCACGGCCATGCCGGGGCTGATCCACGGAAAGGCCGCTGGCTCAAAACGCCAGTAGTGCTGGTGGCTGTCGATTTTTTGCATCACTTTTGGAAGGCGTACTGCACCAGGGTCTCGGGCAGCATCTCAATCGAAAAGCCCGCCGCGGTGGGCGGCATGTAGGCGGCGTTCTGGATGACGCAGGGGTCGATGAAGTGCTCGTGCAGATGGTCCACGTACTCTATCACCCGGCCCTCGCGGGTACCGGCGATGCTGAGGTAGTCGATCATCGACAGGTGCTGCACGTACTCGCACAGGCCCACGCCGCCTGCGTGCGGGCACACCGGCAAGTTGTATTTGGCGGCCATCAGCATCACGGCCAGGATTTCGTTGACCCCGCCCAGGCGGCAGGAATCTATCTGCACCACGTCGATCGCACCGCGCATGATGAACTGCTTGAACATGATGCGGTTTTGGCACATCTCGCCGGTGGCGACCTGCATCGGGGCGATGCTGTTGCGGATGGTGCGGTGGCCTTCCACGTCGTCGGGGCTGGTGGGTTCTTCGATGAACCAGGGTTGGGCAAAGGCCAGGTCTTTCAGCCAGTCCACCGCCTGGCCCACGTCCCAGACCTGGTTGGCATCGATCATCAGATGCCGGTGGGGGCCTAGCACTTCGCGGGCGATGCGCAGACGGCGGATGTCGTCGGCCTTGTCGCGGCCTACCTTGAGCTTGACGTGGTTAAAGCCCGCGTCCACCGCCTCCTGGCACAGGCGGCGCAGTTTCTCGTCGCCATAGCCCAGCCAACCGGCGGAGGTGGTGTAGCAGGGATAGCCTTCGCGCTGCAGGGTGGCCAGGCGCTCGGCCTTGCCCACGGCGCGCTCGGTGAGCAAGGCCAGGGCCTCGTCGGGGGTGATGCAGTCGGTGATGTAGCGAAAGTCGATGCAGCGCACCAGCTCTTCAGGGCTCATTTCGCCCACCAGTTGCCATACCGGCTTGCCTACCGACTTGGCCCACAGGTCCCATACCGCGTTGACCACCGCGCCAGTGGCCAGGTGGATGGCACCCTTGTCCGGGCCGATCCAGCGCAGCTGGCTGTCGGAGGTGATGTGCCGCCAGAAGCGCCCCATGTCGGCGGCAATCCAGTCCAGGTCCAGGCCCACCACCAGGTGCTGCATGGCCAGGATGGCGGCGCAGCAGATGTCGTTGCCGCGGCCAATGGTGAAGGTCAGGCCGTGGCCATTGAGGCCGGGCTGGTCGGTTTCCAGGATGACGTAGGCGGCCGAATAGTCGGGGTCGGGGTTCATCGCATCCGAGCCGTCCAGGTGCTGCGAGGTGGGGAAGCGCAGGTCGATGGCGCGCAGGGATTGGATGACGGGCATGCGGGGGGCTCTTGGAAGGATGATTAAAAAATAGGGGAGGCTCCCATTGCGGGAGCCCCGGTCAGGTTTTAGTCGTACAGCACCGCAGCGATCTTGGGATCGTCGATGTTGGACTTGTCATAGAAATAGAAACCGGTGTCGATGATCTTGGGCAGTTTTTCGCCCTTGAGTGCCTTCACCGCGGCTTCGACGGTCTTGTAGCCAATGCCCACCGGGTTCTGGGTGATGGCACCGGCCATGGCACCGCTGCGCACGGCTTCTTTTTGCTGCTTGCCCGAGTCGTAGCCGATGATGACGATGCTGCGCTTCATCTCTTTGGCACCGTTCAATACGCCGATGGCCGAGCCCTCATTGGCACCAAAAATGCCTTTGATGTTGGGGTTGGCCTGCAGGATGGACTTGGTGATTTCGGTGGACTTCAGCTGGTCGCCGCCGCCGTATTGCACGCTGACAATTTTGATGTTGGGGTAGGTCGATTTGATGCGTTCCACAAAGCCGTCGCGGCGGTCCACGCCGGTGCGGCTGGTCTGGTCGTGCACCACCAGGGCGACTTCACCGGCTTTGCCGATCAGCCCGGCCATCTTGTCGGCGGCCAGGGCGGCAGCGGCCTTGTTGTCGGTGGTGGCGGTGGTGACGGGGATGTCGCTGTCCACGCCCGAGTCAAAGGCCACCACCGGAATCTTGGCGGCCTGGGCTTTTTTCAGCAGCGGAATGGCGGCCTGGCTGTCCAGCGCGGCAAAGCCGATGGCGGCGGGCTTCTTGGCCAGGGCTGAAGACAGCATGTCGATTTGCTTGTCCACCATAGCTTCGGTCTCGGGGCCTTCAAAGGTGACCTTGACCTTCAGGTCTTTGCCCGCCTGGTCGGCACCTTGTTTCACCGCCTGCCAAAACTGGTGCTGGAAGCCTTTGGACACCAGCGGAATGTAAATCTCATCGGCTGCAAAGCTTGTGCCGGTGATCAGGCTGGTCAGGCTGAAACCAACAGCCAGGCAAATCAGTTGTCTTTTAAAAATCATGTTCTGTCTCCAAATATTGTAGGTATCTCAATTGCGTGCTTGATTGCTTGCATGACGTGCTCGTGGGTTATTTGCGCCTCCTTAAAATATCAGCGTACACCGCCAAAATAATGATAATGCCGGTGATCACGGTTTGCCATTCCTGGGCCACCGACATAATGCGCAGGCCGTTGGTCAATACGCTCATGATGAAGGCTCCAATAATCGTACCCAATATCGTGCCCGCCCCGCCGCTGAGCGAGGTGCCGCCAATCACCACCGCCGCAATCGCGTCCAGTTCGTAGCCTTGCCCCAGGGCAGGCTGGGCCGAGTTGAGGCGCGAGGCAATCAGCAAACCGGCAATGCCGCAAATGGCACCGTTGAGCGAATAGATAATGATTTTCCAGCGGTCTACATTCACGCCGGATAAACGCACGGCTTCTTCGTTGCTGCCCAGGGCAAAGGTGTAGCTGCCCAGAATGGTCTTATTCAAAATCAGACTGGAAACAATAGCCACCACAAACAAAATCAGCACTGCATTCGGAATCGGCAGGCTGGGGAAGAAATAGCCGATCAGCGACTCTTGCGAGATATACGAGAAATTGGGCGTGTCGTTGAAGTAAATCGGCTTGGTGCCCGAGATCACCAGCGACAAACCCTTGAGCAGCATCATCATCCCCAGCGTGGCAATGAAGGGCGGGATCTTCAGCTTGGCAATCAAGAAGCCCGACACCCAGCCCGCCAGCGCGCCAAACAGAATCGCCGCCGCCACGCCCAGGTACATGGGCAGGCCCCAGTAGGTCATGAAGACCCCGGCCATCACCGCGCAAAACGTCATCAGCGTGCCCACCGACAGGTCGATGCCAGAGGTGATGATGACGAAGGTGCAGGCAATTGCCAGCACACCGTTCACCGCCGTGGCCTGCAAGATGCCGACCAGGTTGTCGGTCTGCAAAAAGTTGGGCGAGGCGGCGCTGAAAAACACCATCAGCCCCACCAGGCTGGTAAAGGCCAGCAGCTTTTGCCGGGTGCTTTGGCTGAACAGGGCGGCTTTGAGGCGTTGCGCGGGGGATAAATTGGACATGGGCGGTTTTGGAGTTTTTAGTGGGCTGGCTTATGCGGCTGATGTCTCGCGCTGGGTGGCGAGTTGCATGATTTTTTCCTGCGTGGCCTCGGCCGCCGACAGTTCGCCGGTGATGCGGCCCTCGCACATCACCACGATGCGGTGGCTCATGCGCAGCACCTCGGGCAGCTCGCTGGAGATCATCACAATGGCGCGGCCCTGCTCGGCCAGGGCGTGCAGCAGCTTGTAGATTTCAGCCTTGGCCCCCACGTCGATACCGCGTGTGGGCTCGTCAAAAAACAGCACCTCGCAGTCGCGCAGCAGCCATTTGGCGATCACAATTTTTTGCTGGTTGCCGCCCGACAGCAGCCCGGCGCGCTGGAAGATGGACGGGGTTTTGATGCCCAACTGGCCCACGTATTTCTGCGCCACGGCTTCGATGCTGCTCTGCTGGAGCCAGAAGCCCATGGAGACAAAATTCTTCAGATTCGCCAGCAAGATGTTGGACTGCACGTCCATGCCGGTGGCCAGGCCGTAGCGCTTGCGGTCTTCGGACAAATAGCCGATGCCGTACCGAACCGCGTCGCTGGGGGCCTGGATGTCCACCACCTGGCCCTTGACGCGGATCTCGCCCGCATCGCGCGTATCGGCCCCAAAGATGGCCCGCGCCACCTCGGTCCGGCCTGCGCCCATCAGCCCGGCAAAGCCCAGAATCTCGCCCTTGCGCACGCAAAAACTCACGTCCTTGATGCTGCGGCCCCGGTTCAGGCCCTTCACTTCCAGCATCACGCCATCGCTGTTGTCGCTGTCGCCGGTATGGTTGTAGGCCACGGGCTGGTGCACCTCCAGCGCCCGGCCCACCATCATGCCGATGATGGTGTCCATGCTGGTGGTGGCGGTGGGCACGGTGCCGATATATTCGCCGTCGCGCATCACGGTGACGCGGTCTGAAATGACCTTGAGCTCGTCCATCTTGTGCGAGATGTAGACGATGCCTACGCCCTGGCTTTTGAGCTGGCGGATGATGCGAAACAGGTCGTCGATCTCGGCGTTGTTCAGCGCGGCGGTGGGCTCGTCCATGATCAGCACGCGGGAGTCGAAGGACAGCGCCTTGGCAATCTCCACCATCTGCTGCTTGGCCACGGTGAGCTCGCCCACCTCGACGCGCGGGTCGAGTTGCAGGTGCAGGCGGTCGAAGATGGTCTGGGTGTCATCCACCATCTTTTGCTGGTCCACAAACAGGCCGAAACGCCCCATGGGCTCGCGCCCGATGAAGATGTTTTGCGCGGCGCTGAGGTGGTTCATCAGGTTCAGCTCCTGGTGGATGATGCCTATGCCCAGTGCCTGCGCCGCCCGGGGCGTGGGGATGTCCACCGGCTTGCCGTCCATCTGGATTTCGCCCGCGTCCTTGGTGTACACGCCGGCCAGTACCTTCATCAACGTGGACTTGCCCGCGCCGTTTTCCCCCATCAGCGCATGCACCTCGCCGGGGGCCAGTTCAAACTGGCAGTCGTTCAGCGCTTTCACGCCGGGGAACGACTTGCTCAGGTGGGTGATGCTTATCAGTGCTGCCATGTAGGGGTTTGTATTTATATGCAAACAAAGTGTTCATGGATGAACATTGCCGATAATGTTACGGCTGGAGACACATCCGTGCGTTGGTACTTTCCCTTGAAAAATAAGATGCTGGTATGAAAAAAGCCGAAACCCCCCTGGCAGCGCCCGACGACCGCTACCGCGCCCCCGCCCTGGACAAGGGCCTGGACATCCTGGAGCTGCTGGCCAGCCAACCCCAGGGCCTGACCCGCGCCGAAATCGTCAAGGCCATGGACCGCGGCGCCAGCGAGATTTACCGCATGCTGGAGCGGCTGGTGGTGCGCCAGTACGTGATGCGCTCGGTCTCGGGCGACCGGTATGCGCTGAGCCTGAAGCTGTTTGCGCTGGCCCACATGCACCCGCCTTTGAGTCGCCTGGTGTCGCAGGCGCTGCCGCTGATGGACGTGTTTGCCCAGCGGGCCGAGCAGTCCTGCCACATGGGCGTGTACGACCGCGGCAGCGTGCTGATCACCGCCCAGGTCAACGGCCCCAGCGCCTGGGGCATGTCCACCCGGCTGGGCGCGCGCGTGGGCCTGCTGGATTCGGCCTCCGGCCACGTGCTGCTGGCCTTCAGCGATGCCGAACGCGCCCAGCGCATGCTGGCCGAGCACACCACCCTGGATGGCGAGGTGCCCATGGACAGCGCCGCCCTGGCCGCCGTGGCCGACACCGTGCGCCAGCAAGGCTACTGGCAGGGCGACAGCCTGCAGTCGTTTGGCGTGGTGGATATCTCCTACCCGATTCTGGGTGTGGACGGCAATGCCCTGGCGGCCCTGACCTGCCCCTACATCCGCCGCATCGATCGCCATGCCGGGCCCAGCGAAGCGGATGCGCGGGCCCACCTGCTGGAGGCAGCGCAGGCGCTGTCGCTGGCGGCGGGGCGGTGAATGCAATTGCTATCTATTCTGTAGCCTCTCGTGCTTACCTCGTCAGCACAAAGTGCCAATTGCATATAAATCCTCTTCGCGGAATTTTTTGCGGCTGCGCAGGTGCAAGGGCATGCCTCCGTCGGGGCGCAGGATCACGTTCAGCCGGGGTGGTACCGGGGCCACGGTGGCCGGGGCCAGGCTGAAGCGCTGCAGCACCATGGCGGCCACCAGCACCATCTCGGTCATGGCAAACAGGCTGCCGATGCAGACCCGGGGGCCGGTGCCAAACGGCAGGTAGCTGCCGCGCACCTGGGCGGCCTGGCCCGCCTCGGAGAACCGCTCAGGGTCGAAGCGCTCGGGGTCGGGAAACCAGCGGGCATCGCGGTGCAGCACCCAGGGCGTGATGCGCACCAGCGCACCTTGGGGCAGCAGCCAGGGGCCGATCTGCACCGGCTCCAGCGCGCGGCGGCTGATCAGCGACGCGGCGGGTGGGTACAGGCGCATGGTTTCCCTCAGTGTCTGCGCCAGGTAGGGCAGGGCGGGGATGTCGGCGTACTGCGGCGTGCGCCGGCCCAGGGCTCGGTCCACCTCTCCCTGGGCGCGCCGGGCGCATTCGGGGTGCAGGGCCATGGTGTAGCCCCACCAGGTCAGCGCGGCGGCGGTGGTTTCATGCCCGGCCAGGAAGATGGTCATGCACTGGTCGCGCACCTCCTGGTCGCTCAAAGCGCCCTGGTCACCCTGGTCGTCGCGCGCCGCCAGCAGCATGCCCAGCAGGTCGTCTTGCGCGGGGCGGCCCGCTTGGGCCTCTTGGCGGCGTTGGTCGATATGCCTGCGCACCAGCGCGTCAAGCTGGTGCCTGGCTTGGCGCACCGGCCATTTGTGGGGCAGCCAGTCGGGCAGGCTGGCGGGCCAGAACATGGCCTGCATGCCGTCGCGGCTGATGGTTTGCACCGCGCGCGCGGCGGCCAGGGCCTCGGCCCGGCCGTCCGGCCCTGCCGCGTGGCCGTACAGCGTGCGCAGCACCACGTCCATGGTGAGTTGCGTCATCAGCGGCTCGAAGTCCAGACTTTGGGCGGGCACCTTGGGCAGGGCATCCAGCGCTTCACCCGCGGCGGCCACCATCCAGTCCGCGTAGGCGGCCATGCGCTTGGGGCCGAAGCCGGGCTGCAGCATGCGGCGCTGGCGCTGCCAGACATCGCCCTCGCTGACCAGCACGCTCTGGCCGTGCACTTCGGCAAACACCGCCGTGGCGCGTTCCCACCGGATGAAGCTGCGGGCCTTGTCCACCAGCACCTCGCGCACCCAATCGGGGTGGAAGAACTCAAAGGTCTGCTCGGAGACGATGCGCGCATACACCGCGTCGCCGTGGGTAGCCTGCAGCCGCTGGGCCGTACCGAGGTAGTCGCGCTGCATCTGGCGCAGCAGGTGCAGGCCAGCGCAGCGGCGCAGGGGGCCGGGGGGCAGTCGAGACGCGGGCAACGGGCTGGGCAAAAGTGTGTGCATGCATACAGTGTGTGTGCGCCAACCAGGGCGGTATTGAACGATTGCGACACCGTGGGATGGCTACACTGCAGCGATGCGCATCCGGTCTGCCCTCCGTTCCACCGCCAGCCTGGTTGCGCCCAGCTGGGGCGTGGCACCGTGCATCCGAGCCTACCTGTTTCGCAGCACCCTGGGCGTGGACTTGTCGTCCCACGAGCGACTCAACAACTTCCCTTCGTACCCGTTTTGCTGCGTGTCGTGGATGCTGCAGGGCGAGGTCGACATGCTGGCCCGGGGCGATGAGGTGTTTGACGTGCCGCAGCCCATGCACCGGGTGGCTTTTCTCGGTCCGCAAACCCTGCCCACCGTGACCCGCCATCCCGGCCCGGCGCACGGGCTGATGCTGATGCTACTCCCCGATGCCCTGCACGCCATGACCGGGCTGGAGATTGCGGCCCATGTGAACCGCCACAGCCCGCTGCACAAGGTGCTGGATGCCGATTGGTGCCGCATGGCCCAGGCCGTGCTGGACGCGCCCGACGACACGGCCCGGGTGCGGGTGATCGAAGCTTTCATGCTGCCGCGCTGGCAGGCGGCGCGGCGCGAGGGGCTGGTGCCCGTGCGCGGTGTCAACGAGTGGGTGCAGGCGCTGGCGGTGCGGGCCCTGGCCTCGGGCGTGGGCCAGAGCCTGCGCCAGGCCGAGCGCCGCATCCGCGCCTGGACCGGCCAGTCGCTGCGCGGCCTGCGGGGCCGGGCGCGGGCCGAATCGGCCTTCATGCAAGCGCGCGAGGCGATGGATCTGGGGGCGCCCAACTGGGCCGAGATTGCCGCCGAATCGGGCTTCGCCGACCAGTCCCATCTGTGCCGTGTCACCCGCCAAATCACCGGCATCAGCCCAGGCGAGCTGCGCCGCCGCATGGACGAGGACGACAGCTTCTGGGTCTACCGGATCTGGGCCTAGGAACTTACTTGGGTACCGTGAACGCCAGCGGCCCGCCTTCGCACATGCCGTCGGACAGCACCAGCACTTCATAGCTGCCGGGCGTTTCTTTCAGCACGGTAATGGCTTCGGGCTTGATTTCCTTGTCGCAGTCGCCCAGCCTGACCTTGCCCAGGTCCAGTGACGCCAGCACCTTGGGTGCCACCGGGGTCGCGCTGGCCTGGCCGTCCCACCATGCCAGCGTCCAGCCCACGCCCTGGTTGGTTTCTGCGTCGTTGGGCCCGGCCAGCAGCAAAAAGCCCTTGTCCACGGCTTCCATGTCGCGGATGCCGCGTCCCGCCCCCAGCAGCAGCGGGGTTACGGTGGCCTTGACGGCACCTGCGGGGGTGAACAGGGCCTCGGCGTCCACTGCCAGCACAGCCCCCATGCTGCGCAGGCCGAAGTACAGGCGTCCGTCGCGCACCGCCACGCCTTCGATGTTGATACCGGCCTCGTCGCCCAGGGTGGCATTTTCTTTGGCAAAGGCTTTCAGCTCGGGCTGGGTCTGCATCACCGTCCACAGGCGGCTGGTATCGGCGTAGCCCGCCAGGGCCCCATCGGCCCCATTGGGATGAGGCAGGGCGCGGCCCGTGACCGGGTCGCGCTGGAAGCGGATGACGTGGCGGCTGTGCGGGTTGCTTTCGCCGGATTTGCGCTTGGCCGAGTGCGAGCCGGTGACATAGAAGTAGCGGCCATCGGTGGCGGCCCCTTCGGCATCGAGCTCGCCGGTGTCGTCGCGCAGCAGCAGCGGGGCGGGTTCGGCCACCATGGACGCGTCTTGCAGCGTGGCCCAGCGGGCGTGCACGCCTTCGTCAAACGCCAGCAGGCACACGCGCTGCTGGCGGGCGTTGAGGCTGCAAGCGATGCCGCTGACCGACTGGCGGGTTTTCAGCGCCTTCTTTTTGGCCAGATCGAATGCAAACCCGGCCTGCACCGGCCACACGCCGCCGTGTGGCGAGATGCTGGGTACCGCCGCCTGGGCTTGGGCGCTGGCCACGGCCAGGAGCAGGCTGGCGGCGGTCTGGATGAGCGGGGTGGACGGCAGCATGGTGGCGACTCCAAAATGGGTTTGCTATAAAAAAAGAAGCTTCTCATGCTGATCAGGTAAGCACAAGAGGCCGATTTCTTATAAATCTTTCAAGGCATTGCGGGTCAGCTGTTCCAGCAGGTCTTTGCGGTATTTGCGCCAGGCATCATCCGACAGAAAACGCGGTGGCGCAGTGGTGGACGGCGGCTCGGCATCGCGGCGTGGGCACAGCCAGCCCATGGGCGGGCGTTCGCCCAGCATTTCTTCCATGGTGATGGCCTCCAGGATGGCGGCGGACTTTTCATCCAGCGGCATGCGGGCGGCTTTCTGGGCCAGCGGCTGCTGTCCCGCCAGTGCGGCGTACCAGTTTTGCAGGTGCTCGGCCTTGCTGCGGTCGGTGCAGCGCATGCCGTCCAGGGTCAACGCCAGCTTGGCGTGGAAGAAGAAGATGGTGGCTTCGTCGTCGTAATTGTCGCTATTGTTGGTACCGCTGCGCATGCGGGCCAGGTCCATGGCGTAGGCAAACGAGTAGCGCGCGTCGGCGTTTTCCGATAGCACGCGCCAGCGCAGCCAGGTGGCGTTGAGCAGCAGGTCGGTGCTGGTGAGCGTGCCGGTGGTCAGGTCCAGCGGGGCCTTGCCCACCTGCGGGTCGGTTTGCGCGTCCAGCGCCTTCCAGGCGGCGGCTGCGGCAGCGGTGGGCGGGTCGGCCCGCAGGGCGCGGGCGCGCTGGGCGGCTTCGCGCCAGCGGGGGATGCCTTCGGTGGCCTTGATGCGCTGGATGTCTTCAAAGCTGGTGGCCTGGGCCACACCCAGGCAGGCCCAGAGGAGCGCTACGGCGAGCCGCTTCATGCGACGGAGGGTAGCGATGTGCTGGCCCACTGGTGTACGGCGGCAATGTCGTCGGGCGAGGTGCGGCAGCAGCCGCCAATCAACCGGGCCCCGCGTGCGTGCCAGCCCCGGGCCTGGTCGGCAAAGTGCGAGGCGCTGGGGTTGCCGTGCCATTGCTTGTGGGTCGCGTCATAGTGCTCGCCCGAGTTGGGGTAGACCAGCAGTGGCTTGGCGGTGCGGGCGTGCATCTGGTCCACCAGCGAGGCAATGTGTTCGGGCGCAGTGCAGTTCACGCCCACGGCCACCACCTGCTCAAACCCGTCCAGCGCGGCCACGCAGTCGCCCAGCAGCTCGCCTTCGCTGGTGTGCAGGCCGTCGCGGCAGGAGAAGCTGATCCACGCCGCCGCACCGGGAAACTCGGGCAGCAGGCGGGCGATGGCGCGGGCCTCGGCCAGGCAGGGAATGGTCTCGCAGGCCAGCAGGTCGGCCCCGGAGTCCACCAGCACGGCCAGGCGGGGGCGGTGGAAGTCCATCAGCTCTTCTTCGCTCAGGCCGTAGTGGCCGCGGTACTCCGAGCCATTGGCCAGCATCGCGCCATACGGGCCTACCGAGGCGGCCACCAGCGGCTGGATGCGGCCCACGCGGTTTGCGGGCTCGGCCCAGAAGGTGTCGCGGGCTTCCACCGCCAGCCGCACCGCGTTGCGCATCAGCTGGGCGGCGGTGGCGGCATCGAAACCGCGCTTGGCAAAGCCCTCGAAGGTGGCCTGGTAGCTGGCGGTGGTGGCTACGTCGGCCCCGGCCTGGAAGTAGTCCAGGTGCACCTGGTAGATCAGCGCGGGCTGCTCGATCAGCAGCTTGGCCGACCACAGCGGGTCGTTCAGGTCGGCGCCCCGGCGCTCCAGCTCGGTGGCCAGTGCGCCGTCCAGAATCACCAGCGGGCGCTGGGCGAAGAAAGCGGTGAGGGGGGAAGAAAGCGGCATGTTAAAAGGTAAGAGTTAGCGCCCGCGTGCGTGTTCCGGCACTTCGAGCTTTTTGGCCAGTTGCGACAGGGTCCAGGTCAGCACCAGGTACATGGCCGAGATGGCCAGGTAGGGCTCCCAGTAGCGGGAGTAGGCCCCGGCCACGGTGCGGGCGGCCATGGCCAGCTCCAGCAGGCCGATGGCCGAGACCAGCGAGGTGTCTTTGACCAGGGCCACCATTTCATTCACCAGCGCGGGCACCATGCGGCGGAATGCCTGGGGCAGCACGATGTAGCGCATGCTCAGCCAGGGGGTGAGCCCCAAGCTTTGGGCGGCGGCGTTCTGGCCGGAGTGGATGCTCTGGATGCCCGCGCGGAAGATCTCCGAAATATAGGCCCCGGCGTTCAGCGTCAGCGCCACCGCGCCGGAGAAGAAGGCCCCGTGCTCCTGGCGGAACTCGCGGGCCATGTCACCCTGCAGCAGCCAGCCGCCGTCGGGGTGGATCAGCAGCGGCATCAGTGCAAAGTGGACCAGCAAAATCTGCACAAACAGCGGCGTGCCGCGGAAAAACGTGACGTAGGCCGTAGCCAGCACACGCAACAGTTTCAAGGCCCAGGCCACCGGCCAGGGCGGCGAGCGCGGCGCCAGGCTGCTGGTGTTGACCAGCCCCACGGCCGCGCCCAGCAGCATGCCCGCCCCGGTGGCAATCACCGTGAGCTGCACCGTCATCCACAAACCCTGCGCAAACAGGGGGCCGTACCCGGCCAGAATGTCCCAACGCCAGACCATTGCGTGCTCCGAGGCTTACTTTGTGGATTTGAAGTAGTTGTCGTGGATCTTCTGGTAGCTGCCGTCGGCCTTGATGTCGGCCAGGCCCTTGTTGATCTGGGCCAGCAGCTCGGCGTTGCCCTTCTTCACGGCCACGCCGTAGAACTCGGGGGCAAAGCCCGCGTCGCTGATGGACTTGAAGCCCGCGTTGGGGTTATTGGCCAGGTAGTGGATGACCACGCCGTTGTCGGCCACCACCGCGTCCACGCCGCCTGCGGCCAGCTCGGCCAGCGCCAATGGGGTGGATTCAAAACGCTTGATGTTGGTGCTGGTTTTGCCTTGCAGCTTGACCACCACCTCTTCGCCGGTGGTGCCGGTTTGCACGCCGATCTTTTTCTTCTTCAGGTCGTCCAGCTTGGTGACGGTGGACTTGGCGGGCACGGCGATCAGCTGGCTGGCCTCGAAATACGGGTCCGAGAAGTCCATGGTCTGCTTGCGTTCGTCGGTGATGGTGATGGCCGACACCAGCACATCGCGGTCGCCCTGGGCCAGCGCGGTGAAAGCGCCTTCCCACGGGGTACTGACAAACTTGACTTCCAGCCCCACCTTGTGGGCGGCGGCGCTGAGCACGTCCATGTCGAAGCCGACGATTTCACCCTTTTCGTTCTGGAACTCGAACGGCGCGTAGGTCGGGTCGGTGCCCACGGTCAGGACCTTGGCTGCCGGTGCGGGGGCGGGTGCGGCAGGTGCCGAAGCAGCCGGCTCGGCGGCCACGGGGGCCGGTGGCGCTTTGCCGCAGCCGCTGAGGAACAGGCCCACGGACAGGGCAGCGACGGACTGGAGGAACTGGCGTTTGAAAGTCATGAAAGTGCCGCCCGGGGCGGCTGGTGGGTTTTGGACAGGGGGAGATTATGCAAGCCGGAACGGGGCCGTTCGGAACTATGCATATACAAAAGCCTGGCTAAGTACCGGCGGTATGCATCACTCTGCCCACTGCGCCACCGTGCTGCGTATCAGCTCCAACGTGGCCTGCTGGGTCAGGGTGCTGGGGCGCAGCGAGCTGGTGGCCAGGGCGACCTTGGTGCGCAGGGCCGGTTGGTGGATGGCGCGGGTGGTGAAGGCCGAGGGGCGGATCGAGCTGGCCACGGCGTGGCGCGACAGCAGGGCGCTGCCCGCACCGTCGGCCACCAGGTCCAGGATGGCGGCCACGCCGTCGATCTCCAGCGCCACCAGTGGGCGGCAGCCGATCTTGGCCATTTCGGCCTCGATGTGCATGCGGATGGCGTTGGGGCGGCTGGGGATGACCAGCGGCAACTGGGCCACGGCTTTAAGGGCGATCGGGGCAGGCGGCGGGTCTTCGGCCAGGCCGGGCGGGCGGGCCTGCACCAGCAGCAACTCTTCTTCCATCAGCGGGCTGATGTCGGTTTCTGCCGTGCTTTGGGCGTTGTAGAGCACGGCGATGTCGAGTCGGCCGCTGATGAGCGACTGCTGCAAATCCACCGACAGGCCTTCGCGGATGGACAGGGACGCGTCCGGCATTTGCTGGCGAAAAGCCCGGGTCAGCGGCACGGTGAGCACGCGTGCCAGGCTGCTGGGCAGGCCAATCGCCACCCGGCCTGCCAGCCCACCGCGCACCCGGCCCAGCTCTTCGCGGGCGCGCTCCACCTGGTGCAGGATGCCCCGGCCGTGCTCCAGCAGCAGCTTGCCCGCCTCGGTGGGTGTGGCCCCCCGGCCGTTGCGCACCAGCAGGTTTTGCCGCAGCTCCACCTCCAGCAGGCGTACCTGGCGGCTCAGCGCGGGCTGGGCCATGTCCAGGGCCACGGCGGCGCGGGTGAAGCTGCCGAGTTCGGCTACCCGTACGAAGTATTCGATCTGCTTGAGGTCCATCTAAGTAGTTACCCTAGTTTTGCTATATCGTTGGCTATATTATGCCGAATTGCTATAGCTGATAGAAAGGGAGGGGTCTTGGTTTTGGATGCTGCCGTGGCCACAATGGCAGCCATGACAACACCTATTACCGGTATTTCTTCGATGGCCACCCGCCTGCTGCTGGCGGAGCTGCTGGCAGGTTTCACCCAGCGCACCGGCGTGCGCGTGGACATGGCATCGGTGGGCGGTGTGGATGCCGCCAAGCGGGTGCAGGCCGGTGAGGCCTTTGACGTGGTGGTGCTGGCGTCCGACGCCATCGCCAAGCTGGAGGCAGCGGGCCATTTGGTCGCGGGCTCCAAGGTGGACCTGGTGCGCTCGGGCGTGGCCGTAGCAGTGCGCGCCGGTGCCCAGCAACCCGATATCTCCAGCGAAGAAGCCGTGCGCGCTGCCGTGCTGGCCGCCCGCAGCATCAGCTATTCCACCGGCCCCAGCGGCGTGGCACTGGCCAAATTGTTCGAGCGCTGGGGTATTGCCGAGCAGATCCAGAGCCGCATTGTCCAGGCCCCGCCCGGCGTGCCGGTGGGTGCACTGGTGGCGCGCGGCGAGGTGGAGCTGGGTTTCCAGCAACTGAGCGAGCTGCTGCCGCTGGAGGGCATCACCATCCTGGGTCCGCTGCCACCGGCCATCCAGGTCACCACCATTTTTTCGGCCGCTGTGGCCACCACCAGCGGGCAGCCGGATGCCGTACGGGCCCTGCTGGACTACCTGGCCTCCCCCGAAGTGGCCGAAGCCAAACGTACCCAGGGTATGGACCCTGTTTAAGAACTTGCCCGCAGATTAAATTTACACCCAGAAAATTACACTAGGAGACGCACAACCATGACAAAACCCCTGATCATCGACTGCCACGGCCACTACACCACGGCCCCCAAATCGCTGGAAAACTGGCGTAACCAGCAGATCGCCGGTATCAAAGACCCGGCCATGATGCCCAAAGTCTCCGACCTGAAGATCAGCGACGACGAACTGATCGAAACCATCGAATCCAACCAGCTGCGCCTGATGAAAGAGCGCGGCAGCGACCTGACCATCTTTAGCCCGCGCGCCAGCTTCATGGCCCACCACATTGGCGACTTCAATGTGTCCAGCACCTGGGCGGCGATTTGCAACGAACTCTGCTACCGCGTGGCGCAGTTGTTCCCGCAGCATTTCATTGGCGCGGCCATGCTGCCGCAAAGCCCGGGCGTGGACCCCGCCACCTGCATCCCCGAGCTGGAAAAGTGCGTCAAGGAATACGGCAACGTCGGCATCAACCTGAACCCCGATCCCTCTGGCGGCCACTGGAACTCGCCCCCGCTGAGCGACAAGGCCTGGTACCCGATCTACGAGAAGATGGTGGAGTACGACATCCCCGCCATGATCCACGTGTCCACCAGCTGCAACGCCTGCTTCCACACCACCGGCGCGCACTACCTGAACGCCGACACCACCGCCTTCATGCAGTGCCTGACCAGCGATTTGTTCAAGGAATTCCCCACGCTGCGCTTTCTGATTCCGCACGGCGGCGGCGCAGTGCCCTACCACTGGGGCCGCTTCCGGGGCTTGGCGCAAGAGCTGAAGAAGCCGCTGCTCTCCGAGCACCTGCTGAACAACATCTACTTCGACACCTGCGTGTACCACCAGCCCGGTATTGATTTGCTCAACACCGTGATCCCGGTGAAGAACGTGCTGTTTGCCAGCGAAATGATCGGTGCGGTGCGCGGCATCGACCCCGAAACCGGCAACTACTACGACGACACCAAGCGCTACATCGAAGCATCCAAAATTTTGAGCGATGCCGACCGCGCCCAGATCTACGAGGGCAACGCCCGCCGCGTCTTCCCGCGTCTTGACGCTGCATTGAAGGCCCAAGGCCGTTAACCCCTTCCAGGAGATCCCCATGAGCATGAACAACCTCGGCATCGTCAAACGCAACATCACCCGCGCCGATCCGGCAGCGGTGGAGCGCCTGTCCAAACTGGGCGTAGCCACCATCCACGAGGCCATGGGCCGCGTGGGCCTGATGAAGCCCTACATGCGCCCCGTCTACCAGGGCGCAAAGATCTGCGGCACGGCAGTGACCGTGCTGCTGCAGCCGGGAGACAACTGGATGATGCACGTGGCCGCAGAGCAGCTGCAGCCTGGCGACGTGGCCGTGGCCGCCTGCACCACCGAGAACGAGGACGGCTTCTTCGGCGACCTGCTGGCCACCAGCTTCCAGGCCCGCGGTGCCAAGGGCCTGGTCATCGACGGCGGCGTGCGCGACGTGGACGAGCTGCAAAAAATGGGCTTCCCGGTGTTCAGCAAAGCCATCCATGCCAAGGGCACCATCAAGGCCACGCTGGGTTCGGTCAACGTGCAGGTGATCTGCGCCGGTGCCATCGTCAACCCCGGTGACGTGGTGATCGCCGACGTGGACGGCATCGTGGTGGTGCCCGCCGCCATCGCCATGCAAGTGGCCGAAACGGCAGAGCACCGCGAAAGCTTCGAAGGCGAAAAACGCGCCAAGCTGGCCGCCGGTGTGCTGGGCCTGGACATGTACAAGATGCGCGAGCCGTTGGAAAAAGCCGGACTCAAGTACATCGACTGATTTATGAAAAATAGGCTGCCAGCGCTTATTCCATCAGCGTAAGCAGCTATTTATTGGATAGCAAGTAAAAGAATACACAAGAGACACCACCATGCAAATCACTCTGCGCCGCTTCGGCCTCACCCTTGGAATGGCCGCCTTGGCCGCTGCCTTGCCCCACCTGGCCCAGGCCCAGGAATGGCCCACCAAAACCGTGCGCATCATCAACCCGTACCCGGTGGGCGGCGCACCCGACGCGATTGCCCGCGTGCTGTCCGAAAAGCTGTCCAAAAAATGGGGCCAGCCCGTGGTGATCGAAAACAAGCCCGGCGGCAACGGCTTCATCGCCATCGACGCATTCAAGCGCGCGGCCAAGGATGGCCACGACCTGCTGCAACTCGACAGCGTGCATTTGGCCGCCTACCCGTTCATGTTCAAGAAGCTGCCCTACGACGTGAATACCGACTTCGAGCCTATCGCGCCGATGTTCCAGTCCTTCTTGTTCTACGTGGTGCCGACCAACAGCAAATACAAAAAGGTGTCGGACATCATTGCCGATGCCAAGGCCAACCCCGGCAAGATCAACTACGGCTCGTGGTCCATCGGCAACCCGGTGCACCTGGGCGTGGAAGAGCTCGAAGGCCTGACCGGCACCAAGTTTGAGCACGTGCTGTACAAGGAAACCACCCAGCTATACACCTCGGTGGCCACCGGCGAGCTGGGCTTTTCGATTGGCTCCGCCGGTACGGCGGGCGGCATGTACCGGGCGGGCAAGCTGCGCTTCCTGGCCGTGGCAGGACCCAAGCGCATGGAAGCCTACCCCGACGTGCCCACGGTGGCCGAGTCGGGCGGTCCCGCCGCCCCTTACGAGGTGAGCGGCTGGAACACCATCGTCGGCCCCAAGGGTTTGTCGCCCGCGGTGCAGGACAAGATCCGCAAAGACATTGCCGAGGCTTTGTCCGGCCCCGACGTGAAAGAAAAGTTCCTGAACTTTGGCTATGTGCCCTTGCGGCTGGACAAGCAGCAGTTTGCGGCCTTTGTGCAGTCTGAAACCAAACGCCACGCCAACATCATCAAGCAAGCCAAGATTGAACTGGAATAGAAGCAATGCCTGAAAAATGCGCTATTTTTCAGGCATAAAAACATGCTCTTGCGCTTATCCAATAAGCGCAAGAAGCTATTAAATTTGAATGTAAATTTAATAGCAGCACAACCCGTACCAGGAGACCCGCACATGCATTGCACTTCCTGCCGACGCGCGAGCCACAGGCCAGCCACCCGGCGCTACGCCGAGACCATCAAAAAAGCCACTATTTCCTTAGATTAACGACTGGAGCACCGTATGGAATTTACAAAAACCCCGGGATGGATGGACTGGTACACCGGCCCCAGCAAACCCCGCTTCACCTTGCCCGCAGGCGCGGTGGACGCGCACTGCCACGTGTTCGGCCCCGGCGCGGAATTTCCGTTTGCCCCCGAGCGCAAGTACACCCCGTGCGACGCCTCCAAGGCCCAGCTGTTTGCCCTGCGCGACCACCTGGGGTTTGCCAAGAACGTGGTGGTGCAGGCCACCTGCCACGGCTCGGACAACAGCGCCATGGTCGATGCGCTCAAAGCCTCCAACGGCAAGGCGCGCGGCGTGGCCACCGTCAAGCGCAGCGTCAGCGATGCGGAAATCCAGGCCATGCACGATGCCGGTGTGCGCGGCGTGCGCTTCAACTTCGTCAAGCGGCTGGTGGACTTCACCCCCAAGGACGAGCTGCTGGAAATCGCCACCCGCATCCATAAATGGGGCTGGCATGTGGTGATCTACTTTGAAGCGGTCGACCTGCCCGAGCTGTGGGACTTCTTTACCGCGCTGCCCACCACCGTGGTGGTGGACCACATGGGCCGCCCCGACGTGGCGCTGCCGGTCGATGGCCCGCAGTTCGCGCTGTTCGAGAAGTTCATGCGCGAGCACAGCAACGTGTGGAGCAAGGTGACCTGCCCCGAACGCCTGAGCGTGACTGGCCCCAAGGCCTTGAACGGCGAGCAAAACGCTTATCTGGACGTGATCCCGTTTGCCAAGCGCATCGTTGAGCAGTTCCCCGACCGCGTGCTTTGGGGCACCGACTGGCCGCACCCCAACCTGAAAGACCACATGCCCGACGACGGCCTGCTGGTGGACTTCATTCCGCACATCGCGCCCACTGCCGAGCTGCAAAAGAAGCTCTTGGTGGACAACCCCAACCGCCTGTACTGGCCCGAGGAGCAGTAATGTCTTTAGAAAAACCCTACCTGGACGTGCCCGGCACCACCATCTTCGATGCCGAGCAAAGCCGCATGGGCTACCACCTGAACCAGTTCTGCATGTCGCTGATGAAGGCCGAGAACCGTGAGAAGTTCAAGGCCGACCAGCGCGCCTACCTGGATACCTGGCCCATGACCGAGGGCCAGAAGCAGGCCGTGCTCGACATGGACCTGAACCGCTGCATCGCCCAGGGCGGCAACATCTACTTTTTGGCCAAGATCGGTGCCACCCATGGCATGAGCTTCCAGCAAATGGCGGGCAGCATGACCGGCATGACCGAAGAGGAATACCGCAACATGATGGTGTCTGGTGGCCGTTCTGCCAATGGCAACCGCGTGCTCGGCGAAGACGGCGATGCCCAGCCCCATCACCAGCCCCAAGGCTCCGCAGGCAAGAAAGCGACAATTTAATATGGCCAAAATCACCGCCAGCGTTTACACCTCCCACGTCCCCGCCATCGGCGCGGCCATCGACCTGGGCAAGACCACCGAGCCGTACTGGCAGCCCCTGTTTGCGGGCTACGACTACTCCAAGCAGTGGCTCAAGGACAACAAGCCCGACGTGATCTTCCTGGTCTTCAACGACCACGCCACCGCGTTCAGCCTGGACATGATCCCCACCTTCGCCATCGGCACCGCGGCCGAATACCAGCCCGCCGACGAAGGCTGGGGCCCGCGCCCTGTCCCCAAGGTCTTCGGCCACCCCGAGCTGGCCGCGCACATCGCCCAGTCGGTGATCCAGCAGGACTTTGACCTGACCATCGTCAACAAGATGGACGTGGACCATGGCCTGACCGTGCCGCTGAGCCTGATGTGCGGCCAACCCGAAGCCTGGCCCTGCCCGGTGATCCCGTTTGCCGTCAACGTGGTGCAGTACCCCGTGCCGTCAGGCCGCCGCTGCTTCGAGCTGGGCAAGGCCATCCGCAAGGCGATCGAGTCGTTCGACCAGCCCCTCAACGTGCAAATCTGGGGCACCGGCGGCATGAGCCACCAGCTCCAGGGTGCGCGTGCCGGGCTGATCAACAAGGAATGGGACAACGCCTTCCTGGACCGCCTGATCGCCGACCCCGACGGCCTGGCCAGCGTGCCCCACATCGACTACGTGCGCGAAGCCGGTTCTGAAGGCATCGAGCTGGTGATGTGGCTGATCGCCCGCGGCGCGATGGCCGATGTGGCCGGTGGCGCAGCACCCACGCTCAAATACCGCTTCTTTCATGTACCTGCGTCGAACACGGCGGTAGGACACCTTATCTTGGAGAACAACAATGGCTAAAACCATCAAAGTCGCCCTGGCGGGCGCAGGCGCTTTCGGCACCAAACACCTGGACGCGATTGCGCTGATCGACGGCGTGGAAGCAGTGTCGGTCATCGGCCGCGACATGGACAAAACCCGCGAAGTGGCGGCCAAGTACGGCATCGGCCACGTCACCGACAACCTGGCCGACAGCCTGGCCCTGCCCGAGGTGGATGCGGTCATTCTGTGCACGCCCACCCAGATGCACGCTTCGCAAACCCTGCAATGCCTGCAGTCCGGCAAGCACGTGCAGGTCGAAATTCCCCTGGCCGACACCCTGGCCGGGGCCGAGCAAGTCGCCGCCCTGGCCGCAACCTCCGGCCTGGTTGCCATGGTGGGCCACACCCGCCGCTTCAACCCCAGCCACCAGTACGTGCACCAGAAAATTGAAGCAGGCCAGTTCAACATCCAGCAAATGGACGTGCAAACCTACTTCTTCCGCCGCACCAACATCAACGCCCTGGGCGAAGCCCGCAGCTGGACCGACCACTTGCTGTGGCACCACGCAGCCCACACGGTGGACCTGTTCGCCTACCAGTGCGGCAGCCCCATCGTGCAGGCCCACGCCGTGCAAGGCCCGATCCACCCGGCCCTGGGCATTGCCATGGACATGAGCATCCAGCTCAAGGCCGCCAACGGCGCGATCTGCACCCTATCCTTAAGCTTCAACAACGACGGCCCGCTGGGCACCTTCTTCCGCTACATCGGCGACACGGCCACCTACCTGGCCCGCTACGACGACCTGTACAACGGAAAAGACGAGAAAATCGACGTGAGCAAGGTGGCGGTGTCGATGAACGGCATCGAGCTACAAGACCGCGAGTTCTTCGCCGCCATCCGCGAAGGCCGCGAACCCAACAGCAGCGTCGCCAAGGTGCTGCCCTGCTACCGCGTGCTGCACCAGTTGGAGCAGCAGCTGAACGCGGCGGGTTAAGGTTTAAGTCACTAAGTCGAACTCGACTTGGATGATTTACCCGGTTTTGCCTCCAGTGCTACGGACGGACCTCGCATAAAGGCCATGATTTCGTCCGCCCCGAGTTGTTGAAACTCGGGTGCCATGGTTTTGCGGGCCTGCGCGGCTGCGCGGCGCAGGTCATTGCGACGATCCACCGGGGGTGTTTTGGGGTCTATGGGTTGCATTGCAAACTCACGCCATCACCAATCTGGTGTGTCAGCGGCATCTAACATAGCCCATTGGCCCAAGGTGTCGTTGATCAGGGGCTGGAAACCCCCTTGTCCGACAAATATCGGTAACGATAGGGGCAACGGGCCGGGAGCCTCGGAAGGGGCATCCGGAGGAGCGGCTTGCTGCAATATGTCTTTCATGTTTTGCGCGGTGTGCATAGGCTGTTGATGCAGATTACGTCGTTTCATAACCAGAAGAATACGCTTCCCAATTCATCCCAGCGTGAACGGCCCGCCCTTGGCCAGGGCCCGCTGGTAGGCCGGCCGGGCGTGGATGCGCGCCAGATAGGCCATCAGCCGGGGGCGGCTGGCATCCAGGCCGCCACGGGCGGCGGCGGCTTCCAGGGGAAAACTCATCTGGATGTCGGCTCCGCTGAATTCCTCACCCGCAAACCACAGGCTTTTGCCCAGCTCGGCTTCCATGAAGTCCAGGTGGGTGGTGATTTGCGGCAGGATGAAGCTGCTTTTCACCTTGGCGCTGATGGCTTTGGCGATGGGCTTCACAAAGAATGGCATGGGCGTGGCTTCGATCTTGTCGAACACCAGCTTGAGCAGCAGTGGCGGCATGGCCGAGCCTTCGGCGTAGTGCAGCCAGTAGCGAAAGCGCAGGCGCTCCGGCGTGCCCAGGGCGGGCGCCAGGGCAGGGCGTGTGGGGCCCTGGCCGTAGTGCTCGATGACGGTTTCGATGATGGCACCGGATTCGGCCAGCACCAGGTCGCCGTCCGTCACCACCGGCGACTTGCCCAGGGGGTGCACCTTGCGCAGGCTGGGCGGGGCCAGCAGGGTGGTGGCATCGCGCTGGTACTTTTCCAGCTGGTAGGGCAGCTCCAACTCTTCCAAAAGCCAGAGCACGCGCTGCGAGCGGGAATTGTTCAGGTGGTGGACGGTGAGCATGGCGTTCCGGTGGTTACTATCAAAAAAAGAGCTGCTTGTGCAGGTGTGGTAAGCACAAAGTGCCTAAAAGATGCTTGACGAAAAAGACGATCTTTACATGGGCCTTGCAAATCGCTGGTAAGCCATTACAGAAGCCGCGACGGCAGGTTTTATCATTTAGCTTAGCTGGGCTAAGTATTTGCTTGCATTTGCGTTTATAAACCCGGTGCCCATCCCGGCTATTTACGTTTGCTTACTTCCTTGAATACCTCTTCAACCGCCCAAGATTCTGCCGCCATGGTGATGGACGTGGTGCCTGCCGTGATGGATGCGATCCGTACGGCCATGCGCCACGGTGCGGATGGCAGTTTGTCGGTTCCGCAGTTCCGTTGCCTGAATTTCATCTCCCGCAGACCCGGCTGTGCCATGGGCGAGATTGCGGCTTTCTTGGGGGTGACCATGCCCACCGCCTCGGCCATGGCCGACCGCCTGGTGCAAGCCGGGCTGGTGCAGTCGCAAACCGCCAGCGGAGACCGCCGCCGGTCCCGGCTGGAGGTGACGGCTGCAGGGCAGGCGCAACTGGCTGTGATCCAGGACCGGGCGCAAGGTGAACTAAAAGCGGTTCTGGCGGTCTGCACACCGCAGGAGCAACAAACATTGCAAGCCGGACTGGCCGTACTCTGGCGTATTTTTCGACCTACCGAACCCACTCAAGCACCATGAAGACTGCCTCACTCGTTTTGAATACCGCCTGCGGCCTGGTAGCCCTGGGCTTGTGGGGTTGCTCCGGCAAGTCCGATGCGGTGGTGCCCGCCACTGGCGCTTCTGCGGCTGCCGCGCCTGCGGGTGCAGCATCAACGGCGGCTGCGCCCGTGACGGTGACCACCGTGCTGGCCCAGCAGCGGGATCTGCCGGTGCTGCTCAAGGCCACCGGCACGGTGACAGCGCTGACCAGCGTGGACGTGAAGGCCCAGGTGACCAGCGTGGTGGCCAAGGTGCACATCGAAGAGGGTCAGTTCGTCAAAGCCGGGCAGCTGATGTTCACCCTGGACTCGCGTGTGGACGAAGCCAACCTGGCCAAGGCCCGCGCCCAACTGGCCAAAGACACGGCGGCGCTGGCCGATGCCAAGCGCCAACTGGCCCGCAGCAAGGACCTGCTGGCACAAAGCTTTATTTCGCAAGGGGCGCTGGACACCGCGCAAGCCGGGGTCGATGGCCTGAGCGCCACGCTGGCTGCCGACCAGGCCGCCATTGATGCCGCCAAGGTGGCCTTGTCGTTTGACCGTATCGCCGCCCCCCACGCCGGGCGTGCGGGGCTGGTGCCGGTGTCGGCGGGCAGCGCGGTGCAGGCCAACGTGACCACGCTGGTCAGCATCACCCAGCTCGATCCGATGGGTGTGGCCTTCAGCTTGCCGCAGCGCAACCTGGGCGACGCGCTGGCAGCCCTCAAGGGCGGCGGCGCGCCGGTGACGGCCACGCTGACCGACAACGGTGGCGTGTTCAAGGGGCGGCTGCAGTTTGTGGACAACCAGGTGGATGCCAGCTCGGGCTCGCTCAAGGCCAAGGCGGTGTTCGACAACAAGGAGGGCAAGCTCTGGCCCGGCGCGTTTGTCGAGGTTTCGCAAACCGTCAATGTGCTCAAGGACGCGGTGGTGGTGCCCCAGGCGGCGCTGATCCAGGGCGCGCGCGGCACGGTGGTCTACACCCTGGAGGACGGCAAGGCGGTGTCCAAGCCGGTGCAATTGCTCTATGCACAAGGGCTGGACGCGGCGGTGACCGGCGTGCAGGCGGGTGACAAGGTGGTGGTGGACGGCAAGCAAAACGTGCGCCCCGGCGTGCGCCTGAATGAGCGCGCTGCCGAGCCCAAGAAGGCGGCCAGCGCACCTGCCACGGAAGCCTCCAAGCCCACCGCACCATGAACTTTTCTGAACTCTTTATCCGCCGTCCGGTGATGACGGTGCTGCTGAACCTGGCCATCGTGCTGGCCGGGGTGATTGGCTACCGCAGCATTCCCGTGGCGGCCCTGCCCAGCTACGACACGCCGGTGATCAACGTGTCGGCCAGCCTGCCCGGTGCCAGCCCCGAGACCATGGCCAGCTCGGTGGCGCTGATCCTGGAGAAGCAGTTTCAGACCGTGCCGGGGCTGAAAACCATCAGCTCCACCAGCACCCTGGGCAGCACCTCGCTGACCCTGGAATTCGACGAAAGCCGCAACATCGACGTGGCCGCGGTTGACGTGCAGGCCGCGCTCTTACGGGCCCAGCGCTCGCTGCCCACCGACATGACCAACCCGCCCTCGTACCGCAAGGTGAACCCGGCGGACGCGCCGATTCTGCTGGTGGCCATGACCTCGCCCTCGCTCACCCCGTCGGACCTGCAGGACTTTGCCGAGCACCTGATCTCGCCCACCTTCTCCACCATCGACGGTGTGGCCCAGGTGAATGTGTTTGGTGCCAAGCGCTACGCCGTGCGGGTGCGGGTGAATCCGCAGGCCCTGGCCGTACGCAACCTGGGCCTGGACGACCTGAGCAGCGCGCTCAAATCGGCCAACGTCAACACCCCCGTGGGCACGCTGGACGGCCCGCAGCAAACCCTGGTGCTGCAAGCCAACCGGCAACTGCGCAACGCGGCCGACTTTGCCAACCTGATCGTCAGTACCAAGGGCGGCAACCCGGTGCGCCTGCGCGACGTGGCCAGCGTGGAAGACAGCCTGGAGACCCTGAAAAGCTGGGCCACGCTGAACGGCGAGGCCTCCATCACCCTGGCCGTGCAACGCCAGCCCGGTGCCAACACCGTGAAGGTGGTGGATTCGCTGCTGGCCGCCTTGCCCAATCTGCAGGCGCAAATGCCCCAGTCGGTGAAGATGACCCCGGTGAACGACCGCTCCAAGTCGGTGCGCGAGGCCTTGCACGACGTGTCGCTGACGCTGATGGGCACCATCGTGCTGGTGGTGCTGGTGATCTTCCTGTTCCTGCGCCGGTTTGTGGCCACGGTGATCCCGGCCTTGTCGCTGCCGGTGTCGCTGGTGGGCGCGGTGGCGCTGCTGTGGGGCATGAACTACAGCCTGGACAACATTTCCCTGCTGGGCCTGACGCTGGCCGTGGGTCTGGTGGTGGACGATGCCATCGTGGTGCTGGAAGAAATCATCCGGCTGGTGGAGGAGGGCATGCACCCCTTCCAGGCGGCGCTCAAGGGCTCGCGGGCCGTGGGTTTCACGATTATTTCCATGTCCACCTCGCTGATTGCGGTGTTCATCCCGATCTTTTTCATGCCCGGCGTGATCGGTCTGCTGTTCCACGAATTTGCGGTGGTGGTGGGCCTGTCCATCGTGGTGTCGGCCTTTGTGTCGCTGACCCTGGTGCCCATGATGGCCAGCCGCTTCCTGAGCGACGAAACCCATAAGAAGCCGCCAGGCCGCATCGTCCATTCCTTCGAAGTCGGTTTCAACAAGTTCCTGGCGGGCTACACCCGCTGGCTGGATGCTGCGCTGCGCCACCGCAACATCGTGCTCGGGCTGGCGGCGGTCACGCTGGTGGCTACCGTCTGGCTGGTGATGGTCATCCCCAAGGGCTTTTTCCCCGAAGAAGACATCGGCCAGATCCAGGTGACCACCGAATCCTCGGAAGACATCTCTTTCCCTGCCATGGTCAAGCTGCAAGAGGCGGCCGCGGCCATCGTCCGCGCCGACCCGAACGTGCTCACCGTGAGCTCGTTCAACGGCGGCAACGGCTCGCAAAACTCCGGGCGCATGTTCATCAACCTCAAGCCCCAGGCCGAGCGGCCCAAGATGAAGGTGGTGGTGGAAGGCCTGCGCAAGAAGCTGCGCGCCGTGGCGGGCATCAACGTGTTCATGCGGCCGGTGCAAAACCTGCAGCTGGGGGGCCGCCAGAGCAAGGCGCAGTACCAGTACATCATGCAGAGCATCAAGGCCGATGAACTGAACGTGTGGGCCACCAAGCTGCAAGACCAGTTGCGCGGTGACCCGCTGTTCCGCGATGTCACCAGCGATGCGCAGATGCGCGGCCTGATCGCCCAGCTCAAGATCGACCGCGATGCCGCCAACACCCTGGGCGTGTCCATCGACACCATCCGCACTGCGTTGTTCAGCGCGTTTGGCGAGCGCCAGGTGTCCACCATCTACCTGCCCACCGACAGCTACCAGGTCATCATGGAAGTGGCCCCCGAGGCCAAGCAGGATGAGCGTGCCCTCAACGGCATCTACGTGCGCTCCAACACCGGAGCCCTGGTGCCCATGAGCAGCTTCACCACCGTCACCCGTACGGTGGGCCCCACGGCCATCAACCACGTGGGCCAGTTGCAGGCGGTCACGGTGTCGTTCAACCTGGCACCGGGCGCGGCCCTGGGCGATGCCACGGCTAAGATCGACGCGGCCCGGACGGCCATTGGCCTGCCCAGCAGCATCATCACCAGCTACGGCGGCGACGCGGCGGTGTTCCAAAGCTCGCAGGGCAGCCAGACCATTCTGGTGATTGCCGCCTTGCTGGTGATCTACGTGCTGCTGGGCGTGCTGTACGAGAGCTACATCCACCCCCTGACCATTCTGGCCGGCCTGCCGTCGGCGGCGGTGGGGGCGCTGGCCACGCTGATGCTCTTTGGCCAGGACCTGACGCTGATCGCCACCATCGGCATCGTGCTGCTGATCGGTATCGTCAAGAAAAACGCCATCATGATGATCGACTTTGCCCTGGAGGCCCAGCGCCACCAGGGCATGACCCCGGCCGAAGCCATCCGCACCGCGTGCATCTTGCGGTTCAGGCCCATCATGATGACCACCATGGCCGCGCTGATGGGGGCCTTGCCCATTGCTCTGGGCATTGGTGCCGGTGCCGAACTACGCCAGCCGCTGGGCCTGGCCGTGGTGGGTGGACTGGTGTTCTCGCAGGCCATCACGCTGTTCATCACCCCGGTGATCTACCTCACGCTGGAGCGCTTCAGCGGCACCGGCCCGGTCACCACGCCGGAAGAACTGCTTGCTTGATTTACTATTGAAAATATAGCTGCTTACGCCCTTGCAATAAGCGCTGGAAGGACTTTTTATTATGAAAAATAGACTACTCGGCCCCTTCAATGTCTCCGCCATCGGCCTGGGCTGCATGAACCTGAGCCACGCCTACGGCGCGCCGGTCTCCGCAGAGCAGGGCGAAGCCGTGCTGATGCACGCCCTGGACCGGGGCGTGACCCTGTTCGACACGGCCGCCCTGTACGGTTTTGGCGCGAACGAGGATCTGGTCGGCAAGGTGCTGTCCAAGCACCGCCGCCATTTCACCCTGGCCAGCAAATGCGGCATGGCCGGTGTGGACGGCAAGCGCGTTATCGATGGCCGCCCGGCCACCATCAAGCGCACCTGCGAAGAGGCCTTGAAGCGCCTGCGCACCGACGTGATCGACCTGTATTACCTGCACCGCTGGGACAAAACCGTGCCCATCGAAGACAGCGTGGGCGCGCTGTCGGACCTGGTGCGCCAGGGCAAGATCCAGACCATCGGCCTGTCCGAGGTATCGGCCAGCACCCTGCGCAAGGCGCACGCCGTGCACCCCATTACCGCGCTGCAAACCGAGTATTCGCTGTGGACGCGCAACCCCGAAATCGCCGTGCTGCAGGCCTGCAAGGAGCTGGGCACGGCCTTTGTGGCCTTCAGCCCGGTGGCACGCGGGTTTTTGACCGGTGCGCTCACCGACGTAGCCGGGCTGGATGCCAAAGACATCCGCCGCAGCATGCCCCGCTTTGCCCCCGAAAACTACGCCGCCAACCTGCGCTTGCTGGGTGCCCTGAAGACCATCGCCCAAGAGGCCGGTTGCACCCTGGCCCAACTGGCCATTGCCTGGCTGCTGCAGCAGGGCGAGCACATCATCCCCATCCCGGGCACCACCCGTATCGACCACCTGGATGAAGATCTGGCCGCCGCCGACGTGCAACTCTCGCCCGCCGTGCTGGCCCAATTGGATGCGCTCATGGCTCCCCGCGCCATCACCGCAGGCCGCTACAACGCGCAGTCGCAGTCCGAGGTGGATACCGAGGAGTTCCAGTAACTCCATCTAGCGGTGGCATGGGCTTTGCGTGACAGGTGCGACGGGAATCCTCCTGCCGCTCTTTGCGAAAGTCTTTATGCATCCCAGTGCCCGGTCCTTGGCCACCACCATGCCCGCCCACACGGGTCTGTCCACCGTCAACCTGGCGGCCCGCCAACGCATGCTGTCGCAGCGCATGGTGCTGCAAACCGTGCTGGCCGCGCAGGGCGATAAAGCCCAGCTACAGGCGGCCGAGCGTACGCTGACCCTGTTTTCCGACAGCCAGGCCACGCTGTTGCAAATGCCCAAAAAACTCGACGAAGCCAGCGCCCGCAAGGTGGAGGCTGTGTACCACGACGTGCAGGGCGTGGGTGGCAGCATCCAGGTATTCACCAAACTGGTGCGCACAGCCCTGGACCATATCGCCCAGCGCGATCCGCGCCAGGCCGCCTCGGTGGCCCAGGTGGTGGAACACACCGACGGCGTGTTGGAGGCCCTGAACAAGGCCACCACCGTGTTCGACGAGATCAGCAAAACCCAGTCCGACAGCATGAAGCGCGAGCTCAGCGGCATCGTCAATGACATACAGAGCGTCGCCCGGGAAGCCAAGGTGGTGAGTTTCAACGCCCTGGTCATCGCCGCCCGCGCCGGTAATTTTGGCCGTGAATTCGCCGTGGTGGCCAACGTGCTGACCGGCATCACCGGCAAGATCGACGGCCTGTCGCGCGAAGCCATCGTGCTGGCGGGGCGCAGCTAGGCCGATCCGCACGGTGGGGCACGCCAGGCACAGGGCAGGGCGGCTACACTCGCGGCCCTTCCTTCCCACTGTGCCACGCCATGCCTTCTACCCCGGCCAAGCCGCCCCGTACCCGCAAGTCCCCGGTGGCCGACCCGCAGCAGCAACTCAGCCTGTTGTTCAACGAGGCCCCTGAAACGGTGGTGGCTCCAGCGCCAGCGCCAGCGCCAGCCGCTGCCGCTGCCGTGGTGGCGGCCGCCCCGCCTGCCGATGCGATCACAACGGATGCCGAAGCCCTGGCGCGGCAACTCGAACGGCACCCCGACTACCGCGTGCTGCGCCGCCTGGTGCCGCAGTTGCGGTTTGCCGCCGCGCCTGCCCAGGGCGTGAAGCGCCTGCTGGTGCTGGACACCGAAACCACCGGCCTGGAGCACAGCCGCGACAAGATCATCGAGCTGGCCTTGCTGCGCGTGGATGTGGACACCGCCACCGACCTGCCCTGCGGCAGCGTGCAGGTGTATGACGGCCTGGAAGACCCCGGCCAGCCCATTCCCGACATTGCCCGCAAGATCACCGGCATCGACGACAGCATGGTGGCGGGCCAGGCGCTGGACGAGGCCCGCATTGCCGAGCTGCTGGAAGGCGTGGATTTGGTGGTGGCGCACAACGCCGGGTTTGACCGCCCGTTTGTCGAAGCCCGGCTGCCCGCGTTCGCCGCCAAGGCCTGGGCCTGCTCGTTTGCCGACATCGACTGGAAGCAAGAGGGCCGCGATTCGGCCAAGCTCACCGCCCTGGCATTGGACCAGGGCCTGTTTTACGACGCACACCGTGCCGAAATGGACTGCCACGCCCTGCTGGCGGTGTTGCAGGCCCCGATGCCGGTCGCGGGCCACACCGGCCTGGCCCACCTGCTGGCCGCCGCCGAGGGCACACGCTACCGCCTGCAGGCCAATGGCGCACCTTTTGATGCCAAAGACGCACTCAAGGAACGTGGCTACCGCTGGGATGCGGCCAACAAGGTCTGGCACACCCGGCTAGACGACGAGGCCCGCCTGCAGTTGGAATGCGACTGGCTGGCCGCCGAGGTCTACCGGGGCCGCGCAGCCCGGGTGCAGGTCGAGGCGCTGGATGCCCGCGTGCGCTACGCCAACCGCGCCGGACTATTGACCTGGCGCAATATTGGATGAAATAGGCCTTCTGTGCTTATCTGCAGGGCGTGAGAAGCTATAAAAACCATAGCTTTGAAAAAATGTGTTTCCCTGGCTGTCAACGGTAAATGCACAAAAACATCCTCCAAATTGAGGATGAATCAACCCCGGCGATTGCACGGTATACACCGTTGCGCTCAGGCAGTCGGCCAATCAAGAGGATAATGCGGCCTTCTATCCGGCGTTGCGCCGAACTATTTCCTTGCCAAATTGCTCCAACTGGCACCCAACTAAGGCTCTATCCATGGCGAAAGCTGATTCCAAAACTGCCATGCTGGCCGACGGCCTGCGTTACAAGTCCAAAGCCTCCGGTTCCCCCTTCGCCGCTGCGGCGTCGTTTGGCGGAGCCACCATGTCTTGCTTTCTGTGCGGCAAGCACCGCACCCGTTCCCTGATGGGCACCCGCAAGGTGCTGGGCAAGTCGCAAGCCGTGTGCGCACCTTCGTGCCAGGCGATGGACGAAGCCGCTGCAGGCTAATTTCCAGCTAAATCCCCCCTTTAAACCCCATTTAGCTGGCTGTGCGGGCAAATCGCCCGCGCGGTTGTGGCCTAATCGCGGGTTGTCACATTTTCTTTGGAGTAAACACAATGGCAAAAGAACCCCGTACCGAAGCCGAGCGCCAGGCTACCCCCCGTCCCACCCCACTGCCTGGCTACGCCAGCCCGGTCAGCCGCGGCCAAAAGCGCAGCCTGGAGCGTGGTGTTGCTACGCGTAGCAAGAAGAACCCTGGCAAGCGCGCGCGCCAAGGCTAAGCCCTCTTTCTTCGCTCAGCGCCGCGTAGGCGGGCCCTGCCGGGCTGCCTACGCGGCGTTGCCGTTTCTGCTGGTGACAAAATAGACCTATGTCCAAACACAAATCCGGACCCAGCGAGTGGGTCACCAAGATGCTGGCGGTGATCCGCACCGGCAACGCCCAGGCGGCCATTGCCCAGATCAAGGCCGCCCCCAGCGCCAAGGATGTCGCCCAGCTGCGTGCCTTGCTGCAGTTGCCCAACGCCCCGGCGCGGCACCCGAATGTGGATACCGCTATCAACGAGCAGGTGGTGGCCCTGGCCAGCCCGCGTTTGCACCGCGCACCATGAGCGACGCTCGCATCAAGGGCTTCCATGCCCACGTCTACTTTGATGCGGCCACGCAAGAGCAGGGTCGCGCCCTGTGCCTGGAGGCCGCCAGCCAGTTCAAACTGGCCATGGGCAGAGTCCACCCGGGTCCGGTGGGTCCGCACCCGGACGGCAGCTGCCAGCTGGCCTTTGCGCCGTCGGTGTTTGCCGAGTTGGTACCTTGGCTGGCCATGCACCGGCGCGGTCTGGTGGTGTTCATCCACCCGATCACCGGCAACGACTTGATCGACCACCGCGACTTCGCGATGTGGATGGGTGCGGTGCGGCCGCTGGATTTGTCGGTGCTGTCCGGGTCGGACACGGTATATGACCTGCCCGAAGATTAGCGCGGCGCTGGTGTCGCTGGTGTCCTTTGTGTTGGTGGGTTGTGCCACCCCCATGAAGCCCATCGCCCAGCAGGAAGAGTTCGATTCTTCGGGCAAGTACTCGCGCATGTTCGATGCCAGCCCCACCGACACCTGCGAGGCTGCCCGGCGCGCCTTGCTCAGCCAGGGCTACGTGATTTCCAACGCCGCCAAAGAGCTGGTGCAAGGCCAAAAGAACTTCCAGCCCGAAAACGAAATCCATGTGCAGATGGACATCCGCGTGGTCTGCGCGTCCGAGAGCCGTGACGGCAAGCTCAGCCTGGGCTTTGTGACCGCGTTGCAGGACCGCTACGCCCTGAAGAAGAGCAACACCTCGGCCAGCCTGGGCGTGGGCGTGCTGGGCTCGGTATCGGTGCCGGTCAGCTCCAGCAACGACGCCATGGTCAAGGTGGGCAGCGAAACCGTGTCCAGCGAGCGGTTTTACGACCGCTTCTTTGCGCTGGTGCAGCACTACCTGGCGCAAGACATGGAAGAGCCGGACGGCGAAGCCCTGGCCCCACCGGCACCCGACAAGCCGAAAAAACCGCTAGCGCCGTAAGCGCTGCACCAGGGCGGTGACTTCCGGGCTGGCGGCAGCGCCCGGTGCTTCCAGTTGCGCCTGCACCAGCCGTTGCAAGGTCTCCATTTGCGGGGTAATGCTGCCAAAGAAGCGCGCTTCGCCGTCCACCACCACCAGCAGCGTCGGGAAGTTGTCCACCTCGATGGGGTCTACCAGATCAGCCTGGTCTTCGATGTCCACCCACACAAACTCCGCCCCGGCAAAGCCGCGCCCCACCTGTTCGAAGCGTTCCTGGTAGTCGCGGCAGCTACCGCACCAGTCGGCGCACAGGCAGGCCACCCACAGGCGCGGCTCTGGGGCTTGCGGGGGCGTGTTTACTATTAATTCCATAGCTGAAAGTCTTTGTTCAGATAGCGCAGAGAGCTTATTTTAGGGGGCAAACTCTGCAGGACCGGCTTGGGCCAGAACCTCGGCTGCGGTGGCTTCCAGCGACTGCCGCAGCCAGCGCTGCACCGGGTCGTGCTGGTGCCGCAGATGCCACAGCATGTACATCGGCAAGCTGGGGCAGGGCAGGGGCACCGGGCAGCTCTGCAGGCCGCGCAGCATGCCCAGCGCCAGCAGGCCGGGCAGGGTGGCGAGCCAGGGGCCGGTGCGCAAGAAGGCCGCTATGCCCGCAAAGCCCGGCACCGTGGCGGCCATCCGGCGCTGGAGGCCCTGGGCTTGTAGCCATTGGTCGATGTCCAGCGTGCGGCGGGGCTGGTACACCACGCTGATGTGCTCGCTGGCCAGGTAGTCGGCCAGGCTGGCGGGGGCCGAGCGCTGGGTGGCATCAAAGAACACGCGGTACGGCGTGGCAAACAGGCGCTTTTGCACCACGTCGGTGGCATCGGGCGGGCGCGGCGACACCACCAGGTGGCAGCTTCCGTCGCGCAGCATCTCCGCCGTGGGCACCCCGGACGGCACCATGTGCAGGCTGACCTGGGGTGCCTGCCGCCGCAGCCTTTGCAGCAGGGCGGGCAGCAGCAGATCGCGCTGGAAGTCGTTGGCTGCAATGGTGAAACAGGTTTGCAACCGGGCCGGGTCAAACTGTTCGGGCGTGGCCAGGCGCTGCATGTCTTCCAGCAACAGGCGCGCGGGCTGGGCCATGGCTTCGGCGCGGGCAGTGGGCTGGATGCCCCGGCCTGATTTCACAAACAGCGGGTCGCCGGTGATGGCGCGCAGCTTGTCCAGCAAATGGCTGACCGCTGACTGTGTAACCCCCAGCCGTTGGGCGGCCCGGGTCACCGAGCCTTCTTCCAGCACCGCCAGCAGCAGCTGCAGCAATTGGCCATCGAGTTGGGAATGATCGAATTTGCTCATGGGTTTCATGAAGATTATCGGGTTTATTTGTATCTGCGCTTTGGGAATACTCCATTACACCTACTTCCACAGGAGACAACCATGGCCCAGGCCGATATCCCCGGCACCACTTTGTTCGACGGTGTGCAAGCCCGCAAAGGCTACGCCCTCAACAAGATGTGCTTTTCTTTTAACTCTGCCGACGCGCGTGCCGAGTTCCAGCGCGACGAAGAAGCCTACATGCGCCAATTCGGCCTGAACGCCGAACAGGCCGAAGCGATCCGCCAGCGCAATGTGCTGGCTCTGCTGGCGGCGGGCGGCAATGCCTACTACCTGGCCAAGTTCGCCGGTATTTTCGGGCTGGACATGCAAGACATCGGGGCCCAGCAAACGGGCGTGAGCAAAGCAGAATTTCAGGCCCGTCTGTTGGCCGCAGGAGCATAACCATGGCCAAAATCGTTGGTGCCATCACTACGTCCCACGTGCCTGCCATTGGCCGGGCGATTGCCAAGGATCTGCAAAACGATCCCTACTGGAAACCCTTCTTCGACGGCTTCCCGCCGGTGCGCCAGTGGCTGGACGAGGTCAAGCCCGATGTGGCGGTCGTCATCTACAACGACCACGGGCTGAACTTCTTTCTCGACAAGATGCCCACCTTTGCCGTCGGTGCCGCGCCGCACTACCACCATGCCGACGAAGGCTGGGGCCTGGCCACGGCCGCGCCATTCCAGGGCAACCAGGACCTGTCGTGGCATTTGATCAACGGCCTGGTGGCCGATGGCTTCGATATCACCACCTGCCAGGAAATGCTGGTGGACCACGCCTTCTGCCTGCCCATGGACTTGCTGTGGCCGCACAGCGACCCCCAGGCCACCTGGCCCGTGACCACCGTGCCCGTCTGCCTGAACACGGTGCAGTTTCCCTTGCCCACGGCTGCCCGCTGCTTTGCGCTGGGCGAGGCGATAGGCCGCGCTATCACCTGCTGGGACAGCGATGCCCGGGTGGTGGTGGTCGGCACCGGCGGGCTGAGCCACCAGCTAGACGGCCAGCGGGCGGGCTTCATCAACAAGGCGTTTGACCTGGAGTTCATGCACAGCCTGGTCAGCGACCCGGCCTGGGCCACCCGCTTCTCCATCCACGAACTGGTCGAAAAAGTGGGCACCCAGGGCATCGAGCTGTTGATGTGGTTGACCGCCCGCGCCGCGCTGCCCGGCCCGGCGCGCCTGCTGCACTCCAATTACCACATCCCCATCTCCAACACCGCCGCCGGCCTGATGCTGATGGCCCCATGAAAAAAGCCCCTGCCAGAGTGATCCGGCAGGGGCTTTTTCAAGGGCTGGCGCTTAGAGCGTGTCGATAAAGCTGCGCAGCTTGTCCGAGCGGCTGGGGTGCTTGAGCTTGCGCAGCGCCTTGGCTTCTATTTGGCGGATGCGCTCGCGGGTCACGTCGAACTGCTTGCCGACTTCTTCCAGCGTGTGGTCGGTGCTCATTTCGATACCGAAGCGCATGCGCAGCACCTTGGCTTCGCGTGGCGTGAGCGAGTCGAGGATGTCCTTCACCACGTCGCGCAGACCGGCCTGCATGGCGGCTTCGATGGGGGCGGTGTTGGCACCGTCTTCGATGAAGTCGCCCAGGTGGCTGTCGTCGTCGTCGCCGATCGGGGTTTCCATGGAGATGGGCTCCTTGGCGATCTTCATGATCTTGCGGATCTTGTCTTCCGGGATCTCCATCTTCTCGGCCAGGATCGACGCATCGGGCTCAAAACCGAACTCTTGCAGGTGCTGGCGGCTGATGCGGTTCATCTTGTTGATGGTTTCGATCATGTGCACCGGAATCCGGATGGTGCGCGCCTGGTCGGCGATCGAACGCGTGATGGCCTGGCGAATCCACCAGGTGGCGTAGGTGGAGAACTTGTAGCCGCGGCGGTATTCGAACTTGTCCACCGCCTTCATCAAACCGATGTTGCCTTCCTGGATCAGATCCAGGAACTGCAGGCCGCGGTTGGTGTACTTCTTGGCGATGGAGATCACCAGGCGCAAATTGGCCTCGATCATTTCCTTCTTGGCATTGCGCGACGAGGCTTCGCCTTCGTTCATGCGCTTGTTGATGCCCTTGAGCTCGTCCAGCGGCACCACCACGCGCGACTGCAGGTCAGTCAGCTTTTGCTGCAGATCCTGCACTGGTGGGATGTTGCGGCCCATGATGGCGCTCCAGGGCTTGCCGGCCGCGGTTTGGCGCTCGATCCATTTCAGGTCCAGCAGGTGCGAGGGCACTTTGTTGCCCATCTTGTCGCGGCCGCTGAAGTCGGCAATGAAGTTTTCTTGCGGGTAGCCGCACTTGTCCACAATGATGCGGCGCAGCTCGCGCTCTTTCTTGCGCACATCGTCCACCTGGCTGCGCAGCAGATCGCACAGCTTTTCAATGGTCTTGGCGGTAAAGCGGATGGTCATCAGCTCTTCGCTCAAAGCCGCCTGGGCCTTGACGTAGTGCGGCGTGCCGTAGCCTTCCTTGTCGTAGATCTTGTGCACCTTCTCGAACAGGTCGCGCAGGGTGTCGAAGCGGGTCAGGGCTTCTTTTTTCAGCTCTTCGAGCTTCTTGGTCAAGGCCTTGGAGCCGCCCTTGCCGTCGTCGTCGTCGGCGGCATCGAATTCGTCGAAGTCTTCTTCGGCCACGTAATCGTCGGCTTCGTTGGGGTTGGAGAAGCCGTCGACGATGGTGGAGATCACCACCTTGCCGTCACGGATCAACTCGCCCATGTTGAACACCTCGGCCAGCGTGGCCGGGCTGGCGCTAATGGCTTCCATCATGCGCATCAGGCCGCCTTCGATGCGCTTGGCAATTTCGATTTCGCCTTCGCGGGTCAGCAGCTCGACCGTGCCCATTTCACGCATGTACATGCGCACCGGGTCGGTGGTACGGCCGAACTCGCTGTCCACGGTGGAGAGCGCCGCTTCGGCTTCTTCTTCGGCTTCTTCTTCGGTCGCGGCGGTGGGGGCCGTGTTGTTCAGCAGCAGGGTTTCGGCATCGGGCGTTTGCTCGTACACCGCCACGCCCATGTCGTTGAGCATGTTGACCACGACTTCCAGCGTTTCCGCATCGACCAGCTTGTCGGGCAGGTGGTCGGAGATTTCGCCGTGCGTCAGGTAGCCGCGGGTCTTGCCCAGCTTGATCAGGGCCTTGAGGCGCTGGCGGCGCTTGGCCAGGTCTTCTTCGGACAGGACGGTTTCGTCGAGGCCGAACTCTTTCATCAGCGCGCGCTCTTTGGCCTTGCTGATCTTCATGCGCAGCGGCTTGATCTTCTCGCCGGTGGGGCTGAGCTGGACCGGCGCTTCTTCGACCGGATCTTCCTCGATCTCGATCAGGTCATCGAGGTTGATCTCGGTGGAGATCGAACCTTTGGGCTTGGGGCCGCGCTTGGCACCGGCGGGCTTGACCTTGGCGGGTGCGGCGGCGGCGGCCGCGGCGGCTTTGCCAGCGGGCTTGGCGGCAGGCAGGGTCACCACCTTGGGCGGACGGCCTGGCTTCTTCTTCGCGGCATCATCGGCAGCGGAGGTGACTTCGGGAGCGGCGGGGGACTTCGATGCGGGCACGGATTTGACTTTCAAGGCGGGCTTGGCCACCGCCTCGGCAGCCACTTTGGTGGTTGCTTTGGCAGGGGTCTTGGCAGCGGAGGCAGCGGGCTTCTCGGACTTTGGAGCAGGCATGGGCAAAAAACCTCAGGACAACAAAAAAACGAAATAAACCCGGGAGCCACAGGCTACCGGCGCGGTCGCGTAGGGATAGAGAAGGTTTCTCGTTGGCAAGATGGGAGGGCGATCATTTGCACAGATCTGTTAAAAATCTCTGCAGGCAGTCCTTGCGGTGGGGTGGCCGGTGCGCGCAGTGGCGGCTATGGGCCGAATCCGGAGGTGTTGCTGTCGCTCTTGCCGAGCAGTTAGCCTTAGATTATAGCCTGGGCACCAAAATTCAAGACTTATTTATCGGTATTGCTAATTTTTCGCAGCAGTCTTTCGGGCTTTCAATTCTTCGCGGCGCGCGGTGAGGGTTTTGAACTTTTCCCAATGGGCTTCACTGGTGGTGGCTATGGGGGCCAGCTCTTTTAATGCACGCTCGACCTGGTCAATTTGCATCGAGTCCAGAATGCCCCGAAGCTCTAGCGCCATTTCTTTGCTTAAGTTGGTGTCAGAGTCGATAACGACAAGGGTTGGATCGGCATCGGATTTCTGAATCATTGAAAGTGCCGATTCTTCTATCGGCTGCCCACGAAGCTTTTCACGTAACTCGCTCCACAGTAGCGCGCCGTGCTCATGCAATTGGCTCTCTAGCCAAATAAACAGAGTTCCGTGGGGGGCAGGTAGCTCACACAGCATGGCGTGGTCCTCGTGGCTCAATCCATCCCAACAATAACTGGCGGTTAAAAGGCATCGGGCCGCGTGGTCGGCCCGGCTGGCGGGTTTGCGGCGGCCTGCGCTGTCCGATCCGATGGGGGGCGCTTTAGGCTCGTAGCGCTTGCCGGGTGTGTATGGGGTGCTATATTTTTTGCTACCTTTGCCGTCCGGGCGGCTGCCGATGGCCTTGCCACTCCAGACGTCGGTGAGCTCGCTGCTGCTGAGCTGCACCAGATCGGCAATCTCACCCAGCAACTGGCGCTTCAGTGCGCCCTCGGGCAACTGGCTCCACAGCGGTTTGGCGTTGCTGGCCAGCAGCGAGCGGCCTTCGGCGGTGTGCAGTTCGCAGCCTTCGCGGATGGACTCGATCAAAAAGCGGCTCAGCGGCGTGGCCTCGGACACATAGCGCGCAAACGCGTCGCGGCCATAGGCGCGGATGAAGCTGTCGGGGTCGTGCTCGGCGGGTAGAAACAAGAATTTACAACTGCGGACATCGGTGGCCAGCGGCAGTGCGCCGTCCAGCGCCTTGCGGGCAGCGCGGCGGCCCGCGGCATCGCCGTCAAAGCTGAACACCACCGCATCGGTGAAGCGGAACAGCTTTTGCAAGTGGTCGGCGGTGCAGGCCGTGCCCAGGGTGGCCACGGCGTTGGGAAAGCCCAGCTGCGCCAGGGCGACCACGTCCATGTAGCCCTCGGTGACCAGGGCATAACCGGCATCGCGCAGGGCGTTGCGGGCCTCGAACAGGCCGTAGAGCTCGCGGCCCTTGCTGAAGACCGGGGTTTCGGGGGAATTCAGGTATTTGGGCTTGTCATCGCCCAGCACCCGGCCGCCAAAGCCTATGCATTCGCCCTTGACGTTGCGGATCGGAAACATCACCCGGTCGCGGAAGCGGTCGTAGCGCTTTTCAGGGTCTTCTTCGCTGGTGATGACCAGGCCGCTCTCGGCCAGCAGCGGGTCGTCGTAGCGCGGGAACACCCCGGCCAGGCTGCGCCAGCCTTCGGGTGCATAGCCCAGGTCGAACTGCTTGGCGATTTCGCCCGACAGGCCCCGGCCCTTGAAGTAGTCGATGGCCCGGGGCGAGTCGCGCAGGTGTTTCTTGTAGGCGGTACAGGCCTGTTCCAGCACGTCGGTGAGGGTGGCCTGTTTCTGTTTTTGCTCGGCGGCGCGGGCGCGGTCCTGGGGCGAGGCATCGTCTTCAGGGATCTGCATGCCGAACTGCTGGGCCAGGTCTTGCACCGCCTCGATGAAGGTCATGCCCGCGTGGTCCATCAGAAAGCGCAGCGCGTCGCCGCTCTTGCCGCAGCCAAAGCAGTGGTAGAACTGCTTGGTGGGACTGACCGAGAAAGAGGGCGACTTTTCGGCATGGAACGGGCACAGGCCCATGAAGTTGGCACCGCCTTTTTTGAGCTGCACGTAGCGGCCCACGATCTCGACCACGTCGGCGCGGGCGATGAGTTCCTGGATGAAGGTATGGGGAATGGTCACTGCGCTATTGTCCCCGCATAGTCACGCGGCCAAGATTTCAAGAAAAAATAGCCTCTAGCGCTTATTGAATAAGCGTGAGTAGCTATAAAAATCGTAGTATCTAGATTTTGCTCTTGGCCTGCGCGTAGCGGGCGGCGGCGATGACGCTGAGGATGGCCGTGGTCACCGTGTCGGGCTGGTCCTGGTGGATGTTGTGGCCGCTGTCGCCCACCACCTTCATGCGGCCCAGGCGTGACATCTTGGCCATGTTGCGTTGGCTGGCATCCCAGACCTTGCCCAGGCGCTCGGGCCAGCGGCTGGTGCTGCGGTCCTGGCTGAGCACGATGAGCGGTACGGAGGGGAATTCTCCGGCCCGGCGTGCCTGGCGTGCGGTGAGGGCGGCAGAAGCCATCTCGGCGCGTATGGCACTGGGGGCCATGGCAATCAGAAGGGCAGGCGGGTCGTACCACATGCGGTGCACGCCGAGCTGTTTGCAGCGTTTGGAAAATTCGGCGTGGCGTGCATCTACCAGTACCACCCCGGCGACTTCGTCGGGGTAGGTTTTGGCAAACAGCTTGACGATGGTGCCGCCCAAGGAGTGGCCCACGAGCACGTAGGGCGGTTTGATTTCTTCGATGTGCAGCATGGCGCGCAGCTCGCGCAGGATCTGCAAGCCATCGCGCGGCAGCCGAGAGCGCTCGCTCTGCCCATAGCCCGCCCGGTCGTAGGCGACGGCGTGGTTGATGGCGCTGATTTCGTTGAAGATGCGACCCCAGGCATTTTTGCCGTGGCCCAGACCAGCCTCAAACAGCACGGTGGGCCCGCCTGTACCCGCGCTGACGAAGGCTCTGGCCCCGAAGGGCGTGTAGCTCATGGTGTGCGGCGGCATGACTTCGGAGCGCACGCCGGGGCCCATGCGGGCGCGCAAAGCGTCTACCGACAGCAGCGGCAGGGGTTCGGACGGTGGGGGCGGTGAAGCTTCGGGAGGGGGGGCCACGGTGGTGCGGCTGGACGGTTTCAGGTGCGCGGGCACCGTGTCCTGCGGCATGCGCAGCACCGTGGTGCGCCGTCGAGGGGGTGGAAAAGGCGCGATTTCAGGTGGCTTTGGGTGAACTGTCAAGGGCGTGGTGGAGGCTCTCGCCATATCAAGAACGCGACAAAAAGTCTGCGCTGGCCCACAGAGAAGACAAAGCCAGGGCGCACGAGAACAACATTTTCATGCCCTGATTATCAAACACCTGGCGGATTGTCTTGTGTCAGGCTGTAATAGCCGTCAAAAGTTCGGTCCTATGCTGCGCAGCTCTCAGGCGCTGCGCGCGCGGCCTCCCTTTTAGCTGCGCTGGAACGGTGGTCAGTGCTACGCACTGGATCTGCTGCGCAGTTCTCAGGCGCTGCGCGCCCGCCCACCCTTTTCCGCCCAGGTTCTTGTCCAGCGCACTTGCATGATGCGCAGCATGAACAGCATCACTACCGCCAGACCGGCGAACAGGATGAAGCCCCACATGTAGCTGCCCGCGTACTGTTTGGACAGGCCCATGGCGTTGGGCACCAGGCCGCCGCCGAGGGCACCGATTTCACCGATCATGGAGCCTGCCACGGCGGTGGCCAGGGGCCAGCGCAGGGGCACCAGCTGGAATAGGGCGCCATTGCCCGCACCCAGGGCGGCAAAGCACAGAATCATCAGCAGCGTGGTCAAGACCAGCGAGCCGCCCGCCAGGCCGCAGGCCACCAGGGTGGTGGCCACGGTGACCAACACGATGTTCAGGGTGTTCACACCGCCCCAGCGGTCCGAAATCCAGCCGCCAAATACCCGCAGCGCCGCGCCCATGAAGGCCGCCAGCATGGTCAATTGCCCGGCCTGCACCTTGCTCACGCCAAACTGGTCGTAGTAGTAGGTGGGCAAAAAGGTGATCAGGCCGATGAAGCCGCCGAAGGTCACGGCGTAGATCAGGCTGAAGGCCCAACCGTCTTTTTCAAACAGGCAGGCGATATGTTCCTTGAAGCTGGCGTGGGGGTCCAGATCGGGCGGCTCCTGGGCGAAGATCACCATCACCACCATCGGGATGGCGATGGCGATCGCCGCAAAGCCGTATACCGCCACCCAGCCATAGGCCTGGGCCAAGGGTGGTGCGACCAGCACGCAGACCGCGGTGCCGACGTTGCCCGCGCCTACCAGGCCCATGGCCAGGCCTTTGTGCTTGGGCGGGAACGAGCCCGAACCCAGCGACAAGGCCACGCCAAAACTGGCTCCGGCAATGCCCAGCAGCACGCCCATGGCCAGCAGGTCGTTGAAGCTTTTCACAAAGAAAAAGCCAAACAGCATGGCCACCATGATCATGCCCATTTCGACCAGCGTGGCTTTTTTGCGGCCAATGTACTGCGACAGCAGGCCCAGCGGAAAGCGCATCAGCGCTCCGGCCATGATGGGAATGGACAGCATCAAGCCCTTTTGGGCGGGGCTGAGGCCGAAGGTTTCAGAGATGAACGGGGCCATGGCCCCGTTGAGCACCCAGATGCAGCAGGAAAACGAAAAATACAAAAACGAAGCGAAGAGCGTGGGGGAGTGCCCGCTCTTGAGGAAACTGCGGAATCCCGCCATGGTGCATGTCCTTAAGGTTCTGTGGATACATGCACCAAAGCGAAACTCGTGCCAGCCAGAAATCGCCGTAAATCCGTCCGTTTGCGGCTTGCATTTACCGAAAACGCTGGATTCTGGTGCGGTTCACCGACTTTGTGCGCCATTCTGGTGGGCAAAGTCGGTGCACCGCCTTGGGCGACAGGCTACGCGGCGACCGGCTCTGCGATCGGCTGCCCCAGGCTGCGCAGCACGTCGCGCACCATTTGCGCGCGGTCCTTGGGCTCGGGCAGCTCGCGCTCGATGCGCAGCTTCTCGTTGCCCGCCAGCTTGATGTGGCGGTTTTTCTGGATCAGCTCGATGATGCGCATCGGCTCGATCGGCGGATTGGCCTTGAAGGTGATGTTGATCACGCCCGGCGCGGCATCCACCTTGACCACGCCGTAGGGCCGCGCCAGCACCCGCAGGCGGTGGCCGTCGATGAGGGTTTGTGCCTGGGTGGGTAGCTTGCCGAAGCGGTCCACGATTTCTTCCAGCAGTGCGTCGATCTGGTCGGTGGTTTTGGCGGTGGCCAGCTTCTTGTAGAAACTGAGGCGCAGGTGCACGTCGCCGCAGTAGTCGTCGGGCAGCAGGGCGGGTGCGTGCAGGTTGATTTCGGTGGTCACGTTCATCGGGTTCATCAGGTCGGGCTCGATGCCCGCCTTTAGGCAGCGCACGGCCTCGTTCAGCATTTCGTTGTAGAGCTGGAAGCCCACCTCCAGCATATTGCCGCTCTGGTTCTCGCCCAGCACCTCGCCTGCGCCGCGGATTTCCAGGTCGTGCATGGCCAGGTAGAAGCCGGAGCCCAGCTCTTCCATCTTCTGGATCGCGTCCAGGCGCTGGCTGGCCTGCTTGGTCAGGCCTTCCAGGTCGGGCACCATCAAATAGGCGTAGGCCTGGTGGTGGCTACGGCCCACGCGGCCCCGCAGCTGGTGCAACTGGGCCAGGCCGAACTTGTCGGCGCGGCTCATCACGATGGTGTTGGCGCTGGGCACGTCGATGCCGGTTTCAATGATCGTGGAGCACAGCAGCACATTGAAGCGCTGGGCCACAAAGTCGCGCATCACGGCCTCCAACTGGCGTTCGGGCATCTGGCCGTGGGCTACGGCGATACGGGCCTCGGGCAGCAGCTCTTCCAGCTTCTGGCGGCGGTTCTCGATGGTTTCCACCTCGTTGTGCAAAAAGTACACCTGGCCGCCACGCTTGAGTTCGCGCAGCACGGCCTCGCGGATCACGCCATTGCCCTCGGTGCGCACAAAGGTCTTGATGGCCAGGCGGCGCTGCGGCGCGGTGGCGATCACGCTCAGGTCGCGCAGGCCCTCCAGCGCCATGCCCAGCGTGCGGGGTATGGGTGTGGCGGTGAGTGTGAGCACATCGACCTCGGCGCGCAGCGATTTCATCTGCTCCTTGTGGCGCACGCCAAAGCGGTGCTCTTCGTCGATGATCAGCAGGCCCAGGTTGGCGAATTTGGTCGATTCGCTCAGCAGCTTGTGCGTGCCCACCACAATATCCACGCCACCTTCTGCTATTCCTTTCAGAGCGGCGGTAATTTCCTTGCCCGAGCGGAAGCGCGACACCTCGGCCACCTTGACCGGCCACTTGGCAAAGCGGTCCACCAGGGTCTGGTAGTGCTGCTCGGCCAGCAGGGTGGTGGGGGCCAGCAGGGCCACCTGCTTGCCGCCGGTGATGGCGATAAAGGCGGCGCGCAGGGCCACCTCGGTCTTGCCAAAACCCACGTCGCCGCAGACCAGCCGGTCCATGGGGCGCGGGCTGATCATGTCCTGGATCACCGCGTGGATGGCCGCCGACTGGTCGGGGGTTTCTTCAAAGCCAAAGTCGTTGGCAAACACCTCGTAGTCGTTGGGCGAGTAGCGGAAGGCATGGCCTTCGCGGGCCGCCCGGCGGGCGTAGATGTTGAGCAGCTCGGCGGCGCTGTCGCGCACCTGCTCGGCGGCGCGGCGCTTGGCTTTTTCCCACTGGCCCGAGCCCAGGCGGTGCAATGGCGCTTCGTCGGCGCTCACGCCGGTGTAGCGGCTGATGTGCTGCAGCTGGCTCACCGGCACGTACAGCGTGGCCTTGTCGGCGTATTCCAGGAACAGGAATTCCTGCAACAACGGCGTGCCGTCGGCGTTCTTGCCCTGGCCCAGGTCCAGGTGCACCAGGCCTTTGTAGCGGCCAATGCCGTGGGCGGAGTGGACCACCGGGTCGCCCAGCGTCAACTCGCTCAAGTCCTTGATCAGCGCTTCCACATCGCTGACCTGTTCCTGTTTCTTGCGGCGGCGGGTGGTGGGGCCGGCGGCAAACAGCTCGGTCTCCGTCACGAAGTCGATGCCTTCGGCCATCCAGCTAAAGCCGCTGTTCAGCGCGGCAGTGGCGATGCCGACCTTCTCGGTACTGGTCTGGAAGTCTTCCAGCGAGTCGAAGGCGGGCGGGTTGACCTGGCTGGCGCGCAGCAGGTCCAGCAGGCTTTCGCGGCGGCCATCGCTTTCGGCCAGCATCAGCACCCGGTGGGGCGTGCGCTGGATGTGCATCTTCAGCTGGGTCAGCGGGTCTTCGGCACCGCGCGCCACCGACAGCAGGGGCAACGCTTCAAAGCCGGTGTCGCTGGTCACGTCCACGTTGCGCAAGGCTAACTGGGCATGCTGGTTGGTCAGGGCGTAGAACTGCTCTGTGCCCAGAAACAGCGACTCGGGCGGCAGGGCCGGGCGGTCCAGGTCGCCCTGCACCAGGCGGTAGCGCTCCTTGGTGTCTTGCCAAAAGCGTTGCAGCGACGGCTCCAGATCGCCGTGCAGCACCACAGTGGCATCGGTGCCGATGTAATCGAACACGGTGGCCGTGTCTTCAAAGAACAGCGGCAGGTAGTACTCGATACCGGCGGTGGCCACACCGTTGCCCATGTCTTTGTAGATACGGCTCTTGGTGGGGTCGCCGTCCAGCAGCTCGCGCCAGCGGCTGCGGAACTTGGCGCGGGCCTCGTCGTCCATGGGGAATTCGCGGCCGGGCAGCAGGCGCACTTCGGGCACCGGGTACAGGCTGCGCTGGGTGTCGGGGTCGAAGGTGCGGATGCTGTCGATCTCGTCGTCGAACAAGTCCACCCGGTAGGGCACGGCGCTGCCCATGGGGAACAGGTCGATCAGGCCACCGCGCACCGCGTATTCGCCGGGGCTGACCACCTGGGTCACATGGCTGTAGCCCGCCAGCGTCAGCTGGGCCTTGAGCTTGGCCTCGTTGAGTTTTTGCTTGGTCTTGAACTGGAATGTATAGCCCGCCATGAAGCTGGGCGGGGCCAGGCGGTACAGCGCGGTGGTGGCGGGCACGATCACCACGTCGGCCCCGGTGGTCTTGTCGCGCTGAGAGATTCTCCAAAGGGTGGCCAGGCGCTCGCTGATCAGGTCCTGGTGCGGCGAAAACGTGTCGTAGGGCAGGGTTTCCCAGTCGGGGAACAGGGCGCAGCGCAGGCTGGGTGCGAAAAAGGCGATTTCGTCCATCAGCCGCTGTGCGTCTGCTGCATCCGAGGTGACGATGGCCGTCAGCGAGCCCCGGGCCTTGTCCCGCAGCGCCAGTTGCGCCAGCAGCACCGCGTCGGCCGAGCCTTGGGGGCGGGGCAGGGTGAAGCGTTTGCCGGGGGTGAGTTTGGGGAGGTCCATGGGCTGCAATGTGGTGATTCAGGAATGCAAAAACACCCCCCGGCACGAGGGCGGGGGGTGTGGATGGCACTGATTTTAGAATGCGCACCATGCCTATCGCCTCTGAGCTCCCGATACCCCGCTTTTTCGCCCTGATTCCCTGCGCCGGTGTGGGCAGCCGCGCCATTGCCGCGGGCAGCCCGGATACGCCTAAGCAATACCAGATGGTGGCGGGCCAGCCCATGGTGATGCACACCCTGGCGGCCTTCGCCAGCGTGCCGCGCATTGCCGACGTGTTGGTGGTGGTGGCGGTGGGCGACGATTTTTTTGAACGGCACAGCGCTACGTGCGTGGTGTCCGACTGCGGCGGCAGCAGCCGGGCCGCGTCGGTGGCCAACGGCCTGCACGACCTGTTCGAGCAAGGGGCCAAGGCCGACGACTGGGTGCTGGTGCACGATGCCGCGCGCTGCCTGATCACCCCCGCGCAGATCAATGCGCTGATCGATGCCTGCCAGGGCGATGCGGTGGGCGGCCTGCTGGCCCACAAGCTGCCGGACACTTTAAAAAGCGAGGTGCGGGGCCGCGTGGCTGCCACCGTGCCGCGGGCCGACAAATGGCTGGCGCAAACCCCGCAGATGTTCCGCATCGGCATGCTGTCTCGGGCGCTGGCATCGGCGGGAGCCGAGGTGACCGACGAGTCCAGCGCCATCGAGGCCCTGGGCTTGCAGCCCCAACTGGTGCCGGGCAGCGCCCAGAATTTCAAAGTGACTTACCCGGAAGACTTTGCCCTGGCCGAGGCCATTTTGCAGAGTCGCTATCTACAAAGGACAGATTGATGCCGTTTCGTATTGGAGAAGGTTGGGACGTGCACGCCCTGGTGGCGGGCCGCAAGCTGATATTGGGCGGGGTGGAGATTCCCCACACCATGGGCCTGCTGGGCCACTCAGATGCCGACGCGCTGTTGCACGCCATTACCGATGCCCTGCTGGGCGCGGCGGCGTTGGGGGATATCGGCACGCATTTCTCGGATACCGACCCGCAGTTCAAGGGCGCGGACTCCATGGTGCTGCTGGTGGAAGCCCTGCGCCGGGTGGCGGCCCAGGGCTACCAGATCGGCAACATCGACAGCACCATCATCGCCCAGGCCCCGAAGATGGTGCCGCATATCCCGGCCATGCGCGCGCGCATTGCCAGCGGTCTGGGGCTGGAGCTGGAGCAGATCAACATCAAGGCCAAGACGGCAGAAAAGATGGGCCCGGTCGGCCTGGGCCAGAGCATCGAGGCGCGGGCCGTGGTGCTGCTATATAAAAAATAGCTGCTCGTGCTGATGGAATCAGCACGAGAGGCCTGTTTTTTGTAAATTCAGGTTTTGGGTGCGCGCTGCAGCTTGATGTGGGCTGCCAGCCCGCCGGACGCGGTGTTGGTCAGCTCGAATTCGCCGCCCATGCGCTGGATGGCCTTGTCCACAATCGACAGGCCCAGTCCTGCGCCGGTAGCCTCGGTGCGGGCCGTGTCGCCCCGGAAGAAAGGTTTGGACAGGCTGCTGAGCTGCTCGGGGTTGACCCCCTGGCCATGGTCGCGCACCTTCAGCAGCACCCAGTCGTCGTGCGCCTTGGCCACGATGTCCACATTGGCGATGCCGGTGTCGGGCGACTTGCCGTAGCGGCGGGCGTTTTCCAGCAGGTTGGCGATCACCCGGCCCAGCTCCACCTCGTCGGCCAGCACCATCAGCGACTCGTCCACATTACGCTGGATTTGCATGTCTTCGTATTCCAGCACCGCGTACAGGCTGGATTCCAGCACCTGGTTGAGCGACACGGCGCTGAGCTTGGCGTGGCCGGGGCGGGCGTAGTCGAGAAATTTGTCGATGATGGCGTCGAGCTGCTCGATGTCGGCCACCATGTGGTCGCGGGCATCGTCGTCGGCCACGCTCATTTCGGTTTCCAAACGCAGCCGGGCCAGCGGGGTGCGCAGGTCGTGCGAGATGCCGGCCAGCATCACCACACGGTCCTGTTCGATCTTGGCCAGCTTTTGGGCCATGCGGTTGAAGCCGATGTTGACCTCACGCACCTCGCCGGTCACGCCGCGCTCGTCCAGGTGGCTGGCATCGAAGTCGCCCTCGCGCACCCGGCTGGTGGCAAACGACAGCTGCTTGAGCGGGCGGTTGATCAGCCGGGCGATCAGCGCCGCCCCGGTGAGCGAGAGGCCGCCGATGGTCAGCAGCCAGATCAGCCAGGTCTTGTTGCTGCCGGGGTTGAAGCGCTCGCGGTCCAGCTGCAGCCAGTTGGCATCGCCGTTGATGTCAAAACCCACCCACAGTCCGCTGGTGCCATTGACGCTGCGCGCCACCACGGTTGCCGGGCCGAGGATGCTTTTCAGTTCCTGGGCGACGCGCTCGCTCAGCGCATCGTTGTCGAAGGGTAGAAACTGGTCTTTGGGTTCGCGTGGCACGATGCGCACGCCCTCGGTGTCGGCCATGGTCTTGATCAACGATACCCGGGCAATCGCATCCACGTGCATCAGGGCAGCACGGCTGAGGTTGACCTGCGAGGCAATCTGCTGGGCCGTCTGCACCGCGCGGGGCGTGAAATCCAGCGCCCGCAAAGTCGCCAGCCAGGCCAGCATGCTGCCCATGAGCAGGGCCGCCAGCAGAAAGAAGGTGCGCCAGAACAGGCTGACCACCACCATCTGGCGGGACAGGTGTGATTTGCCCGGCAGCATCTCCAGCGGCGCGGGGCTGGTGCCATCGGCGAGGTCTGCCGCGTCGCTCAGCCGGGCGTCGGACTGGCGGCGAGTCGGGGATTTACTCAAAAGGGATCAACCTGCACCGTCCGGCACAAACACATAGCCCACGCCCCACACGGTCTGGATGAAGCGTGGCGCGGCGGCATCCACCTCGACCAGCTTGCGCAGGCGCGAGACCTGCACGTCCAGGCTGCGGTCAAAGGGCTCGAACTCGCGGCCCCGGGCCAGCAGGGCCAGTTTTTCGCGCGACAGCGGCTGGCGCGGGTGCCGCACCAGGGCCTTGAGCATGGCGAATTCGCCGGTGGTCAGCGGCAGTTCTTCGCCATTGCGGTTCAGCGTGCGTGAACCCAGGTCGAACGAGAATGGCCCGAAGGTGATGATTTCGTTGTCGATGGACGGCGCGCCGGGAGCCTCCTTGACCGGGCGGCGGCGCAACACGGCGTGGATGCGGGCCAGCAGCTCGCGTGGGTTGAAGGGCTTGCCCAGGTAGTCGTCGGCACCCACTTCCAGGCCAACGATACGGTCGATGTCCTCGCCCTTGGCGGTGAGCATGATGATGGGGGTGCGGTCGTTGGCGGCGCGCAGGCGGCGGCAGATGGAGAGGCCGTCTTCGCCGGGCATCATCAGGTCCAGCACGATCAGGTCGGCGGTGTCGCGCAGCATGATGCGGCTGAGTGCTTTGCCGTCTTCGGCCAGCATGACTTCAAAGCCTTCTTGCATCAGATAGCGGCGCAGCAGATCGCGGATGCGGGAGTCGTCATCGACCACCAAAATCTTGTCGGGGCGGTTGGCAGTCTGGTTCATAGTCTGTGTACCGGTAATATGTAACAGGGGGATTTTGCAGTGTGTAACTGCCAAAAACCGACGTCAAGACCTCATGTTGACAGTATGTTACAAATATTGCATACGGTCCAGTGTGCTTTGCGATAGGTTTTTTTACGGTAAATACTGTTTTTGTCAGAGGAGCGGGTCTGCGCAATCTCTGCCACACCCGTTACGTCTGTTGACCCTTTACTTTATGGAAGTTACGTATGGCCCTGGTTTTGAAATTTGATATTAAATCGATAGCTTCTTGTGCTTTACTGGTAAGCGCAAGCAGTGTTTTTTCTCAAGAAAGTACCACACAGCTGCCGCGCAATGTGGTGCAGCTGTCGGCCAGCAGCGCTGTCGAGGTGCAGCAAGACCTGCTGACCATGGTTTTAAGCACCAGCCGTGACGGCACCGATGCAGGCGTAGTGCAAACCCAGCTGAAAGTTGCACTGGACGCGGCCCTCACCGAAGCCAAAAAGGCGGTGCTGCCCGGCCAGCTGGATGTGCGCACCGGCAACTTCAGTCTGTTCCCGCGCTACGGAAAAGACAGCAAAATCGTCGGCTGGCAGGGCAGCACCGAACTGGTGCTGGAAGGCCGCGACTTCGCCCGCATCGCCAGCACGGCGGGCAAGATCAACACGCTGACCATGGGCAATGTCGGTTTCGGCCTGAGCCGTAGCCAACGCGCGCTGGTGGAAGCCCAGGCGCAGACCATGGCGATCGAGCAGTTCAAGGCCAAGGCCGGTGAGATTGCCAAGGGGTTTGGCTTTGCCGGCTACAGCCTGCGCGAGGTGTCGGTCAACGCGTCGGACTCGGGCGGCATGCCGCGCCCGCGCATGGTGGCAATGGAGGCCAAGATGGCATCCAGTGACATGGCGGTGCCGGTAGAGGCAGGCAAAAGCACGGTGCAGGTCACGGTGTCTGGCGGCGTGCAACTCCAGTGATCTATTTCCGCCCGCTGAGCATCAACCCGGAGGAGGTCGAGATGACGGCCATCCGGGCCCAGGGTGCGGGCGGGCAAAACGTCAACAAGGTATCCAGCGCGGTGCATCTGCGCTTTGATATCGCCGCGTCCAGCCTGCCGCCGGACGTGAAAGAGCGGCTGCTGGCCCTGCGCGACAGCCGCATCACCCAGCTCGGCGTGGTGGTGCTCAAAGCGCAGCAACACCGCAGCCAGGAGCAAAACCGCGTCGACGCACTGCAGCGGCTGGAGGCGCTGGTCAACAGCGTCGCCCAGGCCCCGCTGGTGCGCCGCGCCACCAAGCCCACCTACGGCTCCAAGCAGCGCCGTCTGGAAGGCAAGAGCCAGCGCGCCAGCACCAAGGCGCTGCGCGGCAAGGTGACCGACTGAGTCTTTGGTTCTGGGGGCGCCAAATACACGTGGCGTGAGCCTCTCGAGGGGAATGCGTGAGCCTGTCTTTGCGAATTTTCTCTTGCAGGTAACGCACATTCACACGGGTATTCACAACTTGAATTACTTCTATTTAGTACATTAATGTATCTGTTTAAGTTATTGCATACAATTATCTGTAAAAAAATAACTTGTTTCATGATTCAATCAGGGCCTGAATAGTCCATTGGTTGAATATAAATAGAGCATGAGGACAAGGTATGGATCGAATTTCCGCCATGCGCGTATTTAGCGAGGTGGTCACGCGGGGCAGTTTTACTGCGGCCGCGGAGACGCTGGGCATGTCCCGGGCGATGGTGACCCGCCACATTGCTGAGTTGGAACGCTGGCTGGGCACCCGATTGCTGCAGCGCTCGACTCGCCGCCTTTCGCTGACGGAAGCGGGTGAAGCCTGTGTGGCCCGCAGCCGCCAATTGTTAGAACTGGTAAACGATGTAGAGCAGGTGGTAGGCCAGCGCGACACCGAACCGCATGGCCCCATCCGGGTGACTTCCAGCGTGGCCCTGGGCCAGACCCATCTAGCTCCAGCGCTGGTGGCCTACCTGGCCCGCTACCCGCGCACCCGGGTGGATTTGCAATTGGGCGACCAGGCCCTGAACATGGTGGAGGACCGGATCGATCTGGCCGTACGCGTCACCAATGAGATCGATCCTGCGCTGATTGCCCACAAACTGTCGGTGTGCCGCGCGGTAGTGTGTGCGGCCCCCGACTACCTGGTCCGCGTGGGCACGCCCAAAACCCTGGACGACCTGGCGGGGCACAACTGCCTGACCTATTCGCGTTATACCAAAAGCCAGTGGAACCTGGGCCGTGACGGGGTGGAAGCCGCCGTGCAAGTCAGCGGTAATCTCAGTGCCAACGAGGCCTCGACCCTGCTGCAGGCGGTGCTGGCGGGCGGCGGCGTGTCGATGTTGCCTACCTTCATGGTGGCCCCCATGCTGCGCAGCGGTGCGTTGGTGGCCGTACTGCCAGACTGGCAACCGGTCGCGCTGGGTATCTATGGCGTGTATGTCTCGCGCCGACACCAACCGGCTACCTTGCGCACGCTGCTGAACTTCCTGGCTGCCCAATGGGGCCCGCAACCTGCGTGGGACTGCGCTATATAAATAAGAGCTTCTTGTGCTTATGGGGTAAGCACGAGAGTGGTATTTTGTACCTAAGCTTGCGGGAGACCCAGCGCGTTGCGCTGCACCCCGTTAACGGACAGTGTTAGCCATTCGCCGCGTGCGGGCTGCGCGCTGGCGTCCCAGTCGGTCATCACCCAGCGCTGCAGGCTCTTACCGTGGTCCATGCCCAGGTCGTGCTGCGCCGGGCGGTGCGTGTGGCCGTGGATGAGGGTGCTGGCCTGGGCGGCCTGCAGCCAGGCTACTGCAGCCGCGGTGTCCACATCGGCATAGACCACGCCGCTGCGTTTGCGGTTTTCACTCTGGCTGCGGATGCCGCGGGCGATCTGCTGGCGTTCGGCCAAGGGCTTGGCCAGAAAATCCTGCTGCCACTGCGGGCTGCGCACCACGGCGCGGAACTGCAGGTAGTCCACATCGTCCAGGCACAGCGCGTCGCCGTGGCTCAGCAACCAGCGCTGCCCGGCAAATTGCAGCACTGTGGGGTCGTCGAGCAGGGTGACACCGCAGGCATCCAGGCAGGCGCGGCCCACCAGGAAGTCGCGGTTGCCGTGCATGAAGAACACCGGGCGCTGGCGGGCCGTGTCTCGCAGCACCTGCACGCAGGCGGCATCGAAGCCGCCAGGGTTGGCATCCAGCGCATCGTCGCCGACCCAGACTTCAAAAAGATCGCCCAGGATAAATATGGCATCTGCCGTGCAGTTCGCCATGCTGCGCTGCCACGCATCGAAGGTGGCAGGCTCGCTGACTTGCAAATGCAGGTCTGAAATGCAAGCGACCGTGCGCCAGTGGGAGGGAGCGATCAGCTCCGCCACCGGGGGCACGGTCGGGGTCACGGTGTAGTCCGGCTTAGATGGCTACGGCTTTTTCGATGATGACGTCTTCGACGGGCACGTCACCGTGGCCGCCCTTGTTGCCAGTCTTGACGGCTTTGATGCCATCGACCACTTCGGTGCCCGACACGACCTTGCCGAACACGGCGTAGCCCCAGCCCGATGCCGAGATAGCGGTGTGGTTCAGGAAGCCGTTGTTGGCCACGTTGATGAAGAACTGGGCGGTGGCCGAGTGTGGGTCGTTGGTGCGGGCCATGGCGACGGTGTAGTTGTCGTTCTTCAGGCCGTTGTTGGCTTCGTTGTCGATGGGCTTGTCGCTGCCCTTTTGCTTCATGCCGGGCTCGAAACCGCCGCCCTGGACCATGAAGCCGGGAATGACGCGGTGGAACACGGTGTTGTCGTAATGGCCCTTGGCCACGTAGGCCAGAAAGTTAGCGACCGATTTGGGGGCTTTTTCAGCGTCCAGTTCCAGGGTGATCACGCCGCGGTTGGCAATGTGGAGTTCGACTTTGGGGTTGCTCATGGCAAGGATTCCTTTTTTATTTAACGAGGGTGACGGATTGGATGCTGACCGGGGTCAGCGGAACGTTCTGGAACGGGCCTTTGTTGCCGGTGGGTACGGTGCGTATCTTGTCCACCACGTCCATGCCGCTGACGACTTTGCCAAACACGGTGTAGCCGTAGCCGTCGGGCGAGGGGGCGTTCAGGTTGGCGTTGTCCTTCACGTTGATGAAGAACTGTGCGGTGGCCGAATTCGGGTTGCTGGTGCGCGCCATGGCAATGGTGCCACGGTCGTTTTTCAGGCCGTTGTTGGCTTCCAATGGCACCGGGGGCCGGGTGGTCTTTTCTTTCATGTCGGCAGAAAACCCGCCACCTTGCACCATGAAGCCGTCGATCACGCGGTGGAACACCGTGCCTTCGTAGTGCTTGTCTTTCGCATACTGCACAAAGTTTTCTACCGTCTTGGGGGCCTTGTCGGGGTAGAGCTCGACCAGAAAGTCGCCCAGCGAGGTGGCGAATTTGAGCTGCGGTGCATTGGCGGCAAAGGCGCTGTGCGATGCCCACAGGCCGCAGGCCAGCAGCAGGGCGCGTTTGGAGGTAGAGAAGGTCATGGAAGAGGCGGTTGTCAGGCAAAAAAGGGCAGCCGTTGCGCTGCCCTGTGGAGAGGCTGCGCGGCCTTACTTGGACTTGGCAGGTGCAGCGGGCGCAGCAGGTGCCGCAGGGGTCAGCACCGACTTCAACAACGCTACTTTCTGCGAGGCCTGGGGGTTGGTAGCGTTGAGCTGAAGCGACTTGCTATACGACTGGCTGGCCAGCTTGGCATACACATCGCCCAGGTTTTCATAGGCGGTGGCGTAGCCAGGGTTGATGCGCACGGCCATTTCCAGCGCGGTGCGGGCCTTGTCGAACTGGTTCTGGCTGGCGTACAGCACGGCCAGGTTGTTGTAGGGTTCGGGCAGCTCGGGGAATTCCTGGGTGAGGGCTGTGAGCGTGGCAATGGCATCGCCCGATTGGCCTGCCGCAGACTGCACAGCAGACTTCAGAAAGCGCATTTGCGGGTCTTTGGGCTTGAGCGTCAGGTACAGATCGGCCTTGGCCTGGGCTTCTGCGAGTTTGCCGGTTTTCAGCAACTGGCTGACATCGCCATAGTCGTCTGCGTGGACCGTCGCCGAGGCCACCAGGACCGACGCGGCCAGAAGGCGCAAAACAACCGACAAACGTGGCAAGCAATGTGACATAAAGCCTCTACAACAGGGTGCAAACAGGGTGGATCCCATGCCCAAACGCGGGACGATATACTGCCAGGGATTGTAGCCGAGGGGTCCGGTGCCGCTCACCGCACCCCGGTTTTGCATCCAGCTACTGCTCCCCACCCACCGACACCACCCGTTGAGCCCTTTTGCGTTCTGCGGCATTATTAGATTCCATGAGTTTGCGCATTTACAACACGCTGTCGCGTGCCACCGAAGAGTTTGCCCCCATCGAGCCCGGCCATGTGCGCATGTACGTGTGCGGCATGACGATTTACGACCTGTGCCACATCGGCCACGCCCGCATGATGATGGCGTTCGACGTGGTACAGCGCTGGCTCAAGGTCAGTGGCCTGCGCGTCACCTATGTGCGCAACATCACCGACATCGACGACAAGATCATCGCCCGCGCGGTGCAGCGCGGCATCACCATCCGCGCCCTGACCGACGAGATGACCCTGGCCATGCACCAGGACATCGGCTTGCTGGGCATCCAGCCGCCGACGATCGAGCCCCGCGCCACCGAATATGTGGCGCAGATGCTGAACCTGATCGGCACGCTGGAGCACAAAGGCCTGGCCTACCGCACGCCGCAGGGCGATGTGAACTTTGCGGTGCGCAAGTTCCCAGGTTACGGCCAGCTCTCGGGCAAGTCGCTGGACGAGCTGCACGCCGGTGAGCGCGTGGCGGTGCTGGACGGCAAGGACGACCCGCTGGACTTTGTGCTCTGGAAAGCGGCCAAACCCACCGAGCCCGCCGATGCCATCTGGCCCAGCGACTTCGGCCCTGGCCGCCCTGGCTGGCATATTGAGTGCTCGGCCATGTCCTGCCAGACCCTGGGCGAGAGCTTTGACATCCATGGCGGCGGTGCCGATTTGCAGTTTCCGCACCACGAGAACGAAATCGCCCAGAGCGAAGGTGCATCTGGCAAGCCGCTGGCGCGCTTCTGGGTGCACAACGGCTTCGTGCGGGTGGACAACGAAAAGATGTCCAAGAGCCTGGGCAACTTCTTCACCATCCGCGACGTGCTGCAAAAATACGACGCGGAAACCCTGCGCTTCTTTCTGGTGCGCACCCACTACCGCAGCCCGCTGAACTACAGCGATGCGCACTTGGACGATGCCCGTACCGCCTTGAAGCGCCTGTACACCGCTCTGGATTCTGTGGTTGCTGCACCGATAGCCATTGACTGGACCCAGCCCTTCGCCGCCCGTTTCAAAGCCGCCATGGACGAAGACTTTGGCACACCCGAAGCACTGGCCGTACTGTTCGACCTGGCCAGCGAGGTCAACCGTACCCAGTCGACCGACCTGGCCGGGCTGCTGCAAGCCCTGGGTGGCACGCTGGGGCTGCTGCAGGGCAGCGCCAAAGCATTTCTGCAAGCCGGTGCCGGGCTCGACGATGCGGCCATCCTGGCCCTGATCGCCCAGCGCGCCGAGGCCAAGGCCGCCCGCAACTTTGCCGAGGCCGACCGCATTCGCCAGCAGCTGCTGGCCCAGGGCATCGTCCTAAAGGACGCAGCCAGCGGTACGACCTGGGAAGCTGCGTGATGGAAAATGTGGATGTTTTAGGGCTCTCGTGCTGGTGGGGTAAGCAGTGGTAGCTCTTAAAAAAATAGCGAGTGAGACGGCTTCCAGCGCCGCAGTATTCACCCCCGCCTACTGGACCGAAGCGCGCAAACACCTCATCAAAAAAGACCGTGTGATGAAGCGGCTGATCCCGCAGTTTGGCGACGTGTGCCTGGAAACCCGCGGCGACGCCTTCACCACTCTGGCGCGCAGCGTGGTAGGCCAGCAGATTTCGGTGAAGGCCGCACAAACCGTGTGGGGCAAGTTCGTGAAGCTGCCCGAGCAGATGGCCCCGCAAAACGTGCTCAAGCTCAAGGTGGACGACATGCGCGCCGCCGGCCTGAGCGCCCGCAAGGTCGAATACCTGGTCGATCTGGCTCTGCATTTCGATGCCGGCAAGCTGCATGTGCAGGCCTGGGAAGAGATGGACGACGAGGCCATCATTGCCGAGCTGGTGGCGATCCGGGGCATTGGCCGCTGGACGGCCGAGATGTTTTTGATCTTCCACATGATGCGGCCCAACGTGCTGCCGCTGGACGATGTGGGCCTGATCAACGGCATCAGCCAGAACTACTTTTCCGGCGATCCGGTGAGCCGCAGCGAGGCCCGCGAAGTGGCCGCCGCCTGGGCGCCGTTTTGCAGCGTGGCAACTTGGTATATTTGGCGGTCTTTGGCACCGGTGCCCGCGCCGGATGCGAAACAATAAGGAGTAAAGCTTTGGCTAAAAGAACATTTCTCGACTTCGAGCAACCCATCTCGGACCTGGAAACCAAAATCGAAGAGCTGCGCTATGTGCAGACTGAATCGGCCGTCGATATCTCCGAAGAGATCGACCAGCTCAGCAAAAAAAGCCAGCAGCTCACCAAAGACATTTACAGCGTGCTCACGCCCTGGCAGATCACCAAGATCGCCCGCCACGCCGAACGTCCCTACACGCTGGACTATGTGAATGAAATCTTCACCGATTTCGTGGAGCTGCACGGCGACCGCCACTTTGCCGATGACCTGAGCATCGTCGGCGGCCTGGCCCGCTTCAACGGCACGGCCTGCATGGTGCTGGGCCACCAAAAGGGCCGCGACACCAAGGAACGCGGGCTGCGCAATTTCGGCATGACCAAGCCCGAGGGCTACCGCAAGGCACTGCGCCTGATGAAAACCGCCGAGAAATTCGGCCTGCCGGTGTTCACCTTTGTGGATACGCCCGGTGCCTACCCCGGCATCGACGCCGAAGAGCGCGGCCAGTCCGAGGCCATTGGCCGCAACATCTTCGAGATGGCGCAGCTGGAAGTGCCCATCATCACCACCATCATTGGCGAAGGCGGCTCCGGCGGCGCGCTGGCGATTTCGGTGGCCGACCAGGTGGTGATGCTGCAATATTCGATTTATTCCGTCATCAGCCCCGAAGGCTGCGCCTCGATTCTGTGGAAGACCTCTGACAAGTCCTCCGAGGCCGCCGAAGCCCTGGGCATCACCGCCCACCGCCTCAAGGCCCTGGGCGTGATCGACAAGATCGTCAACGAGCCCGTGGGCGGCGCACACCGCGACCACAAGCAGATGGCCGCCTTCCTGAAGCGCGCCCTGAACGATGCCTACCGCCAGGTCAGCGACCTGAAGACCAAGGAACTGCTGGACCGCCGTTACGACCGCCTGCAGAGCTACGGCCGCTTCACCGATACCAAGGCCGAAAGCAAGTAATTCAGACCGGTGTCCCCACCCCCAGCAGCTGGTGCAGCCGGGGGGAGGTGGTGGTGTACTGGAACGGAATCTTCTTGCCTGGAAACACCAGCGGCGCTGCGGCGTACGCAGCCAGCGTGGCCTCGTGGAAGCCGCACACAATGAGCTTTTGTTTGCCCGGGTAGGTGTTGATGTCGCCCACGGCAAAGATGCCGGGCACGCTGGTTTCAAACCGTGCGGTATCCACCTGCAACTGCTTGCGCTCCATGGCTAAACCCCAGTCTGCCACCGGACCCAGCTTGGGCGACAGGCCGAGGAAGACGCTCAGCGCATCCACCGGCAGCTGGTGCAGCACCGCATCCACATCGCTGACTTCCAGGCTGACCAGGCGGCCGTCCACCGCACCAAATCCTGTGATCTGCCCCACCATGAAGCGCATGCGCCCGGCGGCCACCAGCATCTGCATTTCGGCGATATCGGCCATGGGCGCTTGCAGCACGTCGCGGCGGTGCAGCAGGGTGACACTTTTGGCATCCAGGTCGGCCAGTTGCAGGGCGCAGTGCAGGGCGGCCTCGTCGCCACCATTCACCACCACATCCAGCCCGGTTACATCGGCGGGTGCTGCGTGGTAGCGCAGTTGCCCGCCTTCAAATATGTCGATACCGTCCAGCTTCAAGCGCCGGGGCTGGAACGCGCCCACACCGGCGGCGATGATGACCACGGGCGCTAAAAACTGCGTGCCCTGGTCGGTTTGCACCAGAAAGCGGCCATCGGCCTGCTTTTCGATGCGGCTGACCTGCTGGCCGAGGTGGAAGGGCGTTTGGAACGGCTGGATTTGCTGCAGCAGCGAAGCCGCCAGCCCCCGCCCGGAGGTGGCGGGCGTGCCGGGGATGTCGTAGATGGGTTTGTCGGGGTACAGCTCCATGCACTGGCCGCCCGCATGGGGCAGCGCGTCTATCACCTGCACGGGAACCTCCAGCAGGCCTAGCTGGAACACTTGAAATAGCCCGACGGGGCCAGCGCCGATGACGACGGCCCCGGTCTCGTTCAATTAACGCTCCAGCAGCTGGATTTTGGGCATCACGTCTTTCCAGTCGTCGGCATCGGCCAGCGCGGGTTTGCGCTTGGTGATGCTCTTCCAGCCCTGGGCGCGGGCCAGTTCGACGTTGAGCTGGATGAAGGCCAGCTGGTCGGCGGGCATGTCTTCTTCGGCGTAGATGGCGTTGGCCGGGCACTCGGGGATGCAGACCGCGCAGTCGATGCATTCATCGGGGTCGATGACCAGCATGTTCGGGCCTTCGCGGAAGCAGTCCACGGGGCACACGTCCACACAGTCGGTGTACTTGCACTTGATACAGGATTCGGAAACGACGTGGGTCATATTGTTTTTTCAATAGCGGGGTTAACCCGTGATTTTAAATTAGCGGACCAGTACCGCGCCGGATGTCTTGTGCGAAGCCGTATCGACCAAAACCAAAGCACCTAGCGAACGCGACTGCGTGTAGGGCCGGGTGGCAATGGCCTCTTGCAGTGCCAGCTCGATGTGGCCGATGGCGTTGGGCGGCAGTTCGGTGGCATCTTCCTCGGCCAGGGTGTTGATGTCCAGCTTGTGCACGATGCGTTTGACCTTGGCCTTCACCCAGCGGTGGCCGTGCAGCGCCCAGTAGACGCGGCCCGCGACCAGGGGTTCGTCGTCCATCCAGGCGACGGTGGCGGATATCTCGCGGCTGGCCTCGAACTGGCCTGGGGCCAGCAACCAGTCGCCACGCGATACATCGACTTCGCGGTCCAGCGTGATGCCGGCGCTGTTGCCTGCCAGCACGCTTTTCGGGTTGCGGGCGTGGTCCAGCACCTGGGCCACGGTGGCCGTCTGGCCGCTGGGCAGGATGCGGATTTCCTGGCCCACTTCCACTTTACCGGTGGCCACACGGCCCCAGAACACGCGGCGGCCCTGGCTGGTGTCGCTGCTGGCAGAGAACTTTTCCACCCACTGCACCGGAAAGGCAAAGGGCTGCTCCACGTCTGCGGGCGTGCTGGGCAATTGCTCCAGAATCTGTAGCAGGGTAGGGCCGGTGTAATTGCACCAGTCGGGGGTTTCTGCATGGCCCGCTTCCACCACGTTCCAGCCCTTGAGGGCCGAAATCGGCACGATGGCCTTGACGGGAATTTCGGCGGCAGCGGCAAAGCTGTTCAGCGCAGCGCTGATGTGGGCGAACGCCAGGCAGGAGTCTTCCACTGCGTCCAGCTTGTTGATGGCAAACACGATGCTGGGCACGCGCAGCAAATGGCACAGCAGCGAGTGGCGGCGGGTTTGCGGCAGCAGCTCCAGGGCGGCGTTTTTCCAGTCGAGCTTGGTGGCATCGACCAGCACCACGGCGGCATCGGCGCTGCTGGCGGCTGTCACCATGTTGCGGGTGTACTGCTCGTGGCCGGGCGCGTCGCCGATGATGAATTTGCGGTCTTCGGTGTTGAAGTAGCGGTAGGCCACGTCGATGGTAATGCCCTGCTCGCGCTCGGCGCTCAGGCCGTCGGTCAGCAGGGCCAGGTCGGTTTCGCCCTGGCGTTGCACGCCTGCGAGGTGGTCTTGCAGCACGGCCTTGGTGTCTACCAGCAGGCGGCCAATCAGGGTGCTCTTGCCGTCATCAACCGATCCGCAGGTGATGAATTTCAAGGCGGATAGGGCTCCCGTGCTCGTCGTACCTGCAGGAGTAGCTATAGAAGTAGTAGCATTCATTAGAAGTATCCGTCTTTCTTGCGCTTCTCCATCGAAGCCTCTGATGTCTTGTCGTCCATGCGGGTCGCGCCGCGTTCGCTCACGTCGGCGGCCAGGGTTTCGATCACGATGTCGGCGGCGGTGGCGGCAAAGCTGTCCACCGGGCAGGTGCAGGTGATGTCGCCCACGGTGCGGAAACGCACGTCGCGCATCTCGGCGGTTTCGCCGGCCTTGAGCGGGGTCAGCTCGGTCACCGGCACCAGCAGGCCCTTGCGCTCCACCACTTCGCGTTTGTGGGTGTAGTACAGCGAGGGCAGGGCGATTTTTTCGCGTTCGATGTACTGCCACACGTCCAGCTCGGTCCAGTTGCTGATGGGGAACACACGGAAGTGTTCGCCAGGCTGCAGGCGGGTGTTGAACAGGGTCCACAGCTCGGGGCGCTGGGCCTTGGGCTGCCACTGGCCGAAGCTGTCGCGGTGCGAAAAGATGCGTTCCTTGGCGCGGGCCTTTTCCTCGTCGCGGCGGGCTCCGCCGATCAGCGCGTCAAAGCGGAATTCTTCGATGGCCTCCAGCAGCGTGACCGATTGGTGCACGTTGCGGCTTTCGCCAGGATGGGACAGGCGCACGGTGCCGCGCTTCATCGAGTCTTCGACATTGCGCACGATCAGCTCGGCACCCAGCTCCTGGGCGCGGAAATCGCGGAAGTCGGTGACCTCGTGGAAGTTATGGCCGGTGTCGATCATCAGCAGCGGGTAGGGGATGCCGCCACTGCCGGTGGACACGTTCTTCGCGCCAAAGGCTTTTTCGGCGCATTTCAGCAGTACCAGCGAGTCTTTGCCGCCCGAAAACAGCAGGGTGGGGCGTTCAAACACGGCAGCCACTTCGCGCAGGATGAAGATGGTTTCTTCTTCCAGCGCGTCAAGGTGGGTGTTGCTCAGGTGGTGTGGGTTAGCTTGGGAGTTCATAGGGGGCAGGTTTCAGTGGGCAAGGTGCAAGCCGCACTCGCGGTTGTCGTCACCCTTGGTGGGGTCCACATAGTCGAAGTTGTTGGGCAGGCCGTGGGTTTCACAGTACTGGTAGAGCTCTTTGGACGACCAGTGCAGCAGCGGCGCGACCTTGATCAGGCCGTCGGGGTTGATGCTCACCGGGTCCATCTGGGCGCGCACGGCGGTGTCGGTGGCGCGCAGGGCGGTGAACCAGACCTTGGGTGCCGTTTCGCGCAGGGCACGGGCAAAAGGCTCCAGCTTCACTTCTTCGGTGAATGCTGCGTGGCGTGGGTCATCCAGCGCGGGCGTGGGGCCGTCCACGGCTTCGCGGTGCGCCCGCGAGCGGCGCGGCAGGTAGATGTGCAGGTTCAGCTTCAACCGCTGGGTCACTTCATCGACAAAGCGGTAGGTGGCCTCGGTGTTGTAGCCGTTGTCCATCCAGACCACGGGAACATCGGGGTTGACGCGGGTGACCATGTGCAGGATGACTGCCTCGAAAGGGCGGAAGTTGGTGGTGACGATGGCGGGCTGGCCCAAGGCCAGCGCCCATTCCACCAGCGCGGGTGCGTCGCGGCCGAGATCGGTGTTGATCTGTGCAAGGTTGAGGGTGCTCATGGTGCTGGCTCCAATCAGTACGAGTCTTGGCGGGCCAGCTCTGCGCCGTAGGCGGCGGAGTGGTCGGTTTCGGCAAAGTGCGGCTCCACGTGGACGGCATCGCCCTGGTAGAAGCCTTCAAAGCGGTCGAACTGGCGCTGGGCGGCGCTGGCATCCACGCCTTCGCGCAGGACAGCCACGGTAAAGCCGCTACGTTGCATTTGCACCAGCTGGTCGATCAGCACGTCGCCGGTGGCGCGGATTTCGCCGGTGTAGCCCAGGCGGCGGCGAAGCAGAAATGCCTGGCTGTAGGCGCGGCCATCGGTGAACTTGGGGAAGTGCAGGTCGATGCGGGTGATGCCCGCCAGGTCCAGCGCGCGTGGGTCGGCATCGTTGGCCAGGAATATTTGGTCTTTTTGGCCTTCTGCGCAGGCGGTATGGGCGGTAGAAGCTATTATTTTCATAGTATTGACTTTCAGGCTTCGGCGGCGGCCTTGGGGGCGCGGGCGGTGCTGGTGCGGGCGGCGTTGGCGGCCAGCTTGAACGGGTCCTGGCCGACGCGGCGCAGGGTGTCGATGAAGGCTTCTCCGCTGGTGCGGGTGGCGCGGTAGGTGTCCAGCACGGCTTCGATGACTTCGGGCACTTCGGCGGCGCTGAAAGATGGGCCGACGACCTTGCCAATGGAAGCGGGACCGCTGAGGTTGGAGCCGTCCGAGCCCGCCAGCGTCACCTGGTACCACTCCTGGCCGTCCTTGTCCACGCCCAGGATGCCGATGTGGGCGCTGTGGTGGTGGCCGCAGGAGTTGATGCAACCGCTCATGTGCACGTCGATCTCACCCAGGTCGTGCAGCTCGTCCATGTCCTGGTAGCGCTGGCTGATGGCTTCGGAAATCGGCAGCGAGCGGGCGTTGGCCAGCGCGCAGAAGTCGCCGCCGGGGCAGACGATCATGTCGGTCAGCAAACGGATGTTGGCGCGGGCCAGGCCTGCGGCCTTGGCTTCGGCATACAGCGCGGGCAGCTCGTCGGCGCGCACCCAGGGCAGCACCAGGTTTTGGTCGTGGGTGACGCGGGTTTCACCGGCGCTGTAACGGTCCGCCAGGTCGGCCGACAGGTCCAGCTGGTCGCCGGTGGCATCGCCGGGCGAGTAGCCCAGGCGCTTGAACGACAGCGTGACGGAGCGCAGCAGCGGGTTTTTATGCGCCGCCACGTTTTGCTGCAGCCAGCGGGTGTAGTCCTTGTCATCCACCGGGGCGGCGACCGGGTTGGCCAAAGCGGGCAGGGTGCCAACGCGGCTGGCCGGCGGCACAAAGCAGGCGGTCACCCGGTCCAGCTCGGACTGGGCGATGGTGTGCGGCGCGCCGTCCACCGTCAGGATCTGCTGGTATTCGGCTTCCACTTCGTCGATATAGCGCTGGCCTTCGGCCTTGACCAAAATCTTGATACGCGCCTTGTAGATGTTGTCGCGGCGGCCCCAGCGGTTGTACACGCGGACCACGGCTTCCAGGTAGTTGAGGATCTGGTCCCAGGGCAGGAAGCTGCGGATCACCGTGCCCAGCACCGGGGTGCGGCCCATGCCGCCGCCCACCATCACGCGCAGGCCGACTTCACCGGCTTCGTTTTTCAGCACGTGCAGGCCTACGTCGTGCCAGGCGGTGGCCGCGCGGTCGTCGGTGGCACCGACGATGGCGATCTTGAACTTGCGCGGCAAAAAGGCGAACTCGGGGTGCAGCGTGCTCCACTGGCGGATGATTTCGGCCAGCGGGCGCGGGTCGGCGATCTCGTCGGCGGCAATCCCGGCGCGCTCGTCGCTGGTGGTGTTGCGGATGCAGTTGCCGCTGGTCTGGATGCCGTGCAGGTGCACGCTGGCCAGCAGGTCCATCACGTCGGCGCTCTTGTCCAGCGGAATCCAGTTGAACTGGACGTTCTGGCGGGTGGTGAAGTGGGCGCAGGCGCTGGGCAGGCTGTGCAGGTCGCTCAGGCCCGGGTTGGCCTTGGTGAGGTCGTGCGCGTCTTTTTTGTCATAGTCGCGGGCGATGGTGGCCAGCACGCGCAACTGGGCGCTGGACAGCTCGCCGTAGGGCACGGCCACGCGCAGCATGGGCGCAAAGCGTTGTACGTACCAGCCGTTTTGCAGGCGCAGCGGGCGGAATTCGTCTTCGGCCAGGGTGCCGCCTTGCCAGCGTTCCAGCTGGTCGCGGAATTGGGCGGCGCGCAGTTTGACGAACTGTTTGTCAAATTCGGTGTATTGGTACATTTTTTTACGGTCGTGGGGCAGGGCAACCTGCGATTTTAAAGTGCGAGTAATTTGGTGCCTGCATAGGCCAGCAGCAGGGACAGCAGGCCGCGGATCACGCGGTCCGAGGTTTTCAGCATCAGGTGCGAGCCCAGCCAGATGCCGGGCAGCGAGCCCGCCAGCAGCTTGGCCAGCAGCGGCCAATCCACCGAACCCAGCCCGGCGTGGCCCAGGCCCGCCACCAGGGTCAAGGGCACGGCGTAGGCAATATCGGCGGCCACAATGCGTTGCAGCGGCAGCAGCGGGTATAGCAGCATCAGTACCGTGACACCGATGGCACCTGCGCCTACCGAGGTGAGCGTGACCAGCGTGCCGATGAACGCGCCAAACAGCAGCGGCAGGCTCCAATGGCGCGGGCGCTCGGCGGCGGCCATGTTGCCTGCGCTGACGCTGCGGGGGGCGGTTTTGCCACGAATGCTTTTGTAGAGTGTGGCCGCAGCGGTGAGCAACAAGGCCACGCCCAGGGTGGTGGTCATGGCTTTTTGCACCTGGGCATCGGCCGGGCCGAGGGTGTGCAAAACCCATAGCGTCAACAGCGAAGCCGGGATGCTACCGGCGCACAGCGTGGCGACGATGCGCCAGTTGACCATGCCGGAGCGGGCCATCTTCAGTGTGCCGCCGGCTTTGGTGAAGCAGGCAAACAGCAGGTCGGTGCCGATGGCCAGATACGGCTTCATGCCAAAGAAGAAAATCAGGATGGGGGTCATGAGCGAGCCGCCGCCCACCCCGGTCAGACCCACCACGAAGCCGACGAAAAATCCGGCAAAAACAAACGCTAAATCTTGCATAGGGCGCGACTATAAGAGCCCGCCACCCTATTCCAAACTACTTTATTGTTCTACCAATATGCCGTTTAGCATATTTGGAAATAACAAAACTGGCTGTTCAGCCTGCCGATTGGGCGTACGCCGCGTTGAGTTGCTCGTCGATGGTGTGCCACAAAGGCCGCACCATGAGGCGCAAGCCCTGGTAGACCTCGTCCACCCGCAGCATCGAGGGCACGCGCTGGCCCCGGTGCTCTACCGGGCCGCCGATAGGGATGATGTTGACCCCAAGTTTGCCAAAGTGCTCTGCCAGCCGGGGTTCGGTGAGGGTGAACAAGGTGTCAATGCCATGGCGCTTGGCCATCAGAACGGCACCGACGTACAGGCTCACCGGAAGGTAGGGAAAGCGGGGTTGCTTCTGGTCGCCAAAATCCTGGTCGGAGATGCTGGCTTCGGTTTGCTGCTCGCCTTTGCGGCGGCGGAACTCGGACATCACGGCCAGCCGGGACACCTCGGCGATGCGGCCACGCGGTTGCAAGGCTGGGTCGATGATGCTGCGGTCCAGTGTGTTTTTGCAGGTCAATTCGAACGGCAGCGGCGCTGCGGGGTAGGCCGGGTCGGTCAGAACCAGCCGGGCACAGCCAGCCAGACGCGTGCCGTCCGCGCTGCGCACCAGGCAGTGTTGGGAGCGGTAATCGTATTTGTCGGTTTCACGTTGGTCTTCGCGCACCGGCTCAAAGCCAAGCTCGCGGGCATAGACATCGTGCCGGATAAAAAAAACATCGTTGACGCGGTCGGGCTGCAGCGCGGGTGCAATTTCAAAATACTGCTTGTAGCCGTCGCCCAGGTTGAGGCGGGGAGAGTCTGACATACGGGCCTTGCGGGATGGTAAAGATGTTGCAACGTGTAACCGTACACACTTTGGGCCAGCTTTACCTGCGGTTTTTGAAATTTTTTTTGCTATTTGCAGCCAGAAGTCACATTCAGGCCTCGGAAATTTGTAATGACCATGGCGTTTTTTGCCAAGCCTGGGCTTCTTCGCGTAGCAAATGGGCCGACTGGGGAAAGGCCTGCGCCCAGCCGGGGCGGGTGGACAGTACAAATTGGCTGCCAAGTGCCGGGTCGAGGCGGAGCTCCAAGTCTGCAGTATCGGGGTCACGGCGGGCGTGGCATAGCATGGTGGCCAGCCGCAAGCACAGCAACTGCTGCATAAAGGCCGCGTCGTCAAAATCCAGCTCCAGCTTGCGCAGCTTGCCCCGGTGGCCCAGCACCATCTGGCTCAGGCGGTGTAACTCCAGCAGGGCAAAGCCAGGAGCGTCGGCGTGCTCTAAAACGTAGGCACCGTGCTTGTGGTGGTCCTGGTGCGAGATTTGGCAGCCAATTTCGTGTAGCTGACCGGCCCAGTTGAGCTTGCGCTGCTGGCGGACAACTTCGCTGGCGGCTACACCACTGCCGATTTGCAACTGGCCATAAAGGGTGCAGGCGAGCTTGGCCACGCGCTGGGCCTGTTGCGTGTCCACGCCAAAGCGGCTGGCCATGCGTTGTACCGAGACGGCTCGCAAATCGGTTTCCTCCTGGCCCCGCGCCACCAGGTCGTACAGCACACCGTGGCGCAGCGCACCGTCGGCGGCATGCATTTGGTCAATGCCCAACAGGTCGAATATGGCGCGCAGCACACTGATGCCACCGCCAATGACCAGCTTGCGGTCGTCTTTCATGCCGTCGATGCGCAGTTTGTCGACGCTTTGGGCCTTCAGCAGGCGGTCGCTGATCCAGTCCAGTCCTTCCCGGGTGATGAGGTTCAGCGGCCAGCCGGCGGCATGCAGGATGTCGCCCACTGCGCCCACCGTGCCGGACGACCCATAAGCCACGTCCCAGGTGTCGCGCCGGTAGGCATTCAGGGCTTCGTCCAGTACGGCCTTGGCGGCGATTTCGGCAATTCGGAAGGCATCGCGGGTGAATTGGCCGTTGGGAAAATACTTCATCGACCAGGCCACGCTGCCCACCCGGAAAGATTCCATCACCGTGGCGTCATAGGCCTGGCCCAGAATCATTTCGGTGGAACGTCCGCCGATGTCCACCACCAGCCGCCGTTCGTCCGACTGCGGTAGCAGCCGTGCCACGCCTTGGTAGATCAGCCGGGCTTCTTCGCGGCCTGGAATCACGTCGATGGGAAAACCCAGCACCTCGTGTGCCTTGGCCAGAAACACGTCGCGGTTGCGGGCCTCGCGCAGGGTTTGGGTGGCCACGGCGCGCACCTGGTGGCGCTCGAACCCGGCCAGGCGTTCGCCAAAGCGGGCCAGGCAGTCCCAGCCGCGCTGCATGGCCTCCTGGCTGAGGTTGCGGTTTTCGTCCAGGCCGTTGCCTTGGCGGACGGTTTCCTTCAGGTATTCGGTGCGGTGGATTTGCCCGTGGTCGAGACGACCAATTTCGAGGCGAAAGCTGTTGGAGCCCAGGTCCAGGGCGGCGATAAGAGTTCCGTTTTGCATGGTGTAGCCGCTTTTTTCGTGGGCGCAGCATAGCACCCACGGCGAGGGCAACAGCGCGTTATTTTTGTCACATGAATGTCACATAACCTTCTTAAAGTACACCCATCGCCAGGGTTTGCCCATTCGGTAAACCGCAGCTCCATTTCGACATGTTTCCACTTACCCAAAGGGTTCTCTGATGCAAGTACGTTTCAAAATCGCCATGGCCAGCTTGGCTGGTACCGCCGCCTTGTCTTTTGCCGGTTTCGCCTGTGCCCAGGAAATTACCGGTGCCGGTGCCACCTTTCCTGCACCTGTCTATTCCAAATGGGCGGCTGAGTACAACAAGGCCACCGGTGTCAAGATCAACTACCAATCCGTAGGCTCTGGCGCAGGCATCAAGCAGATCGACTCCAAGACGGTGGATTTCGGTGCGTCCGACATGCCCCAGACCGACGACGTGCTCAAGGCCAAGGGCCAGATGCAGTTTCCCGCCGTCATCGGTGGCACCGTACCCGTGGTCAACATCAAGGGCATCGCGCCCGGCCAACTCAAGCTGACCGGCGCTGTGCTGGGCGACATCTTCCTGGGCAAGATCACCAAGTGGAACGACGCGGCGCTGGTGGCGCTGAACCCCGGCGTGGCCTTGCCAGATGCCGCCATCACCACGGTGCACCGCGCCGATGGTTCGGGCACCACCTTCAACTTCACCAACTACCTGAGCCGCGTCCACCCCGAGTGGAAAGAAAAAGTGGGCGAAGGCACAGCCGTGAACTGGCCGTCGGGTTCGGGTGGCAAGGGCAATGAAGGCGTGGCCACGTTTGTGAACCGCCTGCCCAACTCCATTGGCTATGTGGAATACGCCTACGTCAAGCAAAGCAAGATGACCTACGCCTTGCTGAAGAACCGCGATGGCGTGTTTGTTGCCCCTAGCGACACCGCCTTTGCCGCAGCTGCTGCCGGTGCCGACTGGAACAAGTCCTTCTACCAGCTGATCACCGACCAGCCCGGCAAGGAAGCCTGGCCTATCTCTACCGCCACCTTCATCTTGATGCACACCAAGCAGGACAAGCCAGCCAACGCCACCGAAGTGTTCAAGTTCTTCAACTGGGCCTACAAGAATGGCGCCAAGATTGCCGACGATCTGGACTACGTGCCCTTGCCTGCACCCGTGGTGGCTTCGATCGAAAAGGCCTGGAGCCAGGTGACCGATGCCGCTGGCAAGCCCGTGGCGATCAAGTAAGCACCAAACCCTTTGGACCAAGGAGCAAAACGTGTCATCTACACTTCCGGCGACCGAGCACCTGTTAAATCCATCTGGTAAGTCTTCCGGACACGCGATGACCACTCCTCCCCGCCCCAAAGCGGCCCGCTCCGGGCCGGTTTTCGACCGTATCTTTGCCTGGTTGGCCAAGGGTTCGGCTATTTTTACCCTGGTCATGCTGGTGGCCATCCTGGCATCGCTCACCGTTAGTGCCTGGCCCGCCATTGCCAAGTACGGTCTGGGCTTTTTGACCAGTACCACCTGGGACCCGGTCAAGGAAGACTTCGGTGGCTTGGTGATGATCTACGGCACGGTGATGACTTCGTTCATCGCCTTGCTGATCGCCGTGCCGGTAAGCTTTGGCATCGCGCTGTTCCTGACCGAGCTGTCGCCCGCCTGGCTGAAGCGCCCACTGGGTACCGCCATTGAATTGCTGGCTGCCGTGCCTTCCATCGTCTACGGTATGTGGGGCTTGCTGGTGTTCAGCCCGGTGCTGTCTACCTATGTGCAGCAGCCTTTGCAGGCGGCGTTTGGCGATGTGCCGTTTCTGGGTACGCTGTTTTCTGGCGCACCGGTGGGTATCGGCATTTTGTCGGCCGGCATCATCCTGGCCATCATGATTATTCCGTTCATCGCCGCGGTGATGCGGGATGTGTTTGAAGTCACCCCTACGCTGCTCAAGGAATCGGCCTACGGCCTGGGTGCGACCACCTGGGAAGTAGTGTCCAAGGTGGTGTTGCCCTATACCAAGTCGGGTGTGGTCGGCGGCATCATGCTGGGCTTGGGCCGGGCCATTGGCGAAACCATGGCAGTGACCTTTGTGATTGGTAACTTCAACCAACTGGATTCGCTGAGCCTGTTCCAGGCGGCCAACAGCATCACCTCGGCCCTGGCCAACGAGTTTGCCGAGGCGGGCGAAGGCCTGCACCAAGGCGCGCTGATGTACCTCGGCCTGGTGCTGTTCTTCATCACTTTCGTCATTCTTTCCCTGTCCAAACTGCTGTTGTCGCAGCTGCGGAAAAACGAAGGAGCCAAATCATGACCACGGGCGAAATGTTGCTCAAAGCTGCCGCGCTGGAACACACCCGCGGCGTCAAGTACGCCAAACGCAAGCGCGTCAACCAGATTGCCCTGGTGCTGGCCCTGGGGGCCATGGCTTTCGGCCTGTTCTGGCTGTTCTGGATCTTGTTTGAAACCGTGCGGCTGGGTATCGAAGGCCTGACTATGGCCACCCTGACCCAGATGACCCCGCCGCCCAACGACGAAGGCGGCCTGGCCAACGCGATTTACGGCTCGTTCCTGATGGTGACGCTGGCCACCTGCGTGGGCGCACCCATCGGCATCATGGCCGGTATTTATCTGGCCGAGTACGACACCAAGAGCTGGCTGGCCTCGACCACCCGGTTTGTGAATGACATTTTGCTGTCGGCACCCTCCATTGTGATCGGCCTGTTTGTCTACGCCGTGGTGGTGTCGCGCTTCAAGTCGTTTTCCGGCTGGGCCGGGGTGGTGGCCTTGGCGCTGATCGTGATTCCGGTGGTCATCCGCACCACCGAAAACATGCTGCAACTGGTGCCTCCCGGCCTGCGGGAAGCGGCTTACGCCCTGGGTGCGCCCAAGTGGAAGGTGATCCTGAGCATCACCCTGAAAGCCGCTCGGGCCGGGGTGATTACCGGTGTGATGCTGGCCGTGGCCCGGATTGCCGGGGAAACCGCGCCGCTGTTGTTCACCGCATTGAGCAACCAGTTCTGGACATCCAGCCTGAGCCAGCCCATGGCCAGCCTGCCGGTCACGATCTTCAAATTTGCGATGAGTCCGTACGAAAACTGGCAAAAGCTGGCCTGGGCAGGGGTCTTTTTGATCACCATGGCCGTGCTGGGTTTGAATATTCTGGCCCGCCTGTGGGCTGGTTCCAACAAGCATTAATCTGAGTCCTTACCATGCAAACCACTGTTGCAAGCCCCTCGAAAATCTCGGTCAAAGACCTGAATTTCTACTACGGCAAATTCCATGCGCTCAAGGGCATCAACATGGAAATTCCCGAGAAAAAGGTCACTGCTTTCATCGGCCCCTCGGGCTGCGGAAAGTCCACGCTGCTGCGCATCTTCAACCGCATGTTCGAGCTCTATCCCGAGCAGCGCGCCGAAGGCCAGATCCTGTTGGACGGCGAGAACCTGCTGACCAGCAAAAAAGACGTGGCCCTGCTGCGCGCCAAGGTCGGCATGGTGTTCCAGAAGCCCACGCCGTTTCCCATGTCGATCTACGACAACATCACCTTTGGCGTGAAGTTGTTTGAGGATCTGAACACCACCGACATGGAAGAGCGTGTCGAATGGGCGCTGCGCAAGGCGGCCCTGTGGACCGAGGTGAAAGACAAGCTCAACCAAAGCGGCTCCAGCCTGTCCGGTGGCCAGCAGCAGCGTTTGTGCATTGCCCGCGGCATTGCCATCAAGCCCGAAGTGCTGCTGCTCGACGAGCCCTGCTCGGCCCTGGACCCGATCTCCACCTCCAAGGTGGAAGAGCTGATCACCGAGCTGAAGAACGATTACACCGTGGTCATCGTTACCCACAACATGCAGCAGGCTGCGCGTTGCAGCGACTACACCGCCTACATGTACCTGGGCGACCTGATGGAGTTTGGCGCCACCGAAGACATTTTCTTCAAGCCCAAGCGCAAGGAAACCGAAGACTACATCACGGGTCGGTTTGGCTGATCTGGCAATCATTTGCCCCTTGCTGCCTTTTATTGATTTGGAGACTCTCATGCCCGATAAACATCTTTCCAGCCAGTTCGACAGCGAACTCAATGGCGTTTCCAGCCGCGTGATGGAGCTGGGCGGTCTGGTGGAATCGCAGATTCGCCAGGCGGTCTACGCGCTGTCGCAGTTCAGCGTCGAAGTGGCCGACCAGGTCGCAGAGACCGAAATCCGTGTGAATGGCATGGAAATCGAGATCGACCGCGAGCTGTCCAGCATCATCGCCCGCCGCCAGCCCACGGCGCGGGATCTGCGCCTGCTGATTGCCATCTCCAAAACCACCGCCAACCTGGAGCGCGTGGGCGACGAAGCCAACAAGATCGCCCGCATGGCCAAGTCGATTGCCAAGAGCAGCTCGCCCCGTTCCTTGCCAACGCTGGACCTGCGCGTCTCGGCCGACATGGCTTCCGGCCTGCTGCGCAAGGCGCTGGACGCGTTTGCCCGGCTGGACACCGCCGCCGCGCTGGATATCCTGAAAGAAGACGATTTGATCGACCAGGAGTTTGACGGTTTTGTGCGCAAACTCATCACCTACATGATGGAAGACCCGCGCACCATCACCGCCAGCCTGGACCTGCTGTTCATCGCCAAAGCCATCGAGCGCATCGGTGACCACGCCAAGAACATCGCCGAGTTCATCATCTACATCGTCAAGGGCGAAGACGTGCGCCACGCCACCGTCGCCCAAGTGGAGTCAGCCCTCCAATGAAGACCATGCCCCGGGTCCTGATCGTTGAAGACGAGCCTGCCATTGCCGAGCTGATTGCCGTCAATCTGCGCCACAGCGGCTTCCAGCCAACCTGGGCGATGGACAGCGTCACGGCCCAATGCGAGCTCGATGCCATGCTGCCCGACGTGATTTTGCTGGACTGGATGCTGCCCGGCGAAAGCGGTTTGTCGCTGGCCAAGAAATGGCGCGCCAATCCGCGTACCAAGAGCGTGCCCATCATCCTGCTGACTGCCCGCAGCGACGAAAACGACCGCGTGGCTGGCCTGGATGCCGGGGCCGACGATTACATCTCCAAGCCGTTTTCGACCAAAGAGATGCTGGCCCGTATCCGCGCCGTGTTGCGCCGCCGTGCACCCGAGCAAGAAAGCGGCACCATCCGCATCGGCGCTTTGGCGCTGGATGCCGCTACCTACCGGGTCACGTACCAGGAGCAGGCGGTGAAGATCGGCCCCACCGAATTCAAGCTGCTGCAGTACCTGATGAAGAACGCCGAGCGCGTGCACTCGCGCTCGCAACTGCTCGACCGCGTGTGGGGCGACCATGTGTTCATCGAAGAGCGCACGGTGGATGTGCACGTCAAACGCTTGCGCGAATCCCTGGGGGCGGGGGGTGCCATGGTGGAAACCGTGCGCGGTGCGGGCTACCGCATCACCGCCCAGCCGGTGGCTGCCGCCCCGGCTCCTTCGGCGACTTCCGCTGCCTGATCTACTGGATGGTGCGCACACCATCCTCATCCAATTTTCCCTATGTGGTTTCGATTCTTGAGCTTTTTAGGCCTCCAGCTGGGCGCGGGCCTGCTGGGCTGGGAGTGGGCCGCCTACCCTGGCGCGCTGGTCGGTGTGGTCCTGGCGGGCATTTTCTGGCTGCTGCTGGATGCCGTGCGGGGCCTGCGTGTGATGCGCTGGCTGCGCACTGGCGAGGCCTCGCAGGCCCCGCACATGCAGGGCTGGTGGGGCGAGCTCACCGACCGTACCCGCCGCTGGCTGCGCCAGACGCAACAAAAGATGCTGGATGCCGAGACCCGGCTGCAGGAGTTTTTGGCCGCCATCCAGGCCTCGCCCAACGGCGTGGTGCTGCTGGACGCACAGGGGCGTATCGAGTGGTGCAACCACATTGCGGCGGCCCACTTCGGTTTCGATGCCCAGCGCGACCTGCAGCAGCTGATCGGCAATCTGGTACGCGATCCGGCCTTTGCCGCCTACTACGCCGAGCCCGACCCATCGCGCGGCACCTTCATGCTTGGCCGTGGCGGCAGTGCCAGCCGCCCGGTGCGTTTATCGGTACACCTGCACCCCTACGGCGATGGCCGTCGGCTGCTGCTGTCCCGTGACGTGACGGCGCTGGAGCAGGCCGAGGCCATGCGCCGCGACTTTGTGGCCAATGTTTCGCACGAAATCCGCACGCCGCTGACCGTGATGTCGGGCTTTGTGGAAACCATGCAGAGCCTGCCGCTGGACGAAGGCCAGCGCGAGCGCTACCTGGGCTTCATGGCCCAACAAGCCCAGCGCATGCAGACCCTGGTGAGCGACTTGCTCACCCTGTCCAGCATCGAAGGCAGCCCGGCCCCCAGCAACAGCGAATGGATTGTGCTGCGCGACCTGCTGGCCCAGTGCGCCCGTGAGGCCGAGGCCTTGTCAGGCATGGTGACCGCCGGGCAGACCAAGGTGCACGCGCTGCGCTTTGGCCCTATGCCCGAAGGCTCCATCGCCGGGGCCTCGAGCGAGTTGCTCAGCGCCTTGTCGAATCTGGTCAGCAATGCCGTGCGCTACACGCCTGCCGGGGGGCGTATCGACGTGCGCTGGCAGCCCTTGCCCGATGGCCGGGCCGAGTTCTCGGTCAAAGACACCGGGCCCGGAATCGCCGCTGAGCATTTGCCACGCCTGACCGAACGCTTCTACCGTGTGGACCCCAGCCGGTCCCGCGAAACCGGCGGTACCGGCCTGGGCCTGGCCATCGTCAAGCACGTGGTGCAGCGCCACGGTGCGGAGTTGCGCATCGAGAGCACCCAGGGCCAGGGTTCGCGCTTTGCCATCGTCTTCCCGGCCAGCCGCCTGCGTGGCACGGTGCTGCCGGTGGCGAACGTTGCTGAGCGAAGTGCTATCTAATAGATAGCTGCCCGTGCTTATGGCATAAGCACGGAAGGCCTAAAAGACCTGTAAGTTACCGCGCGATGCGCTGGTAGAGCTGGATGGCTTCGCCATTGTCTGCGCGCCGCCGCACCCCCAGCTTGAGGGCCCAGGTGCTCTTGTCCACCGCCTGGCGCAAAGGCCGTGCCGTGCTGGTATCGACCAGCAGCCAGGGGCACTGGGTGGTACCGCGCGGCTTGAGTACCAGGTGGCCGTGGAACTGGAATGCCGCAATCTGGCCCCGGTTCAGGTTATCGAACTCGACGCAGTCGGGCAGGGCGCGCCCCGGGGTTTGGGCACGAATGGTGCGGTCTACATTGCGCACCAGCGGCAGGTAGCTGCGGCCAAAGTCCACCGCGGGCAGGCCCAGCGTCATCAGCAGCAGCCAGCACAGGGCGGTGCCGCCCGCGGGAAGCACCAGGCTCTTCCAGATGGCCGAGCGGTGGCGACCCACGCGCCATTTCACCAGCCAGACCCAGACCAGCGAGGCCCCCAGGGCCACGGTGAATGGCAACCATTCGAAACTGGGCATGAAACCGGGCAGCAGGCGGGCCAGATTGGCGGCCGGTTGTTGGGGCACACCGGTTTGTGCCGCCACCCAGATCACCCAGATGATCAGCGCAAAGATGGTGAAAAACAGCAGCGTGAACCAGTCCACCAGCGCGCTGACGGTGCGGCTCAGGGTAGGCAGCGCAAAGGCCGCCAGCGTGGCCATGGCGGGCAGGGCCAGCATCAGCGAACGGTCGGCGGCATCGGTAGTCAGGGTGGCGGCCAGGGCCACGCCCACAAACCACAGCGGCAGGGCCAGGTGGCGGCCAAAGTTGCCACTGGTGAGCTGCCGCCGCCAGCGCCACAGCGTCCACACCGCCAGCGGCCATACCGGCCAGGTAAACCACAGCAGCAGCCGGGCCAGGTTGCGCAGGCTGGTCCAGTCGGTCTCGGGCAGGTCGATGCGCCAGCGCCACTGGTCCAAGGCCCAGGCCAGCGCCGCCACCGCCAGCGTGACCAGCAATACCGCCAGGCTCCAGCGCAGGCTGCGCGGTGCATTGCAGATCTCGCCGGGTTCCTGCGCATGGCGGTCCAGGAAACATACCAGTGCGCCGCCCAGGCCCAGCAGCACGGCCATGGTCGGTGCGCCCGACAGTGCCAACCCGGCCAGGCCCAGCACCACGCCGATGGCCGGTATCCAGGTACGGTAGGGCATGGCCGCCAGTGCGAAAAAGCCCAGGGCGGTAAACGCCAGTTGCGCCAGCGCCGGGGTGGTTTCGTGCGACAGCTGCGCCATGCCCAGGCAGGCAATCATGGCCAGCAGGCCGCCATCGGCCATGGCCCGGGCGTAGTCGGCCGGTTTGGCCTCACCACCAAAGGCAAACGCCACCGGCTGGGCGCGCGGACTGCGGGCCAGGTAGTACACCGCGTACCAGGTGCTGGCCAGCGCCATCGCCAGCAACAGCATGAACGGAATACGGGCCACAAAGTCGGCGGGCCAGCTCTGGGGGGCGAGTTGGATGGCCCAGGCGCCCAGCCAATAGGGCAGCAAGGCTTCAATGGTGGGCGGTTGGCCTTGCAAGGTGGGCTGCAGCCATGCGGTATGGCCTCGCGCCAACTCTGCGATGTAGCCAAACGTGGTCATGTCGTTGTTGCGCCAGGGCGCGCGGCCGACGAAGCCGGGCAGCACATAGGCCAGACACAGCAGCCACAGCGCCACACGCGGCAGACGGCGAACAGCGCTTTGCGCAACGATGGCGGGGGTGGTTTGGTTCACAGAACAGGAATGTAAGGCCAATAAAGCAAAAGGGCAGCGCGGATAAACCGGGCTGCCCCTTTGAGGATGCGGGAAAACTTATTCTGCGGCGGCGACAGGTGCGGCTGCAGCAGCGGTGGTTTTGCCGAAACGGTTACGGAAGCGCTCCACGCGGCCACCCATGTTGTCCACGGATTTTTGCGTACCGGTGTAGAAAGGATGGGATTCGCTGGAGGTGTCCAGCTTGTACAGCGGCAGTTCGCGGCCGTCTTCCATCTTGATCATTTCCTTGGCGTTAACGCAGGAACGGGTCACGAACTTGAAGTTGTTCGACAAGTCCATGAAGCACACTTCACGGTAGTTGGGGTGGATACCAGCTTTCATTATTTCTTCCTTGTTCAACTGCGTTAGCCGCCCGGTGCCTTGGTCAATGCTTTGCCCAATTTAAAAGCCCGGTACTTTTCGCACTTTTCACGATAAGCCTTCGATTATAGCGTGGTTTCTCAACCACCCCGACGCATCATGTCGAAGAACTCGACATTGTTCTTGGTGGACTTCATGTTCTTCAACATCAGCTCCATCGACTCGATCTCGTCCATGTTGTACATGAACTGGCGCAGGATGCGGCTCTTTTGCAGGATTTCGGGCGACAGCAGCAGTTCTTCGCGGCGGGTACCGCTGCGGTTGAGCTGGATCGACGGGAACACGCGCTTCTCGTAGAGGCGGCGGTCCAGGTGGATTTCGCAGTTGCCGGTGCCCTTGAATTCTTCAAAGATCACTTCGTCCATGCGGCTGCCGGTGTCGATCAGCGCGGTGGCGATGATGGTCAGCGAGCCGCCTTCTTCCACATTGCGGGCGGCACCCAGGAAGCGCTTGGGGCGCTGCAGGGCGTTGGAATCCACACCGCCGGTCAGCACCTTGCCTGACGAGGGCACGACGTTGTTGTAGGCGCGGGCCAGGCGGGTGATCGAGTCCAGCAGGATTACCACGTCTTTTTTCAGCTCGACCAGGCGTTTGGCGCGCTCGATCACCATTTCGGCCACGTGCACGTGGCGGGCGGCGGGCTCGTCAAACGTGGAGGCAATCACCTCGCCCTTGACGGAGCGCTGCATTTCGGTCACTTCTTCGGGCCGTTCGTCCACCAGCAGCACCATCATGTGGCTGTTCGGGTAGTTGGCGGCAATGGCGTGGGCCATGTGCTGCATCATCACCGTCTTGCCGCTCTTGGGCGGGGCGACCAGCAGGGCGCGCTGGCCCTTGCCGATAGGAGCCACGATGTCGATGATGCGGCCGGTGATGTTTTCGTCGCCCTTGATGTCGCGTTCCAGCTTCATCTGCTCTTTGGGGAACAGCGGGGTCAAGTTCTCAAACATGACCTTGTGCTTGTTTTCTTCGGGGCCGCCGCCGTTGACCTTGTCGAGCTTGTTCAGCGCAAAGTAGCGTTCACCGTCTTTGGGGGTGCGCACTTCGCCTTCGATCATGTCGCCGGTGTGCAGGTTGAAGCGGCGCACCTGGCTGGGGCTGATGTAGATGTCGTCGGTGCTGGCTGTGTAGCTGGTGTCGGGGCTGCGCAGGAAGCCGAAGCCGTCGGGCAAGATTTCCAGCACGCCATCGGCAATGATTTGCTCGCCGGTGCGGGCGCGCTTTTTGATGATGGCAAACATCAGCTCTTGCTTGCGCATACGGCCGGTGTTCTCAATTTCAAGTTCTTCGGCTTGTTTGAGGACTTCAGACACGTGCAGTGCCTTGAGTTCGTTTAAGTGCATGGATTGACTCCTGGGCGGAGTTCTGAGAGGAAAAAAGGGGGGAGGTTTTGAGGAGGCTAGAAGGGCCTCACAAACCGGGAACTCGAACCGACTTGCTGGGGGTGCAAATGGGTGAATGCGCAGATTATGACAGGAATAATGGCCAGAAAAAACGAAGCCACCGCGAGGGTGGCTGGGTGCGAAAGGCTTAGGCCAGTTGCTGGTCGATAAATGCGGTCAGTTGCGACTTGCTCATGGCGCCCACTTTGGTGGCTGCCAGCTCGCCGCCCTTGAAGATCATCAAGGTGGGAATGCCGCGGATGCCGAACTTGGCGGGGATGTCGCGGTTCTCGTCCACGTTCATCTTGGCGATTTGCAGCTTGCCTGCGTAGCCGGTGGCCACTTCGTCCAAAATGGGGGCAATCATTTTGCAAGGACCGCACCATTCGGCCCAGTAATCGACCAGCACCGGGGTGGCGGCCTGTAAAACGTCCGCATCGAAAGTTGCGTCCGAGACATGTTTGATGAGTTCGTTGGCCATGGTTTTTTCCTTAAAGCAGAGTGCCGAGACGACTGAAGTTGCGGCATTGTGACAGAAACCAAGAGCGCCTGTCGGCCATTGCCGTGCTATCACAGACATAGCGAAAACCCATTGACCCACCAGCACCACCGCGCCCAATATGTCTAAAAGTATGTCTAGTTCTGCCGACCCGCTGTGGTTTGCCCCTGGCACCGGTCTGCTGGCCCAGATACAGCGGGCCATGGCGCAGCGCCAGGCCCACCCTGCGCGCACCGTGGTCTTGCTGCCCTACGCGCAGCTCATGCCGCTGGCGAATCGCTTCTGGGCGCAGGCCCGGCCCGATGGATTCACCCCGCGTTTCGAGTCTACGCTGAACTGGTCGCACGGCCTGGGCGGCACGGCCCTGGGACCGCATGATTTACGGTTCGATACCGCCATGGACATGCTGCAGGCCCCCGACCTGCTGGAGCGTGCCGGCCTGGGCGCACAGCGCGAGGCCCTGTCGGCCCGCCTGGTCGAAGCCGCCCACCAACTGGCCCCGCTGGTAGCCGCCGTGCCGCCGCCGCAGCGCGCCGACTGGGCCGCCCGGGCGCGCGAGGCGGTGGGCCTGGGCATGGAAGCCCCGGTGCTGGCGCTGGAATGCGTAGTGGCCCGCATCGCACTCGAATGGGCCGCCGCCTCCAGCTACGCCACCGACGTGCTGTGGAGCGACAGCGTGCCCGCCGCGCTGGACTGCATCGTCGTGCTCGACGGCTTCCAGACCGACCCGCTGATCCACGCCCTGTGCGCCGCCTGGGGCGACAAGGTCACGCGCCTGGTGTGCCCCGTGCCGCCACCCCCGCCCATGCCCGCCCTGCACGAGGCCAGCGACTCCGAAGATGAAGCCCAGCGCGCCGCCGCCTGCGTGCTGCGCCACATCGAAGCCGGGCACACGCCGGTGGCCCTGGTCGCCACCGACCGCCTGCTGACCCGCCGCATCCGCGCCATGCTGGCCGCGCAGCAGGTGCGTATCCGCGACGAAACCGGCTGGAAGCTGTCCACCACCCGCGCCGCCGCGCAACTGGTGGTCACGCTGCGCGCGGCCCGCTGGGATGCCAGCAGCGACGCGGTGCTGGACTGGCTGAAAAACGCCCCGGCGTTCCGTCCCCGCACCGTGCAGACGCTGGAGAAAGCGCTGCGCAAGGCATCGGTACAAAGCTGGTCCGCCTGGAGCGCGGAGGCCACGCCGAACCAGCCCGCCGTGTCCGAGGCTGTGCGCCTGGCCAATAGCCTGCGCGCCAGCCTGCAAGCCGCCCGTCCGCTGGCCGCCTGGCTGGCCGCGGTGCGCGCCTTGCTGCAGGCCAGCGGCCAGTGGGCCGCGCTGGAGGCCGATGCCGCCGGGGCCAAGCTGCTGTCCGCCCTGCGCCTGACCGAAGGGGCGGAGGCCGAATTTGCCGACTTCCCCCAGGCCGCCCGCCGCTTGCGCCTGGCCGAGTTCAGTACCTGGGTGGGCGACGCGCTGGAGGCCGCAAGCTATGTGCCCGACCACCCGCAGGACGAGCAGGTGGTGGTGCTGCCGCTGAGCCAGTTGCTGGCCCGCCCGTTTGCCGCCCTGGTGCTGCCGGGCTGTGACGAAGTGCGCCTGGCCGTATCGCCCGAGCCGCCCGGTGCCTGGACCGCCGCGCAGCGCGAAGCCCTGGGCCTGCCGTCCCGCGCCGTGCTGGAAGCCGCTGCCCGCGCCGCCTGGGCCAACGCCCTGCAAACCCCGCATACCGACGTGCTGTGGCGGCAAAGCGATGCCTCGGGCGAAACCCTGCTGGCCAGCCCGCTGGTGCAGGCCTTGCGGGTGGCCGAGCCTGTGGATTTGGCCGCCGACCCGCGCATCCCCCGCAGCCTCACGCCGCTGCCCAGCGAACGGCCTTTGCCCGTGGGTGCCGCGCTGCCCATCACCCGCCTGTCGGCCAGCGCCTACGAGGATTTGCGCCGCTGCCCCTACCGCTTCTTCGGTATGCGCCAACTGGGCCTGCAGGAAGCACAAGAGCTCACCGGCGAGGTAGACAAGCGCGACTTTGGCACCTGGTTGCATGCGGTGCTCAAGCACTTCCATGAGGCGTTAAAAGTGGCCCCCACGCCCATTCCATCGGCGCGAGTAGCTATTATGAATGTAGCGGCCGAGCAAATCACGCAAGACATGCATCTGGAGCCGGGCGAGTTCCTGCCTTTTGCCTCGGCCTGGCCCCGCGTGCGCGACGGCTACCTGGACTGGCTGGCCCCGCACGAAGCCGCAGGTGGCCAGTTCGAGCAGGCCGAAAGCGCGCTCGAACTCCCGCTGGGCTCCATCACGCTGATCGGCACCATCGACCGGGTGGACCAGGTGCATGCCGACGGCCGCACCACCGCCCTGGTCATCGACTACAAAACCGAAAACGCCCAGGCCACCGGCAAACGCATCCAGCAGCCGCTGGAAGACACGCAGCTGGCCTTCTACGCCGCGCTGTTGCCGCATGACACCTTGCGCGCCGCCTACCTCAACGTGGGCGAAAAAGACGGCAGCCAGCTGTTTGAGCAGACCGAGGTGGTGGAGGCCCGCGACGCGCTGGTGCACGGCATCCTGGACGACATGCAGCGCATTGCCGATGGCGCAACTTTGGCGGCGCTGGGCGAGGGCGCGGCCTGCACGTTCTGCGCAGCAAGGGGCTTGTGCCGCAAGGATTGGTGGACGGCGTAAAAGCTCTTTTGCTATACAAAATATAGCTTCTCATGCTGATGGAATAAGCGCGGAAGCCCTAAAAAGCTTGCAAACTCCCGTTGCGCTCCAGCCAGGCGCAAAACGCCACGGCGTGCGGGTTCTGCGTGGCCTGCGGGGCCATGATCCAGTAGTTGGTGCGGTCGCACAGGGCCAGGGTGGGGAAGGGCGTGTGCAGCAGGCCGCTGGCCAGTTCTTCGCGCAGCTGCAGCGGGTTGCCCAGGGCGATGCCCATGCCCTGCACCGCCGCCTGCACCGCCAGGTGTGCGTGGTCGAAGGTGACCAGGTGGCGCGGCTGCTGCGCGGGCAGCCCGGCCAGGGCCAGCCAGTCCTGCCAGACCAGCGGGGTGGAGCGGCTGTGCAGCAAGGTGCGCGACAACACATCCGCGGGGCTGGTCAGGGGCGGCTGGGCGGCCAGCACCTGCGGGCTGCACACGGGGGTCAGGGTATTGGGCAAAAAGGCCCCCAGCACCACGTCGCGCCAGGGTGGGCGCTGGCGCAGGGCGGCCAGCTCGGCATCGGTAAAGCAGCGGATGGACACATCAAAAGCCGCGGGGTCGAACCCGGTGGCACTCAGGGTGGTGGACAGTTGCACGTCCACGCCCGGCACCTCGGCGCAAAAGTTGGCCAGTTGCGGGATCAGCCACTGGGCCGAGAGCGAGGCCATGGAATTCACCGACAAGGTATTGCCCCGCAGCGGGCGCTGCACCCGGGCCGTGGCGCTGGCCATCTGGTCGAAGGCGCTGCGCAGGCTGGGCAGGTAGGCGGCACCCTCGGTGGTGAGCCCCAGGCCCCGGCCACTGCGCTGCACCAGTGGAACGCCCAGCCATGTTTCCAGTGCCTTGATCTGGTGGCTGACCGCACTTTGGGTCACATGCAGCTCTTGCGCGGCCAGGGTCACGCTCTCCAGCCGGGCGGCCGCCTCGAAAGCGCGCAGCATGTTCAGGGGTGGCAGGCGGCGGGCGGCGGTTTTGGCATGAGGTGGATTCATGGATTGGACGGAATTTCTCGATGGTTGTGCGGTGCAATTGCCACTAGCATAGCGCTACCGTGTGCACAGGCCAATCAGTGATTCAGCTCATTATTGGCCAGCCGCTTTGCATGGCCAGAACCCTGCCTCCTGATAGACCCCATAAATGCTTTACCCTAGCTGTCTGCCCGATAAGGAAACTCCCCTTGCTCTCCACATCCACCCCTAAAACCGTTGTCTTTGACCTGGGCGCCGTGCTGCTGCACTGGCAACCCGCCGAGATCGTCCAGCACGAGCTGCCCCGGTACGCACCCAACGCGGCAGCTGCGCAGGCGCTGTGCGCGAACTTTTGGACCCCCTGGGCCGAGTTCGACCGCGGCACGGTCGAGCCCGCACCACTGGCCGCCTTGCTGGCCGCGCAGAGCGGGGTGGATGCGGCCGACATGCTGCGTTTCATCCACGCCATTCCCAACCACCTGCCCACCAAGCAGGACACCGCCGCGCTGCTGCCCCGCCTGAAGGCACAAGGGCACCGGCTGGTGTACTTGTCGAACATGCCCACCCCCTACGCCGACCGTCTGCTGGACCGCGATTTCTTCGACCACTTTGAAGACGGCATTTTCTCGGCCCACGTGGGCCTGATCAAACCCGAGCATGGCATCTACGCCCTGGCCGAAACCCAGTTTGGCCTGACCCCTGCCGACACCGTGTTCATCGACGACAACGCGCACAACATTGCCGCCGCCCGTGCCCGGGGCTGGCAGGGCATCCAGTTTCTGGACGCAGCGCAGTGCGAGCGGGACTTGGCAGAAGCGGGGTGGCTGGTATGAAAACCGGTGCAAGCCACTTTCCCACCACGGTAGACACCGGCCACCGCTTCGGCCTGCACCTGTCCGCCGAATGGCGGGTGTTTGCGGCCTTCTTCCTGTACTCGTTTGGCCTGGGCGGCATCTTCCCCCGGTTGGGCGAGATCCAGCGCGGCATGGGCGTGGGCGAGGGCGCATTGGGCCTGGCGCTGATCGGCACCGCAGCGGGCACTTTGGTCTCGCTCACCCTGGCCAGCCGCCTGCTGGAGCGCATTGGCTACCGCCGGGCGCTGCTGCTGCTCACGCCCATGATCGCGCTGTTTTTTGCCATTGCCAGCTGGGCCAGCGGGCCGCTGGTACTGTTCTTGTGCCTGGTGCCCGCGGGCCTGTGCATTGGCGTGGTGGAGGTGGTGGTGAACGTGGAGGCCGACCGGGTCGAGCACCAGCTGGGCCGCCGCATCATGAACCGCGCCCATGCCTTCTGGAGCTTCGGCTTTTTTGCCGCCGGGCTGGCGGGCGCGGGCATTGCGCAACTGGGCATCAGCCCGCAGTTGCACCTGGCGCTGATGGTGCCGGTGTCGCTGGTGGCCACGCTGCTGCTGCTGGGGCGCTTCAGCCCCGCGCCGCTGCGCGAAGCCACCACCGAGGAAGCCCCGCACTTTGCCCGGCCCACCTGGGCCATCATGGCGCTGGTCTGCGTGACGCTGTCGGCCATGCTGCTCGAAGGCGCGGGTGCTGACTGGTCGGCCATCTATATGCGCGACGTGTTTGCCGCTTCGCCGCTGGTCTGCGGGCTGGCGGTGGCGGCGGGCGCGTTCACCCAGGCGGTGATGCGGTTTTTTGCCGACGGCCTGGTCGAGCGCTTCAGCCCCGTGGTGTTTGCCCGCGGCCTGTTGGTGGTGCTGGGCTGCGGCGCGCTGCTGGTGGTGCTGGCCCCCTTGCCCCTGCTTGCGCTGCTGGGCCTGGGGCTGATGGGCGTGGGCACCAGCGGCATTTTTCCGCTGGCCATGTCGGCGGCGGCGCAGCGGGTGGACCGGCCGGCCGCCGTCAACGTGGCGGCGCTGGCGCAAATTTCCTTCGTGGTGTTTCTGCTGGGCCCGCCCCTGCTGGGCCAGGTGGCCGAGCACTTTGGCATCCGCAACCTGTACGCCGCCTGCCTGCCGTTTGTGCTGCTGAGCCTGGTGGCCGTGGGTGCCCTGGGTAAAAAGAAGTGACCTTAGCCGCCTACGAACACAACGGCCACCCGGTCGAGCGCGCCGCCTTCTACGCCATCGCCTGCAACCCCCGGCGCAGCATCGCGGTAGAGGCCTGCGCGGGCGCGGGCAAAACCTGGATGCTGGTCTCGCGCATCCTGCGGGCGCTGCTGGAAGGCAGCCTGGCCACCGATGGCAAAGGTGCCGCCGCCCACGAAATCCTGGCCATCACCTTCACCAAAAAAGCCGCCGGTGAAATGCGCCAGCGGCTCAACGAATGGCTGGTCGAATTCGCCCAGGCCACGCCCGAGAAGCTGGCCGAAGAACTGCGGGCCCGTGGTGTGCCGCCCGCGCAGATTGCCCTGCAAGCCCCGGCCCTCAAAAACCTGTACCCCCAGCTCCTGGCCAGCGCCCGCCCGGTGCAGATCCGCACCTTCCACAGCTGGTTTGCCGCCTTGTTGCGCACCGCGCCGCTGGCCGTGTTGCAGGACCTGGGCCTGCCCGCCAACTACAGCCTGCTGGAAGATGATCTTGAAGCCGTCACCGCCGTGTGGCCGCGCTTTTACGCCACCGTGGTGGACAACCCCAGCGCCCGCGCCGACTTCGAAGCCCTGGTGGCCGTGCATGGCCGCTTCCAGGCGCACAAGGCGCTGGCCGCTGCCTTGAACAAACGCGTGGAATTTGTGCTGGCCGACGCGCAGGGCGTGGTGGATGCGTCCGTGCCGCCGTTCGATGCGCAGTTTCCCGCCTTTGCCGGGCTGGCCGCGCCCGAGGATTTGCTCTGGGCCCAGCGCCCCTTGCTGCAAGAAGCCGCAGCCAATCTGGGCCGCGCCAGTGCCGTGACCTTCTCGGCGGCAGGCAGCGCCTTGGAGCAGGCTGTGACCGCCCAGGATGCAGATGCCGTGCTGGCCGCCTTGCTCACGCAAAAGGGCACGGCCCGCAAATTTGGTGAAAAAATTGTGGGCATTGCCACCGTGCGCGCCGCGCAAGACCTGGTGCTGCAAGTCGCCCAGGCCCAACTCCAAAATGCTGCCTGGGCGCACCAGCAGCGCATGGCCCGCCTCACCCGCATATTGATCGCCGAGCTGGCCGCCCTGAAGTACGAGCGCGGCTGGGTCGATATGAACGACGTGGAACGCGCCGCGTCGGTGATGTTGTCCGACCCCGTGCTCAGCGGCTGGGTGCAGGAGCGGCTGGATGCCAAGGTCAAACACCTGCTAATCGACGAGTTCCAGGACACCAGCCCGCTGCAGTGGCAGGCCCTGCACGCCTGGCTCAGCGGCTATGCGGGCGCGGCCGGAGCGCCCAGCGTCTTCATCGTGGGCGACCCCAAGCAGAGTATTTACCGCTTCCGCCGCGCCGAGCCCCAGGTGTTCCGCGCCGCCCAGGCCTTTGTGGTGGACGGGCTGGGCGGCGACCTGCTCAGCTGCGACCACACCCGCCGCAACGCCCCACCAGTGATGGCCGCCGTCAACGCCGCCATGCATGCCGCGCAGGCTGCCGGTGCCTATGACGGCTTTCGCGACCACACCACCGAATCCACCGCCTTGGGGGCTTTGCGCTACCTGCCCGCCATCCCGCGCGATGCCAATGCTTCGGCCATCCAGGCCGCTGGGAGTGGCTGGCGCGACAGCCTGGGCACACCCCGCGAAGAGCCCGAAGACAGCTTGCGCACCCTGGAATGCCGCCAGGCCGCCCAGTGGCTGGCCACTCAACTGGCCGATGGCTTGGCTCCCAAGGACGTGATGGTGTTGTCGCGCCGCCGCGAGCGCCTGGGCCATATGCGCGATGCCTTGCGCGCCCTGCACATCCCCACCCAGCAGCCCGAAAAAGCCGACCTGGCCGACGCGCCCGAGGTGCAAGACATCGCCGCTCTGCTGGACGCGCTGGTGTCCACCCACCACGACCTGTCGCTGGCGCAGGCGCTGAAATCCCCGCTGTTTGGCGTGGCCGATACCGAGCTGGTGCACCTGGCCCAGCTGCAGCGCGCCGCCCGCGCCGATCCTGACAACGCATCCGACAGCAGCTGGTGGCATTTGCTACACAATGCAGAGCTGCTCACGCCCACGCTATCAGCGCTAGCCCCTGTTTTGATGCAATGGAAACAGTGGCTGGACGCACTGCCCCCGCACGACGCGCTGGATGCCATCTACGCCCACGGCGACGTACTGGCCCGCTTCGCCGCCGCCGCGCCCGCCGCGCTGCGCACGTCCGTGCTGGCCAATCTGCGTGCCGTGCTGGGTACGGCCCTGCAGCTCAACGAAGGCCGCTTCGCCACGCCCTACGCCCTGGTGCGCGCCCTCAAAGCCGGTGGTGTCAAAGCCCCGGTCACCAGCGCCCCCGATGCCGTGCGCCTGCTCACCGTGCACGGTGCCAAGGGCCTGGAGGCCGCACTGGTGCTGCTGCTCGACACCGACTCCCCGCCCGGCAAAGCCGAAACCATGGGCGTGCTGGTGGATTGGCCCGGCGAGGCCGAATACCCGGTGCGCCTGGTCTTTTTGGCCAGCGAATCCAATCCGCCCGCCTGCGTAGTCGACGTGCTGGCCATCGAGCAAGCCGCCCGCCAGCGCGAAGAGCTCAACGGCCTGTATGTGGCCATGACCCGCGCCCGCAGCCAGCTGGTCCTGTCGTCCGTGGTGCCGCACAAGGCGGTGGATGGCTCGTGGTGGCAGCGCTTGCAGCCCCTGGGCGAAAGGGTTGGTGCATTGGATGCAGCCGACCCGCTGGAGGCCGCTGCAGCCGATGCCGATTTCACCTTGCTGGTGGTGCCCGACATCGGCCTGCAGGTCGCGCCCCCGCGCACCGAACCGGAGGCCGATGCCCCCGAATCCCTGGAATCGCGGGTGGGCCAGGCCATGCACCGGCTGCTGGAGTGGGGCACCGCCGATGCCGCCCGGCAGCAGGCTGTAGCCCGCGAGTTCAGCCTGGATGCCGCGCAGTCGCACAAAGCCGCCACCATGGCCGCTGCCATCCGTGCGGGCGAGGGGGCTTGGGCCTGGGATGCCGAGGTGGTGGACTGGGCGGGCAACGAGGTCGCTCTGAACTACCAGGGCAAGACCCTGCGCCTGGACCGCCTGGTGCGCCGCAAGGACACCGGTGCCTGGTGGGTGCTGGACCACAAATCCAAAAACCAGCCGCAGCGGGATGCGGGGTTGGTGGAGCAGTTGGAGACTTATCGGGCGGCGCTGCGGGTGTTGTATCCGGGGGCGGAGGTGGAGGCGGCGTTTTTGACGGGGGCGGGGGGGCTGGTGGTGGTGTGAGGGGGCTAGCGTTGGACGTAGCGGGTGCTGGAGCGTAGCGTAGGGAACCTAAATGAGCAGCATTCTGGCGTCCCGTTGACGAACTTACTAGGGCTCGCGGCGGTAAAATTCAACGCACTCTCCTTTGACTACCACGTAAGCAGGTTGAACATCAATCGCTGTGATGCTACGCAAGAAATAGCCGAAAGAGCCTACGGGAACCTCAGTTGGTTGGCCAACCATGAACCCCAAGAATTCTGTCTGTAAGCCCTTAAGAATGAGACGTGAAAGAAGTTCTCTGTGGGCGCTGAGCATGACTTCAATTGACGGGTAGCCGACTGACTGTAGTTCACCGTAAACACCTGGAGGAGTTTCCGTACCGTCGGGTTCAGACTCACGAGCAACGAAGTCTTTCCAGTAAGTCGAAAAGCGCTGAACGACCTCTAAGTGCGAAAGCCGTAGTTCATAAGGCTCTGCGGCGTCGGCGCTTTTGCCCCAACCGCTCCAGTGAGTGCAAACGCTCCCTGTTTCTACTTCGTGGTGGTTGATGAAAGCAGCAGACAAGGTTAAGCCCTACTCAATATGTAGAGGCACTACTGTATCTCCCTGACATCGCATTTGTCGCCCTAACTTGGGCAGCCAAATGCGTTCGAACCCTCCGCCAAGCTTGGTCTATATCAGTTTTTGACAAGCTGTTGAAGGCCATAACAACTCCAGAAAAAGCAGCAAGGAGCATTACTATATCCTGGCAATCCCTTGCAGCTTGCCTTGCGATTGCTCTCGTTTTTGAAGTTGTGCATGCCTCCAGCGCCGCTGGCCGGGATGTGCCCCCGGCAGGGCAGTAACTTGTCTTTTGTGTGGCCAAAAGAAAGTCACCAAAGAAAAGGCCACCCCCACTACCTGCGCCCCGCCGCTACCGCGTCGGGGAGCCTGCGGTGCTCGCTTCAGGTGGGGTCTGGCTAAACTCGCTTCGCTCAGACAACGCCAGCCCTGATCCACCTGAAGCTGTGCTCCTCGGCGCATCTAGAGGGGGACCCCAGGGATCGCAATCGGGGGCGCACAGCGCCCCATCGTGCCTAGGGCACGAAGCTGGGTCGGTGCGCCAGTCGATATCCGGGGTGACTCAACAGCCGCCAATAGTTCTCCCAGTTCGCGACCGGCGCGATGCCCGGCTGTGCCGGGCCGATCCCGTATTGGGGTCCCCATCTGTGTGCGCCGAGGAGCACAGCTTTGGGCGGAAAAGGGCTGGCGTTGTCCGAGCGAAGCGAGTTTAGCCAGACCCCGCCCAAAGCGCGCACCGCAGGTTCCCCGGCGCGAGAGCGACGGGGCGCAGACAGTTGGGGCGCCTTTCTTTGGGTTACTTTTCTTTTGCGCAAAAGAACAAGTGACTGCGCCGCCGGGCGCACATCCCGGCCGGGGATGCTGACAGGCACCCAGAAAACGTTAACGCCAACCCGCCAATAGGGGTCGGAGCCCAAATGCGGGATGCCGCCCTCTCGCACCGCCAGCTACCTGCGCGCAATTGGGATCCGACCCCCATTGGCTACCACCCGTGCAGCCCAAACAGATTGCTTCTCTTTTGATAGTTAAAAATAGGAGCTGCCTGTGCTTATAAGGCAAGCGTGGGCAGGCACTTAGGCATCCAAAAATAGGCCCAAAAATTCGAAATACCCGGGTATGCCAATCTCGGATTGAACGTGTGGGTCAAGCGGCACTTGGCGACTTGCTTTCGCAGAGGCTTTTCAGCAGGGCGAGGGCCCGAGGGAAGGTCTCTTGCATATACGCCACGTGCGCAAGAGGCGTGTCCAGGTCCACTGTGACTTCGGTGGTACCGGCGGTTTCTACAAACGTGTAGTTCTCATACGCGGGTGCCCAGGTGAGGGCCTTTGGGCCGGTGGTGTCTTCCACGCCTGCGATCACCTCGCCGAGGTGCCGTATCGAGATGAACTCATGCAGCCGGTTCTCCGCAATCACGGCGACCATGCCGTCGCCGTTGGGCGCTAGGAACTGGATCTTCTGGCCGGCCTCCCATGAGCCGGAGAAGTAGCAGCCCTCCATGAATGCTGCGGTCCAGGCCCGATAGCCCTCCGGGCTCAGCATGGTGTCCCACACCAGGCTTAGCGGGCAGTGAATGGAGACTGAAAAGCTGAGGGTTTTTTTCATGCGTTCTTCCGGTACCAAAAGCGGCGTTTGTAGTGCTTGACTCAATCTGCGCTATGGCCTTGGCTGCGCGGCACTGCGTAGCGGAGTTCGGCGAAGCCGCTGCCGATCTGTTGGGCGGAGGTCAGCCGCAGAGGCGGGGAGGTCAGGCGGCGGGGGAACAGCGGCTTGCCTTGGCCCAGGGTCACGGAGCCGACCTGGACGATGGGTTCATCGAGCAAACCGGCATCGAAGAATTGGCCGGCCAGGTCCCCGCCACCCACGATCCAGATATTTTTGGGTCCGGCCGCGCGTCGCATGTCTGCGTGGACGGGCCGGACATCGCCGCTGACAAAGCGCAGGTCGGCCCCGGGCACCTGCGGCAGCGCCCGGCTGGAGAAGACCCAGGTAGGTTGCGTGTAGGGCCAGGCTCTGCCCAGCTGGTCCTGCACGGTCACCGCGTGGCGCAGTATCCAGGCGCAGGTCGCCGATCCCATGGCCAGTGCGCCCACGTCGGCGATGAAGGATGGGTAGCTGGTGTCATTCACATCGCCCAAAGGGAAAAGCCACTCCAGGGAGTCGTCTTCGGTGGCAATGAAGCCATCCAGGCTGCTTGCGGTGTAGCACTGGGTTTTCATGGAAGGAGCGGTGGTGTGGTGCTGTGCAGCCAGGGCCCAGGCCATGGGCGTATTTTCAGATTTTGTGGTCCATTTTCAAGTTCCCACACCGCCGCCCACGCCAACCCGCCCACAGTGTTGGAGCACGCATGCGGGTCCACGGGCGATGCAGAACCCAGTTTCCCTATTTTCAGGCCTATTTTGACCTCTGAAAAATGCCGATAGCGCCCATTCCATCAGCGTGAGTAGCTCCTGTTTTTAACATCAAAAACAGGAGCACCCCTGCAGGACCCATCGCAACCCCTGTATCCTCGCCCCCTCACACAACACCCGTCATCCTGAAAGAAGCCATGCAAAAAGAACAAAAGCCCACGGGCACCACCGCGCTGGTGATTGGCGGGGGCCCTGCGGGCTTGATGGCGGCGGAGGTGTTGGCCCAGGCGGGGGTGGCGGTGCAGTTGTGCGATGCCATGCCTTCGGTGGGCCGCAAATTTTTGCTGGCGGGCAAGGGGGGGCTGAACCTGACGCACTCCGAGCCGTCCGAACTCTTTGCCACCCGCTACGGCAACCGGCAAGAGCAAGTGAGCCCCTGGCTGCAGGACCTGGGTGCGGCGCAACTGCGCGACTGGGCCAAGGCGCTGGGCGTGGACACCTTTGTGGGCAGCTCGGGCCGGGTGTTCCCGACCGACATGAAATCGGCTCCGCTGTTGCGCGCCTGGCTGCACCGGCTGCGCGTGGCCGGGGTGCAGTTCCACATGCGGCACCGCTGGGTGGCGCTGGAGGGCAATACCTGGACTTTTGATACGCCGAAGGGGCCCGTGGCCTTGACCGCCGACGTGGTGGTGCTGGCCCTGGGCGGCGGCAGCTGGGCGCGCCTGGGCTCCGACGGCGCCTGGGTGCCTTTGCTGCAGGCGGCCAAGGTGCCGGTGGTGCCGCTGCAACCCGCCAACTGTGGCTTTGACGTGGCGGGCTGGACCGAGCATTTCCGCAGCCGCTTCGCCGGGCAGCCGTTCAAGACCGTGGCGCTGTCGTTCACCAACAGCCAGGGCGAGACGTTCCGCCGCCAGGGCGAGTTTGTGGCCACCGCCAGCGGCATCGAAGGCAGCCTGGTCTACGCGGTATCGAACCTGGTGCGCGACGAGATTGCGCTGAACGGCCACGCCACTGTGTTGCTGGATCTGCTGCCCGACAAAACCCCCGAGCGGGTGCTGGCCGACGTGGCCCATCCGCGCGGCACGCGTTCGCTCTCCAGCCACCTGAAAAGCCGCCTGGGGCTGGAAGGCATCAAGGCGGGCATCCTGCACGAGCTGCTGGACAAGGCCAGTTTCCAGAACCCCGCCGCGCTGGCCGCCGCCATCAAGGCCCTGCCGATCCGCCTGGTGGCCACCCGGCCCCTGGACGAGGCCATCAGCACCGCCGGTGGCATTGCTTTCGAGGCGCTGGATGCAGACCTGATGCTGGAGCCGCTGCCGGGCGTGTTTGCCGCCGGCGAAATGCTGGATTGGGAGGCCCCCACCGGCGGCTACCTGCTCACCGCCAGCCTGGCCAGTGGTGCCCGTGCCGCGCAGGGCGCATTACGCTTTTTAGGCCGCTAGCGCTTGTTCCATCAGCGGTAGCAGCTTTTAAAAAGATAGCAAACATGTAGTCTGCCCAACCCCATTTTTTTGAGGTGATGGTCTTATGGACGAGCGCGAAGAAGCTGAAAAGTCTGAAGCCTTGGGCGACGAGGTTTTGCGTAAGTTAGGGCGCAATTTGCTTTTGTGCCAACAGGTGGAAGCGTTGCTGAAAACCTTGGTGGCGCAACACTACGTGGATGGCACCTCGGAAGATTTTTCGCAGCGGCAGCAGCACAAGGTGGAGAAAGTCCAAAACCAGACCATGGGCCAACTGGTCGGGCAATATTCCGACGGCATCTTGGAGGGTAAGCCGCTTCCGGACAAGGAGATGGCTACAGATGTCTGGATGTCATTTCGGTTTACACAAACCGGTAGCCCGGATTTCCATGCGACGCAACTCGCCAATTTGAAGATGGTAGTGGATGAGCGCAATGCCTTAGTGCACCATTTTCTGCCGCGTTGGCAGCCTGCATCACCGCAGGGCATGGCGGCAGCTTCGGCTTATCTTGACCAGCAGCATGAGAAGCTGCTGTCGATACGGGATCACCTCCGAAATACGGCGAAGGGTCTGGAGAATGCGCTGCAGACGCTGGCGCGCTTTATGGCGACAGAAGAATGCGAGCGCTCGTCCGAGCTGGTGTGGTTGCAAAACAGCCCCTTGGTCGCCGTCTTGCGCCAGATCGCCATCGATGGTGCGCGCCCAGACGGCTGGACTTATGTGGCCGATGCCGGTCGGCTGGCGCGCGTCCTGGCATCGGATGCAATGGAACACATGCAAGAGCGGTATGGGCATGCGACGCTCAAACGCTTGCTCGTAGCTTCTGAAATTTTTGATGTGAAGGAAGAGCCTTTACCAAACTGCGGTTCCCGAACCCTTTACCGGGTGAAACAACAGGCGCGGTAAAAGTCGCCTACCCGGCCCGCCCACTCGGCTCCACCATCACCAGCGCAATGCCGCACACCAGCAAGCCCGCGCCGGCCGGTCCAGAAGGCGGCGGCTGGCGTCTCATTGAAGAGCATGTAGCCCACGTAGGGCTGAAAAGCAGCCCGCCTCTACCGCCGACGCTTCGCCCGCGCGGTAGGCAAAAAAGTACGACAGGTCAATGCCCGAGGCTGCCAGGCCCACGATAGGCAGCAGCACCCACAGGGCGGGCGGCACGCCGGGCAGGGCGCTTTAAGCTTTTTAGGCCGCTAGCGCTTGTTCCATCAGCGTGAGTAGCTACTTAAAAGATAGCTGGTGCTGGTTTAAACCTGCTGCTCCCGCTCCAGGCGGCGCAGGCGTTTGACGGCGTACATGGCGGCATCGGCCTGGGTGAGGGCGTTTTCTGCGGTGGTGGTGTGCGGGTCGATCAGCACCACCCCCACGCTGGCGCCGCTGCACTGGATTTCCACCTCGCCCAGGTTCAGACGGGTGCTGCACTTCTGGGTCAGGCGCTCCTGGAAGATGCGTGCTGCGCTGCTGGGCCCTGCGTTCAGTTTGGGGCCACGCCCCACGGCCACAAATTCGTCCCCACCAAAGCGTGCCAGCACATCGCCTGCGCGCAGGCCGTCGGACAGGTTTTCGGCCATGGCGGCAAGAAACTGGTCGCCGACCTGGTGGCCGTGGGTGTCGTTGATCTCCTTGAAGCCGTCCAGGTCGATGAAGCTCACCAGCACCCCGGTGCCGTCGCGCTGCGCCCGGGCCAGCGTGCGCACCAGTTCGGCGGTCATGGAGCGCCGGTTGGGCAGGCCGGTGAGTACGTCGGTCAGGGCCACCGCGGCCAGCTCGGTATTGGCTTTGGCCAGCTGCGCCATCAGCCGCTCCCGTTCGACATGCTGGGCAATCAGGCGCGCAAACAGCTGCAGCATGTGGGCGGCGTGGGGTGCCAGTGGCAGCTGCGATGCACTGGCGGCGCACAGCGTGCCGTACACCGCACCGTCGCCCATCTTGATCGGGATGCTGATGTAGGTCTGGATGCCCAGCGCCTGCGCGGCGTCCGAGTCGCCCCAGCAGGCCGACACATCGTTGGTGAAAAAGCGCCCTTCGTCCAGGGCCCGCTTGCACAAGGTGTCGGTCCAGGACACGCTGAGCCCCTCGGGAATCTGCAGTTGCAGGGAGTTGCGTGCAAACAGGATGTGCTGCACCCCCTTTTCCACGTCGATGGTGGTGAGGTAGGTAGACTCCAGCCCGGTCACGGTCTCCAGCATTTCCAGCAGTGGGCGCGTTAAATCTTCCAGTGTCCAAGCCGAGGCCACGGATTGAGAAAGCCGCAGAAGCAAGGCATCCATAAAAATATCCCCAATATGGAGGATATTTTGCCTGATTAACCGATATCGGCGCTCGGCTTTTAGGCGTGGTGTGCCAGAAGTATGGTACGCAATTAAATAGTTGGTCTGTTGGCAGCAGTCAGGCAGCCCGCCCGCTCGGCTCCACAATCACCAGCGCAATCCCGCACACCAGCAGGCCCGCGCCGGTCCAGAAGGCGGCGGCCGGGGTTTCGGCGAAGAAGATGTAGCCCAGGCTGGGGCTGAACAGCAGCAGCGAGAAGCTGCCGGCTTCCACCGCCGACGCGTCGCCCGCGCGGTAGGCAAAAAAGTACGACAGGTAAATGCCCGATGCGGCCAGGCCCACGATGGGCAGCAGCACCCACAGGGCGGGCGGCACGCTGGGCAGGGCGAAGCCGCTGAGCACGCCAAAGCTGATCCAGCAGGCGGTCTGGCTCCAGGTGAGGATGGCAATGGGGTGCTCGTGGTCCGAGTATTTCTTCAGCACCACGCCCAGCATGGCTTCCATCAACGCGCCAAACAGTGCCACCAGCGCGGCGGGCTGGAAGGCACCGGCACCGGGCTGCAGGATGGCCAGCACGCCGCCAAAACCCACCGCCACGCCCAGCCAGCGCAGCCAGTGCGGGCGCTCGCCTAGCAGCCACACGCCCAGCGGCAGCATGAACAGCGCGCCGGTCATCAGGTAGGCGCTGGCCTCGGCCAGGGGCAGGTGCGACACGGCCCAGGCCGCGCACCCGGCCGAGGTGACGATAAAGCCCGCGCGCAGCAGGTGCATGCGCGGGTTGCGGGTGCGGATGACGCGCCCGCGCGTCCAGGCGACCAGCGGGGCCACCATCAGCAAGACCACGGTGGACTGCAAAAACAGCACCTGCCGGGGCGAGATGCCCTCGGCCATCAGGCGCTTGTTGCAGGCGTCCAGCACCGACCAGCACAGCATGGCCAGCACCACCAGCAGCACACCCCGGGTATTGCCCGCCAGGGCGCCCCAGCGGTGGGTTAAAAATTTCAGCATGGATGGCGCATCACTTTGAAGGTTTTCAGGCTGTCTGTGCTGATGGGGTAAGCACAGGCAGCTATATTTTGTGTAGTACTTGACTATACAGGTTCGTACTGCATAGTAGGGATGCAGGCGGTGGCATAGCGGTCCAAAATAGGTCCATAGCCCCGGAGAACCGCATGCCCCCAGATCCGCATCCTGACAGCTTTGCAGCGCTTTGCGCGTCCGAGCAGGCGGCGGTGTTGGCGCGGCGGCAGCAGGTGCTGGGCCCGGATGGCGCGGGCGACCACCACGAACTGGACCAGCCCCGGGTGGGCCTGGCCTTGTCGGGCGGGGGCGTGCGCAGCGCCACGTTTGCCCTGGGGCTGATGCGCGGCCTGGCGCAAAACCGGGGCCAGGGCGGTGCGGCCCGCGGCCTGGCCCGCGATGGGTTGCTGGGGCGGCTGGATTATTTGTCCACCGTGTCGGGCGGCGGCTACATCGGGGCCATGTGGGGGCGGCTGGTGGATACCTACGGCATCCAGGCGGCGCAAAAACTGATGGCCGACGGGGCCTCGCCGGTGCTGGCCTGGCTGCGCCGCAATGGCCGCTACCTGAACCCGTCCGGCGCGCGCGATACCGGCACGGCGGTGGCCACCTATCTGCGGGCCTGGTTGGCCATCCATACCGAGTTGATGTTCACCTGCCTGCTGCTGGGCCTGGTGGTGCTGTCGCCGCACCTGCTGCAGCACCGCTTCCAGTGGTTTGACGGCTGGGCGGCCTGGTACACGCCGTGGTGGGTGCTGTCGCTGGCGGTGGCGCTGGCCACGGTGCCGGGTCTGATTGCAGGCTATTGGGCGGCACGCGATGCGGGCGGCGACAAGGCACTGGTGATCCACCACCTGGGGCTGCGCGATGCGGTGTTTGTGCTGGTGGCCGGGCTGTGCACCGCGCTGCTGTGGGGCAGTGTGGGGGCGGCGGGCCTGGGTGTATCGGTGGCGCAGGGGCCGGGCTGGCTGAATGCCTGCGCGCTGGGCATGGGCTCGCTCACGTTGGGGCAGGCCGGGGTGGTGCTCTGGCTGTGGCGGTCGCGCAATGCGTCGCACTCGCTGCTGGTGGCCAGGATCCGCCACGGCCTGACCAGTGCCCTGCGCGGGGCTTTGGTGCTGGCCCTGGTTTTTCTGGCGCTGGGTGTGCTGGACCTGGTGAGCTGGTGGCTGCTGGAGACCTGGCTGGATGCGCTGGACAGCAAGCACGACGGCACGCCAACGTGGCTCTGGGGGGGGCTGGGCGTGGGCGGCTTCGTGCTGCTGGTGCTGCGCAACCTGGTCCAGCCACTGCAGCAAATGGCCGCCGAGACCAGCAAGCAAAAGCAGGACTGGGCGCCCCGGCTGGTCAACGTGGCGAGCCTGCTGGCCTGCGCCGTGCTGGGGCTGGGCTGGCTGGTGCTGGTGCAGTGGTTTGTGTTTGCGCTCAACCCGTTTGGCGTGTTTGTGGATATGCCTGCGGTGCTGCGGGCCGCGCTGCTGCTGGCGGCCTGGGCCACCTGGATGGTGCTCACGGCGGCCAACGCGCAAATGGCCAATTCCTCGTCGCTGCACAGCTTTTACCGCGCCCGGCTGGTGCGCGCCTACCTGGCCGCGGGCAATCCGCACCGCCACATGAACGACCCCAGCAAACCGCGCACCGACGTGACCCAGGTGGTGGAGGGCGACGACATGCACATGCACAGCTACGCGCCGGAGCACAAGGGCGGGCCCATCCACCTGGTCAACACCTGCCTGAACCAGACGCGCGACTACCGCAGCGGCCTGTACAACGCCGACCGCAAGGGCGCCGCCATCACCGCCAGCTGGCGCGGCTTTGAGGTGGGGCCGGGGGCCTTCATCGCCCAGAAGACGGGGCAGGACGTAGGCACCCTGGGCCGTTGGGTGGCGGTATCCGGGGCGGCGGCATCACCGGGGGCCGGGGCCTACACCTCGCGCGGCCTGGCGTTGCTGCTGTACCTGCTGGGCGTGCGCCTGGGCCACTGGATGCGCGCCCCCGCCAAGAGCCCGGACCTGAAATGGGGTAGCTGGTTCGGCTGGCGCTGGTGCCCCAAGCCGATGATGCTGGTCAACGAGGCACTGGCCACCTTTTACGGGGTGGAGCGGCCCTGGTGGTATTTGTCGGACGGCGGGCATTTTGAGAACACCGGGGTGTATGCCCTGCTCAAGCGCGAGCTGGACTTCATCATCCTGTCCGATGCCAGCTGCGACCCCGACTATGAGTTTGGCGACCTGGAAAACCTGGTGCGCAAGGCCCGCATCGACTTCGGGGCCGAGATCGACTTCTACAGCCACACCGAAGCCGCGCGGGTGCTGACCCGCCTGTTCACCCAGGAGCGCCGCGAGGTCACCGTGCTGTCGCCCGAAGACATGCAAGACAACCACTCTTGCCGTGGCGTGCTGCTGGCGCGCATCCGCTACCGCCCGCGGCCTGGCCCGGGTGGGGCCGAGTTCCGGCCCGAAGGCACGCTCCTGGTGGTCAAGCCGAATATGCACGACGCGCTGGACGTGGACCTGCTGGCCTACAAACAAAAGCACGCGGGCTTCCCGCACGAATCCACCGCCGACCAGTCTTTCGACGAAGCCCAGTGGGAGAGCTACCACCGCCTGGGCGAAGACTTTGGCCGCGCCCTGACCGAGGAATGGCTGGCCCTGCTGCCCGGCTGGCGCAGCCCGGCCCACCATGGGATGCAGGTGGCGGCCCGTTTGGGCGGGGTGAAAACCGGCGACGCCAAGCTGTCCGAGCCCCTGTGGCGGCGCGGCGTACGGGCCACGGCCATCGGCACCACGCTGGGACTGGGGGCTTCGGGCACGCTGGTGTTGTCCTTGTGGCAGGTGCAAGACCAGTTGCAGCGCAAGAGCAGCGACCTGCAGGCCGACACCAGCCAGCTGTTCGCCAAGGTGGCCGAAAAAATCGACAGCCTGGATGAGGCCTGTCCCAAGTTGCCCCAGCACATGCTGACCCAGACCGAGGACCTGCTGGGCCGCCGCAACAGTCCGGCCATCCGCCGGGTGGATGCCACCGGGGTAGACCGGCTGGTCGAGCAGATCACCGGCCAGTGCGGTCGGCTGGAGAATTATTTTGTGTGCAGCAATGCCATCCAGCAGCGGGTGCAAGATCTGTGCAGCCTGATCAAGAAGCCCGAAATACGCAGCAACGCCATGGGCTACTGGGTCAACGGTGCCAGCCCCGAAGACCAGGCACGGGCCAGTAAAAATCTGCGCGACAGCCTGGTCCGCAAATGGGACGCGCTGGGCGCGATGGCCTTGTTTGATTTGTCGGTGGCACCGCCCAGCGTGGGGTCGGTTTATCCGCCGCCACCGGCCGTGCAGCTTCCGCCCGCCGTGGTGCCGGTGGACCCCACGGTGCCAGATACCCGGGCCAAGGCGGTCGCCCAGGCGTGCACCGGCAAGACCACGCTGTACATCCAGGTGTACGACCCCGCCTCATTTGCGGTGGCGAATGTGCTGCGCGACACCTTGAACCAGCAGGTCAGCGCGACCGTGCAGGTCGCCCCGGTGGAGAATGTGGTGCGCAGTGCCGATCTGCGCCAGCAGCGCCGACCCGAGCCCTGGCCCAAACCCACCTTTGTGCTGCACGACCGCACCAACCCCAATGCCCAGGCCGCAGCCACCGGCAGCCAGGCCTGCGCCAAAGCCTTGTCGCAGTACCTCGGCGCGCCGTGGGTGCTGCCCGGCGCGCCCGACCAAGTGTGGATCCGCAACCTGCCCAACGCACTGAAGGCCACGCCCGGCGTGATCGAGCTGTGGCTGCCCTCTATCGCCAGCAAGAACGCCGAGCGCGGGATGGACAACGCTAACCTCTTGTCGATGGCGGTCGCCGTGGCGGGGGAGTGAGTTTTTTTTGGGGGGGGAGGGTGCCCAGAACAGGGACCCGAAAGCAATACGAGGTGACGAACCTTACCCCGGCACTGGCTCCACAGTTAGGGCTGCTTGGTTCCCCACCTGACCCGGTTGGCCGCTTCACCATGCGGGAAGGTCCGTCACCACCGATTGTAAGCCAGGATCGGCGGGCTTCTAGAATCGGGCGATGAATCCTGTTCCCTCTTTGAAGCGCGCCCGCCGGGGCAGCGGTGCCGTTACTTTGCATGCGGTGGCCAAGCTGGCCGGGGTGGCGCCCATTACCGCATCACGCGCGCTGAACACGCCGGAGCAGGTGTCGCCCGAGGTGCTGCGCAAGGTGTCGGAGGCCATTGCGCAGACCGGCTACGTACCCAACCGCCTGGCGGGCGGGCTGGCATCGGCACGCAGCCGCCTGGTGGCGGCGGTGGTGCCGACCATCTCGGGGCCGGTGTTTTTGCAAACCGTGCAGTCCCTGACCGAAGCGCTGGATGCCCGCGGCTACCAGCTGATTCTGGGCCAGAGCGGCTATGCCCATTCGCGCGAAGACGCGCTGCTCGATGCCATCATTGGCCGCCGCCCGGACGGCATTGTGCTGACCGGCATTCTGCATTCGCCGGAAGGGCGCAAGCGCTTGTTGGCCGCCGGTATTCCGGTGGTGGAAACCTGGGACTACACGCCCACGCCGCTGGACATGCTGGTGGGTTTTTCGCACGAGGCGGTGGGGCAGGCGGTGGTGGCATTTTTGGTGGGCAAGGGGCGCACCCGGTTGGCGGTGGTGGCGGGGGATGACGAGCGTTCGCACCGCCGCCATGCGGCCTTCCAGGCGGCTGCGCAGGCGGCCGGGTTACCTGCGGTGACGGTGGTCACCGTGCCCGCGCCCACCACCATGAAGAGTGGCCGCCGGGCTTTGGTGGATCTGCTGGCCAGCGGGGCCGAACTGGACGCCGTGTTTTGCAGCTCCGACCTGCTGGCCCTGGGCGTGGTGACCGAAGCCCAGGCGCGTGGGCTGGCGGTGCCGCGGCAGTTGGCGGTGGTGGGTTTTGGCGACCTGGCGTTTGCCGCCGACCTGCACCCGGCCCTGACCACGGTCCACATCGATGCCGAGGCCATTGGCCGCACGGCGGCGCAGTGTCTGGTGGACCGTATCGAAGGCCGACCGGTGGCGCACCCGGTGGTGGACATCGGCTTTTCCATCGTCGAGCGCGACAGCACCTGAATGCCGCCAGCGCCGCTGGCCTCTCCGTGTTTTCCCCTAGAAATTTCCCCTTGTGCCGGGAATTTGGTAGCGCTATCATTTGGCCACCAAGGTAGCGCTACCATTTATTTGATTTGCTTCGTCCCATCCATCTTCACCAAGGTCTCTCATGAAAAATTTACTTGCCTCTGCCATGCTCGGTCTGGTTGCCACAGTGGGGGCATACGCCCAGGCACAGACCTGGCCTGAAAAAACCGTCACCCTGGTGGTGCCGTTCCCGGCGGGTGGTTCCACCGACTCGGTGGCCCGCGCCCTGAGCCCCCGGCTGACCGCCGCGTTCAAACAAACCGTCATCGTGGACAACAAGGCCGGGGCCACCGGCACCATCGGTGCCACCTTCGTGAAGCGTGCACCGGCGGACGGCTATACGTTGCTGGTCAGCTCGCTGGGCCCGCTGGTGATTGCCCCGCACCTGATCAAGGGCGTGCAGTACGACGCGCTGAAAGACTTTGACCCGATCACCGTGGCCGTGCAGGCGCCCAATGTACTGGTGGTGCCCGCCAATTCGCCGCACAAATCGCTGGCCGAGGTGGTGGCGTTCCAGAAGGCCAACCCCGGCAAGATGACGTTTGCCTCGTCGGGCAACGGCTCCAGCGACCACCTGACGGTCGAACTGTTCTGGCAGCAAACGGGCACCAGCGGCCTGCACATTCCGTACAAGGGCGGCGCACCGGCCATCGCCGACCTTCTGGGCGGGCAGGTGGATGCGTCGTTCCAGAACATCAACGCGGTGCTGTCGCAGATCAAGGGCGGCAAGCTGCGTGCCCTGGCCGTTACCAGCGGCAAGCGCTCTGATGTATTGCCCGAGGTGCCGACCATGGCCGAGGGCGGCGTGAAAAATGTCGAGGTCTATTCCTGGCAGGCGGTGGTGGCACCCAAGGGCTTACCCGCCGATGTGCGCGTTAAGCTGCACACCGCCATCGTGGCTGCACTGGCCGATCCGGCCATCAAGCAACAGTTTGGCGCACTGGGGTTTGAAACCATCGCCAACACGCCAGAGCAGTTTGCCGCCTTCCAGGCCACCGAGTTTGCCCGCTGGAAGCGGGTGATCGAGGCCGGCAAGATCACAGCCGACTAAGCGCAACGTCCATCTTTTGAAAGCACCTCCATGAGCTCCCACTCCACTCCCGTCATCACTGCCTTGCGCGCTATTCCCGTGGCAGGCCGCGACAGCATGCTGCTCAACCTCAGCGGTGCGCACAGCCCGTTTTTTACCCGCAACCTGCTGGTCCTGACCGACAGCGCAGGCCGTACCGGCGTGGGCGAAGTGCCCGGCGGTGAAAAAATCCGCCAGACGCTGGAAGATGCCGCCGCTCTGGTGGTCGGCCAGCCCATCGGCTCCCACCAGCGCGTGCTGCAGCAGGTGCAAAAACAGTTTGCCGACCGCGATACCGGCGGGCGTGGGCTGCAAACTTTTGACTTGCGCACCACCATCCACGCCGTCACCGCCATCGAATCCGCCTTGCTGGATTTGCTGGGCCAGCACCTGGACGTGCCGGTGGCCGCCCTGCTGGGTGAGGGCCAGCAGCGCGACGCGGTGGAGATGCTGGGCTACCTGTTCTACGTAGGCGACCGCACGAAAACCGACCTGCCGTACGCCACCGACCCCGGTGCCGACAACGACTGGTTCCGTCTGCGCCACGAGACCGCCATGACCCCCGAAGCCGTGGTGCGGCTGGCCGAAGCCGCCCGCGAGCGCTATGGCTTCAACGACTTCAAGCTCAAGGGCGGCGTGCTGCGCGGCGAGGAAGAGGTCGAGGCCATGCACGCGCTGCATGCCCGCTTTCCCGAGGCCCGCGTCACCCTGGACCCGAATGGCGGCTGGCTGTTGAAAGACGCGGTGCGCCTGATGCGCGACATGCGCGGCGTGGTGGCCTATGCCGAAGACCCCTGCGGCGCCGAAGACGGCTTCTCGGGCCGCGAAGTGATGGCCGAGTTCCGCCGCGCCACCGGCCTGCCCACGGCCACCAACATGATCGCCACCGATTGGCGGCAGTTGAGCCATGCCTTGTCCTTGCAATCGGTGGATATCCCGCTGGCCGACCCGCATTTCTGGACCATGGCGGGCTCGGTGCGGGTGGCGCAGACCTGCCGCGACTGGGGGCTGACCTGGGGCTCGCATTCCAACAACCACTTCGACGTGTCGCTGGCCATGTTCACCCACGTGGGGGCCGCCGCGCCGGGCAAGGTAACTGCCATCGACACCCACTGGATCTGGCAAGACGGCCAGCGCCTGACCAAAGAGCCGCTGCAAATCCAGGGCGGCATGGTGCAGGTACCCAAAAAGCCCGGCCTGGGTGTGGAACTCGATATGGCCGAGGTCGAAAAAGCCCACCAGCTCTACCTGCAGCACGGTCTGGGCGCGCGCGACGATGCCATGGCCATGCAAAGCCTGATCCCCGGCTGGAAGTTCGACCCCAAGCGGCCCGCGCTGGACCGTTAACGCCCATCTGTCGTCGGACAACAATGACAAAAATACGGGTTAATTAGTATTAACCCTAGTATTTAAACGCGAAAAATCGGCGATAGTTGCCATGTCGTCAGACAACGTATGACTTGAATGCATGCGTTGGTACCCGTTTCAGTCGCACCACCCGCACAAAGGAGCATCCCATGCGCGAAAACCGCTTACGCACGCTGTGGAAATCGGGGGGCGCTGCTGTGAACGGCTGGCTGGCCATTCCCAACAGCTTTTCCGCCGAGACCATGGCCCACCAGGGCTGGGATTCGCTGACCATCGACCTGCAGCACGGCATGGTGGATTACCAGGCCATGGTGCCCATGCTGCAGGCCATCTCCACCACCGACACGGTGCCGGTGGTACGCGTGCCCTGGCTGGAGCCCGGCATTCTCATGAAGACCCTGGATGCGGGTGCTTACGGCGTGATTTGCCCCATGGTCAACACCCGCGAAGACGCGCAAAAACTCATCGCCTACACCCACTACGCGCCGCGCGGCACGCGCAGCTTTGGCCCGGTGCGGGCCACGCTGTACGGCGGGGCCGACTACGCCGAGCACGCCAACGACACCATCGTCACCTTCGCCATGATCGAAACCGCCAAGGCGCTGGACAACCTGGACGACATCCTGTCGGTCGAGGGGCTGGACGCGATCTACATCGGCCCTTCGGACCTGTCGCTGGCGCTGGGCTGCCGCCCGGTGTTTGACGACGTCGACCCCAAGGCCGCCGAGGCGATCGACCACATCCTGGCCCGCGCCAAGGCGCACGGCGTGGTGGCCGGCATCCACAACGGCACGACCGACGGCGCGCTGGCCCGCATCGCCAAGGGCTTCCAGTTCGTCACCGTCAGTTCGGATGCGCGGCTGATGGCCGCCGGTGCCCAGCAGGTGGTGGCCAAGATGCGCGCACGGCCGGTGCCTAGCGGTGCAAGCGGATATTGAAGATCATTTTTCCAACGACGGCCCCCCCAGTTTCAGCCAGAACGAACGCTGCCAGAGATAGCTGGCCCCGGCTTTGCCGGGCCACTGGTATCGCCCCCTGCAAGGGGGTTGGAGGAGCGAAGCGGAGCCTGGGGGTGAGCCAATATTTAACCAAAAGGGGCGCTAGCGCCCATTCCATCAGCAGGAGCAGCTATGAAATTAGGATTTATCGGTTTGGGCATCATGGGCGTACCTATGGCCTTGCACCTCGTCAATGCCGGTCACCAGGTGTTTTATTACACCCTGCACAAGGCCCACGCTGACATCACCGCATCCAGCGCCACCGCGTGCGACAGCGGCGCTGCAGTGGCACGTAATGCCGACATCGTCTTCACCATGGTGCCCGACACCCCCGACGTGGAAACCGTGCTGTTTGGCGAGAACGGCATTGCCGCCGGCCTGGCCACCAGCAGCGTGATGGAAGACGGCCACAGCCGCAAGATCATCGTCGACATGAGCTCCATCTCGCCCATGGCCACCAAGGCCTTCGCGCTGAAGATCAATGCCCTGGGCGCGGACTACATCGACGCCCCCGTGTCCGGTGGCGAAGTGGGTGCCAAGGCCGCCTCGCTGACCATCATGTGCGGCGGCTCGGAAGCCGTATTTGCCACCGTGCGCCCGCTGCTGGAGCTGATGGGCAAGAACATCACCCTGGTGGGCGGCAATGGCGATGGCCAGACCACCAAGGTGGCCAACCAGATCATCGTGGCGCTGAACATCGCCGCCGTGGGCGAGGCCCTGCTGTTTGCCAGCAAAGCCGGTGCCGACCCGGCCAAGGTGCGCCAGGCGCTGATGGGCGGCTTTGCGTCCAGCCGCATTCTGGAAGTGCACGGCGACCGCATGGTCAAACGCACGTTTGACCCGGGTTTTCGCATCCGCCTGCACCAAAAAGACCTGGGCCTGGCGCTGCAAGGTGCCCGCGAGCTGGGCCTGGCCCTGCCGCAAACTGCCGGTGCCGCCCAGCTGATGCAGGTCTGCGCCGCCAACGGCATGGCCGACCTGGACCACTCGGCCCTGGTCAAAGGCCTGGAACTGATGGCCGGGCACACCGTGGCCTGAACCTAAGATCCTGCCATGGCTTCCACCGACCGCACCCCCCTGTTGCGCCGCATGTTCGATGCGGCCATCGCCGCCGCCCAGCCCGCACTGTGCCTGCCACCGCACCTGCCGCCGCCACCCAAGGGCCGCACCATCGTCATCGGTGCGGGCAAGGCCTCGGCCGCGATGGCGCGGGCGCTGGAAGACCATTGGAGCGGCCCGCTGGAAGGCCTGGTCGTCACCCGCTACGGCTACGACGTGCCGTGCGAGCGCATCGAGATCGTGCAGGCCGCCCACCCGGTGCCGGATGCCGCAGGGTTGGCGGCGGCCCAGCGCATCCGCCAGCTGGTGACGGGCCTGACGGCCGACGACCTGGTGATCGCCCTCATCTCCGGTGGCGGCTCGTCGCTGCTGGTGGCCCCGGGCGAAGGCCTGACGCTGGCTGACAAGCAGGCCGTCAACACCGCGCTGCTGCACAGCGGTGCCAGTATTTCCGAGATGAACTGCGTGCGCCGCCACCTCTCCAGCCTCAAGGGCGGGCGCTTGGCGGCGGTGTGCCACCCGGCGCAGGTGCTGACGCTGTTGATATCCGACGTGCCGGGCGACGACCCCATCGACATTGCCTCGGGCCCCACCGTGGCCGACCCCACCAGCTGCGCCGACGCGCTGGCCATCGTGGAGCGCTACCGTATCAACGTGCCGCCCGCCGTGCGCAGCCTGCTGGAAAGCGGTGTGGGCGAGACGGTCAAGCCTGGCGACCCGCGCCTGGCCGGTAGCCAGACCCGCATGGTCACCGCGCCGCAAATCGCCCTGGAAGCCGCCGCCCAGGTGGCGCGCGAGGCCGGTATCACCCCCTACATCCTGGGCGACAGCCTGGAAGGCGAGGCCCGCGACCTGGGCAAGGCCATGGCCGGTATCGCCCGCCAGGTGGCCGTGCACGGCCAGCCTTTCCAAACCCCTTGCGTGCTGCTGTCGGGCGGCGAAACCACCGTGACCCTGCGCGGCAAGGGCCGGGGAGGGCGCAACGTCGAATTCTTGCTGTCGCTGGCGGTGGCATTGAACGGTCTGCCGGGCGTGTATGCCCTGGCCGGTGACACCGACGGCGTGGACGGTGCCGAAGAAATCGCTGGTGCCGTGCTCACCCCCGACACCCTGTCCCGTGCCTGGGCGCTGGGCACCAACCCGCGCAGCAGTCTGGACAACAACGACGGCCACGGCTTCTTCCAGGCCCTGGGCGACTCGGTGGTGACCGGGCCCACGCTGACCAACGTCAACGACTTTCGCGCCATCCTCATCGAGGGCTAGCCGCGTCCCGAAAGGGCTTGGCCAGCCCTTTAGAATCCCTGCATGTCTTATCTCGTGCTCGCCCGCAAGTACCGTCCGCGTAATTTCTCTGAAATGGTGGGGCAGGAGCACGTGGTGCAGGCCCTCAGCAACGCCCTGACCACCCAGCGCCTGCACCATGCCTACCTGTTCACGGGTACGCGTGGCGTGGGCAAAACCACGGTGTCGCGCATTTTGGCCAAGTCGCTCAACTGCCAAGGCCCGGACGGCACCGGCGGCATCACCGCCACACCCTGCGGCGTTTGCAGCGCCTGCACTGATATCGATAGCGGCCGGTTTGTGGACTACACCGAGCTCGATGCCGCCTCCAACCGGGGCGTGGACGAAGTGCAGGCCCTGCTGGAGCAGGCGGTGTACAAGCCGGTGCAGGGCCGCTTCAAGGTCTTCATGATCGACGAAGTGCACATGCTCACCAATACCGCGTTCAACGCGATGCTGAAGACCCTGGAAGAGCCGCCCGAGTACCTGAAGTTCGTGCTGGCCACCACCGACCCGCAAAAAGTGCCGGTCACCGTGCTGTCGCGCTGCCTGCAGTTCAACCTGCGCCCCATGGCCCCCGAAACCGTGCTCTCGCACCTGACCCAGGTGCTGGCCACCGAGGGCGTGCAGGCCGACACCGGCGCGCTGCGCCTGCTGTCGCGCGCGGCCCGTGGCTCCATGCGCGATGCCTTGTCGCTCACCGACCAGGCGATTGCCTTTGGCAACGGCCAACTTCAAGAGGCCACGGTGCGCCAGATGCTGGGCAGCGTGGACCGCAGCTACGTGTTCCGCCTGATCGATGCTTTGGCCCAGGGCGACGGCAAAACCGTGGTCGAAACGGCAGAAGCCCTGCGCCTGAACGGCCTGAGCGCCGCCTCCACGCTGGAAGAAATGACCAACGTGTTGCAGCGCATGGCCGTGCTCCAGGCTGTGCCCGGCATGCCGGTGGATGAGGCCGACCCCGAAGCCGCCGACACCGCCCGTTTGGCCCAGGCCATGCCCGCCGACGAAACCCAGCTGCTCTACAGCCTGTGCCTGCATGGCCGAGCCGAGCTGGGCCTGGCCCCCGACGAATACGCCGCCCTGACCATGGTGCTGCTGCGCCTGCTGGCCTTCAAGCCCGGCAGCCCGGTGCGCCAGTCTGCGGAAAAAAAAACTCTGAGTGAGCCTGTTCGGGCACCTTTACCGCTGCCTGCGCCCGTACCCGTGGTCGCGACAGTGGCGGTCAAGCCCGTTGAAGCGCCAGCGCCACCTCCGGTCATAGCGCCAGCTCCCGTCGTTCCCGCCGTGCAGGAGTTGCCCGTACGCGTGCAGGCCGAACCCAGCGAACGCCTGCAAGCCCGCCCCGTTGCCGTCGCCGCGCCCCCGGTGCACACGGCAGATGGCGACTACTGGCACGCCACGGTGCAGCAATTGATAGCAGCCGATGCCGTGAGCGGCCTGGTGCGCGAACTGGCTTTGCAGTCGCAACTGCTGGCGGTGGACGGCGGCCACTGGCGGCTGCGCATCGAACGTGAATCTTTGAGCCAGCCCATGAGCCGCGAACGCCTGCGTGTGGCGCTGGAATCCATCACCCCCAACGCCACGCTGGACATTGAAATCGGCAGCGTGGCCGACAGCCCGGCCAAGCGCAACGCCGCCGCCGCCAATGAAAAGCAGCGCATCGCCGAAGAGATCATCCTGGGCGATCCGCTGGTGCAGTCCCTGATGCGAGATTTTGGTGCGAAAATCGTGCCAGGAACGCTAAAACCTGTTTAATTTCAATAACTTACCTAGGAAATACCATGTTCAACAAAGGACAACTCGCCGGTCTCATGAAGCAGGCACAGGCCATGCAGGACAACATGAAAAAAGCCCAGGATGAACTGGCTTTTGTCGAAGTCACCGGTGAATCCGGCGCGGGCCTGGTCAAGGTGCTGATGACCTGCAAGCACGACGTGAAGCGCATCACCATCGACCCCAGCCTGCTGGCCGACGACAAAGACATGCTGGAAGACCTGGTCGCCGCCGCCTTCAACGCCGCCGTGCGCAAGGCTGAAGAAACCACCCAGGAAAAAATGGGCAAGCTCACCGCAGGCATGCCCGGCCTGCCCGGTGGCATGAAATTCCCGTTCTGATGGAATTTAAGCCGTTCAGGCCTCTAGCGCTTATTCCATCGGCGAGAGCAGCTACTGAAACTGTAGCAAAAGGCCTGGATGTCTGATTCCAGCGCCCTCAACGCCTTGATCCAGGGCCTGCGCCGCCTGCCGGGCGTTGGGGTCAAGTCGGCATCGCGCATGGCGTTCCACCTGCTGCAGCACGACCGCGAGGGTGCGCAGATGTTGTCAAAAGCCCTGGCGCAGGCGGCGGGCAATGTGAAGCACTGCGCGCTGTGCCACACCTTTACCGAAGAAGACATCTGCGACACCTGCCAGGACGCAACCCGCGATGCCAGCAAACTGTGCGTGGTGGAAAACCCGGCCGACCAGTCGGCGGTGGAGCGCACCGCCGCTTTCAAAGGCCTGTACTTTGTGCTGATGGGCAAGATCAGTCCGCTGGACGGGGTAGGGCCCAAAGATATCGGCCTGCAAAAGCTTATTGACCGCGCCAGCAATGGCCTGGTGCAAGAGGTGATTTTGGCCACCAACTTCACCGCCGAGGGCGAGGCCACGGCCCACGTGATCAGCGTCGCCCTCAAGGCGCGCGGCTTGCAGGTCACGCGGCTGGCGCGCGGTGTGCCGGTGGGCAGCGAGCTGGAATACGTCGATTTGGGCACCATCGCCCATGCATTTGTAGACAGGCGTTAACCCGTAGTTCGAAACGTTACGGGCAAACCCCGACGGGGATGGCCCCAATGTGTAACAAATCGATGAGCCTTATGCTGGTGCAAACACCACCGGTATGCCCGTCCACCCACTTCCCCGCCGTTCTTTCGTCGCTGCTGCCTTGCTGGCTGCAGGCCTGCACGCGACCGCTTCACGTGCCCAAATCAAGCCCGAAAGAACCCGGCTGAACCTGGCTGTAGACGGCGAAGCCGCGCTCTACCACCTGCCGTTGACAATTGCCGACCAGCTGGGCTATTTCAAGGCCGAGGGCCTGGAGGTGGAGATCAGCGACTCGGTGGGCGGTGCCCGTTCTCCGATGGCGCTGCCGGGCAGCATGGCCGACGTGTTTGTCGGCGCGTTTGAAAACACCATCCAAAGCCAGGCCAAGGGCCAGATGTTGCAGTCGTTTGTGCTGCAGGGCCGGGCGCCGCAAATTGCCCTGGGCGTGTCCACCCACAACATGCCCGACTACCGCGTGCTGGCCGATTTGCGCGGTAAAAAGATCGGTGTGGCCGCGCTGGGTGCGCCGTCACACATGGTGGCGAATGTGGTGCTGGCGCGCGCGGGCGTGGGCCCGGGTGAGGTCAATTTTGTGGGCATTGGCTCATCGGGCGGCGCATTGTGGGCGATGCGTTCCGGGCAAATTGATGCAATTTGCAACATCGACCCGGTGATGGGCATGCTAGCGCAACGGAGTGATATCCGGATTGTGTCGGACACCCGCACCCTGAAAGGCGCGCTGGATGTATTTGGCGGGGCCATGCCTGCGGCCTGCATGTACGCGCCGCTGGAGTTCGTGCGCAAGTATCCCAACACCGTGCAGGCGCTGGCCAACGCCATGGTGCATGCGCTCAAATGGCTGCAAACCGCAGGGCCCAGCGATATCGTCAAAATCGTGCCCGAAAGCTATTTTCTGGGCGACCGTGCCGCCTACCTGGCGGCTTTCAACATGGCCCGCGAGGCGATTTCGCCCGATGGGCTGCTGCCCGAGGCCGGCCCCCAAACCGCCTTGGCGGCCCTGGGCAGCTTTGATCCGCTGGTCAAGGCCGCCCGCATCGACCTGGCCAAAACCTACACCAACGACTTTGCCCGGCGGGCCAAAGAACGCTTCAGGGCCTGAGCACGGGTTTAAGCTTTTTAGCCGGTTTGTGCTTGTCTTATCAGCGTAAGCAGCTATTTAAATAGTAGCAATGCCCTTATTTCTTGCGGGGGACTTTGACTACCTTGTCTTTGTCGGAACGGCTGGATTTACGGGTTTCTGCGCTGCGGGTGCTGGCGGTGGCCTTGGACTTGGCGACCGGGGTGGCTTTTTCGGTGCTGCGTGCGGTGGCCTGCACTTTGCCGTGGGCTGGGCTGCGGATGGCCGCCATGCGTACGGGCAGGAACAGAACCACCTGCTGACCGACTTTGAAGCCGGCGTTCAGTTTGAGGTCGTTCCAGTCGGCCACGTTGCTGGCGCTGACGCCGTAGCGCTTGGCAATGCTGGCCACGGTGTCGCGCTTGCCGGCCTTGATGGCGGCTTTGCGGTTGACGATCTCGGGCGACAGGCTGAGCTGGGCGGTGTCGGCCACGTGCTCGCTCACGTCCTGCATGCTGGCCGAGCGCGGCACGATCAGGGCGGATCCGGCCTTGATCAGCATGCGCGGCGGGATGTTGTTGACGCTGCGCAGGTCGTATTCGCTCATGCCGACCTGCTGGGCGGCGGTGCTCACGCTCATGGTGCTGGGCACCGTCCAGGCGGTCCAGCTGGCGTACTGGCCCTGGTTGTAGGCATCGAAGTTGCGGGTGAACACGGTGGCGTTGTCCCAGGGCAACAGAATTTGCGGCGTACCGGCGGCCAGGATCACGTTGCGGTGGGCCGAGGGGTTGAGTGCCTTGAAATCGTCCAGCTTCACGTTTGCCAGCTTGGCGGCCAGCGCCACATCGATGTCGCGGGAGATGTCCACGCTTTGGAAGTAGGGGTGGTTTTCGATCAGCGGCAGTTCGGTGCGGAACATGTCGGGGTTGGCGATGATGTTCTTTACTGCCTGCAGCTTGGGCACGTACAGCCGGGTTTCGGCGGGCATGTTCAGCTCGGAATAGCTGATGCCCAGCCCGGCCTTCTGGTTGCGGGCGATGGCACGGCTGACGCTGCCTTCACCCCAGTTGTAGGCCGCCAGGGCCAGCTGCCAGTCGCCAAACATGCCGTACAGCTTTTGCAGGTAGTCCAGGGCGGCGCGGGTGGAGGCCAGCACGTCGCGCCGGTCGTCGCGGAAGATGTTTTGCTTGAGCTCGAAGTAGTTGCCGGTGGCGGGCATGAACTGCCACATGCCGGCGGCCTTGGCGCTGGACACGGCCTGCGGGTTAAAGGCGCTCTCGATGTAGGGCAGCAGAGCCAGCTCGGTGGGCATGCCGCGGCGCTCCAGCTCTTCCACCACGTGGAACAGGTATTTGCTGGAGCGCTCGGTCATGCGCTGGATGTAGTCCGGGCGGGTGGCGTACCACTGCTCGCGGTCCACCACCAGGTCACTTTCCAGGTTGGGCATGGCAAAGCCGCGGCGGATGCGTTCCCACAGGTCGGCCGGGGCCTTGAGCTGGGCGACACCGCGCGAGGCCGCATCGGCGGCGGTGATGGGCTGCAGCGTACCGCGGGGATACACGGCGGTATGGGGCGGCACCGGTGCCTGCATGCCCGCCGTGGCGGGCAGGGTGGACGGAGCATCAGAGCGGGCGGCACCATCGGCTTTGTTGCCAACGGTGGCGCAGCCTGTCAGCCATAGCAGCACAGACAGACCGGCGAGGTGGATGAATTTCATTGAAACTGGTTTTTCCAGGTGCGAAGTGCGCCCAATACGCTGGCTTCGTCGAGGGTGGATGCATCGAACGCCTGCGCGGCCTGTTGGACCGTCGCACAGCGGGTGCGCAAAAAAGGGTTGATGGCGAGTTCCAGCGCCATGCTGGAGGGCAAGGTGGGCACATGGGCCGCACGCTTGGCCACACATTCGGCCTGGTATTGAGCCAGTGCGGCGTTGTCTGGTTCCACAACCCGGGCAAATTTCAGGTTACCCAATGTGTATTCGTGGGTGCAGCATACCCGGGTGTTGCCCGGCAGGGCCGCCAAAGTGGAGAGCGAGGCCAGCATTTGCGCCGGTGTACCCTCGAACAAGCGCCCGCAGCCGCCCGAAAACAGGGTGTCGCCGCAAAACAGCAGCGGCGCGCCGTCCCAGTCGGGCGCAAAGTAGGCAATGTGCCCGGCGGTGTGGCCGGGTACGTCGATGACATCAAACGCGATGCCCAGGGCGGTGATGCGATCGCCCTGGTTGAGTTTGTGCAGCGGCGCGGGGATGCGTTCGCGGGCCGGGCCATACACGGTGGCCCCGGTGGCATCGCGCAAGGCATCCACGCCACCCACATGGTCGTCATGGTGGTGCGTGACTAGAATGGCCTCCAACCGCAGGCCGTGCTGCTGCAGCGCGTGAAATACCGGCTGTGCATCGCCCGGGTCGACCACCAGCGCACGCTGTCCGTCGTGCACCATCCAGATGTAGTTATCGGCAAAAGCAGGCAGGGCAAGCAAGTTCATGGGCAGCGAAATTATAAGTTTGCACGAATGGTTGAAGACCCCGCCGGGCCAGTATCTGCTGGACTGGGAGCGGGGGCGTTTCGACGAAGCCGTCGCCGATGTGTTTGGCTACCATGCGCTCCAGCTCGGGCTGCCAGAGTTGCCAGGCCTGCAGAATAACCGCATACCGCACCGTTGGCGCGCCACCGATGGCCCCATAGCGCCTTTGGCGACAGATTCCTATCCGGATGCACCCACCTTGGCGTGCGATTTTGCCGCCTTGCCGTTCTCGGAGAACAGCCTGGATCTGCTGTTGCTGCCCCACACCCTGGAGCTTAGCCCCGACCCCCATGCTACCTTGCGCGAGGTGGAGCGGGTGTTGGTGCCCGAGGGCCGGGTGGTGATTGCGGGCCTGAACCCCATGAGCCTGTGGGGTCTGCGCCAAAGCCGCACCCGGCTGCTGCACCGCCTCGGCTTGGGCGAAAACTACCTGCCCGAGGTGGGCGAGGCGATTGGCTACTGGCGCTTGCGCGACTGGCTGCGCCTGCTGAGCTTCGAGGTGGAATCGGTGCAGTTTGGCTGCTACCGGCCCCCGGCCCGCAGCGCCGCCTGGCTGGAGCGCATGCGCTGGATGGACCCGGCGGGCGAGCGCTACTGGCCGATTTTTGGCTCCATTTATTTCGTGGTGGCCGTCAAACGGGTGCGCGGCATGCGGCTGCTGGGCCCGCGCTGGAAGGTGCCCAAGGCCCTGGCCAACGCGCCAGTGCCCATCGCAAATAGGGGCCAACAAAGGCCGTCATCGTAGCCATTAGGGCATCTGGTAAAAACGACGCTCTTTTGGAAAATTTAGAAAGCTGTATTTGAACCACGTAGATATGTATACCGACGGTGCCTGCAAAGGCAACCCGGGCCCCGGCGGCTGGGGTGTTTTGCTGACCTGGGGCGGCACCGAGAAAGAAATGTTTGGCGGCGAGCTGGCCACCACCAACAACCGCATGGAAATGATGGCCGTGATCGAGGGCCTGAGCGCCCTGAAGCAGCCCTGCAGCATCACCCTGTACATCGATAGCCAGTACGTGCTCAAGGGCATGACCGAATGGCTCAAGGGCTGGAAATCGCGCGGCTGGCTCACCGCCTCCAAGGAGCCGGTGAAGAACGTCGACCTGTGGCAGCGGCTGGACGCGCTGGTCAACACCGCCGGGCACAAGATCGATTGGCGCTGGGTCAAGGGCCATGCGGGCCACCCGGGCAACGAGCGCGCCGATGCCCTGGCCAACCGTGGCGTAGATTTAGCCCTGGGTAAACGGTAGCTCCAGGCATGGCGGACCACAGCTTCCTTTGGCACGACTACGAAACCTTCGGTGCCAATGCCCGGCGGGACCGCCCGGCCCAGTTTGCCGCCATCCGCACCGATGCCGAGCTCAACGAGATCGGTGCGCCCCTGATGCTGTACTGCCAGCCCGCGCCCGACTTTCTACCCGACCCGCAGTCCTGCCTGATCACTGGCATCACCCCGCAAATCTGCCTGCAGCGCGGCGTGCCTGAAGTGGCGTTTGCCCACCAGATCGAACAGGCTTTCAGCCAGCCCGGCACCATAGGCGTGGGCTACAACACCATCCGCTTTGACGACGAGGTCACGCGCGCCATGTTCTGGCGCAACCTGATCGACCCCTACGCCCGCGAATGGCAAAACGACTGTGGCCGCTGGGACCTGCTGGACGTGGTGCGCACCGCCTACGCCTTGCGCCCGGAGGGCATAGCCTGGCCCACCAAGCCCGACGGCAGCCCCAGCTTCAAGCTGACCGACCTGAGCGCCGCCAACGGCCTGCTGCACGAGGCCGCGCACGATGCCTTGTCGGATGTGCGCGCAACCATCGCCCTGGCGCGTTTGATCCGTACTGCCCAGCCGCGCCTGTTCGACTTCTGCCTGGGCCTGCACAAAAAAGACCGCGTGGCGGCCGAGCTGGGCCTGCCCACCACGCTGCAGACGGCCAAGCCGTTTTTGCACATCTCCGGCATGTTCCCGGCGCAGCAGGGCTGTCTGGCGCTGATGTGGCCGTTGGCCATGCACCCGCAGTACAAAAACGAGCTGATCGCCTGGGACCTGGCCTACAGCCCGGCCGAACTGGGCCACATGAACGCCGCCGACATCCGCCAGCGCCTGTTCAGCAAGGCCGAGGACCTGCCCGAGGGCGTGGCCCGCCTGCCCATCAAGACCATCCACCTGAACAAGTCGCCCATGGTGGTGTCCAACCTGAAGACCCTGTCGCCCGCGCTGGCTGAGCGCTGGGGCCTGGTGGGCGACACGCTGCGTGCCCATGCCGCCCAGGTGCGCGCACTGCCCGACATGAGCGCCATCTGGCCCGAGGTGTTCAGCCGCCCGGCACCAGAGCGCCTGGACGTGGACGAAGACCTGTACGGCGGCTTCGTGGGCAACGACGACCGCCGCCGCCTGAATGAATTGCGCGCGCTGTCGCCCGAGAAGCTGGCCGAGGCCCGGGTGCATTTTGACGACGAGCGTCTGGCCGAGCTGCTGTTCCGCTACCGCGCCCGCAACTTCCCCACCACCTTGAACGCGGAGGAGGCCGCCCGCTGGGAAGCCCACCGCGCCGCCCGCCTGTTTGACGGGGAGGGCGGAGCCCGCACCATCGAGGGCCTGTTTTCCGAGATCGACACCTTGTCGGAAACCGCCGACGAGCGCGGCGAAGAAATTCTGGGTGCCTTGTACGATTACGCCGAAGCCATCGCCCCCGACCGCGATTAACCAGAACGGACCACAGCCATGGCCAAAAGTCTCAGCAGCCTATGGTTGAAAAGCCTCACCCGTATTGCCAAATCCCAGCAGAACCAGCTGGTGCGCAGCTTTACGGCGGCCACTAAAAAGGCCACCAAAGCTGCGGTGAAGCAGGCGCTTGCAGCGCCCAAGCCGCCTCCCAAAGCCCAAACCACGCCTAAACCCAGGGCCAAGGCCGCTGCCAAACCCGCCGCCAAACCTACTCCACCGGCAGCCTTGCCCGGCAGCTGGACCCGCTCGTTCTTCGCCGCGCCCAACGGCCAGCGCATGACGTATTGGCTGTACCTGCCGCTGCGCGACAAGGCGCAGGCTCTCAAGCCGCTGCCGCTGGTCGTCATGCTGCACGGCTGCACCCAGACGGCCCCCGAGTTCGCCCAGGGCAGCCGCATGAACGCCCTGGCCCAGCGCAAGGGCTTTGCCGTGCTGTACCCGCAGCAGTTGCTGACGATAGATGCCCACCGCTGCTGGCAGTGGTACCAGCGCGCCACGCAACAGGGCGGCGGCGAGGCGGGGCTGGTGGTAGGCATGGTCACCCATGTGGTGGCCCGGCTGGGGCTGGACGCGAGCCGGGTGTACCTGGCGGGTATTTCGGCCGGGGCGGCGCTGGCCCAGATCATCGCGCTGCGTTACCCGTTTCGCATCGCCGCCGTGGGCCTGCATTCCGGCCCGGTGTTTGGCACTGCCGACAGCCGCATGACGGCCTTTGGGGCCATGCAAACCGGTGGCGGCACCCATGTGGCGCAGGCGGTGCAGGCCACCGTCGATGGCGGCGGCTTCCCACGCATGCCGGCCATCATCCTGCACGGCGAGGCCGACAAGGTGGTGCGCATCGTGAATCAGCAGCAGGTGGCGCAGCAGTTTCTGCGGGTCAACGGCATCGCCGACCTGGCCCCGGTCACCGTACTCACCCCCGCCCGCCCCAAGGGCCGCAGCCCGCGCCATGCCTTCCAGACGCAGGACTACCGCGTGGGCCGCAAACCCATTGTCTCGGTCTGCCGCATTGCCGCTCTGGACCACGCCTGGAGCGGTGGGGACGGCACGCTGCGCTTTAACGACAGCGTGGGGCCGGATGCCAGCGCCTTGCTGTGGGCGTTTTTTAGCAAGCACCGGCGGCTGCGTACGCTGAAGTAGTTTGCTACTGTTTATATAGCTGCTCGTGCTGTCTGGATCAGCACGGGCTGCCTAAAAGTCTCACCATCCCAGCGTGTCGAACAGTGCTGGCACGCCCGCCAGCGTGGGCAGGGTGGCATCCGGTGTGTAGTCGGGCAGCGGGCTGCGCCGGCCCCGGTCTATCCACACACACCGAAAGCCCATGTCGCGCGCGGCGGCGTGGTCCAGGTGCGGGCTGGCGCAGATGTGCACCACGTCCTCCTTGGCCACCTGCAGCTGGGCATGCGCGTAGTCGAACAACTGGCGCGAAGGTTTGTAGGCCCCGCCTTGCTGGGCGGTGATGACGCGGTCGATGCTGCCACCCAGCTGGGCCACATTGCCCGCGATGATGTCGTCGTCGGTGTTGGAGATGATGCACAGCCGGTAACCCCGCGCCTTGAGCTGCTGCAGCGCGGCCACCACCTCGGGAAAAGGCGGCATGCAGCCTATGCGCTCGGTGAGGCTATGGGCATCGTCCGCGTCGCCGCTCAGCCCCAGCTCGGCCAGCGCCCGTTGCAGCGCGGTCCCGGATACCTCGCGGAACGACCGGTGCGGCGGGGTTTGCTCCAGCGCGTGCTCGTGCCGGTCGTGCAGGGCGATCAGTGTGGCGGCATCGATCTGCGGGGCGTTCTTGCGCTGCAGGATCTCGGCAAACGCGGCTTGCAGGCCCTCGTCCCACTGGATCAGGGTGCCGTAGCAGTCGAAGGTGAGCCACTGGGGGCGGGGGGTGTGGTGCAGCGTCATGGAAGGTCGGGGTTGGTGGTGGAAGCCCGCACTGTGCGGCAGGTGTTAGATATTTGCAAATTGATTTAATATGGGTTTTTAAGTTGAATTGCCACTGACAAACCCCATGCTCGATCTGGATCTGTTGCAAACCCTGGTCTGCGTGGTGGACGAGCGCAGCTTTACCCGCGCCGCCGAGCGGGTGCACCGCACGCAGTCCACCGTGAGCCAGCAGATCCTGCGGCTGGAGGCCAGCGTGGGCCACCCCTTGCTGCTGCGCGACCGCACCGGCAAGAACGTCATCCCCACCGAGCGCGGTGAGCTGCTGGCCGCCTACGCCCGCCGCCTGCTGCTGATCGCCCAGGAGGCCGAAGACGCGCTGGCCAGCCCGGCGGCGCTGGCCCCGGTGCGCATCGGGCTGCCCGAAGACTTTGATGCGGGCCGCATCACGGCCATCCTGTCGGGCTTTCTGGCCATTGCGCCGGATGTGCGGCTGGAAACCCGCAGCGGCCTGAGCTGCGATTTGCAGCACGCCCTGGACACCGGCGGCCTGGACCTGGCCTTGCTGCGCCGCGAGCCGGGCAGCGGGCCCAGCATTGCGTCCTGGCCCGAGTCGCTGGTGTGGGTGGGCGGGCCACAGGCCTTACCACCGGAGGAGGCGGTGCCGCTGGCGCTGTTTCCGCAGGGCTGCATCTACCGGCTGCGGGCCCTGCGCGCGCTGGAGTCGGCGGGCAGGCGCTGGCGCATCGTCTTCAGCAGCCACAGCCTCGCGGGCATCCAGGCGGCGGTGGCCTCTGGCCTGGCCGTCAGCGTCTTGCCTACCAGCGCCTTGCTGTCTGGACACCGGGTGCTGGGTCCGTCCGCGGGCTACCCCGAGGTGCCCGGCAGCGAGCTGGCCCTGGTGGCCGCAGCGCTGCCCTTGACCGCCGCCCAGCGCAGTCTGGCCGACCATCTGTGTGCCGCCCTGCAAGCGGGTGGGGTTGGGTAGGTTTTGGATATGTTTTAAAATTATTGCTATGTAAAAAGTAGCTGCTCGTGCTTATCGGATAAGCACAAGAGCCCGATTTCGTATAAATCCACAACTACGGGAAACTCCTAACAAACTTGGCCGTAACCCGTCAGTAACTTGTAAAAAAGCCTGCCCATAATCCAGCCAACAAAATAAACCTGCCACCGGATTTCGGCGCGCAGGCAACGGAGGCCGAGTATGCGCAGCACACACCCTTACCAGCAGGGCCTGGACAAGAATTCCGCCAATTTTGTGGCGCTGTCGCCGTTGAGCTACATCGAGCGCTCGGCCCATGTCTACCCCGAGCGTCTGGCCGTCATCTACGGCGAGCGCCGCCAAACCTGGGCCACCACCTACACCCGCTGCCGCCAACTGGCCAGTGCCTTGCAAGCCCGAGGCATCGGCCCGGGCGACACCGTGGCGGTGATGCTGCCCAATGTTCCTGCCATGCTGGAGACGCATTTCGGCGTGCCCATGGCCGGTGCGGTGCTCAACACCCTGAATACCCGGCTGGACGCCGAAGCCATTGCCTTCATGCTGCAGCACGGCGAGGCCAAGGTGCTGCTGACCGACCGCGAATTTGCCACCGTGGTGGAGAAGGCCCTGGCCATTCTGGGCGACAAGCGCCCCTTCGTCATTGAGGTCGAGGACGACCTGGCCCCGCCCGGCAAGGCACTGGGCGAGGTGGACTACGAGACCTTCATCGCCACGGGCGACCCGCAATTCGTCTGGCAATTGCCCGACGACGAGTGGGATGCGATTGCCCTGAACTACACCTCGGGCACCACCGGCAACCCCAAGGGCGTGGTCACCCACCACCGCGGCGCCTACCTCAACGCGGCCAACAACGTGCTGTCGTGGCAGTTGCCGCACCACGCGGTGTACCTGTGGACGCTGCCCATGTTCCACTGCAACGGCTGGTGCTTCCCCTGGACCATGGCCCTGGTGGCGGGTACCAGCGTGTGCCTGCGCCGGGTGGACCCGGCGGTGATCTTTCCGCTGATCCGTGAACATGCCATCACCCATCTGTGTGGCGCGCCCATTGTCTACAGCATGCTGGTGCATGCGCCCGCCGCCCTGCGCGAAGGCATTGAGCACATCGTGCAAGGCCTGATTGCCGGGGCCGCGCCGCCTGCCGCCGTGATCGAGGGCTGCGAAAGCATTGGCATCCGCATCACCCACGTCTACGGCCTCACCGAGGTCTACGGTCCGGCGGCGGTCTGCGCCCAGCAGGATGCCTGGACCGGCCTGCCCGCCGAGGAGCGTGCCCGGCTCAACGCCCGCCAGGGCGTGGCTTACCCGCTGCAGCAGTCCATGGCCGTGCTGGACCCGGAAACCCTGCAGCCTGTGCCCGCCGACGGCGTGACCATGGGCGAAATCTTCTTTCGCGGCAACATCGTCATGAAGGGCTACCTGAAGAACCCCGCGGCCACCGCCGAGGCGTTTGCCGGCGGCTGGTTCCATACCGGCGACCTGGCGGTGCTGCACCCTGACGGCTACGCCCAGATCAAGGACCGCAGCAAGGACATCATCATCTCGGGTGGCGAGAATATCTCCAGCATCGAGGTGGAAGACGTGCTGCACCGCCACCCGGCGGTGATGCTGGCGGCGGTGGTAGCCCAGCAGGACGAAAAATGGGGTGAGGTACCCTGTGCGTTTGTCGAGCTGAAACCCGATTCCCAAACCACCGAGGAAGACATCATCGTGTTTTGCCGTACGCTGCTGGCGCGGTTCAAGGTGCCGAAACGGGTGGTGTTCGGGCCTTTGCCCAAGACATCGACCGGCAAAATCCAGAAATTCGTACTCCGCGCGCAGACCCCTGGCGCAAAAAACTAGGAACCGAATGGCGAATGACACCATCTTGCAAACCCAAGGCCTGACCAAGGAGTTTCTCGGCTTTGCCGCGGTCTCCAAGGTTGATCTGAAGGTCCAGCGCGGCAGCATCCACGCGCTCATCGGCCCCAACGGCGCGGGCAAAACCACCGTCTTCAACCTGCTGACCAAGTTCATCCAGCCCACCCAGGGGCAGATCCAGTTCAATGGCGTGGACATCACCCGCGAAACGCCCATCCAGGTGGCGCGCCGGGGCATGGTGCGCTCGTTCCAGATCTCGGCCACCTTTGGCCACCTCACGGCGCTGGAAAACGTGCGCGTGGCCCTGCAGCGCAAGCGTGGCGACTCGTTCAACTTCTGGTCGTCGGTGCGGCGGCTGGACGCCCTCAATGGCCGGGCCATGGCCTTGCTGGAGGAGGTGGATTTGCAAAGCTTTGCCGACACCGTGGCGGTGGAAATGCCCTACGGCCGCAAGCGCGCCCTGGAGATCGCCACCACGCTGGCCCTGGAGCCCGAGCTGATGCTGCTGGACGAGCCCACCCAGGGCATGGGCCACGAGGACGTGGGCCGGGTGGTGGAGCTGATCCGCAAAGTATCCAAAAACCGCACCATTCTGATGGTGGAGCACAACCTGTCGGTGGTGGAGTCGCTTTGCGACACCATCACCGTGTTGCAGCGCGGCAGCGTACTGGCCGAGGGCAACTACGCCACCGTGTCGCAAGACCCGCGTGTGCTGGAAGCCTATGTGGGGGTGGAAGCATGAGTCAAGACGCTAACGGTTCCGGCGGAAAAGAAGTTTTGCGTCTGAAAGGCCTGCACGCCTACTACGGCGAGTCGCACATCCTGCACGGTCTCGACCTGCATGTGAACACGGGCGAACTGGTCACGCTGCTGGGCCGCAACGGTGCGGGCCGCTCCACCACGCTCAAGGCCATTCTGGGCCTAGTGGGCAAGCGCACCGGCTCCATCCAGTTCAACGGGCAGGAGATTACCGGCCTGGCCCCGCACCGCATTGCCCGCCTGGGCGTGGGTTTTTGCCCGGAAGAGCGTGGCATCTTCGCCGGCCTGTCCACCGAAGAAAACCTGCTGCTGCCGCCCATCGTGGCCCCCGGCGGCATGACGCTGGACGAGATCTACACCCTGTTCCCCAACCTGCTGGAGCGGCGCAACAGCCCCGGCACCCGTTTGTCGGGCGGCGAGCAGCAGATGCTAGCCATGGCGCGCATCTTGCGCACCGGGGCCAAAACCCTGCTGCTGGACGAAATCACCGAAGGCCTGGCCCCGGTGATCGTGAAAAAGCTGGGCGAAGTGATCCGCCTGCTGAAGACCCGTGGCTACACCATCGTGCTGGTGGAGCAGAACTTCCGCTTTGCCGCCCCGTTGGCGGACCGGCATTACGTGCTGGAGCATGGCCAGGTGGCCATGGTGGTGCATAAAGATGAGCTGGCAGACAAGACCAGCGCGATGCAAGCCCTGCTTGGGGTTTGAATTTTTAATTGTTGATCCAAGGAGACTTTCCATGAAACTCAAACCTATTGCCCAAGCGGTAGCCCTGTCCCTGGTATTGGCCACCGCCGCCCAGGCCCAGGTGTCGGACGGTGTGGTCAAGATTGGTGTGCTGACCGACCTGTCGGGCACCTATTCGGACCTGGCCGGCAACGGCACCCTGATTGCCACCAAGATGGCCATCGACGACTTCACCGCGGCGGAAAAACCCACGTTCAAGATAGAAATGGTCTCGGCCGACCACCAGAACAAGGGCGACATCTCCAGCAACAAGGCCCGCGAATGGATCGAGCGCGACAAGGTGGATGTGGTGACCGAACTGGTCACGTCCTCCACCGCGCTGGCGGTGCAGAAAATCGGCAAGGAAAAGAACCGCATCGTCATCATCAACGGCGCGGGCTCCACCGCCATCACCAACGAAGCCTGCAACGATGTCACGGTGCACTACACCTACGACACCTATGCGGTGGCCAACGGCACGGCCAAGGCCGTGACCAAGGCGGGCGGCAAGAAGTGGTTCTTCCTGACCGCCGACTACGCCTTTGGCCACGCGCTGGAAAAAGACGCGTCGGATGTCGTCAAGTCCAGCGGCGGCGAGGTGGTGGGCGGCGTGCGCCACCCGTTCCCCACGTCGGATTTTTCGTCCTTCCTGCTGAAAGCGCAGTCTTCGGGCGCGCAGATCATTGGCCTGGCCAATGCGGGTGGTGACACCATCAACTCGATCAAGCAGGCGGCAGAGTTCGGCATCACCGGCAAGCAGCAGCTCGCGGGCCTGCTGATGTTCATTACCGACATCCACTCGCTGGGCCTCAAAACCACGCAGGGCATGTACCTCACCGAAGGTTTTTACTGGGACCTGAACGACGAAACCCGGGCCTGGTCCAAGCGCTTCTTTGCCCAGCACAAGCGCATGCCCACCATGGTGCAGGCGGGGCAGTATTCGTCCACCATGCACTACCTGAAGGCAGTCAAGGCGGCCAATACCGATGACACCGCCAAGGTGATGGCGCAGATGAAGAAGATGCCCATCAACGACTTCTTCGCCAAGAACGGCACGATCCGCGAAGACGGGCGCATGGTCCACGACATGTACCTGATGCAGGTCAAGACCCCGGCCGAGTCGAAAACGCCATGGGATTACTACAAGGTGAAGGCGGTGATTCCGGCCGCCGAGGCCTTCCAGCCGCTGTCGGCCTCGCGCTGCCCGCTGATCAAGAAGTAAGTTGAGTTCCCCCGGGGCCGTTGTGGCCCCGGATTCTTTCGCGCTACAAGGGGAACACCCACTATGGAAATTTTCGGCATACCGTCACCCGCGTTTTTCGGCCAGCTCTTGCTGGGGCTGATCAACGGCTCGTTCTATGCCATCCTGAGCCTGGGGCTGGCCATCATTTTTGGCCTGCTCAACATCATCAACTTTGCCCACGGGGCGCAGTACATGGTGGGCGCGTTTGTGGCCTGGATGGGCTTTACCTGGCTGGGCATTGGCTACTGGTGGGCGCTGATTCTGTCGCCGCTGGTGGTGGGGGCGGTGGCGGTGCTGATAGAGCGCACCATGCTCAAACAGCTCTACAAGCTGGACCACCTGTACGGCCTGCTGCTGACCTTCGGGCTGGCGCTGATGGCCGAGGGGGTGTTTAAAAACTACTTTGGCGTGTCTGGCGAATCCTACGAGGTGCCCGAGCTGCTGCAGGGCGGCATCAACCTGGGCTTCATGTATTTGCCGATTTACCGGGCCTGGGTGGTGGTGGCGGCCATGGCGGTGTGCTTCAGTGCCTGGTATGCCATCGAGCGCACCAGCCTGGGGGCGACGCTGCGGGCGGCCACCCAGCGGCCCGACCTGGTGCAGGCCTTGGGTATCAACGTGCCGGTGCTGCTGACAGCCACCTACGCCGTGGGGGCCGGGCTGGCCGCGTTTGCCGGGGTGCTGGCCGCGCCCATCATGCAGGTGAACCCGGTGATGGGCTCCAACCTCATCATCGTGGTGTTTGCGGTGGTGGTGATTGGCGGCATGGGCTCGATTCTGGGCTCCATCGTCACCGGGCTGGGCCTGGGCGTGGTGGAGGGGCTGACCAAGGTGTTCTACCCCGAGGCTTCGGCGGTGGTGATTTTTGTGGTGATGGTGCTGGTGCTGCTGGTCAAACCCGCAGGCCTGTTCGGCAAGCAAGCCTAGAAGTTGAGATGGAACCTTATGAACGCTATGACTGAACGCCAGCGCACTTTTGCCTTGTTTACCGTGCTGATCGTGGTGGGCTGCATTGCACCCTTTGTGCTGTACCCCACGTTTTTGATGAAGCTGCTGTGTTTTGCGCTGTTTGCCTGCGCCTTCAACCTGCTGCTGGGCTTTGCCGGGCTGCTGTCGTTTGGCCATGCCGCCTTCTTTGGCGGCTCGGCCTACATCACCGGCTACCTTTGCCGCGACCTGGGCCTGAGCCCTGAGCTGGGCCTACTGGCCGGGGCTGCGTTTGGCGGGGTGCTGGGGGCGCTGTTTGGCCTGCTGGCCATCCGCCGCGAGGGCATTTACTTTGCCATGATCACCCTGGGCCTGGCGCAGCTGGTGTACTTTGTGGCGGTGCAAATGCCGTTTACCGGCGGCGAAGACGGCATGCAGGGCATTCCGCGCGGCAAGCTGTTCGGGCTGGTGGACCTGAGCAACAACATCGCCATGTACTTCTTTGTGTTTGCGGTGTTTGTGGGCGGCTTCTGGCTGATCCACCGCACCATCCATTCGCCGTTTGGCCAGATCTTGAAGGCCATCCGCGACAACGAGCCGCGCGCCATCTCGCTGGGCTACGACGTGGCCCGCTTCAAGCTGCTGGCCTTTGTGATCTCGGCCTCACTGGCCGGGCTGGCGGGCTCCATGAAGTCGCTGGTGTTCCAGCTGGCTTCGCTGGCCGATGTGCACTGGCACACCTCGGGCCAGGTGGTGCTGATGACGCTGCTGGGCGGCCTGGGCACCATCCTGGGTCCTGTTGCCGGGGCCTTCACCATCGTCAGCCTGGAGAACCTGCTGGCCGACAAGGTGGGCTCCTGGGTCGAGGTGATCATGGGCGCGATCTTTGTGGTCTGCGTGCTGCTGTTTCGCCGCGGCGTGGTGGGCGAGATCGGGGCCTTGTTCGGCAAGAAACCGGCAGCGGGTCCGGCCGGGCACTGAAACCAATTGCTCCTGTTTTTAATATCAAAAATAGGAGCTTCTCACGCTGATGGGATAAGCATGAAAGCCTTATTTCATGCCTGAAAAAATGCCCTTAATCCAATAATTCAGGCTCCGCCTCCACCAGCCCCTCGTACAGGCTTTCAAACGCGTGCAGCGCCCCCTCGGGCTTGCCGATCTGGCTGTGGGTGTGGCGGGCGGTGGCCTCGTCTATGGGCTGCGGCGTACCGGCGGCTTCGGCCAGCAGCTGGGTGTGGCAGGCGTTGTCCAGCGCGATGTACCACCAGGCGGCGGCTTCCACCGTGGGCCCGGCGCTCAGGATGCCGTGGTTCTTCAGGATCGCACCCTTGCGGTCGCCCAGGGCTTTGGCGATGCGCAGGCCCTCGCTCTCGTCCACCACCATACCGGTGAAGTCGTCAAACAGCGCCACGTCATCGTGGAACACGCAGGCATCCTGTGTCAGCGTGTCCAGCGGGCGGCCCAGGGTGGACCAGGCCTTGCCGTAGGTGGAATGGGTGTGGGCGGCGGCGATGATATTGGGGTTGTGTTCGTGGATGGCGGCGTGGATGGCAAACGCGGCCTTGTTCAGCGGCCGATGGCCGACCACGGTTTCGCCCCGGCTGTTGACCAGCAGCAGGTCGGACACCTTGATGCGCGAGAAGTGCACGCCCAGCGGATTCACCCAGAAATGGTCGGTCAGCTCGGGGTCGCGGGCGGTGATGTGCCCGGCCAGGCCCTGGGCAAAGCCGAAGCGGGCAAACAGCCGAAACGCCCCGGCCAGGCGCTCCTGCCGGTGGCGGCGCTCGGCGGCGATGCTGGTGCGTGGCGGGATAGGGTCGAACCAGAATTTTTGTTGCGGGTGCGGATTCAGTTGCAAGGCGTTGCGGTCAATGGATAAAACGGCGCTCATGGGTTTCTTTCAAGATGTCAGCAAAGGGTTAAAACGGCGGTCCCACAGCGGGCGCACCTGGGTCGGGCCGTCCAGCACGCCCAGCTTCACAAAGGTGTCGGCCACGTCCTGGTGGCTGCGCAGCACGCTCTCATCCACGGCGGCCAGGCCGTAGTCGCCGCTGCGGCGGTTGAACAGCTCCACCAGGTCGCCCACCGGCACGCGGGTCTCGGCGGACTGGGCCTGGGCATAGGCCAGGTAGTGGGTGTTGATCCAGGCAAAGGACTTCTGCAGGCGCTGCAACAGATCGCCGATGGCGGCGCTGCGCGGTGCATCGTCCAGCGTGCGCGGGTTGGCGTAGATGGGGAAGTTGCCCGATAGGTAGCCCACCGCCGTCTTGATGGTGCGCGCACCGTACTGGGTGCGGGCCAGTTGGCCGTTGTAGCCGTAAATGGCCCAGGCATCCAGGTCGCCCCGGGCAAAGGCCGACAAACCATCGGCGGGCGACAGGCTGACCGCGTCGATATCGCCAAACGACAGCCCGGCTTCCGCCAGTTGCTTGGCCAGGTAGTAGTGCGCCGTGGTGGCCCGCACATAGCCGATGCGCTTGCCCTTGAAGTCGGCAATGCTGCGGATGGGGGCATCTTTGCGCGCCAGCGTGGCCTGGTGGTTCAGGTCCTCGTGGGTTACGGCCACAAAGCGCACGCTGGCCTTTTGCCGGGCGGCAAACACTGCGGGGATCTCGCTGCCCGAGCCCAGGTCCAGCGCGTCGCCGTTGATGGCCTCGATGTGCAGCACGCCGTTGTTGAACTCGCGCCAGTCGATCTTGTAGGGCGTGTCGGCCTGGCCCGAGGCCTGCAGCAAGGGCCGCCACAGGCCTTTGTAGGTGCCCACGCGCAGCGTCACGCCGCGCAGGTCCTGGGTAGTGGAAGGAGCGGCTTGGGTAGCCGCAGTGCCAAGGGCAGCCGTGGCCAACAGCCATTGGCGGCGGGTGAGGAGAGGGGTTTTCATGGCCTGCAAGGTAACCCGCAGCCTGCGAATAGCCAACGTAGAAAAGCAAGCTTGCATATCTGGAATGCGTCGTTGGCGCGGCGGGCCGGGTTGGCTAACTTCGCAGCATGAACCACTTACTTTCACCTCTTTCGCGCCGCCAATGGCTGCAACGTGCCGCCGTACTCCCCGCCATCGGCACCCTTCCTCTGTGGAGCGTTGCGCAGACGCAGACCGCGCTGGTCCTGGGCGACCAGGCCGGTGGCCTGCGCGCCTTGTTCGAGGCCTCCAAGGCGCTGGACGGCGCACCGTTTGCCTGGCGCTGGGCCAACTTCCAGGGAGCGGCCCCGCTGTTTGAGGCCCAGCGCAGCGGCGCGGTGGACACGGCCATGGCGGGCGACTTGCCGGTGCTGGCAGCCGCAGTGGGCAAAACCCCGCTGAAGATCGTGGCCACCCGCGTGGGCAAGGCCGACTCGCTGGGCATCGTGGTGCAGGGTGATTCGCCACTGCGCAGCGTGGCCGATTTGCGCGGCAAAACCGTGGTCGTGTCGTCGGCGCGCGGCAGCATTTCGCAGTACCAGCTCTATGGCGCGTTGGAGGAGGCCGGGGTGCGGCGCGAGGAGGTGACCGTCAAGTTCGTGCTGCCCACCGACGCGTCCACCGCGTTTTCGTCCAGGCAGATCGATGCCTGGGCCATCTTTGACCCGTACTACACCATTGCGCTGCAAAACGGCGGGCGCATTTTGCGCGACGGGCGCGGCATCAACACCGCCCTGGGCTTTATCACCGCCAGCGAAGAGGCCCTGGCCGACCCGGGCAAGCGCAAAGCCATCGTGCAGTTTCTGGACCGCCTGGCCCGGGCGGGCGACTGGGCGCTGGCGCATCCCGAGGCCTATGCGCAGGCCTACACCCAGTTGACCCGGTTACCGATCGAAGCGGCCCGCACCATCACCGCCCGGGCGGCCGTCACCGGGCGGCCGGTGAGCGAGGCCGACATCAGCGCCCTGCAAACCGTGGCCGACCGCTCGGCCCGCGACGGGATTCTCCCAGTGCGGGTGGACGTGCGCGCCATCACCGACACCCAGGTTTGGCCGCGCGCGGGTTGACGGCGCATTGCTGCTGTTTTTGATGTCAAGAATAGGAGCTTGTCAGGCTTATGCAATAAGCGCTGGGGGTCGATTCAATACCTGAAAAATGCCTTGCTTTTAACGTACCAGCAGCACCGGTACGTGGCAATGCGCCAGCACCTGCGTGGCCACGGAGCCCATCACCAGTTTGGCCAGGGCCCCGTGGCCGTGGGAGCCCATCACCACCAGGTCGCATTGTTCGGAATCGGCAAATTTGGCGATGGTTTCGCCGGGGGGACCCATCTTCCAGCTGGTCTTGGCGTTGATGCCGTGGCGCAGCAGGAATTCGCTGACCGGGGCCAGCACCAGTTCGGCTTCTTCGGTGGCGTAGTGGTCTACCGCCGCCTGGCCGACCACCGAGCGCACCCGGGGCGGAATGCTGGGCTGCACCGTCAGCACCCGGTAGTCGCTGACGCCGCCAAACAGCTCGCTGTGCGTGGCCAGGTAGGCCAGCATTTTCTGGGTGTGGGCGCTGCCGTCCACGGCGAGAAGAATTTTCATGGTGGGCCTCCGAGGTGTTATCCACCAGTGTAGGCCGCGGGCGCGGGCTGTGGTGGTGCCAGATCACACAACGGGCCCATCGCCTACACCAGCACAGCGCCAAGGACCACCTGCTGGTTCACGCTCTTACCGCTTGCCCGTGCGGGACACCAGGTACACCCCCGGCAAGATCAGCGCGGCACCCAGCACATGGTGCCAGCCCAGGCTTTCACCCAGCACCAGCCACGCCAGCAGCGCGCCATAAAGCGGGCCGAGGTACAGGGTGACGGCCACCTTGCTGGCACCCAGGATTTTCTGCGCCCAGCCGTAAATCCAGTAGGCCATGATGCCCGGCACCAGGGCCGCCGCCAGCCCCAGCACCCAGGCCTCAGTGCCCAGCGGCGGGGTGCCAGGCTGCGCCATTTCCCAGGCCGTGCCCAGCAGCAAAATCGGCATGGCTCCCCAGCAGATGGCGGCCAGGCGGGCAGTGGAGCCCAGCGTGCTGGGCCAGATTTTTTGCAGCAGCGCATACAGCGCCCACGACACCATGGCGGCCACAATCCAGGCGTCGCCCACCACGAACTGCACCTGGCGCAGCGCCGTCCATTCGCCTTTGACGATCACATGCAGCACGCCTGTAAGCGCAATGGCCACGCCCAGGGCCTGCGACCAGCGCATGCGCTCGTGCAGCCACAGCACCGAGCCCAGGGCAATCAGCACCGGCGACGCGGAATAGATCAGCGCAATATTCACCACCCCGGTCGTCTTGGCACCCACATACACCCAGGCACCGCACACCACCATGCCGCAAAAGCCCAGCGCCACGTACTGGTACCACACCGCCACAATGCTGCGCCATGCGTGCCGCAGCTCGGCCCGCGCATGCAGGCTGAGCAGCAGCCCCGCCAGGCCCCAGCGGATGCAAGCCAGCGTGTAGGGCTCGATCACCCCCGGTGCCCGCCGCGCCACAAAATAATTCACCGCCCACAGCAGCGGAATCAGCCAGATGGCCGACTGGGCCAGGCGGGTAGGGGCATCAGGGCGCAAGGGCGGGATTCCGAAGGGGAAGACAAAAAAATGCTCCTGTTTTTAATATCAAAAACAGGAGCTGCTCACGCTTATTCAATAAGCGTCAAGGCCTCATTTCATGTCTAAAAATAGGCCCTAAAAATCACATCCCCGCGTAATTCGGTCCGCCACCGCCTTCGGGCGTGACCCACACAATGTTTTGCGTGGGATCTTTGATGTCGCAGGTCTTGCAGTGCACGCAGTTTTGGGCGTTGATTTGCAGGCGGTCCTGGCCGGTATCGGTTTTGACGAACTCGTAGACACCGGCGGGGCAGTAGCGCGCCTCGGGGCCGGCGTACTTGTGCAGGTTGATGTTGACCGGCACGCTGGCATCCTTCAACGTCAAATGCGCGGGCTGGTTTTCGGCGTGGTTGGTGTTGCTGATGAACACGCTGCTGAGGCGGTCGAAGGTCAGCTTGCCGTCGGGCTTGGGATACACGATGGGCTGGCACTCTGCCGCGGGCTTCAGATAAGCGTGGTCGGGCTTGTCGCGGCGCAGTGTCCAGGGGATGTGGCCGCGCAGGGCGAACTGCTCGATGCCGTTCATGACCGTGGCGGTGAGCAGGCCCTTTTTGAACCAGGCCTTGAAGTTGCGCGCCTTGTGCAGCTCGGTGTGCAGCCAGCTTTTCTCAAACGCCTCGGGGTAGGCGCTGAGCTCGTCGTGCTGGCGGCCGCCCGTGACTGCGGCGTAAGCGGCTTCCGCGGCCAGCATGCCGGTCTTGATGGCGGCGTGGCTGCCCTTGATGCGGCTCACGTTCAAAAAGCCCGCGTCGCAGCCCACCAGTGCGCCGCCGGGGAATACGGTCTTGGGCAGGCTGGACAGGCCACCGGCGGTGATGGCGCGGGCACCGTAGCCCAGGCGCTTGGCCGGTTTCACGCCGTGCTCGGCATCGCCTTCCAGGTACCAGCGCACGTTGGGGTGGGTTTTCCAGCGCTGGAATTCTTCGAAGGGGCTGAGGTAGGGGTTGGCGTAGTCCAGTCCGGTCACAAAGCCCAGCGTGACCTTGTTGCCTTCCATGTGGTACAGAAAAGCGCCGCCGTAGGTGCTGTTGTCCATGGGCCAGCCACCGGTGTGCATCACAAAGCCGGGCTGGTGGCGCTTCGGGTCGATCTCCCACACCTCCTTGATACCCAGGCCGTAGGTTTGCGGGTCTTTGCCGTCGTCTAATCTGTACTTGGCGATGAGCTGCTTGCCCAGGTGGCCGCGTGCGCCTTCGGCAAACACGGTGTACTTGCCATGCAGCTCCATGCCGATCTGGAAGTCGGCGGTGGGTTCACCGTCCTTGCCGATGCCCATGTTGCCAGTGGCCACGCCCTTGACCGATCCGTCGGCGTTGTACAGCACCTCGGCGGCGGCAAAGCCGGGGAAGATTTCCACGCCCAGGGCTTCGGCCTGCTCGGCCAGCCACTTGGTGAGCGCACCCAGGCTGATGATGTAGTTGCCGTGGTTCTGAAAGCAGCCGGGCAGCAGGAAGTTGGGCGTGCGGAAGGCGGAGGTTTCGCCCAGGAAGATCATCGCGTCGTCGGTCACCGGCTGGTTCAGCGGCGCGCCCATGGCCTTCCAGTCGGGGAAGAGCTCGTCCAGGGCGATGGGGTCCATGATCGCGCCGCTGAGGATGTGGGCACCGGGCTCGGAGCCTTTTTCCAGCACCACCACCGACACGTCTGTGCCCTTGGTTGCCGCCAGTTGTTTCAGGCGGATGGCGGTGGCCAGTCCGCCGGGGCCGCCACCGACCACGACCACGTCGTATTCCATCGCTTCACGGGGACCAAACTGGGCCAGGATCTCTTCGTTTGTCATGTCATTCTTTTCGGGTGGGGCGGCTGCTGGGGTGGCAGTTACAACGGGGTTACAAGCGGAACAAAATCGCCGCGATTTTATGCGGACTGCCCAAATCGGGTTGTCACGCGCTGTCACAATGGCCAATTACTACAGTGTGGAGACTCACAGCATGGCATACAGCATGGATCTTTCGGGCCGGGTGGCCCTGGTCACGGGTGCATCGGGCGGCCTGGGGGCCCAGTTTGCCCGCACGCTGGCGCAGGCCGGAGCGGCCGTGGTGCTGGCCAGCCGCCGCGTCGACAAGCTCAAGGAGCTGCGCGCCGAGATCATCGGCGAGGGCGGCGACGCCACCGTGGTGGAGCTGGACGTGAGCGATAACGACTCCATCCAGTCCGCCGTGGCCCACACCGAGACCGAGGTCGGCTCTATCGACATCCTGGTCAACAACTCGGGCGTGAGCACCACCCAGCGCCTGCAGGACGTGACCGAGGACGACTTCGATTTCATGTTCAACACCAATGTGCGCGGCGCGTTTTTTGTCGCCCAGGCGGTGGGCAAGCGCATGCTGGCGCGGGCGCAGGGCTCGGCCCCTGGCAGCTACACCGGCGGGCGCATCATCAACATCGCCAGCATGGCCGGGCTCAAGGTGCTGCCGCAGATCGGCGTGTACTGCATGAGCAAGGCGGCGGTGATCCAGATGACCAAGGCCATGGCGGTGGAGTGGGGAAAGTACGGCATCAACGTCAACGCCATCTGCCCCGGCTACATCGACACCGAGATCAACCACCACCACTGGGGCACCGAACAGGGCCAGAAACTGGTGCAGATGCTGCCGCGCAAACGCATAGGCAAGCCCGAAGACCTGGACGCGCTGCTGGTGCTGCTGGCCAGCGGGCAAAGCCATTTTTTGAACGGCGCGGTGATTGCCGCCGACGATGGCTTCGGGGCGGCCTAGGCGTTGCTGAGGTAGCGCCGCACATCCAGCGCCGCCGCGGCTTTCTTCTCTACCGGCCAGGGCTCGCCATGCAGTTGCGCTGCCAGCAGCTCGGCGCACAGGTGGGCAAAGCTCAAACCGCGCGAACCCATGGCTGTGCTGGCCCACAGGCCGGGGGCGATGGGGCCCACCATGGGCAAACGGTCCGGGGCCGCGCAGCGGATGCCGGCCCAGGCCTGCACCGTGCCGTCTTTGAACTGGCTTTGCAGGGCGCTGGCTGCGTCGGGTAGCAGCACCTGCAGGCGCTCCCAATTGGCCTGGTGGTCGTCTGCGGTGATGCTGGCAACGGCGTTGTCGCGTTCGTAGCTGGCACCCATCACCCAGGTACGGCCCTGCGGCGTGGGCAGGTCAGGGAGGAAGCTGCCGTGGCCGTTGGCGGGGTAGGGCGGCAAAGTCTCGGTGCCACGCAGTCCCATGGATACCTGGCCACGGATGGCTTGCAGGGGCAGATCGATACCGGTGATGGCGCGACTGGCCAGCGCGGCGGCTATCACCACCAGCGGGGCCTGGGCCAGCACCTGGCCTTGCGCATCCAGCACCTGCCAGCCTTCGGGTGTGGCTTGTAATTTGTCCACCTGCGTGCCGCCTTGCCAGGTGATACGCGGGTGGGCCAGCCAGGCCTGCACCAGGCGTGCGGGCTTGATCCAGCCTGCGTGGGCATGCCACAGGGGGTAGCCATCGGCCTGCCATTCCTGCACGCCCGAGGGCTGCCAGTCCTGGTTGATTTCCAACAGCGCCTGCGCCTGCTGCAATGTGGACCGCACGCCGCTGCGCGACAGCCGCGAGGCCAGGTTGTCGTCTTTGGACACCAGCGGTGCCAGCAGCCCGCCGGGCAGGCCGGAGGCCCCGGCGGCGGGGGCCGAGGCGGCATCCAGCACCGTCACCCGCCAGCCGCGCCGCGCCAGGCTGGCGGCCACGGCGGCACCGGCCAGGCCTGCGCCAATGACGATGCAGTGGCTGGGAGTCGATATCGGGATGGCCTCCGCCTTGCGGGGCTCCCAAGGGGGGTTGAACTGGCCCTGCAGGTTGTCGCGCTTGGGCGGTACGCCTGGGGTCTTTTGCACCGTAAAGCCGCACTGGGTCAGGCCGTCGCGCACAGCGCGGGCGATGGTCCAGGTGGCAACCCAGGTGCCGCGTCGGCAGCGGCGGGCCACGGCTTTCAGGGTGTGCAGGCTCCAGATGTCGGGGTTGCGCTGTGGGCTGAAGCCGTCCAGGTACACACTGTCGGCCTCGAAAGCCATCTCGCGCAGCATGGCCTGGGCATCGCCTATGCACAGGGTCAACACCACCTGGCCGCCCTCGAACACCAGGCGGTGAAAGCCCGGCGTCAGGCCCCACCACTGGGCGTGGAGCTGGGTGGCCAATGGCTGGAGTTCGGGATCGGTAGGCAGGCTGCGCAGCAGGTCCTCGGCGCTGGCGGGCCAGGCTTCGATGGAGACGAAATGCAAAAGCCGGGGCCTTTGCGGGTCGGCCCGCCAGGCGGCCCAGGTAACCAGAAAGTTCAGGCCCAGGCCAAAGCCGGTCTCCAGAATGCGCCATTGCGGCTGGTCGGCCCAGGCGGCGGGCAGGCCGCAGCCGTGGAAAAACACCTCGCGGGCCTGCGCCAGCCCGCCACCTTCGCTGTGGTAGCGGTCGTTAAAGCGTGGGCTGAACGGCGTGCCGTCGGGCAGCCAGTCTATGGGTTCCCCCCCAGGCTTGCCCACTTCGTGTGGCCTCCAACCCCCTGCAGGGGGCGAATCCGATGGTCCGGCGGAGCCGGTCCCATGGATTCCCTGGCTGGGGACGTTCCGCACGCTGAGCGCTATACCGATGATCAGGCAGCAGGGGGCACGTAGCCTTGGGCGGCATCGGCACCGCTGCCGAAGAAATGGTTTTCCATCTGGCGGGCCAGGTACTGGCGGGCGCGCAGGTCGGCCAGGTTCAGGCGGTTTTCATTCACCAGCATGGTCTGGTGCTTGAGCCAGGCGGCCCAGGCTTCCTTGCTGACGTTTTCCCACAGGCGCTTGCCCAGGTCGCCGGGGTAGGGCGGAAAGTCGAGGCCTTCGGCTTCTTTGTCGAGTTTGATGCAGTGGACCATGCGTGCCATGTGGGAGCCTTGTAGATTTTGGAAGGGAAGGGCGAGCCGGGTGGGCCCGCAATGCAGGGGGCGACTTTAGCAATCTTTTGAAGCCCGCTGGCCGGGATGGTTTCGCCGCCTTTACAGAACTTCATTCCCTGCACGTAGGCCAAACGGGCGGCCAGGCGTTGTAGATACATTACTTTTCTGGAGTTCCCCATGCGTGCCTTAGCCTTTGTTGTTGTGTTGGTCGCTTCCTTGTCCGGATGTGCCGTCGTGCCTTACGGCCCCGGTGTGTACGGCCCGGGCGTCGTGGTGCAGCCCCAGGTGGTGTACTCCGGTGGGTACTATTACGGCCACGGTGGCGGCTACGGCCATGGCGGCGGGTATGGCCGGGGTTGGGGCGGTCGGGGGCGCTAAGTCCCTCTGGATTCGTCTCTATATTCAAAATCCAGCTAACCAAACAAATAATCAGTCGTTTGAGAATGAAGCGGCGGGCCAGACAATAAAGGACAACTCTTTTATCGTCTGGTAACCGCATGCCCACTTCTCTGTTTCGCTCGAAATCATCCGTTCGTGCCCTGTTCGCCGGTTTGTTGCTGGCCGTCAGCGGCATGGCATCGGCGCAGCAAACCACGCTGCTCAATGGCTCGTATGACGTGGCGCGGGAGTTCTACAAGGACTACAACGCCGCCTTCGTGGCCCACATCAAGAAGACCACCGGCAAGGACGTGAAAATCGACCAGTCGCACGCGGGCTCCAGCGCCATTGCGCGCTCGGTGGCCGAGGGGCTGGATGCCGATGTGGTGACCATGAACACCTCCACCGACATCGACTTCCTGGCCGAAAAGGGCGTGGTCGCCAAAGACTGGAACAAGAAGTTCCCGGGCAACGCCTCGCCCACCACCTCCACCATGCTGTTTCTGGTGCGCAACGGCAACCCCAAGGGCATCAAGGACTGGGACGACCTGGTCAAGCCCGGCATCCAGGTGGTGGTGGTGAACCCCAAAACCGGTGGCAATGGCCGCTACGCCTACCTGGCCGCCTGGGGCTACGCCAAGAAGAAGGGCGGCACCGACGCGCAGGCCGCCGACTTCGTATCCAAGCTGTACAAGAACGTGCCGGTGCTGGCCCAGGGTGGGCGCGCCGCCACCACCACCTTTTTGCAGCGCAATATCGGCGACGTGCTGGTGACCTTTGAGTCCGAAGTGGTGTCGATCGACCGTGAATTCGGTGCAGGCAAGGTCGATGCCATCCACCCCAGCATCAGCGTGGTGGCGGAGAACCCGGTGGCCGTGGTGGAGCGCACCGTGGCCAAGAAGGGCACGCAAGCCCTGGCCAAGGAGTACCTGGACTACCTGTATTCAGACGAAGCGCAGGAAATCGCCGCCAAGCACGCCCTGCGCCCGCGCAACGAGGCCATCCTGAAGAAGTACGCCGCCGTATTCAAGCCCATCCAGCTGTTCACCGTGAATGAGCTGTTTGGCAGCCTGGGCGAAGCGCAGAAGGTGCACTTCAACGACGGCGGCCAGTTCGACAAGATCTACACGCCAGGCGCTAAATGACGGCAATGGTTTTCAACCCCCTGGCCCGCGCTAAGACCGGCAAGGCCAAGCGGGTGCTGCCCGGCTTCGGGCTGACGCTGGGCTATACCCTGTTTTACCTGTGCGTGATCGTGCTGGTGCCGTTGTCTGCCCTGGTGTTCAACACCTTTAACCTGACCTGGGACCAGTTTGTGGCCGCCGTGACCGGGCCGCGGGTGATGGCCTCGTACCGCCTGACCTTTGGTGCCTCGCTGTTTGCCGCGCTGGTGAACCTGGTGTTTGGCCTGCTGGTGGCCTGGGTGCTGGTGCGCTACAGCTTTCCCGGCAAAAAGATCGTGGACGCGCTGGTGGACCTGCCGTTTGCGCTGCCCACCGCCGTGGCGGGTATCTCGCTGACCGCGCTGCTGGCCGGTAACGGCTGGGTCGGCCAGTACCTGGAGCCCATGGGCATCAAGCTGGCGTTTACCCCGGCGGGCATCGTGATTGCGCTGATCTTCATTGGCCTGCCCTTTGTGGTGCGCACGGTGCAGCCAGTGCTGGAAGATGCCGAGAAAGAGCTGGAAGAAGCCGCCACCTCGCTGGGTGCGACCCGCCTGCAAATCTTCACCCGCGTGATCCTGCCGCACATCGCCCCTGCGCTGCTGACCGGCTTTGCCATGGCCTTTGCCCGGGCGATCGGTGAGTACGGATCGGTGATTTTCATCGCGGGCAACATGCCCCTGGTGTCGGAGATCACACCGCTGATCATCGTGGGCAAGCTGGAGCAGTACGACTACGCCGGTGCCACCGCCGTGGCCCTGGTCATGCTGGTGATTTCATTCGTTTTACTGCTGCTGATCAACGCCTTGCAGGCCTGGCAGCGCCGCCACGCAGGAGCCCCGGCATGAGCGCCGTATCGAACAAGCCCGTGCGCCGCGCCAAGGCGGGCACTACCGAAGCCGCCTGGGTGCGCTATACCCTGCTGACCATTGCCCTGGTATTTTTGTTTCTGTTTTTGGTGCTGCCACTGGCGGCGGTGTTTACCGAGGCCTTTCGCAAGGGCGCGGGCGCGTACTTTGAAGCGCTGCGCGAACCCGATGCCTGGGATGCCATCAAGCTCACGCTGCTGGCCACGGCCATCGCCGTGCCGTTGAACCTGGTGTTTGGCGTGGCGGCGGCCTGGGCGATTGCCAAGTACGAGTTCTGGGGCAAGTCGTTCTTGACCACCCTGGTGGACCTGCCGTTTTCGGTGTCGCCGGTGGTGGCCGGGCTGGTGTACGTGCTGATGTTCGGCGCGCACGGCTGGTTTGGGCCCTGGCTGCAGGCGCACGACGTGAAAATCATTTTTGCGGTGCCGGGCATTGTGCTAGCCACCGTGTTCGTGACCTTTCCGTTCATCGCCCGCGAGCTGATTCCGCTGATGCAGGCCCAGGGCAACGACGAAGAGCAGGCTGCGATTGTGCTGGGTGCCACCGGCTGGCAGACCTTTTGGTACGTCACCTTGCCCAACATCAAATGGGGCCTGCTGTACGGCGTGATTTTGACCAACGCCCGCGCCATGGGTGAGTTTGGTGCGGTGTCGGTGGTGTCGGGCCACATACGCGGCCAGACCAACACCTTGCCGCTGCACGTGGAGATTTTGTACAACGAATACCAGTCGGTGGCGGCGTTCGCCGTGGCCTCGCTGCTGGCCATCCTGGCACTCGTCACCCTGGTGATCAAGTCGGTGGCCGAGTGGCGCATTGAACGCGAGCTCAAAGCCATTGCCGAAGCCCCGCCCGAGCAGCCCCGTGTGGATGTTGCCCCTCCCAAATTTAACGGCCCACTGGCTGCGGCCCATTGAAAGACAAGCATGAGCATTGAAATCCGCAATATCCACAAGCAGTTCGGCAGCTTCACCGCCCTGGGCGATGTGAGCCTGGACATCTCCTCCGGCGAACTGGTCGCCTTGCTCGGCCCCTCGGGCTGCGGCAAAACCACGCTGTTGCGCATCATCGCCGGGCTGGAAACACCGGACGCGGGCAGCATCCACTTCTCGGGCGAAGACACCACCGACGTGCATGTGCGCGAGCGCCAGGTGGGCTTTGTGTTCCAGCATTACGCGCTGTTCCGCCACATGACGGTGTTTGAGAACGTAGCCTTCGGCCTGCGCGTCAAACCCCGCAACCAGCGCCCCAGCGAGGCGGTCATCAAGGCCAAGGTGCACGAACTGCTGAGTCTGGTGCAACTGGATTGGCTGGCCAACCGCTACCCCTCGCAGCTCTCCGGCGGCCAGCGCCAGCGTATTGCCCTGGCCCGTGCCCTGGCGGTGGAGCCCAAGGTGCTGCTGCTGGATGAGCCCTTTGGCGCATTGGATGCCAAGGTGCGCAAAGAGCTGCGCCGCTGGCTGCGCCGCCTGCACGACGAGCTGCATGTCACCAGCATTTTCGTGACCCACGACCAGGAAGAAGCCCTGGAAGTGGCCGACCGTGTGGTGGTGATGAACAAGGGCAAGGTCGAGCAGATCGGTTCGCCGCAGCAGGTGTGGGACCACCCGGCCAGCCCGTTTGTCTACGGCTTTTTGGGCGATGTAAACCTGTTCCATGGCCGCGCGCATGAAGGCGAAGTGCAGCTCGAAGGCATCAAGATCCAGGCCCCCGAGCACGACGCGGCCCAGGATGCCAAGGCCTTTGCCTATGTGCGGCCCCACGACATCGAGGTGCAGCGCTACACCAAGGGCGAAGGCCTGGACGATGCCGGCAAGCCGCGCGGCATGGTGGTGACGCTGAGCCGCGCCCTGGTGATCGGCCCCATCGCCCGTTTGGAACTAACGCCCGTGGATGCGAACCAAGCGGGTGACAATACCCAGGACAGCCTGATCGAAGCGCAACTGCCTGCGCAAGCGTTCCGGGATCTGGGTGTGAACGAGGGCGACACGCTGGTGGTGACACCGCGCCGCGCCAAAGTGTTTATTGAAGAGGCCGCTGGCGTGTGATGTGACATCCACCTGGCGGTCAATATTTTGAAAGCCAATGGATGTTGTTGAACTGGATAGATACGGCCCCGCGCCGCGTGTGGTTGCTGGTGTGCCTGGGTTGCATAGGCCTGCTGGCTTTTGGTTTGTACCTGCAGCACGTGGTGGGGCTGGAGCCTTGCCCGATGTGCATCGTGCAGCGTTATGCTCTCGTTTTAGTAGCAATCATTGCAGGTTTGATTGGCGCTAGCGGCCGAAAAGGCTTGCAAAATGCGGGTGTAGTTCTGCTGCTGCTGGTGGCAGGGTTTGGGGCCTTTGTGGCGGCCCGACAGAGCTTCCTGCAGTGGTACCCGCCCGAAGTCGCCACCTGTGGCCGCGACCTGTACGGCATGATTGAAACCTTCCCGCTCAAGCGCGCCATCCCCATGATCTTCAAGGGCGGAGGGGACTGCACCGTGGTGGACTGGACCTTTCTGGGCGGCTCCATCGCCAACTGGTCGTTTGTCTGCTTTGCGCTGATCACGGCACTGGCCCTGGTGTTTCTGGCCCGCACATCCCACCGACGTTAAAGCTGTTTATAATTGAGTGGTTGCTCAATTAATAACAGAAGCCCATGGCCCGACCCCGTAGCGTAGACAAGCATGCCGCCATCCTGGATGCCGCCATCCAGGTGGTGGCCGAGCGCGGGCTGGCGGCCACACCCACCTCGGCCATTTCCAAGGCCGCCGGGGTGGCCGAGGGCACGCTGTTTACCTACTTCAAAACCAAGGACGCGCTGGTCAATGCGCTGTACCTGCAGATCAAGCGCGAGATGGCCGATGCCATGGTGGCCGACTTTCCGCACCATGCCGCCATCCGCCAGCAGCTGCAGTACGTGTGGGACTGCTTTGTGCGCTGGGGCGTGGCGCATCCTGCCAAAAAATTGGTGATGGACCAGTTGAAAACGGCGGCGGCCATCACCCCGGAAACCCGGCAGGTGGCGGCAGCACCGTTTGCAGGCATTGAGCAACTGTTCCGCGCCAGTGTGGCCAGCGGGGTGCTGCGCGACTACCCGGTGGCCTTTATCTGGGCCTGCATGGCCAGTCTGGCCGAAGCCACCATGGATGCCATGGCCCGCGAGCCCGAGGCCGCAGACGCATACCGGCAGATGGGTTTCGAGATTCTGTGGAACGGCATCGCCCAGGGTAAGTAGGTTTTTTTTTGGATGTTTTAGTTGCGTGATTACTCACGCATAAAGGAATGCGGATGGACTGGACTGTGCAAAATATCTCGCCCCAACACGGCCAGCGGGCGGTGGTGACCGGCGTGGGCGGGCTGGGGTTTGAAACCGCGCTGGCCCTGGCCGCTGCCGGGGCCGAAGTCATCCTGGCCGGGCGCAATGCGCACAAGGGCGCGGACGCGGTGCGGCACCTGCTGCGCATGCTGCCCCAGGCGCGGGTGCGGTTTGAACTGCTGGACCTGGCCAGCCTGGTGTCCGTCTACAGCTTTGCCGACCGGTTGCTGGCCCGGGCGCAGCCCGTGCACCTGCTGGTCAACAACGCCGGGGTGATGACCCCGCCGCAGCGCCAGACCACGGCCGACGGCTTTGAGCAGCAGTTCGGCACCAACTACCTGGGCCACTTTGCACTCACCGCCCGTCTGCTGCCGCTGCTGTGCCAGGGCCGGGCGCGGGTGGTGAACCTGAGCAGCCTGGCCCACCGCCGAGCTGCACTCCATTTCGACGATCTGCAGTGGGAGCGCCGCTACCAAGCCTGGGCGGCGTACGGCCAGTCCAAGCTGGCGATGCTGGTGTTCAGCCTGGAGTTGCAGCGCCGCAGCCAGCAAGAGGGCTGGGGCCTGACCAGCTTTGCGGCACACCCGGGCTTTGCGCGCACCGAGTTGATTCCCAACGGGCCCCAGCTCGGGCCGGTGCTGGCGCAACTCAACCTATGGGTCCAGCCGTTTGTGAGCCAGTCGGCGGCGCAGGGCGCATGGCCTACGCTGCTGGCCGCCACCGACCCGCAGGCCCAGCCGGGGGCCTACTACGGGCCCGGTGGGTTCTACGAACTCAAAGGCCCACCGCGCTTGGCCCGCGTGGCTGCGGCAGCCCAGGATCTGGATACCGCAGCCCGTTTGTGGGCGGTGTCGGAAGAATTGACCGGGGCCCATTGGTTGTCGGATACAGGAGTTACGCAATGAAGGTGCTGATTTTTGGCACCTCGGGCATGGTGGGGCAGGGCGTGTTGCGCGAATGCCTGGCCGACCCTGCCGTCACCCTGGTGCAAACCGTGGGCCGCACGCCGCTGGGCCAGCAGCATGCCAAGCTACGCGAACTGGTGGTGCCCGACATGGAGGGCTACAGCGCCGTCACCGCCGAGCTGACGGGTTTTGGGGCCTGCTTCTTCTGCCTGGGGGCCACCTCGTCCGGCCTGACCGAGGCGCAGTACAGCCACATCAGCTACGACCTGACCCTGGCCGCCGCCGAGGTGCTGGCGCGCTGCAATCCGCAGATGGTGTTTGTCTACGTGTCGGGTGCGGGGACGGACAGCACCGAGCAGGGCAAGAGCATGTGGGCGCGCGTCAAGGGCCGCACCGAAAACGCCTTGCTGCGCCTGCCGTTCAAGGCGGTCTACCTGTTCCGCCCCGGCATCATCCAGCCGCTGGACGGCATCCAGTCCAAAACCGGCTCTTACCGCATCCTGTACAGCCTGCTCAAACCGCTGCTGCCCGTGCTGCGCGCGCTGCTACCCAACCAGGTGCTCACCACCCGCCAGATCGGCCAGGCCATGCTGCGCTGCGCCCACACTGGCGCGCCCCAGGCTGTGCTGGAGACTGCGGGCATTCGGGCACTGTCTTCTACATAAAAACAAGGCTTTGCGCTTACGGAATATGCGTGAGAAGCTACTAAATTAGTAGCGAAATAGGGGTCTGACCCCTATTAATCTTGGGGCCAGATCGGTTGCAAGCCCATGGTGGTCTGCAGGGTGGCACCGGGGGCCAGCAGTTGGCCGCCTACGTCGCTCTGGCCTTTTTGGGCCAGGTTCATCCAGTCGGTGCAGTTGCTCACGGGTTCGATGCAGAACATGTCGGCACCTTTGGGGCAGTACAGCACGAAGTAGTCGAACGGGGCCTGCGCGGTCATCAGCAGGGCGGTGCCGGTGTCGGGCCAGTCGACGCGGGCCTGGTGGCTCCAGCCGGTGAAGTTGTTGTCCAGGTCCAGCGTGTCCAGGGTGATGCCGCTGCGCAGGGTCGCCAGGAAATCGGGCGTTTGCAGCGTGGTGGGCATGACTTCGGCATCGCCGCCCCACATGGCCTGCACCTCGGTGGTCAGGCGCGTACCGGCGCGGTGCGGCAGGTAGGGGTGGTGGCCCAGGCCTACGGGCAGGTCTACCGTGTCGGTGTTGGTGACCGACAGCTCCACCGTCAGGCCGGTCTGCGCATCCAGGGTGAACTGCTGCACCGCACGAAAGGCGTAGGGCCAGATGCCTGCAGGACTGTCCAGCGCCAGGGTGGCGTGGTCGGCACCCAGGCTGACCACCTGCCAGGGCTGCTGCCAGGCCGTGCCGTGGATGGCGTGCTTGGAGTCGGGGTAGTTGGCGGCCAGGTTCAAGGGGCGCGGGCCAAAGCTGCTGCGGCCATCGCGGATGCGGTTGGCAAAGGGCACCAGTGGGAAGCTGGCCATGGCCCAGGGCTTGGCCGGGTCCGGGGCATCGTTGGGGCGCAGCCAGTGCTGCCGCTGGTTGCCACGCTGGCTGTAGAAGTTGGCGATGGAGCCGCCCACGGTGGGGGCCAGGGTGGCGACGAGTTCACCGGCACGCAGTTCAAGAGTAGGGGTCATGGGGTACCTGTCAAAGTGGAGGGCGCACACACGTAGCGGTCACGGCCTAGGTGCTTGGCCTGGTACAAGGCCCTGTCGGCTTGTGCCACCAGGTCCTCGGGCAGGGCGTTCGGCCCTGGAATGGTACCGGCAACTCCGATGCTCAGGCTGATGCAGTCGGACACCAGTGATGCCGTATGCGGCAGGCCTGCCAAGCGGATGCGATCCAGGCATCTCTGGGCCACAAAGCAGGCACCGGCTGCGTCGGTATCCAGTAAAAGAATCGCAAACTCTTCGCCACCGTAGCGCATCAGCAACTCGCCCGGGCGGCACAAGCAGGTGGTCAAAATCTGCGCCACCTCGCGCAGGCAGGCATCGCCGCCCGGGTGGCCGTAGCGGTCGTTGTAGAGTTTGAAGTGGTCGATGTCGATCATCAGCAGGGCCAGCGGCTGCTTCTGGCGGGCACTGCGGGCCCATTCGGCGTGCAGGCACTGGTCAAAGTAGCGCCGGTTGCCCACGCCGGTCAGGCCATCGGTGATGCTGAGTTGGGCCAGCTGCGTATTGGCCCGCTGCAGCTCGGCATCGGCCTGCTTGCGCTCGGAAATGTCCAGATGCGTGCCCAGAATGCGCGTAGCCCGGCCTGCCGCGTCGCGCTCGATCACCATGGCGTGGCTCAGTACCCAGATCCACCGGCCATCCTGGTGCTGCATGCGGTGCTCCAGCCGGTAGCCAGGTGCCAGGCCTTTGGCGTGGATCAAAAAGGCGGCGTGTACGGCGGGCGCATCCAGCGGGTGGATCAGGCTTTGCCAGAAGGCGGACTTCAGCGGCGTGGCTTCGGGGGTGTAGCCCAGCATGTGCCATTGGCGCTCGTTGATGGTCAGGGTGTCGTTGGGAATATTCCAGTCCCACAGGCCCAGGTCGGCTCCCTTGAGGCCAAATTCGAAGCGGCGCACGGTCTCTTCCAGCGCCTGCTGTGCGTTGGCATGGGCTTGTTTGAGTGCACGGCGGCGGTTGTGCACAAAGCCCATGGCCAGGCAGGCCCCGGCGCTGAGCAGCCCAAACACCCCGGCCGAGGCCAGCGCGTCGATACGCCAGGATGCGTCGATGGCCGCCAGATCGCGGCTGACGGCCACAGTCAGCGGCTTGTTCATGCGCAGCTCGGCGGGCTGTATGTTGCGCATGGCCACCATGCGTTCGTGCGGATCCCGCCCGGAGCGGCCTGAAAAATTGCTGCTGGCCTGGCCCGAGTCCACATGCTGGCGAAACAGCGAACCCGCAACGTTCAGGTTCTGGTCCTGCAAGGCGCCTTTGGGCGGGGTGACCAGGAATTCCTTGCCGTCGCCATGGGCGATGCTGACCTCCATATCGGGCGCGTACATCACTGAGCGCACCACGATGTCGAAATACTCGGGGTCGAGCGTGGCAAAGATCACCCCGGCAAACTGTCCATCGTCGCCAGACACCGCCTTGCTCAAGGCCACCACATAGACATCCAGTACCGACAAAAACGGGGGTGATACATACAGCGCCGCGTAGTCCAGCTGGGCCTGGGGCAGGGCAAAGTAGGCGCGTGCATGGAAGTCCTTGCCCAGGATCGTCTTGAGGTTGCTCTCCACCACCCTGCCGTCGCGGTCGAGCACAACCAGGGCCCGCACGCCGGGCATGGCGTCCACCAGCACCTGGAGGCGGCGCTGCAGGTGCTGGTTGATACCGTCGGTATCACCATAAAACATGTCGTAGCGCACGCCATTGAGTGCGCTGTTGGCCCCCTGCAACTGGCGCACCAGGTTTTCTTCGATGACCCGCGCCTGGATTTGCAACTGGGCTTGTTCCCGCAGCCGGTTGGCGGTGTGCGCGCGGCCCAGCCAGTACGCAACAGCACCGCCCAACAACGCCAGCACCAACAACAAGACTCCCCACTCCCGGGCATGCCGGGCGGCCGAGCGGTCGGGGGAAATAGGTGGAGGGTAGAAAGACTTCACTGCGCGGATCACGCCGCCGGGGCGGGGCATCGAATTGGATATGTTTGGTAATTGTAACTAGAGCGGTTTACCTATAAACCCGAGTCGGGAGCTAGAAATGTGTGCAGTTCGTGTGCACGAGCCAGATGGGATTTGATGGTAATCTCGCTTGCGCACAAGTACTTACAAACACACCACCGGGACGATGCAACTATGGCGATGGACCTCGTCGGCGACCTTCTCAGCCGACTCGATCAGCTCAATACCATTGGCGCAGCGCTGTCCAAAGAGCGTGATATCAACAGCCTGCTAGAAGGCATTCTGATTGCCGCCAAGAACATCACCCAGGCCGATGGCGGCACCCTGTACCGCATGACCGAGGACGGCAGCGCGCTGCGTTTCGAGATCATGCGCACCAACTCGCTGAACCTGTTTCTGGGCGGCACCACCGGCAAAACCATCGACTTTGCGCCGCTGCAACTGATCGATGCCGAGGGCGGTTTCAACGACACCATGGTGGCCACGTTTGCGGCCATCCACGACCGCACCGTCAACATCGCCGATGCCTATGTGGAGGCCGGTTTCGACTTCTCGGGTACCAAGGCTTTTGACGCCCGCACCGGCTACCGCTCGCAGTCTTTCCTGACCGTGCCGATGAAGAACTTCGACGGTGAAGTCATCGGCGTGCTGCAGCTCATCAACGCGCTGGAGCCGGGCCTGGGCCGGGTGGTGACCTTCTCCGAGGCCGACCAGCGTCTGGTCGAATCCCTGGCCTCGCAGGCCGCCATTGCGCTGAGCAACCGGCAATTGGTGGGCCAGATGGAGAGCCTGTTCGAGTCCTTCGTGCAGCTCATCAACACCGCGATCGACGAAAAATCGCCCTACGCCCGCGACCGCTTCAACCGCGTGCCTGCACTCACCATGATGCTGGCCGCCGCCGTGGATGCCACCGCCGACGGGCCTTACGCCAGCGTCCAGCTGACCGAGCGCGACCGCTACGAGCTCAAGATTGCGGGCATGCTGCACGACTGCGGCAAGATCGCCACGCCGGTGCACGTGGCCGACAAGGCCACCAAGCTGCAAACCCTGTTTGACCGCATCGAGCTGGTCAATACCCGGTTTGAGGTGCTCAAGCGCGATGCCGAAATTGCCACCCTGCGCCAGCAACTCGCCCTGCGCACCCGTGTGGACCCCGTGGCCGAAGCCGCGGCCGAGCAGCGCTTCGAAGATGCCCTGGTCCGCATCGATGCCGATCGCGCCTTCCTGCGCGAGGTGAACCAGGCCCAGTCGATCATGACCGACACCCAGCTCAGCAAGGTCCGCGACATTGGCATGCGCCGCCACTGGCGCAATGCCGACGGCGTGCAGGTGCCGTTCCTGAGCAGTGACGAGCTGGAAAACCTGTCCATCGTGCGTGGCACCCTGACCGCGCAGGAGCACCACATCGTCAGCCACCACGTGTCGGCCACCAATGCCATGCTGGGCAAAGTGCAGTGGCCCAAGCACCTGAAAAACGTACCCGAGTACGTGAGCGCGGGCCATGAGCGCCTGGAGGGCTCCGGCATTTCGCAAGACTTGCTGCGCCAGCAGGTGCCGTTGCAGTCCCGCATGCTGGCCTTGGCCGATGTGTTCGAGGCGCTGACCAGCACCGGGCGCCCTTACCGGCCGCGCATGAAACTGTCCAAGGCGCTGGAAGTGATGGTGCGCTTGGCCAAAAGCGGCCATGTCGATGCCGACCTGTTTGATGTCTTCATGCGCCAGGGCGTGTACCGCGAATTTGGCGAGCGCTTCCTGAGCGCTGAACAGATGGATTTGCCGTCGTCCGAGCACGAGATCGGGGACACCGTGCCCGACCTGCTACATCCGCACTAACCCAATTTTTTTACCAGCACCTGGCTCTTGCGGTCCCAGTTGTACTTGCGCTTGCGGGCCTCGGGCAGCCACTCGGGGTCTACCTGCACGAAGCCGCGCTTGATGAACCAGTGCATGGTGCGCGTGGTCAGCACAAAAATGCTCTGTAGCCCGGCGGCACGGGCGCGCTGCTCAATGCGCTTGAGCACCTTTTCGCCATCGCCCTGGCCCTGCACCTGGGGCGACACGGTCAGCGCCGCCATCTCGCCGGTGTGGGCCTCTGGGTAGGGGTAGAGCGCCGCGCAGGCGAAGATCACACCGTCGTGCTCCACCACCGTGTACAGGTCGGCATCGCGCTCGATCTCGGTGCGGCTGCGCTTGACCAGGGTGCCGTCTTTCTCGAACGGCTCGATCAGTTGCAGGATGCCGCCCACGTCGTCCACCAGCGCCTCGCGCAGGCTCTCCAGCTTTTCATCCACCACCATGGTGCCGATGCCGTCGTGCACATACACCTCCAGCAAGATCGCGCCGTCCACTGCAAACGGGATGATGTGGCTGCGTTCCACGCCCGACTTGCAGGCCTTCACACAGTGCTGCAGGTAAAACGCGGTGTCGGTAGGTACGTTGGCTATGGGCAGGTCGGCCAGCAACTTTTCGGCCACGGCCAGCGGCAGCTCGGTGTCGATGGGGTTGTCTTCGCTCTCGGGTTCGCCGGGGTGCATGCGGATGCCGGGCACCTCGGTCAAAAAGATCAGCTTGTCGGCCTGTAGCGCGCTGGCCACCGAGGTGGCCACTTCTTCCATCGTCAGGTTGAAAGCCTCGCCGGTGGGCGAAAACCCAAACGGCGACAGCAGCAGCATGGCCCCCATGTCGAGCACGCGGGTGATGCCGCCAATATCCACCTTGCGCACCAGACCGGAGTGCTGGAAGTCGATCCCATCCACGATGCCTACCGGCCGGGCGGTGATGAAGTTGCCCGAAATCACCCGGATGGTGGCTCCGGCCATGGGCGTGTTGGGCAGGCCCTGGCTGAACGCCGCTTCGATCTCGTAGCGCAGCTGGCCCGCCGCCTCCTGGGCGCAGTCGAGTGCCACCTCGTCGGTGATGCGGATGCCGTGGGCGTACTTGGGCGGGTGGCCCTTGGCCTTGAGCTGCTCGTTCACCTGGGGCCGGAAACCGTGCACCAGCACAATCTTCACCCCCATGCTCTGGATCATCGCCAGGTCTTGCGCCAAGTGCGGCAACTTGCCCGCCGCAATCGCCTCGCCCGCAATGCCCACCACAAAGGTCTGGTTGCGGAACTTGTGGATGTACGGTGCCACCGAGCGGAACCAGGGCACAAAAGTGAAGTTGAAAACAGAAGTCATCATGGGCGCGCAGCCGGGCAGGGCGGTGGGAGTGTGTGGGAAAAGTGTAGCAGCCACTCGGCATGCTGGCGGTAGGCATATGCTTACATACTTTTTTGGCCTCTGACGCTTATTCCATAAGCGTGAACAGCTATTTAAATGGGAGCAAATTAACGCGCCCGCTCTCCCGTCAGCGCGGCGTGCAGCAGGCGCAGGCTTGGGGTTCCCTGCGGCAACGCATGTGTTCGGCGGCGCTGGGGGCGTGGGCCTGGGATGCCGAGGTAGTGGATTGGGCGGGCAACGAGGTCGCTTGCCAGCCGCAGCGCGATGTGGGGTGGTTGGTGTAGCAGTTGGAGGCGTATCGGGCGGAGGTGGAGGTGGTGTTTTGGACGGGGGCGGGGAGGCTTGTGGTGGTTTTTGAGGGGGCTAGCGTTGAAGCTCAGCGGGCGGCGAAGCCGTCCGCTGCAGCGATCGGTTATGCATGGCTCCGAGGCCACCCTGACTCACGCCAACCTCCGATCGAGCTTTGCCAGAAGTTCATCAAGCCGAGGCGCGAGCCCGCAAACGCACACTTCCTTTTGATCCGTCCAAGCGTTCGCATCGATGCCGGGGCAATCTGGATCATGCTCTGCGTATGTCAATACGAACCGCCGAAGTTCGACTACAAGAGGGTCAACGTCCACCGGATTCTCCGCATGCATAACTCAATATGCAGAGACACTGTCGTGTCTGCCTAACATCGCATTTGTCGCCCTAACTTGGGCAGCCAAATGCGGTTGAATCCTCCGCCGGGCTTGGGTTTTCTCAGTTTTTGACAAATGGTTGAAGGCCATAACAACTCCAGAAAAAGCAGCAAGGGGCATTGCACTACATCCTGGCAACCCCTTGCAGCTTGCCTTGCGATTGCTCTCGTTTTTGAAGCTGTGCATGCCGACAAGGCCGCTGGCCGGGATGTGCCCCCGGCGGGGCAGTAACTTTCTTTTGTGTGGCCAAAAGAAAGTCACCATCGAGGCGGCCACCCCCACTACCTGCGCCCCGTCGCTTGCGCGTCGGGGAACCTGCGGTGCTCGCTTCAGGTGGGGTCTGGCTAAACTCGCTGCGCTCAGACAACGCCCGCCCTGATCCACCTGAAGCTGCGCTCCTCGGCGCATCTAGAGGGGGACCCCGGGGAGCGGGATCGGGGGCGCGCAGCGCCCCATCGTGCCTAGGGCACGAAGCTGGGTCGGTGCGCCAGTCGATGTTCGGGGTGATTCCACAGCGTCCAATAGTTCCCCTAGTTCGCGACCGGCGCGATGCCCGGCAAAGCCGGGCCGATCCCGCTCCCGGGGTCCCCATCTGTATGCGCCGAGGAGCACAGCTTTGGGCGGATCAGGGCGGGCGTTGTTTGAGCCGCAGGCGAGTTTAGCCAGACCCCGCCCAAAGCGAGCACCGCAGGTTCCCGCAGCGCCAGCGGAGGGCGCAGACAGTTGGGGCGCCTTTCTTTTGGTGTCTTTTCTTTTGCGCAAAAGAAAAGGGACTGCGCCGCCGGGCGCACATCCCGGCCGACGATGCTGGCAGACACCCAGCAAACGTCAACGCCAACCCGCCAATAGGGGTCGGAGCCCAAATGCGGGCTGCACCCCTCTCGCACGGCCAGCTTTGATCGTGCAATTGGGATCCGACCCCTATTGGCTACTGCCCGTGCAGCCCGAACAATCCGCTTCTCTTTTGATAGTCAAAAATAGGAGCTGCTCGTGCTTATAGAATAAGCACGAGCAGGCTTTTTTATACCTGAAAAACAGGCTAAAAATGCAGAAATCCTAACGCACCCGTTCCCCCGCCAGCGCCGCATGCAGTAAGCGCAGGCTGTGGGGTTCGCTGAGGAAGCGCATGTGCTCGGCGGCGCTGGGTGCCGCGCCGCCGGTGCGGCTGAGTTGCAGCACGCGCTGGCGGCGCTGTTCCCCGCGCAGGCCCTGGCCGGTGTGGCGCGGGCCCAGGGCTTGCAGGGCCAGGGTGGCCAGGCGGGGCAGGTCCGTTAACCAGGGGGTGGCGGCGGCGCGCGGAGCGTGGGCATAGCGCCAGGCTTGCTTCAGCACTGTGGGCGACCGGCTTTCTTCGGGCACCAGCAGCCAACCGGCATCTTGCAGGCGCTGGCCCAGGCCGACGCGGCTGCTGAGTACGGTGAAGGGTACGGCCAGCAGCAGGGGCAGGCCCATGGGCAGCAGCCACAGGAGAGAGTCGGGGGCGAACCAGGCCACCGCGCCCAGCAGGCAGGCCACGGCCAGGCCCAGGGGGCCGAAGCGCTGGGCGGCATCGGTCCAGGGCAGGTCGCTGGCTTCGCGCGGGGGCGAGGTCCACTCCAGCTTCCAGCCGGTCAGGCCACCCAGCACGAACAGGCTGTGCGCGGCCATGCGCAGCGGGGCTTGCAGCATGGACATGATGGCCTCCAGCACCGTGCTGCCCAGCAGCTTCAGGCTGCCGCCAAAGGCCGCTTGTTCACCGCGCAGCAGCACGGCCGCCAGGCCCAGCACCCGGGGCAGGGCCAGCATCAGCGCGGTGGATACCCACAGGGTGGCCACGCTGCGGCTGGACCAGAACGGGATCTCGCTGTCGTGCAGCCACAGGGCGGCACCCAGCACCACGTACAGCAGCCACAGCGGGGCCGACACGTAGGACATGGCCCCCGTGGCTAGCATGGCGCGGTGCACCGGGCGCAGGCCGGGTTCGGTCAGCAGGCGGGCGTTTTGCAGATTGCCCTGGCACCAGCGGCGGTCGCGTTGCAGCTCGGCCAGCAGGTGCGGGGGTTGTTGTTCGTAGCTGCCTTCCAGGTCGTTGACCAGCCAGACTTCATAACCTGCACGGCGCATCAGCGCGGCTTCCACAAAGTCGTGCGACAGGATTTCGCCCGCCAGCGCGCCCTTGCCGGGCAAGGTGGCAAGCGCGCAGTGCTGCATGAACGGGGCCACGCGGATGATGGCGTTGTGGCCCCAGTAGTGGGCCTCGCCCAGCTGCCAGAACTGCATGCCGGCGGTGAACAAACGCCCGGTGACGCGGCTGCCAAACTGCTGGCCGCGGGCGTGCAGGGTGGCGTGGCCGCAGGCGCGGGGCGCGGTTTGCAAAATGCCGGCGCGGGGGTGGGCTTCCATCAGCCGGGCCAGGGTGACCAGGGTGTCGCCGCTCATCACGCTGTCGGCATCCATCACCACCATGTAGCGGTAGCTGCGTCCCCAGCGGCGGCAAAAGTCGGCCACGTTACCGGCCTTGCGGCGGGTGCGGTGTTGGCGCCAGCGGTAGTGCACGCGCAGCTGGCCGCCCGCACTGGCGAGCTGCTCGCGCAGGGCCTGCCAGGCGGTGAGCTCGGCGGCGCGCAGGGCGGGGTCGTTGCTGTCGGACAGCACAAACACGTCAAACAAGCGCTCGGCACCCGACGTGCTGAGCGACTCGCAGGTGGCGCGCAGCCCGGCAAATACCGTGGCCACGTCTTCGTTGCAGATCGGCATGATGACGGCGGTGCGGGCGTCCGCAGGCAGCACGGTATGGGCCGCGCTGCGCGCCGACAGCGCATGCGGGTCGCCGCGCAGGGTGACCCAGAAGCCCATCACCGCCGTCACCGTGCCCGCCGACACCCAGGCAAACAGCAGTGCAAACAAACCCAGTTGCGCGGCCAGCAACACATCGCTGCCCGCCCCCGGCTGGGCGCGCCACAGCAGGGCGGTGGCGAACACGGTGGCGCTGGCGATCCAGAACAGCAGCCAATGGCGGCGCTGCTGGGCTGCGGCTTCCCAGGCAGGCGGCTGGCCCTGGTGCCGGGCGGCACTGGCGCGCCAGGGCGCATCGGCCGGGGCCTGCTGGCCGCGCAGGCGACCGGCCAGGCCGAGCCAGGCTTGCGCCCGCATGGAGCCGCGCTGGATGGGGGGCATACCGGAGGAGGAAGGTGTGTGGTTCATGGGGCAACCTGGATGTAGGTCCATGTCTCACTGACCGTTTGGGGGCCAGTGCTGGACGGGGCGGTCAAAAAGGCGCGCAACTCCACCGGTTGCGCAGGGTTCAGCGTTTGCACGCGCAGGGCCATGCGCCAGGACCCGGTGGCTCCAACAGCATTGATGCGGTACACGTTGGATTCGGTGATTCGGCCATTGCTGTTGGCGCTGGCTACGGCCTTGAGCTCGCCCGTGCTGGGCAGGGCCGGGCCGGTGAAGTCCACGATGTACTGCTGCTCGTTCTTCGCCAGGGTGGCAAAGCTGTGGCCGACGCGGGTTTGCGCCCCCCAGGCCTGGGGGGGACGCTGCTGGGCATCGCCCTGCCAGTCCACCCGCCAGGCAATGTCCAGCGGCTGGCCGGGGGCGGGCAGGGTGGCGGGCACCCAGTAGGCGACGATGTTGTCGTGGGTTTCGTCCGGCGTGGGCAGTTGCACCAGCTCGACCCGGCCCGCGCCCCAGTCGCCCAGCGGCGTGACCCAGGCCGAGGGGCGGCGCTCGTAACTGGCTTCGGTGTCTTCGTAGCTGGCGAAGCTGCGGTCGCGCTGCATCAGGCCAAAGCCTTTGGGCGCGCGGGTGGTGAAGGACGTGACCAGCGGGCTGCGCGGGTTTTGCAGGGGCCGCCACAGCCATTCGCCTTCGCCGCTGGCCAGCATCAGGCCGTCGGAGTCGTGCACCTCGGGGCGAAAGTCGGTGCGGCTGGGCTGGTTTTCGCCAAAGCTGAACATGCTGGTCAGCGGGGCGATACCGAGGGTGCGGATGGGATTCTTCGGTGTATCACGCAGGTACAGCCGGGCTTTGACGCTCATGCGCGTCGTGGTGCCGGGCTCGATCTCGAAGCGGTAGACACCGGACACGCGGGGCGAGTCCAGCAGGGCCAGCACGGTCATGGCGGTGGCACCGGCTTTGGGGCGCTCAATCCAGAAGTCGGTGAAGCGGGGGAATTCTTCCGGCCCGCCGCCCGCCGTGTCTACCGCCAGCCCACGGGCCGACAGGCCGTAGTGCAGCCCGGCGCTGAGGGCGCGGAAGTAGCTGGCCCCCTGGAACACCACCAGTTCGTCCTTGTAGGCGGGGTTGTTCAGCGGGTAGTGCACACGGAAACCGGCGTGGCCAATATCGCCCCAGGTGGCGGGCTGCAGGGTGTTGGCCCCGTAGCTGAAATCCTTGGGGTTGAAGGTGAAGGGGCGCTCACCTTCGGGGGTGATCTCGTGCAGGCGCACCGGTTCGGTCTGGTACTTGCCCAGGTGGAAGAACATCAGCTCGAACGGCAGTTGCTCGGCCCGCCAAGCGGCCTGCTCGGGCTTGAAGCGGATGTCGCGCATCTGGTCGTAGGTGAGCTTGCGCAGCACATCCGGCGTGCGGCTGGGCACGGGGCTGTACGGCTGAGCGGCCAGCGCACGGGCGCGTTCGCCCACAGAGTCGAAATCGGTGGCCATGACCACCAACGGGATGGCCAGCGCGAGCGCGGCCAGGGAGCGGTTCAGACATTGCATGCCCAAACCTAGTGCAAACCCTAGGCCAGTGTGAAAAAAACTTTCAGATCAAGCACTTAGCCTGTTTTTCGCATGTGTAGCAAGATGTAGGGGCCGGCAAAGCGTCGCTGATTGGCGACAGGCCCCGGCAGCCAGCCCCACGCACAGGTCGTAAGTGCTTGACTTCTAGAAGAAAACCCGTTGTCGCTAGCGGGCGACAGGCGGCTCGGGGAGGTCGCTGTTTTGCGACTCGGGACCCGCATCGCCCCGGAACAATCCCGGGGTCAGCCCATGTTTTTGCAGCAGCCGGTAGAACTCGGTGCGGTTGCGCTCGGCCAGCCGGGCGGCATCGGCCACCTGGCCGTCGGTGAGCTTGAGCAGGCCCACCAGGTAGTCGCGCTCGAAGCGGTTGCGGGCCTCGGTAAAGCCCAGCACCTCCACCGTGGGTACGCGCAGCGCCCGCTGCACCAGGGCCAGCGGCACCAACGGGGTGGTACATAGCGCGCAGACCTGCTCCACCACGTTGTGCAACTGCCGCACATTGCCCGGCCAGGCGGCGGTGGACAGTTGGCCCAGTGCATCGGGTGCAAAGCCTTTCAGTGGCTTGTGGTACTTGCTGGCCAGGCGCTGCAAAAAGTGCTGGGCCAGCAGGGCAATGTCTTCGCGCCGCTCGGCCAGCGGCGGCAGGGTGAGGGTGACCACGTTGAGGCGGTAGTACAGGTCTTCGCGAAAGTCGCCGCTGGCCAGGGCGGCCTCCAGGTCGCGGTGGGTGGCCGAGACGATGCGCACGTCCACGTCGATGGACTGTTGCGCGCCCACGGGCCGCACCTGGCGCTCTTGCAGCACGCGCAGCAGCTTGACCTGCAGGGCGGGCGGCATGTCGCCAATCTCGTCCAGAAACAGGCTGCCGCCGTGGGCGCTCTGGAACAGGCCCCGGTGGTGCGCCACCGCGCCGGTAAACGCGCCCTTGACGTGGCCAAACAGCTCGGACTCCAGCAGCGCCTCGGGGATGGCGCTGCAGTTCACCGCCACAAACGGGCCGTGGGCGCGCGGGCTGGCGCGGTGGATGGCGCGGGCCAGCAGTTCCTTGCCGCTGCCGCTCTCACCCCGGATCAACACCGAGGCATCGCTGGGCGCGACCAGCCGGGCCTCGGCCAGCACCTCGTCCATCACGGCCGAGCGGCTGACGATGTCTTCGCGCCACACCTCGCCCGCCGAGCCCGGCAGGGGCCGCGCCGTGGCCGACACCGCCAGCGCCCGGCTGACCGCCGCCAGCAGTTCCTGCCCGTCAAACGGCTTGGTCAGGTAGCTGAACACCCCGCGCAGCGTGGCATCCACCGCGTCGGGGATGCTGCCGTGGGCGGTGAGCAAAATCACTGGCAGGCCGGGCAGGCGGGCCTGCACCGCGTCGAACAGGGTCAGGCCGTCCATGCCGGGCAGTCGCACATCGCTTAGCACCAGTTGCGGCCGCAGCACTTCCAGCCGCGCCAGTGCCGCTTCGGCGCTGGCCACGGCGGTGACCTGGTGGCCGGCCGCGCCCAGGCGCAGCGACAGCAGGCGCAGCATGTCGGCATCGTCGTCGACCACCAGGATCTGCACGCTGGGCGCGCTCTGTAGGCGGGCCGGGCTCATGGTGCTTTGCCCGCGCTGTTGCGCGGGGCCAGCGAGCGCTCAATGGCCTTCAGGGCCTCCAGCTGCTCGGTGAGCTGGTCGATGCGGCGCTGGCTGTCGCGCAGTTGCTGGGTCTGCCGGTTGATTTGTTCGTCCAGGCGTTTTTGCTCGGTGGCGCGGGCCGCCAGCAGGCGCGCCCAGTCGAACCAGGGCAGTGCCGCTGGGTCGGTGGCGGCCTGCACGGCTTCCAGCTGTGCCAGGGCCTTGGCGGCATCGCCGGGGTTGCGGGTGTGCAGCCAGACCAGTGCCAGGTGCACCGCGCTGGCCGGTGTAGGGGGTTCGGCGGCGATGCGGGCGGCGATGGCGGGCAGCACGTCGGGGGCCGTCTGGCGCAATTGGTCTTGCCAGCGCAGCAGATCTTGCCCGGCCAGGGCGCTAGGGTCGGGCGTGGGCAGCACCGGGGGTGGCTGCACCACTGGCGGCAGTGGTGCAGGCGGAATGTGCACCGGCGTGACCGGGCGCGGTGCGTCCGTAAAAACCGGGGGCAGCGGGCTGGCACAGGCCGCCAGCACCAGCAGGCTGGCGGTGCAAAGCCATCGCAATAGGTCAGTCATGGTTGGCATCCAGGGGTAAAAGTATGCGGAAGCAGGCACCGCCCGCGTCGGCCATCAGCTGCACGCGGCCACCGTGGGCGGCGACCTGCTCGCGCACGATGGCCAGGCCGATGCCGCTGCCGCGCGGCGGGGCGCTGAGGGTACTGCTGTTGTGGGGCGGCGGCTGGGTGCTGCCCCGGTAAAACGGGTCGAAGATGTGTTCGCGGTCGGCGGCGGCGATGCCGGGGCCGTCGTCGTTGATCTGCAGGGCGATGTGCCGCTCGTCGCTGCTGCCCAGCAGGCCCACCCACCAGCGGATACGCCCGCCCGCCGGGCTGAACCGGATGGCGTTGGACAGCAAATTGCCCAGCGCCATGCCCAGTCGCTCCGGGTCCACCGGGTGGCTCAGCGTGGCATCGCCTTCCACCACCACGGCCAGGCTGCGGGCCTGCCAGCTCAGGCGCTGTGCCTGCACCACGTCTTCCACCAGGCTGTGCAGCAGGGTGGGGCGGCGCTGCAACTGCCGGGCATCGAAGGCGGCGGCGTTGTAGCGCAGCAGGTCTTCAATCTGTTGCTGCAACACGCTGGTGTTGTGCTGCAGGATGGCGACGATCTCGGCCTGCTCGGCACCCAGTGCGCCGCCCACGCCCTCGCTCAACAGAGCCACGCCTTCGCGCAGGGCGGCCAGCGGGGTTTTGAGCTCGTGCGAGGTGTGGCGCAGAAAGCGGGCCTTGTCTTCGTCCAGCTCGGTCAGGCGCAGGCGCAACCAGTCGAGCTGGCGGCCCAGGCTGGCCAGGTCGGACGGGCCGCGGATCACCACCGGCTCGCTCAAGCGTCCTTCGCCCAACGCCACGATGGCCGCGCCCAGGCGGCGCAGCGGCTGGGTCAGCCACAGCCCAAAGGCCAGCGCCGCCGCGGCCGCCGCCACGATGGCCACCAGCACCTGCTGCACCTGGCGGTTGCGTTGGGATTCCAGCGCGTCCTGCACCTCCTGGTTGTGCTCGGCAATGCTTTGCTGCACCTGCAGCGTCAGCCCGCGCGAGATGCCGTCCAGCGTGCGGAACTCGGCCGCCACCGCCTCGCCCCGGGCTGCCAGGGCCAGCCGCCCGTCGGCCAGCTGGCTGCGCACCCGCACCACCGAGGCCAGCCATTGCTGGGCCAGCTTGGCGGTGGGCGGGTACTGGCCCAGCGGCAAGAGCATGGCCTGGGCCTGGTTGGCGGCATCGTCAAAACGCTGGCGCAACGCGTCGTCGCCCAGCACCAGGTACTGGCGGGCGGCGCGCTCCATGTCTGTACTGCGCTCGGCCAGGCCGCGGGTGGACAGGTTGAGCTGCACGCTCTGCTGCCCGGCCTCGCGGCTTTGGGCCAGCACCCCTTGCAGCGCCTGCAAACCGCTGAGCGACACCGCGCCCAGCAGCAGCGCAATCAGCACGAAGGCGAACAGCAGCAGTTGGCGGAAGGAGGCGCGTAGGGTCAAATCGGAAGGACTCCTGGGCTGGTGGCGTGGTGCCGCGGCCAGTATAAAAGAGTGTGCTGCACTGCAACATTGGAGTGCCCCCAGTAGGGCTATGCTGGATTGCAAGGCATCCGAAAGCTGCTTTTAAATTTACAAGATTTTTAGGCACTCTGTGCTTATCCAGTAAGCGTGAGCAGCTATTTATTCCATAGTAAACACCATACCAACCCCGATGCAGACTCTGACGCTCCCCCAAGCCCGTAACCTGCACCTGGCCGCCCAGGGCCTGCTCACCACGCCGCGCCGCAAGGCCACGCCCAGCGACCTGCGCCAGTGCATCCAGCGCATGCAGTTGCTGCAGATCGACACCATCAGCGTGGTGGCGCGCAGCCCCTACCTGGTGCTGTTTTCGCGGCTGGGCAGCTACCCGCAGGCCTGGCTGGATGCGGCCCTGGCCAGCGGCCAGTTGTTTGAAACCTGGGCCCACGAGGCCTGCTTTGCGCCGGTGGAAGACCTGTTGCTGCACCGCAGCTACAACCAGGGCACCCGCCGCCATTGGGGTCTGATCAACGGGCAGTCGGTCCAGGCCCGCCAGCGCTCCGAGCTCGATGCGTTGCTGGCCCACATCGGCACAAACGGCCCCGTCAAGTCCTCCGCGTTCGCCCGTACCGATGGCAAAACCGGCGGCGGCTGGTGGGACCGCAAGGACGAAAAGCGCTGGCTAGAGGCCCTGTTTGCCAGCGGCGAGCTGATGGTGGCCCGCCGCGACAGCTTCCAGCGCGTCTACGATCTGGCCCACCGCGTGCACCCCCACCTCAGCGATGCGCCACTGCCCGCTGCCGCCGAGGTGCACACCGGCTTTGTAGAAAAAGCCATCCTCGCCCTGGGCATCACCCAGGCCCGCTGGGTCCACGACTACTTCCGCCAAAAGCCGCGCCTCAAGGATGCCGACCTGGACGCGCTGGTGGCGCAAGGTGTGGTGCAGCGCGTGGAAGTGCAGGGCTGGACGGCCCCCGGCTACGTGCACCACCAGCACACCGAGCTTTTAGAGAAAGCCGTTACAGGCCAACTCCGCGCCACCCACACCACGCTGTTGTCGCCCTTCGACCCGGTGGTCTGGGACCGCGAACGCGCCTCCGCCCTGTGGGGCTTTGACTACCGCATCGAGTGCTACACGCCCGAGGAAAAGCGCACCTACGGCTACTTCGTGCTGCCCATCCTGCACCGCGGGGCGCTGGTGGGGCGGCTGGACGCCAAGGCGCACCGGGCGCAGGGGGTGTTTGAGGTGAAGGCGCTGTTTGTGGAGGAGGGGGTCAAGTTGAGCGACACCGCAGTAAAGGCCGTGGCGGAGGCGATCCAGCGCTGCGCGGAATGGCACGGCACGCCGGAGGTGCAGGTGGGGCGGGTGGTGCCGGAGGGGGTGGGGGAGCGGTTGCGCGGCGCGCTGGGCAATCATTAACGCCGGAGCCGCAATGCCGGTGTGTCGCTCAGCGTGTGCACCACTGCATTTCACACGGAACACCGTCGTGGTTCCCGTCCATCTTGACACCCGGGCAGTGTGCCAAGAAGTATTTGGCCTCAGCGCACGAAGTCATCTGGGAGCACATGGTCCGACCGTCGCATCTGGACGTTGGGGCTGGCGATGGAGCCGGTAATGGTGAGATGGCTGGTGGCGCGGACTCTTTGGATGCCGCCAACTTTTTCCTCCGCTCGGCATTCAGCTCGTCCACCGTGGGCTGCTTTCGCAGTTCTTGCGACGGGCATGGAGTCTGCTGGTATTGGACGGAGCCCTTGGTTTCGCACTTGTACAGTGCGGTTGCCGCAAATGCACACGAAGAAAACAGCAGCGATACCAGCGCGGTGCATGCCGATGTGAGCAATGAGGCCATGGGTTGTCCTGTGAAAAGCGAGCGCAACACGTCCATCGTACTTGGGGTGCAATCCATGCGCCTTCGCCTTTTCTAGCCCGGCAGGATGGTGGAAACTACCTCTGCCCACCGCCAAGGAGCCCCGCTATGCCGCAAGACCCGCTGTCGCACCACTTCACCGCCATGGCCTACCAGAACGCGTGGGCGAACCACCGCTTGTTGAAGGCCTGTGCCGGGCTGGTGCAAGCCGACTTTGTGGCGCAGCGGACCGGGTTTTTTCCGTCCATCAAGGCCACGCTCAACCACATTCTTGCGGTGGACCTGTTCTACATGGATGCGTTCGAGCGCGAAGCCCGGGCAGACATGCCCCATCCCTGCCATACCCAGTTTTTTGAGGTGGCAGAACCCTTTGACACCTGTCAGGCGCTGCATGCCGCGCAGGCGGCGGTAGACCAGCGGTGGCTTGCCTATTGCGAGGCCCTGGAGGATGCCAGCCTGTCGCGTACCGTCACGATAGTGCGTGCGCAGACGGTGCAGTGCGAAACTTGCGCGCGCCTGCTGGCCCATGTGTTCGGGCACCAGATCCACCACCGTGGGCAGGTGCATGCCATGCTGTCGGGTACTGCGGTGGCACCACCACAGCTCGACGAGTTTTTCTGCGCCATGGATGCGCCGCGCAGGGCGCAAGAGCTGGCCGAACTGGGCTGGAGCGAAGCGCGCCTGTGGACTTAGAACACTTTCTGGGAGCGTTCCCGGCTTCGGCATCGGCTGCTGGAAACCATGGTCGTCTACGCCCGGGTACGTAAAAAGTACTAAGCCATTTCTGCCCCTGGCGCTTACCAAATAGGCGTAGAGAGCTATTAAAAATGTAGCCATCGGGGTCTGGCCAACCGTTTGCCGCCACGCGCCGGGCCGGCCGCCTGCTGGGGCCGCGCTATTTATTTCGCAGCTGTGTGTGCCAACGCACATACGGCACCGCACGCAATGGAAACACTCGGGCCATCCTGCATCGACGCTCCAGCGCATGCATGCAGGACTTCGGCCCGGTACCCCAAAGCTGGTTTGCTTACCTCGCCCGCCTTCAGCGTCAGCCCCTCTTAGAGACATCAAATGTATACATTACAAACTTATCCGCGGGTCCTGCCGTGGGCCGTGGCGTTGGCGGTTGGAACCCTTTCCGCCTGTGGCGGTGGTAGCGGGGGGCGCGATCCTATTTTGGGCACCGGCGGCAACGTGGGCCTGGCACCGGCGGTGACCAGTGCCAGCCCGTTGCCGGGATCCAGCCTGGTACCCATCAACACCAAAAAAATCATCGCGGGCTTCAGCAAGCCGATGGACAGCACCACCCTGACCGCCAGCTCCTTCATGCTGGCTTGTCCTTCGGGCACGCCCATCAGTGGCGTGGTGGGATATGACGCGGCCGCCCGTTTGGCCACGTTGACCCTGTCTTCCACATCCACCCTGCCGCCCAACGTGTTGTGTACCGCCACAGTGGGCACTGCCGCCAAAGACACAGCGGGATTTGCGCTGACCAGCGACTATGTGTGGACCTTCACCACCGGCGTGACCAGCGACCTGACGGCACCCACCGTCGCGAGCACCATCCATGCCAATGGGGCTACCGGCGTGCCGACCAACAGCCGCGTCGGGGCCACGTTCAGCGAAGCGGTAGACCCCACCAGCGTCAACGCCACCAGCTTCGTCTTCAAGCAAGGTGCTACCGTGGTGCCGGGCACCGTGACTTCGTCTGGTGCCAATGTGGTCTTCACCCCCACCACCGCGCTGGCCGCCAACACCACCTACACCGCCACCTTGGGCACGGGCGTGGTGGACCTGGCAGGCAATGCCCTGGCCAGCCCCTATGTATGGAGCTGGACGACTGCTGCCACGGCGGACACCACCGCCCCCACGGTCAGCCTGGTGTACCCGACCGACAACGCCACCCAGGTGTCCACCAGCAGCGCACCCAGCGCCACCTTCAGCGAGGCGATGGACGCGAACAGCATCAACGCCACGAACTTCACCGTAGCCGGCGTGCCGGGCCAGGTGAGCTTCAACGCGGCAAGCCAGGTGGCTACGTTCACGCCTAGCAGCAAGCTGGCTGCCAACACCACGTACACGGCCACCCTCAAGGGCGGTACCGGCGGCGTGCAGGACATTGCAGGCAACGCACTTGCCACCGACAAGGTGTGGCGCTTCACCACAGCCAATGTGTCGGTATTGCCACCCAGCATCAACCTGGGGTCGGCAGCGACGTTTGGCACCTTTGGTGGCACTGCGGGCATGACCAACACGGGCATCTTGACGCAGGTGAACGGCAACATCGGCACCATCGCCACCGGCACCTCGTCGATCCGCGGCTTCCATGACCGCAATGGCGACATCTACACCGAGGCCCCGGACAGCATCGGCGCGGTAAACGGCACCATCTTCACCTGCACCAACTCGGTCACCGGCCCCAACGCCGCAGGTCCGAATGCCGCCAACTGTGCCGTGGCCACCCAGGCCCGGCTGGATGCCCAAACCGCGTATCTGGCCCTGGTGGCGAAGCCGCCCGGTGCCAACCCCGGTGCGAATCTGGCCAACCTGACGCTGGCACCCGGCGTGTACACCTCGCCCAGTGGCTCTTTCATGGTGCAAGGCGGTGACCTGACGCTGGATGCCCAGGGCGATGCCAACGCGGTCTGGGTGTTCCAGATGGCCACCACCTTGACGGTGGGCGGACCCGGTGCAGCTTTTCCCCAGCGCATTGTGTTGGCGGGCGGCGCGCAGGCCAAGAACATCTACTGGCAGGTGGGCGCGTTTGCCACCATCAATGCGGCTGGTGGCGGCAGCATGTCGGGCACCATCATCACGCAGACGGGAGCCTCGTTCTCCACCGTGGGTAATACCGTACCGGTGACGCTCAATGGCCGCATTCTGTCGCTGGGTGCGTCGGTGACGCTGGTGGACACGCTGATCAACGTGCCCGCTCCTTGATCCTGCCAGCCTACCCACACCCTTTTGGAGAACCTTATGAACTTTAAAAAAACCTCGGGCGCACTGGCCTGTGCCGCGCTGGCGGCCATGGCCAGCCCGGCGGCCTTGGCCGACAGCACGGGCTGGTACGGCGGGGCCAGCGTAGGCCCGTCCAGGGCCACCATCGACGACGCGCGGATCCGCAGCAACCTGCTGTCCAACGGCTTCAGCGCCGTCGCTATCGATGACGACCGCCGCAGCACCGGCTACAAGGTATTTGGCGGCTACCAGTTCCACCCGAATTTCGCGCTGGAAGGCGGGTATTTCGATCTGGGAAAATTTGGCTTTACCGCCAACACGGTGCCCGCAGGCAGCCTGCAAGGCCAGACCAAGCTGCGGGGCTTGAACCTGGACCTGGTGGGCACGCTGCCCCTCACCGAACGGTTTTCGGCCCTGGCCCGCGTGGGTGCGAACTACGCCCGCACGTCCGACACCTTCTCGGGCACCGGTGCGGTGGGGGTCAACAACCCCAACCCCCGCAAGCGCGACACCAACCTCAAGCTGGGCCTGGGCGTGCAATATGCCTTCAGCGAGTCCCTGGCCATGCGGGCCGAGGTCGAGCGCTACCGTGTCAACGACGCGGTGGGCAACAAGGGCGATGTGGATATGGTCTCGGTCGGCCTGGTGTACCGCTTTGGCGGCCCCACGTCCGCGCCGGTGGCCCGCGCTGCAACGCCCGAGCCGGTGCGGGTGGTGCCCGAGCCCCAGGTGGTGGCCACCCCGGCACCTGCACCCATGCCGCCTCCCGCGCCTATGCCTGCGCCCGCACCCCCGATGAAGGTCACTTTTGCCGCCGATTCCCTGTTTGGGTTTGACCAGGCCACGGTGACCCCCGCGGGCCGCCTGGCGCTGGACAAGTTTGCGGCCGACGTGAAGAACGTGCAGTTCGATGCCGTCACCGTCATGGGGCACAGCGACCGCATCGGCTCCCATGCCTACAACATGAAGCTCTCGACCCGCCGCGCCGAAGCTGTGTCCGCCTACCTGGTGCAGTCGGGGGGCATTCCTGCCGCCAAAATTGCCGCCAAGGGCGTGGACGGTGCCGACCCGGTGACCAAGCCGGGCGACTGCAAGGGCAACAAAGCCACCAAAGCCTTGATCGCCTGCCTGCAACCCGACCGCAGGGTAGAGATCGAAGTCACCGGCACCCGGTAGGCGGTAAGGGCGTGCGCCGGGCTGGCGCGGGGCAAGCCCTCCAGCCCGGATAATCCCCGGATATGTTGAAAATCGAGTTCCCCGAATCCCTGCCCGTATCCGCCAAGCGCGACGAGATCATGGAGGCCATTGCCCAGCACCAGGTGGTGATTGTGTGTGGCGAAACCGGCTCCGGCAAAACCACGCAGTTGCCCAAAATCGCCCTGGCCATGGGGCGCGGCAAGCTGAACCATCCGGGGGCGCGTGGGCACCTCATCGGCCACACCCAGCCGCGGCGGATTGCGGCCAGTTCGGTGGCCAAGCGCATTGCCGAAGAGCTCAAAACCCCGCTGGGCGATGTGGTGGGCTTCAAGGTGCGCTTCCAGGACCGGCTGGGGCGCGATGCCTCGGTGAAGCTGATGACCGACGGCATTTTGCTTGCCGAGACGCAGACCGACCCTTTGCTGCAGGCCTACGACACGCTGATCATCGACGAGGCGCACGAGCGCAGCCTGAACATCGACTTTCTGCTGGGCTACCTGCGCCAGATCCTGCCGCGCAGGCCGGATTTGAAGGTGATCGTTACCTCGGCCACCATCGATGCCGACCGCTTCTCCAAGCACTTTGAATCGCGCCACGGCCCTGCGCCAGTGATCATGGTGTCGGGGCGGATGTTCCCGGTGGAGCAGCGCTACCGCCCCTTCGAGGAAAGCCGTGAATACGGGCTGAATGACGCGATTGCCGACGGCGTGGACGAGCTCTGGCGCGACCCGCACAACGCGGGCGACATCCTGATCTTCTTGCCTGGCGAGCGCGAAATCCGCGAGGCTGCCGACCACCTGCGCAAGCACGTGAGCCACCAGCCGCTGTACCGCAGCGCCGAGGTGCTGCCGCTGTTTGCCCGCCTGAGCCCGGCCGAGCAGGACCGCATCTTCGACAACCACGGCGACCGCCGCATTGTGCTGGCCACCAATGTGGCCGAAACCTCGCTCACCGTGCCCGGCACCCGGTACGTGATCGACGCTGGTACGGCGCGCATCAAGCGCTACAGTTTCCGCAGCAAAGTGGAGCAGCTGCTGGTGGAGCCGGTGAGCCAAAGCTCGGCCAACCAGCGCGCCGGGCGCTGCGGGCGGGTGGCCAACGGCATCTGCATCCGGCTCTATGACGAGGTGGACTTCAATGGCCGCCCGCGCTTTACCGACCCCGAGATTTTGCGCAGCTCGCTGGCCGGGGTGATTCTGCGCATGAAGTCGCTGCACCTGGGCGTGGTGGACGACTTTCCGTTTCTGGAGCGCCCCTCCAGCCGCGCCATTGCCGACGGCTACCAGCTGCTCAACGAGCTGGGCGCGGTGGACGATGCGAACGAGCTCACCGCCATGGGCAAGGAGCTGGCCAAGCTGCCGCTCGACCCCCGCGTGGGCCGCATGATTCTGGAAGCCCGCGACCGGCAGGCGCTGGACGAGGTGCTGGTGATCGCATCGGCCCTGAGCGTGCAGGACGTGCGCGACCGCCCCATGGATATGCAGGCCCAGGCTGACCAGGCGCACGCCAAGTTCGACGACGACCGCAGCGAGTTCAGCGGTTACCTGAACCTGTGGAAGTGGATCAACGATGCACGCGGAGGCGAGGGCGCACACAAGCTCAGCAACCGCCAGTACGAGCAGTTGCTGCGGCAAAACTTCGTCAATATCCGCCGCGTGCGCGAGTGGCGCGATATCTACAGCCAGCTGCACACCGTGGTGGCCGAGCACAAGTGGCGCTTGAACGCCGCCCCCGCCAGCTACGAGCAAATCCATCTCTCGATGCTGTCCGGCCTGCTGGGCAACATCGGCTGGAAGACCGAGGGCGACGAAGTCGCGCAGACCGAGTACCTGGGCGCGCGCGGCATCAAGTTCCACCGCCACCCGGGCGCGCACCTGCGCAAGAAGCCGGGCCGCTGGATCGTGGTGGCCGAGCTGGTGGAAACCACGCGCCTGTTTGGCCGCGGCATTGCGGGCATCGAGCCACAGTGGGTGGAGCAGGTGGCAGGCCATTTGCTCAAGAAGCAGTTGCTCGACCCGCACTGGGAAAAGAAGGCCAGCGAGGTCACCGCGCTGGAGCGGGCCACGCTGTACGGCATCGTCATCTACAGCGGCCGCCGCGCCAACTTTGGCCGCGTGGACCCGGTGGGCGCGCGCGAAATCTTCATCCGCGAAGCCCTGGTGCAGGGCCAGTGGGATTGCAAGTTCCCCTTCCTGGAAGCCAACCTCAAGCTCATCAAGCAGGTGGAAGACCTGGAGCACAAGGCCCGCCGGCAAGACGTGCTGGTGGACGACGAACTGATCTACGCCTTCTACGACCAGCAGCTGCCCGCCGATGTGTACGGGGGTGCCAGCTTCGAGCGCTGGTACAAAGATGCGCTGCAGCACAACCCCAAACTCCTGCTGCTGACCCGCGAGGAGCTGATGCGCCACGAGGCCGCGGGCATCACCACCCAGTCCTTCCCCAAAACCATCCGCCTGGGCGGCGTGGACTGCGCCGCCACCTACTTGCACGAGCCGGGCGACGCCAAGGACGGCCTGACCGTCACCGTGCCGCTGTTCGTGCTGAACCAGGTGAACGACGAACGCTGCGAATGGCTGGTGCCCGGCATGCTCAAAGACAAGGTGCAGGCGCTCATCAAAACCCTGCACCAGCGCCCGCGCTCCCGCCTGGTGCCGCTGCCCGAAACCGCCCGCACCATGGCCGAGACGCTGAACACGCCCGAGCTGTTTGGCCACGGCCCGCTGGTCGATGCGGTGCTGAAGCTGGTGCGCGCCGCCACCTCGCTGGACATTGCCCGCGCCGACATCAAGGCCGACATGCTGAGCCCGCACATGTTCATGCATTTCCGCGTGGTGGACGAGCATGGCCGCCAACTCGGCACGGGCCGCAACCTGGGCGCGCTGAAGGCCGAGCTGGGCGCGCAGGCGCGTGGAGCCTTCCAGGCGCTGGCGGGCTTGAAGATGGCCCAGAATGCCGAGATTTCCAAGCCAAATCAGCCTGTAGCGCCCATTCCATCGGCGCAAGCAGCTCCTAAAAAAGTAGCGACACCGGTGGCTCCGGCGAACCAGCGCTACACCGCCTGGACCTTCGGCGAACTGCCCGAGCTGCTGGAAATTCAGAAGGGCGGCCAGACGCTGATCGGCTACCCCGGCCTGATCGACGCGGGGGATGCGGTGACGATTGAAGTCTTCGACGAGCCCGAAGTGGCCGCTGCCAAGCACCGCGCCGGCCTGCGCCGCCTGTTCTCGTTGCAGATCAAGGACGCGCTGAAGTACCTGGAAAAGAACATCCCCGACCTGCAAAAAATGGCCGTGGTCTACATGCAGGTGGGCAAGAACGCCGACGGTTCCGGCGGCGGCACGATAGAGGAGCTGCGCGCGCAAATCATCGACGTGGCACTCGACCGGGCCTTTTTGCTCGATCCGCTGCCCACCGACGAATTTGCCTTCAAGCGCCGCATCGACGAAGGCCGGGGCCGCCTGACCCTGATCGCCAACGAGGTGGCGCGCCTGGCGCTGACCGTGCTCACCGAGTACGGCACCGCCGCCCGCAAGATCAAGGACACCAAGAACGCCCCCGAGGCCACGGCCGATGCCGCCCAGCAACTCGCCCGGCTGATCCCCAAGCGCTTCCTCGCCACCACCCCCTGGCCCGCGCTGCAGCACACCGCCCGCTACCTCAAGGCCATCACCGCCCGGCTGGACAAATACCGCGCCGACCCCGCCCGCGATGCCGCCCGCATGCTGGAGCTGCGCCCGCAGGAGCAGCGCTACTGGCGCCTGGTGGCCGAGCGCAAAGGCGTGGCGGATGCGCGCATGCAGGAATTCCGCTGGCTGCTGGAGGAGCTGCGCGTGAGCTTTTTCGCGCAAGAGCTGAAGACTCCGCAGCCCATCAGCGTGAAGCGGCTGGACAAGGCCTGGGCGCAACTGGGCTAGTTGCTACTGTTTTAAGAGCCGCTTGTGCTGATGGGATGAGCGCTAGCGGCTTATTTTTTATAAATGTCACAAGCCCGGTATAAAAAGTTCAAATATTTTTACCCGGATTCAAATCGCGCCTTGTTATATCCGGGTAGAATTCGTCTATTCTTTTTAACCCGGATAAAATTATGGCTTGGTTGGACACCCCTTGTACCGCCTTCGAAGGCGAACGCTGCATCGCCACAGGCACGCTGCGCGACGTGGCACCGCGCGCCAAGGCGGTGGCCGACCTGGCGGCAGACAGCCCGGCTCCACAGCCTCTGCTGGTCTTCGCGGATGCCAGCAGCGACACCATCGAGCTGGACTGGCGCGGCCCGCTGGAGGTGTTTACCGCCCGGTTGGAGCGGCAGGCGCAGGCACTTGATGCGCTGGCCCCGCCCGAAGCGCCGCCTGCACCCGACACCGAAGTACCGCGTGGTCCTGGCCGCCCCAAGCTGGGCGTGGTAGCCCGCGAGGTCACGCTGCTGCCGCGCCACTGGGAATGGCTGGCCACGCAGCCGGGCGGCGCATCGGTGGCGCTGCGCAAACTGGTCGAGCTGGCGCAGCGCCAGTCGCAGGCCCAGGACCAGGTGCGGCGCACGACCGAGGTGGCGTACAAATTCATGTCCACCATGGCGGGCCATCTGCCGGGCTTTGAAGAGGCCAGTCGGGCGCTGTTTGCCCATGACCTGGCCGGGTTTATCGCACGGATCGCCGACTGGCCGGTCGACGTGCAGGCCCATCTGCACAACATCCTGGCCGAGGCGTGGCAGGCATGAAATTTCCGTAGATCGGCTGTGGCCAGCCGATCTACACTGGACTTTTCTGGCCTGATCGGCGGGAGGTCCCAAAATGCTGCAACGCGTCTGCGCCACCATGGCATTGGCATCGGGCATGGCCGCTGCGGCGGCCGATGTGTCGCTGTGCCCCGACCACCCGATACGCTTCGCCTATTTCGAGATGGGCGCGCTCTACAGCCGGGGCGTGGGTATCGACAAAGACCTGGTCGATGCCCTGCAAAAGCGTTCGGGCTGCACGTTTGCGGCGGAGGTCCAGCCCCGGGCCCGCACCTGGATGGAGCTGGAGCGGGGCAACCTGGACATGACGGCATCTGCGCTGAGCACGCCCACCCGACAGAAGTTTGCCTGGTTTGCCGACTATTTTGTGGACCGCAACAGTTTGCTGCTGCGCACCGAGCTACCCACGTCCATCCAGTCGCTGCCGGATCTGGTAGCCGACAACCGGGTGCGTGTGGGCGTCGTCCGCGGCTTTGTGCATGGTGCGGCGCTGGATGGTTTTGTGCAGGAGCTGCGCAAGCTGGGGCGGCTGGAGGAAGTGGAGGACCAGGAGACGCTGTACCGCATGTTGGCGGGGCGCCGCTTCGATGCCATTTTTGGCTACCCCTACGTGTACGTGCAGTACCTGGGCCAGAACCGGGTGGCCGACAAGGTGCGGGTGGTGGAGTTGACTACGCTGCCCACCACCCGTAACTACCTGGCTTTGTCGCGCAAGGCCTTCACCGAGGCGCAGGCCCAGCGCTGGCAAGAGCTGCTCAACACCATGCGCGCCGACGGCAGTCTGCAAACTATTTTCCAAAGGCACCTGGGTGCCCCCGCCGCCCGGGCCTTGCTCAAATATTAGAAAAATTGGGCTCTTGTGCTTACCAGATGGGCGTGAGCAGCTATCAAAATGAGCATAAACCCCGGAGCTGCCGGGGCGTGTGGCGGTACGAAACTTGCGTCAAACCCTGGCCTAAGGCGCTCACTCTGCCGTGCGCGAAGTAATGCAAAGCATCCCTTTGTATGCAGCTTGGTACGGCGCATGGCGCTATAGTTTCCCCAGTCTCATTTTCTCAACCACAGGATTATTCTCATGCTGAACGGAAAAACTGCACTCGTCACCGGCTCTACCAGCGGTATTGGTTTGGGTATCGCATTGGAACTGGCCAAGCAGGGCGCCAACATCATCTTGAACGGCTTTGGCGACCACGCTGGCCCCAAGGCCGAGGTCGAGGCGCTGGGTGTCAAAGTGGGCTACAGCGGTGCGGATATGAGCAAGCCCGCCGAGATCGCCGCCATGATCGACTACGCCAACGCCGAATTTGGCGGCGTGGACATTCTGGTCAACAACGCCGGCATCCAGTACGTGGCCCCGATCGAAGAGTTCCCGATTGAGAAGTGGGACTCCATCATCGCCATCAACCTCAGCGCCGCCTTCCACGCCACGCGCCTGGTGATTCCGGGCATGCGCGCCAAGAACTGGGGCCGCGTGATCAGCATTGCATCGGCCCACGGCCTGGTCGGTTCGGCCCAAAAAGTGGCTTACGTGGCCGCCAAGCACGGCATTGTGGGCATGACCAAGGTGGTGGCCCTGGAAACCGCCACCACCGGCATCACCGTCAACGCCATCTGCCCCGGCTGGGTACTGACCCCGCTGGTGCAAAAGCAGATCGACGACCGCTCGGCCAAGGAAGGCATTCCCGTGGCCCAGGCCACCAAGGAGCTGCTGCAGGAAAAAGAACCCTCGCTGCAGTTCACCACGCCCGAGCAACTGGGCGGCCTGGCCGTGTTCTTCTGCTCGCCTGCCGCCGACAACGTGCGCGGCGTGGCCTGGGCCAACGACGGCGGCTGGACGGCGCAGTAAGGCAGCGCGGCATGAAAATCGAAGAGGTGCGCGCCCGGGCATTCGCCATGCCCTTGACCAACCCATCGTTTCCCCGGCCACCGTACCGGTTTTACAACCGCGAATACATCGTCATCACCTACCGCACCGACCCCGCTGCGCTGGCGGCGGTGGTACCCGAGCCGTTGGTGGTGACCGACAACATCGTCAAGTACGAGTTCATCCGCATGCCGGACTCCACCGGCTTTGGCGACTACACCGAGTCGGGCCAGGTAATTCCCGTCAGCCTGAACGGCGACCACGGCGGCTACGTGCATTCCATGTACCTGGACGACGACGCGCCCATCGCCGGGGGCCGCGAGCTCTGGGGTTTCCCCAAAAAGCTGGCCAGCCCCAAGATTAGCCACGAGGGCGAGGTACTGGTGGGTACGCTGGACTGCCGCGGCCTGCGCTGCGCCGTGGGCACCATGGGCTACAAGCACAAAGAGGCCGACAAGGATGCGGTGCTGAAATCCATGATGGCCCCCAACTACATGCTGAAGATCATTCCGCACGTGGACGGCGGCCCGCGCATTCTGGAGTTGGTGCGCTACTACCTGGAAGACATCCAGGTCAAGGGTGCCTGGACCGGCCCCGCCGCGCTGGAGCTGTTCCAGCATGTGACGGTGGACGTGGCCAAGCTACCGGTGCTGGAGGTGATTTCGGCCATCCACTACGTGGCGGACCTCACCTTGGGCATGGGCGAAGTGGTGCACGACTATTTGGCCTGATGTGGGTTTTTGAGGCTATTTTTCAGGCCTTGAACCAGCCTCTCGTGCTGATTTGGTAAGCGTAAGCTGCTCCTGTTTTTGATAACAAAAACAGGAGCATTTTTATTTACAGCTTAGCCAGCCGCTCCAGCGCAGCCTGCAAGGTTTCATCTTTCTTGGCGAAGCAAAAGCGCACCACGCGCTGGTCGAAGCCGTCGCCGTAGAAGGCCGACAGCGGGATGGCGGCCACGCCGATTTCCTTGGTCAGCCACTGGCAGAAGTCGGCCTCGCCCAGGTCGCTCACCTCCGAGATATCCACGCACTGGAAGTAGCTGCCTTCGCTGGGCAGCAGCTTGAACCGGGTAGCGGCCAGACCGGCCCGGAACAGGTCGCGTTTGCGCTGGTAGAAGGCGGGCAGCTCCAGATAGGGCGCAGGGTTGGCCAGGTACTTCGCCAGCCCGTGCTGCACAGGCGTGTTGACGGTGAACACGTTGAACTGGTGCACCTTGCGGAACTCGGCCATCAGCGGGGCCGGGGCCACCACGGTGCCGACCTTCCAGCCGGTGACGTGGAAGGTCTTGCCAAAGCTGCTGACGATGAAGGCGCGCGCGGCCAAGCCGGGGTAGCGGGCGGCGCTCTCGTGCTTGCGGCCGTCAAACACCATGTGCTCGTACACCTCGTCGCTGATCAGCAGCACCTCGGTGGGCTCCAGCAGGTCTTGCAGCGCCAGCATGTCGGCCTGCGACCAGATGGTGGCGCTGGGGTTGTGCGGCGAGTTGATGAGGATGGCGCGGGTTTGGGGCGTGATGGCGGCGGCGATTTTGCCGAAGTCGGGGCGGAAGCTGTGGGGCGTGAGTGGCACCCGCACCGCCGTGCCACCGGCCAGTTCGATGTTGGGCACGTAGCTGTCGTAGCAGGGCTCCAGCACGATGACTTCGTCACCCGGGCGCACCACGGCCAGGATGGCGGTGATGATGCCCTGGGTGGCCCCGGCCGTGATGGTGATTTCGGTCGCCGCGCTGTATGTGCGGGCATGGAGTGCTTCAATTTTTGCAGCAACGGCCTCGCGCAGCGCCGGGATGCCGGGCATGGGCGGGTACTGGTTCAGGCCCTGCTGCATGGCCTCGGTCACCGCCTGCACCAGCGCCGGGTCGCAGTTGAAATCGGGGAAGCCCTGGCCCAGGTTCACCGCGTTGTGCTCGGCGGCCAGGGCCGACATTACGGTGAAGATGGTGGTGCCCACTAACGGGAGTTTGGTTTGGAGGGTGGGGGTTCGTACTTGCATTTCACAATTCGTAGTCGTTGACATGTCCGGACATCGCCTGCGCCACCAAATTCCGGTCCAGCCGGTCGCTCAGCAGCTCGGCAAATTTATAAACGAAATTGCGCAGATAGGCGCTGCGCTTGAAGGCCACGCGGGCGACGTTCACGCCAAACAGAATGCCGCCGGGGCGCACGATCAGGTCCGAGTTCACATCGTCGCGTACCGCCATTTCTGCCACGATGCCGATGCCCAGGCCCAGGCGCACATAGGTCTTGATCACGTCGGAGTCGATGGCTTCCAGGGCAATGCGGGGCACCAGCTTGCGGGCGGCAAAGGCCTGGTCGATCTTGGTGCGGCCGGTGAAGGACGGGTGGTAGGTAATTATCGGCTCCTGCGCAATATCCTCCAGCGTGAGGCGCTCTTTTTTTGCTAGCGGATGGTTGGCCGGGAAGACGATGACGTGCTGCCATTCGTAGCAGGGCAGGGTGACCAGCTCGGTGTAGTTGGCCAACGATTCGGTGGCTATGCCGATCTCGGCCACTTCGTCGATCAGCATGCGGGCTACCTGGTCGGGCGCGCCCTGGTGCAGGCTGACATTCACCTTGGGGTAGGCCTCGCGCAGCTTGGCCACCGGCACCGGCAGCACGTAGCGCGCCTGGGTGTGGGTGGTGGCAATCGACAAGGTGCCGCTGTCTTGCGCGCTGAACTGCTCGCCGATGCGCTTGAGGTTGCCCACTTCGCGCATGATGACCTCGATGCTGCTGAGCACGTGCTGGCCGGGTTCGGTGATGCGCTTGAGGCGCTTGCCGTGGCGCGCAAAAATCTCCACGCCCAGCTCCTCCTCCAGCTCGATGATGGCTTTGGAGACCCCGGGTTGGGAGGTGTGCAGGGCTTTGGCGGCCTCAGTCAAATTGAGGCCGCGCCGGGCGGCTTCCTGGACGAAGCGGAATTGGTGTAGGTTCATATCGAATTTCAGCTAACTTTGAAATTCATTATGCCCCAGTCATCTATGCAGAGGGCTCCAATGCGATCTTGGCGAGCAACGCGACCAGCTGCGGATGCTCGCCCACTGCTGCTTGCAAAACAATGTCCACGCCCGGGTGCTGCTGGCGCAGGCCGTCCATCAGCACCGGCAGGTCTTCGCGCACATGCCGACCCACGCCCAGAAACATGGGCACCACGGTCAGCTGCTGCACGCCCTGGGCCACCAGCTGGGCGGCGGCGGTGGGTAAATCGGGTGTGGTGAGCTCCAAGAAAGCACAGACCACCTGCACCTGTGGGTCGGCGGCGGCCACCTGGGCGGCTACCGCCTGCATGGGCAGGTGCCACAGCGGGTCACGGGAGCCGTGGGCAAACAAAATCACTGCACGATTTTTCATGGGTAGGGTCAGCGCCTTAAAACCAGCCAGCCAAACGCGGCCAGCGAAAGCATGGAATAGATAAAACCCGGCGCAGCGGCGGTGAGCCAGGGCTGCCAGTTCTGCAGGTTGCCGATGTAGCCAAACACGTTGTTCAGCAAGAAGAAGCTTATGCCCGCCATCACCCCGCCAAACACATAGGTGGTGATGCCCCCGGCGCGGAAGTGCAGGTAGGCAAACGGCAGGGCCAGCACCACCATCACCAGGCAGCTCAGCGGATAGAAGACCTTGCGCCAGAACTCGATCTCGTAGCGCTGGGCTGTCTGGCCGTTGGCGTTGAGGTGGCGGATGTACTGGAACAAATCCAGCGTGGCCATGCGGTCGGGCTTGAGCAGGGCGGTAGACACCATTTCGGTGCTGATCTCGGTAGGCCAGCGGTAGGTGGGCAGGCGGGCGCGCTCTACGCTCGCTTTGTCGGTGGCTTGCGTGTCCTGGGTGTGGAAGCTGCTGCGCTCCACGTTGTTCAGTGTCCAGGCCCCGTCGTTGGCAAATTCACCGGATTCGGCGTGCATCAGCGACACCAGCAGGCCGTTCTGGTCAAACTCGAAGATGCGTACGCCCTGCATGCGGCCCTTGTCCCCCAAGGCGCTGACGTTGGCGGCAAACGAGTGGTCGGCCTGCTTTTCTTTCAGCCAGGCCCCGGTCTGCCCGATGGTGATGCCGCCTTGGTAGCGGGCTTTGATGAGCTGGGCCGCCCGGTCGGACACCGGGGCCAGGTAGTCGCCGATGGCAAAGGTCAGCACCACAAAGGCCATGCCCAGTGCCAGCAGGGTGTGCAAGGCCCGCCAGGGGCCCAGGCCGCTGGTGCGCAAAATGGTGTATTCGGAGCTTTGCGCCAGCCGGGCCATCACAAAGATGGTGCCGATCAGCACGGTAATGGGCAGCAGCTCGTACAGGTGGCTGGGCACCATCAGCGTGACCACCAGCAGCGCGTGGGTCAGCTGGTAGCCGTTGTCACCAGTCTTGCCCACCCAGCGCAGCTCGTCGACAAAGTCGAAGAAGAAAAACAGCGCCAGAAAGCCCAGGGTCACAAAACCCACGGCCACCAGAATTTCCTTGTACAGCAGTTGGCGGATGGTCTTCATGCGGTGGCTCCGGTGCGGCGGCGTGGCAACAGGCGGCGCCAGTTCAGGTGGTTGTGCCGTGCCACCAGCCAGGCCACAGCCAACAGCAGCACGCCACCGTGCAGGCCCAGCATGAAGCCGCCAAACGGCACCGCGCCATTGGCGATCCAGTTCTGGCCCAGGTTCAGCAGGTTGTAGTAGGCAATGAAGGCAAACAGCGCAAACAGCACGTTGCCGCCACGGCCCGAGCGCGGGTTGCCGCCAGACAGGGCCAACCCAATCACCACGAAGTTCAGGGCGGCAAACGCCAGACTCAGGCGCCAGGCCAGTTCGCCCAGGTTCACCGCATTCGGGTCGCGCACCAGGTCCAGGCTGGAGCGGGCCCGCGAGGGCGGGGTGTCCAGCGGGCCCATGGCGTTGCCGCCGATGCGGGTGCCGTACTCCTGGAATTCACTCACCTTGAGGTCGGGCTCGCCCAGGTTGGACTCCAGCCGCTGGCCGTTGTTGAGGATCAGGAACTGCTGCTCCTTGATGCGGTCGATCTTGGCACTGCGTGCCGAGGTGACGGTTTCCTTGCCGTGGTCGATGGACGAGATAAAGATGTTGTTGCCGCTGCGCTTGTCGGGGGAGTCCTTGTCGATGAAGAACACCCGGTTGCCGTTGGCCGACTCCTGGAACTGCCCCGGCGCAATGCGCTCCAGGTCGCCGCGCTGCTCGTAGCGGTCTTTCATGTCCTGGATCTGCTGGTTGGACCAAGGCCACACCACCAGCGCCAGCGCTGCCACCGCCAGCAAAATGGGCCAGGCAAAGCGAAACAGGGGCCGCAGCAGGCCAGCCAGCCCCTGGCCGCTGGCAAACCAGATCACCATTTCGCTGTCGCTGTACATCCGCGACAGTGTGCTGACCACCGCCACAAACAGGCTCAGCGTGAGGATGGTGGGCAAATACCCGAGGACGCTGTAGCCCAGCACCATCATCACTTCCGATGGATTGACCGAGCCTTTGGCGGCCTGGCCCAGGGTGCGGATCAGCATCATGGTCATGACGATGGTCACCAGGGCCACCAGCGTGGCCCCAAAACCGCGCGCCAGCTCTTTGCGAATAGAAGAATGGAATAACATCGTTGACGGATTGCAAGCTACCGTGCGGCGGACCCTGTTGGACCCAACCACACGACAACACGACTAAATTTATGAACTTTGAACTGAAATCCTTGGACCTGGCCGCCTGCGCCGCCGAGAAATGCGATGCCCTGATTGTGCTGGTGTCCGAGGCCTTTTCCTCGACCACGCCTGGCAAGGACGCATTGTCTCAGTTGATTGCCCAGGCCCGCACGTCCGGGGATTTGGAGGCCAAGCCGGGCAAGTTGCTGCAAATGTACCGCCCGGCCGCCGCCGCCGCCACGCGGGTGCTGCTGGTGGGCGTGGGCGACGGCGCAGTGCGCCACGTGCGCCAGGCGGTCGCCACCGCCGTGGCCGCCGCCAAGGGTCCCTCGGTGCGCAAGGTGCTGATCAGCTTTGCCGGTGCCGACGCCAAAAAATCGGTACGCGCCGCGGTGCAGGCCGTGGCCGAGGCCACCTATGTCTACACCACCACCAAGTCCAAGCCCGAGGGCCGCGTGCTGGCCAACGTCTGGCTGTGCGCCCCCGATGCGGCGGCGGCCCAGGCCGAGCTGGCCCTGGGCACGGCCACGGTGGCCGGTGTCGAGCTGGCCAAGGAATGGGCCAACCGCCCCGGCAACCACGCCACGCCCACCTTGCTGGGCACGGCGGCCAAGTCGCTGGCGCGCTTCCCCAAGATCCGCTGCGAAGTGCTGGGGCCCAAGGAAGTGGCCGCACTCGGCATGGGCTCGTTCATGTCGGTGGCCCAGGGCTCCAAGGAGCCGCTGCGCTTTATCGTGCTGCATTACAGCGGCGCGGCCAAAACAGTGGCCCCCACGGTGCTGGTGGGCAAGGGCATCACCTTTGACACCGGAGGCATCTCCATTAAGCCCGCGGCCGAAATGGACGAGATGAAGTTCGACATGTGCGGTGCCGCCAGCGTGCTGGGCGTGTTCCGTGCGCTGGGCGATTTGAAGCCCGCCATCAATGTGGTGGGCCTGATCCCGGCTTGCGAAAACATGCCCGACGGTGGCGCGGTCAAGCCCGGCGACGTGGTCACCAGCATGAGCGGCCAGACTATTGAAAACCTCAACACCGATGCCGAAGGCCGCCTGGTGCTGTGCGACGCGCTGACCTACGCCGCCCGCTTCAAGCCCCGCGCGGTGATCGACATCGCCACCCTCACCGGTGCCTGCGTGGTGGCCCTGGGCGGCGTGCGCAGTGGCATGTTCTCGGCCGACGACAGCCTGGCTGCCGCCCTGCAGGCCGCAGGCGAATCTGCCATGGATCCGTGCTGGCGCCTGCCGCTGGACGACGAATACGGCGAAGGCCTGAAGTCCAACTTTGCCGACCTGGCCAACGTGGCCGGGCGCGCGGGCGGGGCCATCACCGCCGCCAAGTTCCTGCAGAAGTTCACCGGCAAAATGCCCTGGGCGCACCTGGACATTGCCGGCACGGCCTGGAAGAGCGGGGCCGCCAAGGGTGCGACTGGGCGGCCCGTGGGTCTGCTGCTGGACTATGTATTAAACCAGCCTCCAGCGCTGATGGAGTCAGCACAGGCAGCTCCTAAATCGATAGTGCGGCGTAAAAGGGCAACGCCGGCCACACCGGTCAAGACGCCGGCCAAAACCCCGCGCAAAACAGCCGCCAAGTAAACCTGTCTGCCCGCCCATGACCCACGTAGAGTTCCACTTCAACGCGCCCGACAAGATCGCCTACGCCTGCCGTTTGCTGCGCAAGGCCAGCCGCCAGGCCGGGCGGGTGGTGGTGGTGGCAGGGCCCGAGTTGCTGCAGGCCCTGGACGCGGCCCTGTGGAGCTTCAGCGCCACCGACTTCGTGGCCCACACCCTGGCCACGCCGGATCCCACGGTGCTGGCCGCATCGCCCGTGCTGCTGCTGGAGTCGGCGCTGGAGGCTCCGCACCAGCAGGTCCTGCTGCAACTGGGCGACACCGTGCCCGCCGGGTTCGAGCGCTTCGAGCGTCTGATCGAAGTGGTCACCTTGGAGGAAGATGACCGCGTGCTGGCCCGCCAGCGCTGGAAGCACTACGCAGGCCGGGGTTACGCCGTGCAGCGCAAGGATCTGGAATTGAAAGAGCCCGCATGATGGTTGATTCCCCCCGCCAACCCCCGCGTTTTGTGCCCACACTCACCGAAGTGGTGCAGCCCATTTCGGTGCCTGTCGCTCCCGCGACACCGCCCGGATTTATCACTGCCGAGGCGCTGGAGGACCAAATCATCCACCGCGTGATGCAGCGCATCGACCTATCGCTGGAGCGGCGTTTGCGCGAGGCGGTAGCAGCCATGGTGCTACAGCAAACCCAGTCTTTGGTTCCGCGTTTGCGCGAAGAAATAGAGTTCGTAGTGCGCCAATCGGTGTCCGACGCGGTGGCCGACGAACTGGCTACGCGCCTTCCATAACCGGTAAAAATACCGTTTTTGTATGCCCCAGATGGGCGCAAAAATGGTTGTCCGCGTGTTCCCTATGTTTCGGGCCTAAAAATTGCGGTATGGTTCGGCCCGTGGATTTACCCATTCACTGTGTCTATCGCTATCCAGCCATTTTGTACATTGGAGTTTTTATGCAAATGAAGTTGAAATTGACCGTAGCTGCTGCCGTTACTGTTGTGGCAGGTATGGCTTCTGCCCAGGACGTGCAGGTCGTGAAAATCGGCCACGTTGCGCCCATGTCGGGTGGCCAAGCCCACTACGGTAAAGACAACGAAAACGGTGCACGCATGGCCGTGGAAGACTTGAACACGCAAAACGTCGTGATCGGTGGCAAGAAGATCAAGTTCGAGCTGATGGCTGAAGACGACGCTGCCGATCCAAAGCAAGGCACGGCGGCTGCGCAAAAGCTGTGCGATGCCAAGGTCAACGGCGTGGTGGGCCACCTGAATTCGGGTACCACGATCCCTGCATCCAAGGTCTACAACGACTGCGGTATCCCCCACATCACCGGTGCGGCCACCAACCCCAACCTGACCAAGCCAGGCTACAAGACCACCTACCGCATCATCGCCAACGACAACTCGCTGGGTGCCGGGCTGGCTTTCTACGCGGTAGACGCACTGAAGCTGAAGAAGGTTGCCATCATCGACGACCGTACCGCCTACGGCCAAGGTGTGGCCGAAGTGTTCAAGAAGACCGCCTTGGCCAAGGGCATGGCGGTTGTGGACGAGCAGTTCACCACCGACAAAGCTACCGACTTCATGGCGATCCTGACCTCCATCAAGTCCAAGGCACCCGACGCCATCTTCTTCGGCGGCATGGACCCCCAGGCTGGCCCGATGTTGCGCCAGATGGAACAGCTGGGCATGACCAACGTCAAGTACTTTGGCGGTGACGGCCTGTGCACCAACGAAGTGGCCAAGCTGGCCGCCGGTGCCAAGACGCTGGACAACGTGGTGTGCGCTGAAGGCGGCGCTTCCCTGGTGAAGATGCCTGGCGGCGTGGAATGGAAGAAGCGCTACGATGCCAAGTACCCTGGCCAGTTCCAGATCTACAGCCCGTACACCTACGACGCCACGATGGTGCTGGTCGATGCCATGAAGCGCGCCAACTCCACCGACCCCAAGGTCTACACCCCCGAGTTGCTGAAAACCAACTACAAGGGCGTGACCACCACCATCAGCTTCGAACCTAACGGCGAACTGAAGAACCCATCGATCACCCTGTCCGTCTACAAAGACGGCAAGAAGACCGCGCTGAACTAAGCAGTTCCAGCACCCACAAAAAAGCCACCGCGAGGTGGCTTTTTTGCGTCTGGAGCCTGGATGGCAGTTGCTACATATTCAGTAGCATTTACCGCCCGTTCTATCAGCACAGGCGGTCAAAAAAGCATACAGGTTCTATGCCCTTGCGTCGCCCCAGCGGAGCTGGGCCATGTCGTCGCCCCGGTACAGGGTTTCACCGGCGCGGTCCACGCAGTAGTTAGGCGACACAATCATCTCGAAGAAATGCATGTCGGCGGCGATACGGGTGTATTCGAAAAGGATGCTGCGGGTCACCTTGGCGCCCGAGCGAATCACGCTGCCGTGGCCGATCCAGCAGGGGCCGATGATGGTGGCACCGGGCTCTACCTTGACGCTGGAGCCCAGGTACACCGGGCCCTGGATGTTGCACTGGTCCCAGGCGATGGAGGTGTTCAGCCCCACCCAGATGCCGGGTTTGACCTCGCGGCCCGGGATGTTCATCTGCGCCACTTCGCCGCGCAGCACGCGCTGCAGCACCGACCAGTAATCGCTGACACGGCCAATGTCGATCCAGTTGAAGAAGCGCTTCTGGGCGTAGAAGGGCAGCTTTTCGGCCACCAGCTGCGGGAACAGCTCTGCACCGATGTCATACACCTTGTTGGCCGGAATCATGTCGATGACCTCGGGCTCGAAGATATAGATGCCGGTGCTGGCCAGGGTGGACTGGGCCTCTTCGGGCTTGGGCTTTTCCTGGAAGGACTGGATTTGGCCTTCTTCATTGGCCACCACAATGCCGTAGTTGGAGACTTCGTTCAAAGGCACGTCCAGTGTCACCACACTGGCAATGGCGCCCTTGGTCTTGTGCTCGTGCAGGGCCGCGCCGATGTCCAGGTCGATCAGCGCGTCGCCGCACAGCACCAGGGTGGTCTCGTCAAAAAATCCGCTGAAATCCTGGATGCGGCGCATGCCGCCAGCCGAACCAAAGGGCTTGGGAATCACGTCGCCATGTTCGCGCACGCCTTCGTAGGCGTAGCCGATCTGCACGCCCCAGCGGTGACCGTCACCAAAATACTGCTCGATTTTGTGGTGGTGGTAGGCCACGTTGACCATGATTTCTTTGATGCCGTAGTTGGCCAGGTGCTCGATCAGGTATTCCATGACCGGCTTGCCCAAAATCGGCACCATGGGCTTGGGCAAGTCTTTTGTCAGCGGGCGAACCCGTGTTCCTTGCCCTGCCGCCAAAATCATTCCCTTTGCCATGCTGGTATTTCCCTTATTGAGTGTGAGCCGTATGTGGTCCGCAGATTATGAGTGTTAAGTTTGACGTTTCAGGGTCCGTTGGGCCTGCGGCTCGCTCCACTTGTCACCAATGCTATGGACATACCAATACGATGACTGTGCGGTAGGTAACACACGGAAACAAAAAAAGGCCTGTCGTTGCAATAACGACAGGCCTGATATTGGCGGAACAGGCGGGATTCGAACCCGCGGAGGGCTATTAACCCTCACACGCTTTCCAGGCGTGCGACTTAAACCGCTCATCCACCGTTCCTAAGCCCACAAGTATAGCAGTCAATGGGCCGCATTCCGGCCCGGCACCGCATGTTTCTCAAGATCTTCCAGCAACACGAATTCCAGCGCCCGGATGTGGGTGGATTCCAGCACCACCTGTGGGGCCACGCCGGCCTCGAAAGCCTCTTTCCAGCGGTTGGCGCACAGGCACCAGCGGTCGCCCGGGCGCAGACCGGCAAAGCGCCACTGGGGCCGCGGCGTGCTCAGGTCGTTGCCACGGGCCAGCGAGAAGGCCAGAAACTCGGCCGTCACCTTGGTGCAGATGACGTGGGAGCCGCTGTCGGTCTCATCGGTGCTGCAGCAGCCGTCGCGGAAATAGCCGGTCAGCGGGTCGTAGGAGCAGGGCACCAATTCGTTGCCCAGCACGTTGTGTTCGATGGCAGGGGTGTCCATGGTGTTCCTAAGATGCTTTGACGGTGTTGACCATCTTCATGGCGGAGCCGATCAGGGCCGACACCTCGGTCATGTTGCTGGGCACGATCAAGGTGGTGTGGGCATTGGCGGCCACCTTGGCGTAGGCCTCCACGGCTTTTTCGGCCACCTTGAGCTGTACCGCCTGCTCACCGCCCGGCTGGCGGATGGCAGCGGCCACCAGTTCAATGGCGTGGGCATTGGCCTGGGCCACCGCAGTGATGGAGGCGGCTTCGCCCTGGGCCTTGTTGATGACGGCCTGCTTCTCGCCCTCGGAGCGGGCGATGAAGGCCTCGCGCTCGCCGGTGGCGATGTTGATCTGCTCCTGGCGGCGGCCTTCGGACGCGGCAATCAATGCACGTTTTTCGCGTTCGGCGGTGATCTGCGCCTGCATGGCGTGCAGGATTTCCTTCGGGGGCGTCAGGTCCTTGATTTCGTAGCGCAGCACCTTCACGCCCCAGTTCAGGGCGGCTTCGTCGATGGCGGCCACCACCTGGGCGTTGATGATGTCGCGCTCTTCAAAGGTTTTGTCCAGCTCCAGCTTGCCGATCACGCTACGCAGCGAGGTTTGCGCCAGCTGGCTGATGGCCATGATGTAGTTGCTGGAGCCGTAGCTGGCGCGCATGGCATCCGTCACCTGGAAGTACAAAATGCCATCCACCTGCAGCTGGGTGTTGTCGCGGGTAATGCAGACCTGGCTGGGAATGTCGAGCGGGATTTCTTTCAGCACATGCTTATAGGCCACGCGGTCTACAAACGGCACCAGAAAGTTCAGGCCCGGGGTCAGCGTGCCGTGGTATTTGCCCAGACGCTCAATCACCCAGGCGTGCTGCTGGGGCACTACTTTGAGGGTGCGGCTGATGAAGATGACGGCAATGACGAGTACGACGATGGCAATTTCCATGGAATCTCCGGTTAGAACTTGAAGTGTTTCACAGTTTGTCGACCAGCAGGCGGTTGCCAATGACTTCGACCACGCGGTGCGGGCCCGGGGAGGGCGCGTTGCCGGGGCGGTGCAGCACCGTCCAGTTGGCACCCCGGTAGTGCACCTGGGCCGTGCCGTCGGGGCTCCAGGCATCCACCTGCACGGTTTCGCCGATATCCAGATTTACATCCGGGTTGGCGTTGGCGGGCAGGCTCTTGGGGCGCTGGCTGCGGATGCGGTGCCACAGCACCACGGCACCACCGCCGACCGCGCTGGCGATCAGCGTTTGCACCACGCTGCTGACACCCGCATAGGCCGCCAGGGCGGCCGCCGCAAAGCCCAGGGCCAGCATCAGCAAATAGAAGGTGCCGGTGAGCAATTCGGCCACGATGGCCCCGCCCGCCAACAGCCACCAGATCGTCGATTCCGCCATAGAGCGCCTTTGCTTGTATTCGTATCACCACATTTTGGAACCAATTCAGGGCATCCCCCTAGAAGCTTCATACGAAGTCCTTACACTTCGCGCCTGTTTTGATCATTTACCTCGCACTAACTTTCATGGACTCGGGTGCAGCGCACCGAGAGCCATGGAAGTTATTTAAAGTTTTTTAGGCTGGAGGCCGGCATGAAGTTTCGTTTCCCTATCGTCATCATCGATGAAGATTTTCGCTCCGAGAACACCTCGGGGCTGGGCATCCGCGCCCTGGCCCAGGCGATAGAGACGGAGGGGTTTGAGGTGCTGGGGGTGACCAGCTACGGCGACCTGTCCAAATTTGCCCAACAGCAAAGCCGCGCCAGCGCCTTTATTTTGTCGATCGACGACGAAGAATTCTCGCCCGGCCCCGACCACGACCCTGTGGTGCTGAACCTGCGCCACTTCATCGAAGAAGTGCGCCGCAAGAACCTGGATGTGCCGATCTACATCTACGGCGAAACCAAAACCTCGCAGCACATCCCCAACGACATCCTGCGCGAGCTGCACGGCTTCATCCACATGTTCGAGGACACGCCCGAGTTTGTGGCGCGCCACATCATCCGCGAGGCCAAAAGCTACCTGGAGGGCGTGCAGCCGCCGTTCTTCAAGGCCCTGCTGGACTACGCCGAAGACGGCTCGTACAGCTGGCACTGCCCCGGCCACTCGGGGGGCGTGGCCTTCCTAAAGAGCCCGGTGGGCCAGATGTACCACCAGTTCTATGGCGAAAACATGCTGCGCGCCGACGTGTGCAACGCGGTGGAAGAGCTGGGCCAGTTGCTCGACCACAACGGCGCGATTGGCGAGAGCGAGCGCAATGCCGCGCGCATCTTCAACGCCGACCACTGCTTTTTTGTGACCAACGGCACCAGCACCAGCAACAAGATGGTCTGGCACCACACCGTGGCTCCTGGCGACGTGGTGGTGGTAGACCGCAACTGCCACAAGTCGAACCTGCACGCCATCATCATGACCGGCGCGATTCCGGTGTTCCTGAAGCCCACGCGCAACCACTTTGGCATCATCGGCCCCATCCCCAAGAGCGAGTTCGAGCCCGCCGCCATCAAGGCCAAGATCCGCGCCAACCCGCTGCTGCAGCATGTGGATGCCGACACCATCAAGCCGCGCATCCTCACCATCACCCAAAGCACCTACGACGGCGTGCTCTACAACACCGAAACCATCAAGAGCATGCTCGATGGCTATGTGGAAAACCTGCACTTCGACGAAGCCTGGCTGCCGCACGCGGCCTTCCACCCGTTCTACGGCAGCTACCACTCGATGGGTAAAAAGCGCATCCGCCCCAAGCACGCCGTGGTGTACGCCACGCAAAGCATCCACAAGCTGCTGGCCGGTATCAGCCAGGCCAGCCATGTGCTGATCCAGGACTCGCAAAACGTCAAGCTCGACCGCCACCTCTTCAACGAGGCCTACCTGATGCACACCAGCACCAGCCCGCAGTACAGCATCATCGCCAGCTGCGACGTGGCTGCGGCCATGATGGAGCCGCCCGGCGGCACCGCGCTGGTCGAGGAAAGCATTGCCGAAGCGCTGGACTTCCGCCGCGCCATGCGCAAGGTGGACGAAGAGTACGGTGCCGACTGGTGGTTCAAGGTCTGGGGACCGGACAAGCTGGTGGAGGAGGGCATTGGCCGCGCCACCGACTGGATCATCAAGGGCGAATCCAAGTCCAACGCCAAGGCCAACTGGCACGGCTTTGGCAAGATGGCCACCGGCTTCAACATGCTGGACCCGATCAAGTCCACCATCGTCACGCCCGGCATGGACCTGAACGGCAAGTTCGCCAAAACCGGCATCCCGGCCAGCATCGTCACCAAGTTCCTGGCCGAACACGGCGTGGTGGTGGAAAAAACCGGCCTGTACAGCTTTTTCATCATGTTCACCATCGGCATCACCAAGGGCCGCTGGAACAGCATGCTGACCGCGCTGCAGCAGTTCAAGGACGACTACGACAAAAACCAGCCGATGTGGCGCATCCTGCCCGAGTTCTGCCAGAAGCACCGCCGCTACGAGCGCATGGGCCTGGCCGACCTGTGCCAGCACCTGCACAACCTGTATGCCAAGTACGACATCGCCCGGCTCACCACCGACATGTACTTGAGCGACCTGACCCCGGCCATGAAGCCCAGCGATGCCTATGCCCACATCGCCCTGCGCAAGACCGAGCGCGTGGCGATCGACGACCTGGAAGGCCGCATCACCGTGGGCCTGGTCACGCCTTACCCACCGGGCATTCCGCTCTTGATCCCGGGTGAAGTGTTCAACAAGAAGATCGTGGACTACCTGAAGTTCTCGCGCGAGTTCAACACCCAGTGCCCCGGCTTCGAGACCGACATCCACGGCTTGGTCGAAGAAGTGGACGAAAACGGCAAGCACCACTACTTTGCAGATTGCGTGAAGGCTTAAACCTTTAAAATTGGTCTGCTATTGAATTAAGAGCTGCCTGTGCTACTCCCATCAGCACAGGCAGCTCTTTTTTCATCTATTTTTGTGGGCATCTGAATCCAAAACCCCGCCGCGCTCCGTATTGGTATCAGCCGCACATTCGGCTTGTTAACCCACTACCAGGAGCTTCTCATGGCATCGATCCAAACCACCCGCACAATCGCTTCTTTCAGCCTGGCCGCCGTGATGGCCGCCGTGTCTTTTGCCTCCATGGCCGCCGACGTGATGGTCGGTGGCGCACCGATGATGGCCTCCAAGGACATCATCGACAATGCTGTCAACTCCAAGGATCACACCACCCTGGTGGCCGCCGTCAAGGCTGCTGGCCTGGTGGATACGCTCAAGAGCGCCGGCCCGTTCACCGTGTTCGCACCCACCAACGCCGCCTTTGCTGCACTGCCCGCCGGCACGGTAGACACCCTGCTCAAGCCCGAGAACAAGGGTACGCTGACCACCATCCTCACCTACCACGTGGTGGCGGGCAAGTTTGACGCGGCCGCTATCAACAAGATGCTGATGGACGGCAAGGGCATGACCAGCTTCAAGACCGTCAGCGGCGGCACCCTGATGGCCAAGGCCAACGGCTCCACCCTGGTGTTGACCGATGAAAAGGGCGGCAGCGCCAACGTGACGATTGGAGACGTCTACCAGTCCAACGGCGTGATCCACGTCATCGACAAGGTCCTGCTGCCTAAATAACGCCCAGCGTTAATTACAAATCCGCGTCTTCGCGCAGCCGCAAAAAGCTCGCAAAACGCGGAATCCCGCTGGGGTTGGTGTCCCGATACCGGTACGTCACCCAGCTCCCCAGCGCAGGCGGATCACGCCGCTGGGCATCGCTGAAGCCGGTGCCCAGCTTGAATTTTCTACCCTCGGGTGTTTCCACCTGCAGGGCCCCCATTTGGCCCGCATACTTGCCGTGGCCCGCCACATGGCCCACCACGCGGGCTTCGGCATCTTCAAACGGTTTTAACTTCAGCAGGTCGTCTGTGGCCGGGCTGGCCAGCAGCGCATCGCCCCGGTGCAGCACCAAGCCTTCGCCTCCGGCCTGTACGGTCTGGCGCAGCAGGGCCTGCAGGGCCGCGGGGCTAGCCACGCGCGCCTGCGCCACCGGCTGCACCCAGGCGGGCAGCGCCAACTGCTGCAGGGCGGCCAGGCGTGCGTCGAAGGCTCCGCTGTGCGCGGGCAGGTCAAACAGCCGGTAGCGCATCTGCCGCCAGGCCGCATCGCCCGCATCCGCTTGCCGCACCGTGGATACCGCCGTGGCAAAAGCTCCGTGCCCAGCCCATAGCTCGCCGTCCAGCGCCATAGACGGCCAGCCTGCGGTAAACCACGCGGGCGGGGTGATGCGCTGGCCGCCCCGGGTCCACAGATGCGCGCCGTCCCAGTAGCCGCGCACGCCGTCCAGCTTTTCGCTGACCCAGTAGCCGTTCAACGCCATGCCGCTGCGGTAGGCCGTGGGGCGCTGCAGCACGGGCGGGCTGGCGCGGCTGTGCAACGGCGTGGTGGCTGCAACGGCGAGTAACAGGCGTTGCAGCAGCGCCCGGCGGTGGAGTGGAAAAGAAAGGGCAGATGTAAGCATGCCGCCAATCTACGCCAAACCGGTCGGGTCTGGGGCATTTTTGGACGCTTTTTGGCTACAGTGCGATGGCGAGACCTTGGTACATTGGGCTGGGTTACTTCATTACGTGCCCGCAACCTACTTATATTCTGGAGACTCTTCCGCATGCCCATTTCCACCTTTCGCCCCGCGCTGATTGCCACCGCCGCCGCCCTGTGCTGCGCCGCCCAGGCGGCCTCCGTTGCGCCTGTCGCCGCCGAGAATGGCATGGTTGTCACCGCCCAGCATCTGGCCACCCAGGTCGGTGTGGATGTGCTCAAGCGCGGTGGCAACGCCATCGATGCCGCCGTGGCCGTGGGCTATGCGCTGGCCGTGGTGTACCCGGCAGCGGGCAACCTGGGCGGTGGCGGTTTCATGACGGTGCAGCTGGCCGATGGCCGCAAGACTTTTCTGGATTTCCGCGAAAAAGCCCCTCTGGCGGCCACCGCCAACATGTACCTGGATGCCGACGGTAATGTGGTCAAGGGGGCCAGCACCAATGGCTACCTGGCCGTGGGCATTCCCGGCTCGGTAGCCGGTTTTGAAGAGGCCCGCACCAAGTACGGCACCATGCCCCGCGCCAAGCTGCTGGCCCCGGCCATCGGGCTGGCCGAGCGCGGCTTTGTGCTGCAAGAGGGCGACGTGGACATGCTGAAAACCTCCACCGAAGACTTCAAAAAAGACGCGCCGTCCGCCGCCATCTTCTTGAACAAGGGCGAGCCCTTCCAGATTGGCCAAAAGCTGGTGCAAAAAGACCTGGCCAAGACCCTGAAGCTGGTTAGCCAGAAGGGGCCAGACGGCTTCTACAAGGGCACGGTCGGTGCCCACATCGTGGCTGCCAGCCAGGCCGGCAAAGGCATCATCACCCAGGAAGATCTGAACCAGTACAAAGTGCGCGAACTGGCTCCGGTGGAGTGCGACTACCGTGGCTACCACATCGTGTCGGCCCCGCCCCCCAGCTCGGGCGGCGTGGTGATCTGCGAAATCCTGAACATCGTTGAAGGCTACCCGCTCAAGGAGCTGGGCTTCCGCTCGGCCCAGGCCGTGCACTACCAGATCGAGGCCATGCGCCACGCCTACCTGGACCGCAACAGCTACCTGGGCGACCCCGACTTCGTGAAGAACCCGCTGGACCGCCTGCTCGACAAAGGCTATGCGGCCAAGATCCGCGCCGCCATCGACCCCGCCAAGGCCGGTGTCTCCAAGGACCTGAAGCCCGGCGTGGCCCCGCACGAAGGCAGCAACACCACCCACTATTCCATCGTTGACAAGTTCGGCAATGCCGTCTCGGTCACCTACACGCTGAACGATTGGTTCGGAGCCAAGGTCACCGCCGCCCAAACCGGCGTGCTGCTGAACAACGAGATGGACGACTTCACCTCCAAGGTGGGCGTGCCCAACCTGTACGGCCTGGTGCAGGGCGAAGCCAACAAGATCGAACCCGGCAAGCGCCCCCTGAGCTCCATGAGCCCCACCATCGTCAGCAAAGACGGCAAGCCCGTCATGGTGGTCGGCACCCCGGGCGGCAGCCGCATCATCACCGCGGTCACGCACACCATCCTGAACGTCATCGACTACGGCATGAATGTGCAAGAGGCCGTGGACGCACCGCGCTTTCACCAGCAGTGGCTGCCCGACCTGACCAATGTGGACACCTTCGGCATCAGCCCCGACACCCGCAAAATCCTGGAAGGCATGGGCCATAACCTGGGCGTGCCCCAGCCCGCCAACCACCTGGCCGCGATCCTGGTGGGTGCCCCGTCGCTGGAAGGCAAACCGCGTGGCAACTTCCGCTTCTACGGCGCCAACGACCCGCGCCGCAACACGGGGTTGGCTGCCGGGTATTGATGGGATAGTCAGGTTGCTACATTTTCTGTAGCTTCTTGTGCTTTACGGGCGGGCGGTAAAGGCTGAAAGTGCCTTGAATATTGGATGGGTTGGCATTCACCTTCGGGGGGCTGCCAACCTTTTTCTTTTGTGCATTCGGTGCAGCACCACTTTCCAGCAGCATCCTGAGAACGTCCTCAGGGAAACACCCCATCTGTGAGGGCGAAAAAGTACACGGATGCGGCGCGGTGGCATGCGGTGTTTGGGGGGGTGCGAACAGAATTTGCAGGCCGATGGAGTGCATCGGTTTTCGTTCACAACCAGGAGACATCCGATGAACCGCAAAATTTTGATCGCGTTGGGCTGCGGGCTTTTGCCCTTGGGCGCAGCCTTGGCCAACACTGAACTCGTAATTGCGACGGTGAATAACCGTCAGATGATCGAGATGCAGAAGCTGACCCCAGTATTCGAGAAGGCCAACCCCGACATCCAGGTGAAGTGGGTCATTCTGGAAGAGTCGGTGCTGCGCCAGCGCATGACCACCGACATCGCCACCAACGGCGGCCAGTTTGACATCATGACCATCGGCATGTACGAGGCACCGCAGTGGGGCAAGAAGGGCTGGCTGAAAGAATTCAAGCCCGATGCCAACTACGACATGGCCGACCTGCTGCCGGGCATCCGCGAAGGCATGTCGTATGACGGCAAGCTGTACTCGGCCCCGTTCTACGGCGAAAGCTCTTTCACCATGTACCGCAGCGACCTGGCCCAGGCGGCGGGCGTTACGCTGCCCGAGCAGCCCACCTACCAGGACATTGCCAACTTTGCGGCCAAGGTGAACAACCCCGCCAAGGGCATTTACGGCATCTGCCTGCGCGGCAAGCCCAGCTGGGGCGAAAACATGGCCTACCTGACCACGCTAGTCAATGTGTCGGGCGGCCAGTGGTTCGACATGCAGTGGAAGCCGCAGCTCAACACCAAGCCCTGGCAGGACGCCATCAGCCTGTATGTGGATCTGCTGAAAAAGTACGGCCCACCGGGCGCACCGTCCAACGGCTTCAATGAAAACCTGAACCTCTTCGTGTCGGGCAAGTGCGGCATGTGGATCGATGCCACCAGCGCGGCGGGTTCGGTGTCCGATCCCAAATTCAGCAAAGTGGCCGACGTGGTGGCTTTTGCCCGCGCACCGACGGCGGTGACCACCAAGGGCGCGGGCTATTCCTGGTCGTGGGGCTTGTCCATCCCCAGCAGCACCAAGAAGGAAGCCGCCGCCCAGAAGTTCATCAACTGGGCCACCTCCAAGGACTACGTGAAGCTGGTGGCCGACACCGATGGCTGGGTGGTGGTGCCCACCGGCAACCGCAAATCCACCTACGCCTACCCCGAGTTCCAGAAAGTGTCCAAGTTTGGCGCGATGGAGCTCAAGGCCATTGAATCGGTGAACGTGCACGACGCAACCCTGCCCAAGTCGCCGTACCAGGGCGTGCAGTTTGTGGGCATTCCCGAGTTCCAGTCGATTGGCACCTCGGTGGGCCAGGAGATTAGCGCCGCCCTGGCGGGCAAGAAGTCGGTGGCCGACGCACTCAAGGCGGGCCAGATCGCCGCCGAACGCGAAATGAAAAAGGCTGGCTACTACAAGTAAGCCATCCGTGCCCCCGCGGGCCACTAGCTGGCTGCGCGGGGCGGCATCCCTCCCCATCTGTTTATCCAGGATTTATCCATGTCCCAAGAATCTCCCATCGTTCCCACGTCTGCCCAACGCCTGGCAGGGCGGCATGCCTTGCTCACCGGCGTGGCGGGCGGCATCGGCCTGTCGGTGCTGGCGGCCTATCTGCGCGAAGGGGCGCATTGCACCGCGGTGGACTTGCCGCCCACCCCGTCCGAAGGCCTGTTGCAACTCCAGCAGCGCTACCCGGCATCGCTGCACTATGTAGCTGCTGATGTAGCCCACATGCACAGCATCGAGGCGATGCTGCAGTCGGCCACCGGCAGGTTCGGGCCGGTGCATGTGCTGTTCAACAACGCCGCTACCTTCACCATGGGGCCGCTGCTGGAGCAAGGCCCCGCCGACTACGACTTTGTCTTCAACGTCAACGTCAAGGGCATGTTCTTTGTGATGCAGGCGGTGCTCAAGCACATGGTGGCGCAGGGCACCTCGGGGTCGGTGGTGAACATGGCCTCGCAGGCCGGTCGGCGCGGCGAGGCCCTGGTGGCGCACTACTGCGCCAGCAAGGCGGCCGTCATCAGCTACACCCAAAGCGCCGCGTTGGCCATGGCCGCGCACGGCATCCGCGTCAACGGCATTGCACCGGGCGTGATCGACACGCCCATGTGGGGCAAGGTGGACGCGCTGTTTGCCCAGTACGAGGGCCTGGCGCTGGGCGAAAAGAAGCGCCAGGTCGGGCTGGCGGTGCCGCTGGGGCGCATGGGCGACCCATCGGACCTGGAGGGCGCGGCCGTGTTCTTTGCGGGCGATGAGTCGCGCTACATCACGGCGCAAACGCTCAACGTCGACGGCGGCAACTGGATGAGCTGAGGAGCCCGCCATGACCAAAATCATCACCATGGGCGAGATCCTGGTGGAAATCATGGCCCAGGACCGGGGCCAGTCGTTCCGCCAGCCGGGTGTGCTGCTGGGGCCGTACGCCAGCGGTGCACCCGCCATCTTCATCGACCAGGTCGGCAAGCTGGGCTGCCCGGCGGGCATGGTCGGCTGCGTCGGCGAAGACGACTTTGGCCACCTGAATGCGCAGCGGCTGCGTGCCGACGGCGTGGATGTGTCCGGCATCGCCTTCTTGCCCGATGCCACCACCGGCAGTGCCTTCGTCACCTACCGGGTGGATGGCAACCGCGACTTTGTGTTCAACATCGTCAACAGCGCCTCGGCCCGGCTGGGGGTGGAACACGTCACACCGCAGGCCCTGGCAGCTTGCACGCACTTCCATGTGATGGGCTCGTCGCTGTTTTCCGAGTCCATCGTCGCGGCCATGAAGAAGGCGGTGGACCTGGTCAAGCGCCAGGGCGGCACAGTCTCGTTCGACCCCAATATCCGCAAGGAAATTCTGCGCTCCAGCGCCATGCGCGAGGCCCTGGCCTACTTTTTGGCCCGCACCGATATCTTTTTGCCCAGCGGCAATGAAGTGACTTTGCTGGTCAACGCCGACACCGAAGAAGCCGCCATCCCCGAGCTGTTCGCCCTGGGGGTGCAAGAGCTGGTCATCAAGCGCGGGGCAGACGGTGCCAGCTATGTAGACCGGCAGCAACGCATCGACGTGCCTGCCCTGGCCGTGGCCGAGGTAGACCCCACCGGCGCGGGCGACTGCTTCGGCGGTGCCTTCGTGGCCTGCCGCCAGTTGGGCATGCCCCCTGCGCAGGCCCTTGAATTTGCCAACGCCGCCGGTGCCCTGGCCGTGACCCGGCAAGGCCCCATGGAGGGCGCATCCACCTTTGAACAACTGCGGGCAGCCCTGGCCCAGCGCCTTTGAAAGAACCCCACCATGCGCAATACCCTGAAGAATCTGGCCGCACCGGACCGTGCGGGCCACCCCCGTGGCATGTACTCGGTGTGCTCTGCCCACCCCCTGGTCATCGAAGCCGCCTTGCTGCAGGCCAAGGCCGACGGCACCGAGCTGTTGATCGAGGCGACCTGCAACCAGGTCAACCAGTTCGGCGGCTACACCGGCATGCAGCCGCTGGACTTTGTGCACTTCGTGCAGGCCATTGCCCGCCAGGTGGACTTCCCCGAGGGCGACCTGGTCTTTGGCGGCGACCACCTGGGCCCCAACCCCTGGCGGCACCAGCCCGCGGCGCAGGCTATGGCGTTCGCCAAGGACCTGCTGCGCGCCTACGCCGCCGCAGGCTTCCAAAAGCTGCACCTGGACGCGAGCATGCGCTGCGCCGACGACCCCGCCGTGCTGTCCGACAGCGTGGTGGCCGAGCGGGCGGCGGCCTTGTGCGAAGCCGCCGAAGCCGTGGCAACCGGCGTGGCGGTGTATGTGATTGGCACCGAAGTGCCGGTGCCGGGCGGTGCCACCGAAGAGCTGGCCCAGATCGAACTGACCGCGCCCGCCGCCGCCCAGCACACCCTGCAGGTGCACGAAGCAGCCTTCCAGGCGCTGCATTTGCAGGGCGCGTGGGAGCGGGTGATTGCCCTGGTGGTGCAGCCCGGCGTGGAGTTTGACCACACCCGGGTGATGGACTACCAGCCAGAGAAAGCGGTGGCGCTGTCGGCTTTCCAAAAAGGGCAGTCCAAGCTGGTGTTTGAGGCCCATTCCACCGACTACCAGCGGGCCGACCTGCTGGCCAAACTGGTGGAAGATGGTTTTGCCATCCTCAAGGTGGGCCCCGGTTTGACCTTTGCGCTGCGCGAGGCGCTGTATGCCCTGGAATTGGTGGAGCAGGAACTGGTGCACGTGGCGGCCCGTTCCCACCTGCGTGCGGTGGTCGAGTCCGAGATGCTCCACCACCCGCAAGACTGGGTGCACTACTACGGTGGCGACGCGGTGCAGCAGGCCCGGCTGCGGGTCTTTAGCTACAGCGATCGCGTGCGCTACTACTGGGGGCGGCCCGACATCGTGGCGGCTACCGACCGGCTGCTGAAGAACCTGGGCGGCCTGCAGATACCTGAAAACCTGGTCAGCCAGCACCTGCCGGCCCAGTATGCCGCCTACCGCCTCGGCAAGATCCCTCTGGCGGCCAGGGATCTGGTGCTGGACCGCATACGCGATGCCATTCGCCCCTATGCTTTGGCCTGCAGAGCTTGATTCCCACCCGTCAGGAGCCCCTGGTGATCCACACCGCGTCCTCGTCATCCCGTGCCACGGGCCCCTCCAGCCGGTCCAAATCGGTGCGCCCGGCTCGGCGCACCTACGGCCCGGCGCTGGAGAACGAGGCTGAGCGCACGCTGTTCCAGGGCTTCGAGCCGGTCTCCAGCTGCGGGGTGGTGCGTTGCCTGTCGCACGGCTTTCCCACCATCCTCAACCGCTGGCACTACCACCCCGAGTACGAGCTGCACCTCATCGTGGCCACCCATGGCCGCGCCTACGTGGGCGACTACCTGGGCACTTACGAGCCGGGGCATCTGGTGCTAACGGGGCCGGGCCTGCCCCACAACTGGCTGGTGGACGACCTGCCGCCGGGCGGCATCAACGACCACATCCACAAGGTGCTGCAGTTCCGCGACGAGCCGCTGCGCGAGGCCGCCAAGGTGTTTGATGCCATCGACGGCATCTTCCCCATGCTGGACCGCGCCCAGTTCGGCATCGAGTTCTTTGGCATTTCTGCCCTGGCCGAGCAACGTTTTGAAGAGATCCGGGGCTCCCAGGGGCTCAAGCGCCTGTCGAGCTTTCTGGCCTACCTGGCCGAGCTGGCGCAGGAGAAGGATTTCCGGCTGCTGTCTGCGTCCAGCGTGCAAGGCATGGCCGACACCTATACGCAAGAGGCCTCGGCGATCATCGAGTACGTGGCCCAAAACGCCTGCTTTGACATCTCGCTCAAGGACGTGGCCCACACCTTTGGCCACAGCGAGAAATACTTTTCCAAACACTTCAAGCGCAGCACCGGCAATTCCTTCATCGACTTTGTGCTGCGCCTGCGGATCAACAAAGCCTGCCAGCTGCTGGCCGACACCTCGATGTACGTGGCCAATGTGTGCCACGAAGTGGGCTTCAACAACGTTGCCAACTTCAACCGCCACTTCCACAAAATCAAGGGAATGACCCCTACCGATTTCAGAAAACAGTCCGACGACCGGTTTGGTCGTAAGTTTTTGAAAAAAGAGGCCGGTTGAATACGTTAGTTGGGTAGATTTTAGGCCCCTCGCGCTGATGGAATGGGCGTAAGCAGCTATCAAAATTGAACCGCACGAGTCGGATTCCCCCGATTGACGCGGCCCGTGCGTGCATCCAACAATGGTGGCCATGGTCACCGTCGAATTCGCCCCCAGCCTGCGCCGCCACATCGAGGTGCCCATCCAGCAGGTGCCCGCCGGGCCGCTGCGGCAGGTGCTGGATGAGGCTCTGGTGGCCGCCCCGGCGCTGGTGCACTACGTGTTTGACGACCAGCGCGCGGTGCGCAAGCATGTGGCGGTATTCGTCAACCAGACCCTCGTGCACGACCGCGTGCGGCTGGACCTGGAGGTGCTGGCGGGCGACAAGGTGCTGGTGGTCCAGGCCTTGTCGGGCGGTTAAATTCCCATGGAGAATTCTTTATGCACACGCTCCTCGTCGGCACCCGCAAGGGCCTGTTTACCGTGCAAGGGGAGGGTAGTGCGTGGCACATCACCGCCCACCATTTCGCGGGCGAGCCCGTCACCCAGGTGCTGGCCGACCCGCGCGACGGCAGTTGGCTGGCCGCGCTGCGCATGGGGCATTTCGGGGTGAAGCTGCGCAAAAGCGTTGACCAAGGCGCGAGCTGGGTCGAAGTGGCCGCACCCGCCTTTCCGCCCAAGCCCACTACCGGCCCAGATGCCGACGACCCCACGCCCTGGAGCGTGGACATGGTGTGGTGCCTGGCTGCGGGTGGCCCGGACCAGCCCGGCACGCTGTGGGCGGGCTGCCTGCCGGCGGGTCTGTTCCGCTCGGATGACGGCGGCCAGAGCTGGGCGCTGAATACGGCGCTGTGGAACCAGCCGCCGCGCAAGAGCTGGGGCGGCGGCGGTTACGACCAGGCGGGCATCCACTCCATCCTGGTCGATCCACGCGATGCGCAGCACATCACGCTGGCCGTATCCAGCGGCGGCGTGTGGCAAAGCCGCGACGGAGGCGAGAGCTGGACCATCACCTCGCGCGGCATGCTGGCCCGCTACATGCCCGAGGGCCTGCAGGAGGACGGCAACGTGCAAGACCCGCACTGCCTGGTGCAGTGCGCCGCCCAGCCCGACGTGCTGTGGGTGCAGCACCACGGCGGCATGTACCGCTCGGTAGACGGCGGCCAGCAGTGGCACAGCATTGCCGCACCCGCACCCAGCGACTTTGGCTTCCCCGTGGCCAGCGACCCGCACAACCCGCTGCGTGCCTGGTTCGTACCCGCGCACAGCGACGGCTGCCGCATTCCGGTGGATGGCCGGATGCTGGTCAACCGTACCGACGACGGCGGCCAAAGCTTCCACAGCTTCGGCCTGGGCCTGCCCAGTGCCCATGCCTACCACCTGGTGTACCGCCACGGCCTGGACATCAGCGCCGACGGCCAGACCCTGGCCATGGCTTCCACCACCGGCGGGCTGTGGGTCAGCAGCGACGCGGGGGAGGGCTGGCACTGCGTGTCCAACGATCTTCCCCCGGTGGCCGTAGTGCGCTTTGCGTAAGGGCCAAGCGGCCTTCATGAACCGTTAAGAATCGAGCGCCACAATCGCTTTTATTTTTGAGGGAAAACCGATGAACCTGGCCAACAAGCCCCGCTACGACGTGCTCAGCCGCGCCTTCCACTGGCTGACCGCCATTGCCGTGACCGTCGCCTTCATCCTCGGCCCCGGCGGCTTCGGCCGCATGATGCGCCAGGGCGTGGACCCCGCCACCCACAGCGACATCGTCTGGCACGAATCCTTGGGTGTCCTGGTCTTTACCCTGACCGTGCTGCGCCTGCTCTGGGTGGCATTTCGCCCGGCAGCACCCCAATTTGCCATGTCGGGCTGGATGCATATCGCCTCCAAGCTGGCGCACGGAGCCCTGTGGGCGCTGCTCTTGGCCCTGCCCATGACCGCGCTGCTGGCCCTGGCCAGCGAAGGCCATCCGCTCACCCTGCTGGGTGGCGTGCGCTTCGACCAGATGCCGCTGATCGCCAACTCCCCCCTGGCACCCCTGGCCGATTGGGGCGACGTGCATGGGCTCCTGGGCGACGCCATCATGTGGATCGCCGGGCTGCACGCCGCTGCCGCCATCTTCCACCACGTGGTACTGAAAGACCGTGTGCTGGCAGCGATGCTGCCGCAGGTGGAGCGCGGTTGAGAGTTTGCTATCGATTTGTGTGAAATTTTGAAGAATGGAATCGACAGCTGGTGCTGATTCCATGGGCGCGAGAAGCTATGAAAACAGGACTGATTTATTGGCGGCTTATCTGGATGCAGGGAATCGCTGTAGAGAGGGTGCGGTCGCTTTGGACGCATGACTAGATTGCCTGTGTATAAACTGGCGGCGCAGCTGGCAGCCTGACATCCAACGGTGGATTTGAACAAAAAGGCTGCCAGGTTTAGCCGCTGCGTTCAAGCCCGGCTGGTGCGAATGGCGAAGAATCCGTGTGTATCGGAACCCACTCGGAGCACACCATGACCCATTTCGCCATTCGCATCCCACCCAAGGTACAAGCAGAGCTTGATGCCGCCGCATTGATGGAAGCGCAGGGGCACTTCTACACCGCCTTCCAGCATCTCCAGCGGGCGCATGTCCTGGGCCAGCCCGCCACGGGCGAACACGTCCGCGTCCATTGGCGCATGTTCCGGTTCGCGGTCCGCAATGGCTTGGTCGGCGAAGCCTTCGGCCAGGCTTGGCGTCTGGTCGCTGCCAGTATTTTTACCCCCCTCGGTCTGGTACCGCGAGGCAATACGGGCGGGGCCGATGTCAACGGCTTCAGGCGGATGCCGGTGCCCCAGGACCTGCAAGAGTTCATCCAGTCTGCGCGAGCCGGTACGCGCCAAGTGAACGCCTTCCGGCGAGCCTCTGCCACCCTCGCCATCGCCGGGCTGGCGGTTCTGGCCACACTGGGCCTGGGTGGCTGCAGCAGCCCGCCCAAGGACCTGGACCTCGCGCTGCAAAAGCAGTCTGCCGCTGGCATCTACCGGGTAGCCCTGACTCCACCCGCGCAAGCACCGGCCATCAACCAGATGCACAGCTGGAAGGTGAAGCTCGCGACGCCGGACGGTACCCCCGTTCACGGTGCGAAGTTCGGCGTAGATGGTGGCATGCCGCAGCACGGACATGGCCTTCCGACGCAGCCGCGGGTCACCCGCGAACTGGAGGAGGGAACCTACCAGCTGGATGGCATGAAGTTCAGCATGACCGGCTGGTGGGAAGTAAAGCTGGACATCCAGGGCCCGCAGGGTTCGGACAAGGTCACTTTCAACACGGTCGTTGAGACACCGAAGGGCCAACCATGAGACGCGTCACCTTCAGAGCCAGGACTCCTTGGCGCTTCAAGGTCACGACGGCGCTTGTGGCGAGTCTTTTGACTGCGCTTGCTGCGCAGGCGCTGGACAAGGCGCCGCTACGCGACACGTGGTCAGCCCAGGACGTTGCAACCCTTGCCTCCATGCGGCTGAAGGAGGCAGGCCCGCGGCCCTCGGAACCCTCCAACGCCTACGAGCAGCGAGCAGAAGCTGCGACGCTAGGCCGGGCTCTGTTTAACGACACCCGCTTGAGCAAGAACGGCCAGGTCGCGTGCGCCAGCTGCCATTCCGCCGACAAGCAGTTCCAGGACGGCAAGCCGTTCGGGCAGGGAATTGGCACGGGTCAGCGCCGCACGATGCCGGTGATGGGCGCTGCGCACGCACCTTTCCTGTTCTGGGATGGGCGCAAAGACAGTCTCTGGTCGCAGGCGCTGGGGCCGATGGAGGATGCCGCAGAGCACGGCGGCAACCGCGTGCGCTTTGTGAAGCTGGTGCAAGCCCTCTACAAGGAGCAGTACCAGTCCGTCTTTGGCCCCATGCCGACCCTGGGCAAGCTCCCGGAAGATGCCTCGCCAGGTGGGACGCAAGCCGAGCGCGCAGCCTGGGCCGCCATGCCGGAGAGCAGCCAAGAGGCGGTCAACCGCGTGTTCGCGAACATGGGCAAAGCCATCGCGGCCTTCGAACGCAACATCGCGTACGGTGAATCGCGCTTCGACCAGTACGCGCAGGCCACGGTGGTCGGCGAAGGCCGCGGGCAGGAAGTCCTCTCACAGCAGGAAGTCCGTGGCTTGCGTCTGTTTCTCACCAAGGGCCAGTGCATCACCTGCCACAACGGGCCGCTGCTGACGGACCACGCATTCCACAACACCGCCGTGCCGCCCATCGACCGCGCCAAGCCGGACCGCGGGCGCGCGGAAGGCCTGAAGAAGCTGCTGCAGGACGAGTTCAACTGCCTCGGGCGCTACAGCGATGCGAAGCCCGAGCAATGCGGAGAGCTCCAGTTCCTGGCCACCAACGACCCCGGGCAGCTCGCGGCATTCCGGACACCCAGCTTGCGCAACGTGGCGGAAAGGGCACCGTACATGCATGCGGGCCAGTTCTCGAGTTTGGAGCAGGTCCTGCAGCACTACGCAACCTCACCCAAGGCGGTGCTCGGCCAGAGCGAGCTGGCGCAGCCCGGTGAAAAACGCGCTGACCGACAGACTATCCGCCTGTCCACGGCCGAAATCCAGGACGTGTCGGCCTTCCTCGGCACCCTCACGGGCCCCATTATTCAGGCGAAGTGATGCTGCAGTTCCCGTGCACGGGCGCTGAGCGGGCCGCCCATCTGCAAGACAGAGGGTGGCAGCCCGAACATCGTCCTGGCCGTCCTGGAGAGGTGCGCAGCATCGGCGAAGCCCGCTGCGTGCGCCGCGCCCGAGAGCGTTTCGCCCTTCATCAGCAGCGTCCACACGTGCAGTAGCCTGCGCCACAGCACGTAGGTTCGCAGCGGCATCCCGGTCTGCTCCACAAAGAGATGGCGGAACCGCTCGGGCGAGAGGTTCACGGTCTTGGCCACCTCGGGGAGAGACACCGGCTGGTCGACTCTCTGGCGCAGGTACTCGATGGCCGCAAGCACCCGCGGGTCCGAAGGCTCTCGGGTGGCGGTTTGCGAAATCTGGTGCAGGAGCTGCATGCACACCGCTTGCACCGCGTCGTAGCTCCTCTCGACCTGCCAAGCGCGGTCCAGGTTCTTGGCGGCCACTCCGACGGTGTTTGCATCGAGCAGTTCGAGTCGGCCCTGCAGTCGGGCGGACAGTGCCTTACCCATCGCCGTTTCGGGCTCGATGAAAAGAACTACGCTCATAGCGCAGTCGGTCACGTCAATGGTGTGGGTCGCTCTGGAGGGGACCAGCGCTGCGGCACAGGGCTGCCATGCACCGTGGCGGCCAAACTGAACGCGCAGCCCGTCGGGAGCGCCGAGGGCCAGCTGTATCGCGTAGTGCGAATGCGCAGCGATGCGGGCGCCGCTGCCACCCTCGCCGATAAAGCCGCACACGCCCGTCCACGCGACAAAGTCACCTCGATAGCGGTTAGCGGCGGCCTTATCCATGCGCAGGGTCTATAAATCCTGCCGCCAGTTTACGCGCGGCACGGGCTTTCGGGCGATCGTTGGTCGCAAGCTGTTCAGAAATTGCGCACGGCTTGGGCTGAGGCCGCAAAGGCAGTGGTCGCTATGGATTTAGGGCCATTTTTCAACCGCAAAATCGGCCCATTGCGCTTATGGAATCAGCGCAAGAAACTATAAAAAAGTAAGCACTTTTTTATAAAAAATAGCCCACCCTACGCCCTCAACCGGCTTCCTTCGCTCCCCGGCTCCAGGCCCCGTTCTGTTCCACGATCTGCTTGACCATGGCCATGAAGATGGGGCGGTCGGCGGGGGGGAGGGGGGCGAGCATGCGCTCCTGGGCGCGCTGCATGGCGGGCATCGCGGTGTCTAGCAGGTCGATGCCGGTGGGCGTGACGCTGAGCAGGCGCACGCGTTTGTCGTCGGGCGAGACTTTGCGCTCTATGAGTTCGCGGCTTTCCAGGCGGTCTACCACGGCACCGATGGTGGAGGTGTCCAGGCCTATCTTGCCAGCCAAGGTGCGCTGGTCCAGCCCGGCCTGCTGAGACGCGGCAAACAGCAGAGCGAACTGCACCGGGGTGATACCCAGGTCTCCCGTCTCATCCAGAAAGATGCCCACGGCGATTTGTTGCAACCGCCGGATGCTGTGGCCGGGAAAGTCGTCCAGGCCCTGGAGGGCGGGGGTGGGCTGGGGTGCCGTCATGGGAATGGTCTAGGGTTTGTACTGATAATGTTTCAAAATTGTACCTCTACACTTATATTCAGTGCACTGATGATAAGTGTGCGTACTTAAATTCGGAGAAACACACCCCATGACAACATCCTCTGCGCCGCCGTCCATCGGCGCTGCTTATGCGCCAACCCCGTCCACCCCGTCAGATGCCCGGCAGCTTCGCTCGGTGACCTGGATCGTGGCTCTGGCCACCCTGGGCCTGGTTTTTGACGGCTACGACCTGGTGGTCTACGGCACGGTGGTTTCCACCTTCCTGCGCGATGCCTCGCAGATCGGGCTGGTCACACCCAGCATCGCCGGTGCGCTGGGCAGCTACGCGCTGGTGGGCGTGCTGGTGGGCGCGCTGCTGGCGGGCAGCGTGGGCGACACGATTGGCCGCCGCAAGGTGATGCTGTTTGCCTACGCCTGGTTTTCCATCGGCATGGGCCTCACGGCGCTGACCACCAGCGCCACGCTGTTCGGCCTGTTGCGCTTTGCCACCGGCCTGGGCGTGGGGGCGCTGGTGGCCACCACCGGCGCGCTGATTGCCGAGTACGCGCCCAAGGGCAAGAAGAACTTGTTTATCGCCATCGTCTACTCGGGCATTCCACTGGGCAGCCTGCTGGCCGCAGGGCTGGCGATGGTGCTGCTGCCGCTGATCGGCTGGCGCGGCATGTTCTGGATTGGCGCGCTGCCCGCGGTCACGCTGCTGCCGCTGGCGTACTTCAAGATGCCGGAGTCGGTGGCCTGGCTGGCCTCGCGTGGCCGCCTGGATGAGGCCCGCGCCCTGTCGCTGCACACCGGGGTGGCGCTGCCTGCGGACGAGCCTGTGGTGCTGGCCCAGACTGCGGCCACGGAGAAGACCGGATTTGCCGGGCTGTTCGGCTCCCATTACCTTTTCCCCACGCTGATCCTCGGTTTGATGAGCGCCACCGGCCTGCTGCTGGTGTATTCGCTCAACACCTGGCTGCCCGAGCTGATGCTGCGCGCCGGGTTCAACGCCAAGGGTTCGCTGTCGTTTTTGCTGGTGTTGAACGGCGGTGCGGTGGTTGGCGCGCTGTTGGGCTCAGGGGTGGCCGACCGGTTTGGCCCCAAGCTGGTGGTGGCCGCCTGCTTTGCCATCGGCGCGGCGGCCATCGCGCTGCTCACGCTCGATCTGCCGCTGGCGGTACGGCTGGCTGCCATCGCGGTGGTGGGCATGGGCACCAGCGGCACGCAAACCCTGATCTACGGCTTCGTTGCCAACTACTACCGCACCACGGTGCGCGGCGCAGGCGTGGCCTGGTGCGCAGGCTTTGGCCGTCTGGGCGGCGTGGGCGGACCGCTGCTGGGTGGCTTCCTCATCGGCGGCGGCTTTGCGCTCAACGCCATCTTCTACGTGTTGGCGGCCCTGGCCATCTTTGGCGCAGTCCTGACGCTGGTGGTGCCCAAAGCGCGCAGCCAGTCTGCGCCCACCCATTGATTCACCTTCCCACAGAAAGCGAGTAAAAAATGCAATTCCATCTGAACGGCTTCCAGCCCGGTAACCCCGAAGTTTTGACCCCATCGGCCCACGCCTCCCACCACAACATTTCCCACACCGACGCACTGCCCGCCGAGGTCGATGTGCTCATCGTCGGCTGCGGCCCCGCCGGGCTGACGCTGGCCGCCCAACTGGCCGCGTTTCCCCACATCCGCACCTGCATCGTGGACCAGAAAGACGGCCCGCTGCAGTTGGGCCAGGCCGACGGCATTGCCTGCCGCACCATGGAGATGTTCCAGGCCTTCAACTTCGCCGACCGCGTACTCAAAGAGGCCTGCTGGATCAACGAAGTCACCTTCTGGAAACCCGACGGCCAGCCGCAGGGCAGCATCGTGCGCCATGGCCGGGTGCAAGACACCGAAGACGGCCTGTCCGAGTTTCCCCACGTGGTGCTGAACCAGGCGCGGGTGCACGACTTCTACCTGGAGCACATGCGCAACGCGCCCACCCGGCTGGAGCCGCACTACGCCCGCAGCTTTGTCGACCTGCAAGTTGACCGCAGCGCAGCCGACTACCCCGTCACCGTGCAAATGGAGCGCACCGATGCCGCCCACCGCGGCCAGATTGAGGTAGTGAGAGCCCGCTACGTGGTGGGCTGCGACGGCGCGCGCAGCGGTGTGCGCCGCGCCATGGGCCGCAAGCTGGTGGGCGATTCGGCCAACCACGCCTGGGGCGTGATGGACATGCTGGCCGTGACCGACTTCCCCGACATCCGCAACAAGGTGGCCGTGCAGTCCGCCCACGGCAACCTGCTGGTCATCCCGCGCGAGGGCGGCTACCTGGTGCGCTTCTACGTCGAGATGGACAAGCTGGGCGAAGACGAGCGCGTGGCGCACCGCGGCATCACTGTGGACCATCTCATCGCCGCCGCGCAGCGCATCCTGCACCCCTACACGCTGGAGGTGAAAGAGGTGCCCTGGTGGTCGGTGTACGAAATCGGCCAGCGCATTTGCGACCAGTACGACGATGTTTCTGCAGACGACGGCAGCACCGTGCAGCCCCACGTCTTCATCGCCGGAGACGCCTGCCACACCCACAGCCCCAAGGCCGGGCAGGGCATGAACTTCTCGATGCAGGACACCTTCAACCTGGGCTGGAAGCTGGCGGCTGTGCTGTCCGGCCAGTGCGGCCCTGAGCTGCTGCGCACCTACTCGCAAGAGCGCCAGGTGGTGGCCCAGGAACTGATCGACTTCGACCGCGAGTGGGCCCAGATGTTCAGCGACCGTCCGCATCAAGATGCCAACGGCACCTCGCAAGGCGTGGACCCGAAAGAGTTTCAAAAGTATTTCGAGCAGCATGGCCGCTTCACCGCCGGCATGGGCACGCACTACCGTCCGTCCACCATTTGCGGCCAGGCCACCCACCAGCACCTGGCCACCGGCTTCGTGGTCGGCACCCGCTTCCATTCCGCCCCCGTGCTGCGCGCCTTCGATGCCAAGCCCCTGCAGCTCGGCCACGTAGCCCAGGCCGACGGCCGCTGGCGGCTCTACGCCTTCGCTGGGGCGAACGACAGCGCGGCAGATGCAGACACCGGCCTGGGCGCGCTGTGCCGTTTCCTCGATACCTCGCCCGACTCGCCGGTGCGTAAATTCACCCCCGCAGGCCAGGACCTGGATGCCGTCTTCGATCTGCGCGCCATCTTCCCGCAGGATCACCGCACCCTCGACCTGGAGGCCTTGCCCTCCATCCTGCTGCCATGCAAGGGGCGCTACCAGTTGAAGGACTACGAGAAGGTCTTCTGCGCTGATGCAAAAGGCGGGCAAGACATCTTTGCTATGCGCGGTATCGACCGGGCCCAAGGTGCCCTGGTGGTCGTCCGCCCCGACCAGTACGTGGCCCACGTGCTGCCGCTGGGGGCGCATCGGGAGCTGGCGGCGTTCTTTGCGGGGTTTATGCGGGTGGGGGCTTTGGCGTAAGGCTTGTGGTTGTCTGGGGTAGTGCGCGGCTGAAATATCGGCTGGCCTGCGCTGGGCGGCTTTGGTGTGTGGTGCTATGGATTTGTGGGAATTTTTTAGGGGCCAAATTGGCAGCCTGTGCTTATTCCTTGGGCGTGAGAAGCTATAAAAAAGTGACTGTTCTATAGAGGTGAGAGGATTGGGCGGTGGGGTTCTGGGTGATGGATGGGCACCGCCAGGGCGCTGACGCTTCGCCAAGGACGGGATGGGATCACTTTTGGATGGTGACTAAACTGCAGTAGCTGGCAACAACGGCCAGTCGGGCGGTTTGTAAGAATGCGGACGAACTCTAGCCAAAGGGAGTAAATGGAAGAACAAGAACTAGCAAGCTACGCACGGCTTGGTCGATTTCTTGACGGATGTGCCGCGCTCGACCGGGATGTAGAGCTGTTACTTGATTCCGGCTGGAATACGTCGTCAACCCGAAATGTCATCACCATGGGGTTTTGTCGAGCGGCGCTTGAACACGCAATCAGCCAGCGTTTACTACTTGGTGCCGGACACCACGGGACGGCCCTGGCATTGGTGCGTCTTCATTTTGAGGCAACTGTTCGTGCTGCCTGGGTGCAGATAGGAGCGAAGGAAGACTGGCTGGACAAGTTCACTGAACCTGTGCCGGACGGGAGCTTGAAGGAGCCCAGCTTGGGACCCCCCATACCTTCCATGTTGGATGCGATTGAACCTATTGCTCCTGACATGGCTACCGAAGGTCGAAGGCTCTATGAGACCGTGAAGGTAATGCACTCATTTGTTCATGGTGGTGCCCATCTTGTCGTCCATGCGCTTCGAGGCTATCCGCCTGACAAATTGATCGACGTACTACGAAACCGGAACCTTCTGTGTCTCATGCTGTGCAATGTCATCGTCGTGGCCTCTGGCAGGAAGGAGCTCTGCGGAGCCGTCGGGCGATTGTCGAGCGTGCACGCAGCTGTTATGCCGCCCCCCTTTGGTGTGAGGGAATGAGCCGGGTATGTATGAGTTCAGGTTGCCTGACCTCAATCGGTCGAGCTCTCATCATCTCCTGGCGGTCTCAATTGCCACGGCTGCTTCGCCCAATTGTCACCGTTTCACCGCTGCCTCCACCTCCGAATACACCAGCACGCTATCCGGCAAGCGCGCCCCCTGTACTTCAACAGCCGCGACAGCCGCGTTCAGCTCAGCGCGTTCTGCGGGCGTGAAGCGGACCGCATCCGCCCCCAGGTTCTCCAGCAAATGCGCCATTTGCGTGGTGCCCGGGATGGGCACAATCCAGGGCTTTTGGTCCATCAGCCAGGCAAGGGCGATCTGGGCGGGGGTGGCGTTTTTTTGCACTGCCCAGCGCTGCAGCAGCGCCATCAGCGCCAGGTTGCGCGGCAGGTTTTCCGGGGCGAAGCGGGATTCGATCTTGCGGATGTCGCCGTCGGCAAAGCGGGTGCGGGCATCGATGGCTCCGGTCAAAAAGCCCACGCCCAGCGGGCTCCAGGGCACGAAGCCTATGCCCAGCTCTTCGCACGCGGCCAGCACCCATTTTTCCGGTCCGCGCCAGAGCATGGAATATTCGTTTTGCACCGCCGCCAGCGGCAGGGCGGCATGGGCGCGGCGCAGGGTCTGCGGGCCCATTTCGCACAGTCCCCAGTGCAGCACCTTGCCCTGCGCCATCAGGTCTTTGACGGCACCCGCCACATCTTCGATGGGTACCTGCGGGTCCACGCGGTGCTGGTAGAGCAGGTCGATGCGGTCGGTGCGCAGGCGCTGCAGCATGCCGTCCACGGCCAGTTTGATGTGCGCGGGGCGGCTGATCAGCCCCGGGCGGCGCTCGCCGGTTTGCAGGTCGATGTTCCAGCCGAACTTGGAGGTGATGGCCACCTGGTTGCGGAACGGGGCCACGCCTTCGCCCAGGATGCGCTCCACCTCGTGCGGGCCGTAGGCTTCGGCGGCATCGAAGAAGGTGATGCCGCTGTCGTAGGCGCGGCGGATGATATCGATCATCTGCGGGCGGCTGGGCACGGTGGTCTGGTAGGTGCGGCCCATGTTTTGCACGCCCAGGCCGAGGCTGGAGACTTCCAGCGTGCCGAGCTTGCGCCGGCCTGTCACCTGGGATGCTGTGGTGGGGCCAGCGCTGGCGGTTTGCGCCACGGCAGCGGTGCCGAGGCCACCCACCAGCGGTGCGGCGGCCAGCGTGGTGGCGGACCGGAGGAAGCCGCGCCGGGCGGATGGAGCGTGTGTGGGTGTTGTCATAAGTGCTTTCTCAGGTATTGATTTGCCGCTGGCTCATCCACTTCACCATGGCCGGGTCGCGGTGGGAGAAGAAGCTGCTGGTGCCGGTGTCTAGCGTGGCAATGGCGGCCATGTCGGCATCGCTCAGCGCGAAGTCGAACACGTCCAGGTTTTCCACCATGCGCTCCTTGCGCACCGACTTGGCCAGGGCAGTGATGCCGCGCTGCACCAGCCAGCGCAAAACCACCTGGCCCACGGTCTTGCCGTAGCTGTGGCCGATGGCGGTGAGCACCTCGTTGTGGAACAGGTTGTTGCGCCCTTCGGCGAACGGGGCCCAGGCCTGGGCCTGTACGCCGTTGTCGCGCATGAAGCTGGCGCTCTCTTCCTGCTGGTGGAAGGGGTTGACCTCGATCTGGTTGACCGCCGGGGTGACCTGGTTGAAGGCCATGATGTCCATCAGCCGGTCGGGCTGGAAGTTGCTCAGGCCGATGGCCTTGAGCTTGCCGGCGCGGTAGGCCTCTTCCATGGCCCGCCAGGAGCCGTGCACATCCGAGTACGGCTGGTGGATGAGGTACAGGTCGAGGTAGTCCAGCTGCAGGCGGCGCAGCGACTTGTCGATGGCCAGCTTGGTGCGCTCGTAGCCCGCGTCTTGCACCCACAGCTTGCTGGTCACAAACAGCGCGTCGCGCGCCACGCCGCTTTGGCGCAGGCCCTGGCCCACGGCTTCTTCGTTCATGTACGAGGCGGCGGTGTCGATAAGCCGGTAGCCCGCGGCGATGGCATCGGCCACGCTGCGGCTGCATTCGGCGGCATCGGCAATCTGGAAAACGCCGAAGCCCAGGATGGGCATCTGCAGGCCGTTGTTCAGGGTGACGTGTTGCATGGTGGGTTCCTTTGTCTTTGTGAGTGGGGAAGAGGGTGTTGTCACGGCTTGGCAAACACTTCGCGGGCCACACCGGCCGCCGTGATGGCGCTGGGCCAGCCCGCATAAAACGCCAGGTGGGTCAGCGTCTCGACCAGCTCCTCCTGGGTCATGCCGTTGGTGCGGGCCAGGGCCATGTGCGAACGCAGCTGCTCGGGCCGGTTCATGGCGATCAAGGCGCTTACCGTGGCCAGGCTGCGGTCCCGCCGCGACAGGCCGGGGCGCGCCCACACGTCGGCAAACAGCACCTGGTCGGTCAGCTCCGCGAGCTTGGGGGCCACGTCGCCAAACAAGGCCTGCGCCCGCGAGGGGGCGGTGGGTGCGTTGGCCACGGGCGGCGGCAAGCCATATTGGGCATCGCTGACCTGCTCCAGCCAGTCCACCGCCTTGCCGTCTTGCGCCTCGGTGATGGCGATATGGGCCATGGCGGTGGTGGGCGCGGCACCGTGCCAGTGTTTGACGTGGGGCGGAATGTGCACCACGTCGCCCACCTGGATATCTTCGATGGCACCGCCCCACATCTGCACCCGCCCGGTGCCAGCGGTCACCACCAGGGTCTGCCCCAGCGGATGGGTGTGCCAGGCGGTGCGTGCGCCGGGCGTAAACGACACCGTGCCGGCCGAAGCGCGCGCGGCACCGGTGGGCGTGTGCAGCATCTCCACGCGCACCGCGCCGGTGAAGTTCTGCGCGGGTGCGGCGTTGACGGGGCGGCTGCCCGCACGGGAAATCTGCAGCTTGTCGTCGGCCAGGGCAGACAGCGGCAGCATGGAAACGGCGAGGGTGGCGGTGGCTAGGAGGTTCATGGCCTAAGTTTATGATCGCATTGGCATATGAATAGGGGCTTATGCCTTGTTTGATTGGCAAGCCAGAACGGATAATCTCGGGAGAACCCACCATGCGCATCAATGAACTGCGGTCGATTTCTGTGTTCGTCCGCACCGCGGAGCTGGGCAGCCTGCGCAAGGCCGCCGCCGCCCTGGGTTTCAGCCCGCAGGCCGCCAGCCAGGCGCTGGCCCAACTGGAGCAGCACCTGGACGTGCGCCTGTTCCACCGCACCACCCGCGTGATGGCACTCACCGACGAAGGGCGGCAGTTTCTGGAAGAGGCCCAGCCCTCGCTGGCCGGCCTGCAGCGGGCCTTGCAGATCACTCGGCGCGCCAAGGAAGAGATTGCGGGCCCGCTGCGCATCGTGGGCCCGCGCTCTGCCTTCCAGCCGGTGCTGTGGCATTTGCTGGAGGCGTTTTGCCAGCAGTACCCGCAGATCGTGCCCGACGTGCAACTGGAGGACCGGGTGGGCAACTGGGTGGAGGACCGGGTCGATGTGGGCTTTCGCCTGGGCATGTCGCCGCACGAAGGCGTGATTGCGCGGCGGCTGTTTGCGGTGCAGATGCTGGTCTGCGCCTCGCCCGCGTACATCGCCCAACACGGTGCGCCGGACAGCCTGGCTGCCCTGCAATCGCACCGTTGCAGCGCGTTTCGCAATGCGGGCACGGGCGCGGTCGTGCCCTGGCGGGTACGGGTGAACGGCGATGTGGTGGAGCACGCCGTGACCCCGGCCCTGTGCACCAACGACGAAACCCTGGAGCTGCACGCGGTGCTGGCCGGCCAGGCCATAGGGCAACTGGCCGGTGTGACGGCCGCGCCCTACATCCGCTCGGGGCAACTGGTGCCGTTGTTGCCCGAAACCCTGTCGGACCGGTCCAGCTACTTTGTGTACTTTGGCAGTCGCCAGTCGCTGCCCGCGCGGGCCCGGGCGCTGATCGACCTGGCGGCCCAGACCCTGACCGACACCTGCGCGTTTGTGCTCAGCCCCAAAGAGCTCAAGGCGGCGCAGGCCCGGGCCAAACTTTGAATGCTATGGATTTATGGGGTTTTTTGCAGGGAAAAAAAGGCAGCCTGTGCTGATTCCATAAGCATGGGAAGCTATCAAAAAGTAAGCATTTTTTGCGATTAGCGCAGCAGCCGAAAAAACCGCTCATCCGGCCCCTGCTGCGTTCGCCGCACCACGCCCGCCGGGTCAAAGTACACCCAGATGTCGCCGTCCCAGGCCATCACCCGGTCCACCGAGGCGGGCGGGCCGAAGGCCCAGAGGATGTCGGCGGGCGTGGTGCTGCCGGATACGTCGATCTGGGTGAAGTGGCGCAGGTTCATCACCTCTTGCGCCTGCGCCACCCATTCACTGCCATCTCGGTCCACCGTCGCCACCGACTGGCGGCGTTCAGGACAGCGCCGGAGGCGCATGCCATTGCCGGGCAGTTCGGTGCTGGCGTGCTATGGGTTTATAGAGTTTTTTGAAGCATGCAACGGGCAGCCTGTGCTGATCCCTTGGGCGTGAGGCGCTATAAAAAAGTGACTGATTTTTATAGATGTGCAGGGATTCGAATGTGATACTGTGGGTGGTGGATGGGCACCATCCGGGTTCTGGCGGTGCCAGGTAAAGACTGGGTGGGGCAGTTGCGGAGGGTCATTACACTGTTGCTTTCGGCCAGGAGCAGTCTTTCGGGTCATGGGGCAATTCCCGTCCCCTTTGCCGGTAGATCGCATGCCCGTTTGCCAGGTGTAGCCTATGCCAGGGCGGCCAGCCCGGCCGGCGTAAGCCGGCTTGCCTTTGCGTAGAGGACGACTCCGGGATCGTTCCGGCCTTTTGAGATGACGCAGTCCGCTTCAATCATCTTGAAATCGTGCAGTCGCTTGACCGAAGCGCCCAGCGCTGGGTTCTCTGTGTAGTACGGCGTGCTGGTTTGTTTGATATGGCTGTGTATGGTGGAAAGCAGTTTGAGCAGTTCGGCATTCATGGAGACTCCTTGGTTTAGGTGTATCCATTCTTGCGGAGAACGCAGATTGACGGGTGCGGCACAATTTCGCCGACCCCTGTCGGTTTTCAGTAGTCCGGAATTTCTGGAGTACTGATTTGATTCCCACCTTCCTGCCGGGAAGGCGCGACCATAATGAAGTCAATGAACTTGACATCCGCCCTTACGCAAACCGGCCATGAGGCATTCGATTTCTTGGCTAATTACGACTGGGCCAGCGATTTGCCATATCTCATTTCTGCAGAAGTAGGCGTCGACTTGTCGCACCGGTTTTATGCAGCCTGGATAACCCACGGTGAGAAGATTCGCAGATCAATCGGAAATGACGAAAATTTGGTGAGTGTGCTTCGTCGGTGGACTCCTCCCTATAAGGGTGGAGCAATACGGCTTTACCGGGGAGAAAGTTTTTCTCGATACAGCCAAGGACGGGTGGGCTTGTGTTGGACCCAGAAACGAGCTGTCGCCGAAATGTTTGGGGCAGGATTGCAAGCGATCAACCCCGGCGGAGGTCTTTTACTTTCTGCAGAGTTTCCGGCTACGGCCATCATCGCGGCAGGTAGTGATCACACCGCGTGGCTTCAAGAAGATGAATGTACTGTGGACATAACCATGTTGCCGTCCATTGAGGTTTTGCATCGTTTCCCGGAACTAGAGGGCGGCTAATGCAATTAGGCGCGCTAGCGCCCATCCCCTGCCGGTGAAGGTTGGATATATGTCAGCTTCCGGGCAAGACGACCGGCAGCTTCGGGCCCAAAGCCGACTCTCCCTCCCCCTCACCGGAACCGCGGAAACTCCGGCACATCCGGCCCCTGTTGCGTACGCCGCACCACGCCAGCGCGGTCGAAGTACACCCAGAACCACATGTCATCGATCTCGCGCCAGCGGTAGGACCAGATATCGCCCTCCCAGGCCATCACACCGTCGATCTTGGCGGGCGGGCCGAAGGCCCAGAGGATGTCGGCGGCGGTGGTGCTGCCGGACACGTCGATCTGGGCGAAGTGGCGCGGGTTCATCACCTCTTGCGACTGCACCACCCGGCCATTCGCGTCCAGGTCCACCATCACCACCGACTGGCCCATGGGCTGGCGCGAGTACTGCAGCCGGTGCACGCCGGCCCGCTCCGGCTCGGCCGTGGGGCGGCCCCAGGACGACAGCACCGCCTCGCGGGTCATGCCGGGGGTGATGGCGCAGCCCGCCAGGGCGAGCAGCACGGCGGTCAACAAGGCTTGGACAAGGAGGCGCATGGCAGGTTTCCTTCACGGTAGGGTAGGGGCAAGCCAGATGGCATGCTACTGCTGCGATCTTGCGCCTGCAGGGCGGGTTGGTGTGATCGTGCTATGGATTTATGGTGATTTTTTAGCAGGCCAAATCGGCAGCCAGTGCTTATGGAATGGGCGTGAGCAGCTATTAAAAAAGAACTTATTTTCTGTGGCAAGGCCGGTAGGCAAATGCTCGCTACACTGCAATTCAACACCAGCCGACAACCTGAAAAAAGGCGCACCATGACAGCCAACCATCTGGCCCCAGGGAGGCTGTACCAGGCCGCTTGCCATTGCGGCACGGTCCGTTTTGCATTGCAGTGGGCCGACGAACTGCCCCAGCCCCACCGGTGCAACTGCTCGTTTTGCAGCATGCGCGGGGCGGTCACGGTGTCGGTCAACCTGGACGACCTGCAGGTGCTGCAGGGCCAAGACGCGCTGACGCTCTACCAGTTCAACACCGGCCAGGCCAAACACTACTTTTGTGCCCGCTGCGGTATCTACACCTTTCACCAACGCCGGTCTTCGCCACACCAGTACGGTGTCAATGTGGCGTGCATCCAAGGCATGGGGCCCTTTGATTTTGCCGAGGTGCCGGTGTCCGAGGGCCGCCTGCACCCCAATGACCGCCCGGGCGGGGGCGACGTGGTGGCGGGCTGGGTGCGGTTTGAAGCCAATCCGCAAGCACCCAACCCCTGAGCATGCGGGCCCACCATGTGTGAACTCCTGGCCGTCTCTACCTCCGAGCCCGCGCAACTGACCTTTTCGCTGCAGACCCTGGCCGCGCGCGGCAGCGCCCGGGGCGGGGTGCACGATGGCTGGGGCGTGGCTTTCTACCAGGGGGTGGACGTGGCGTTGTTCCGTGAGCCGCGGGCGGCGGGCGACAGCGCGCTGGTGCGCTACCTGGAAACCCAGGGGCCCAGCACCACCCTGGGCATCTCTCACATCCGCCACGCCACGCGGGGGGCGGTGCAGTTTGCCAACACCCAGCCCTTTGTGCGCGAGCTGGGCGGCCATGCCCATGTGTTCGCCCACAACGGCACCCTGGTCGATTTCCAGGCCAGTCCCGCCATGGCGCTGGGCGGGTACCGCCCGGTGGGGCAGACCGATTCGGAGCACGCGTTTTGCGCGCTGCTGGCCCGCCTGCACACGCTGTGGGCGGGTGCCGCCAGCCCGCCACCGCTGGAGGCGCGCATGGCGCTGCTGGTGGCGTTTGCCGCCGACATGCGGGCGCTGGGCCCGGCCAACTTTTTGTATTCCGATGGCGACACCCTGTTTGCCCACGGCCACCGGCGCATCCATGCCGACGGGGAACCCGCCGAGCCGCCCGGGCTGTGGCTGCTGGAGCGGGTGTGCATGTCGGCCGCACCGCCACCCGCGCACCAGGACGGCGTGGCCATCGAAGCCGATGCCGAGGAGCACGATGCCCTGCTGATCGCCAGCGTGCCGTTGACCGGCGAGGCCTGGCGGCCGCTGGCCGAGGGCGCGCTGGTAGCGGTGCGCCAAGGCAAGTTGCTGGCGCGGCACGACGGTGTGTAACGCTTCAGGTGCCAAACACCCCATGGCCAGCCAAATGCGGTAAGGTGCGCCATGGACACACCTTCACACCCCTTCCACGACCTGTTCGCCCAGCTGGGTCTGCCCTCGGACGCACCGGACATTGCCCATTTTCTGGCCATGAACGCGCCGCTGCCGGGCACGGTTGAGCTGCCGGACGCGCCCTTTTGGTCGCCCGCGCAGGCCACGTTTCTGCGTGAGGCCTTGCTGCAGGATTCCGACTGGGCCGAGCTGGTGGACCAGCTGAGCCAGGCTTTGCGGGCACCCAAGGCCTGAGTCGGCATTTATAAAAAATCAGCTGCTGGCGCTTATTCCATCAGCGTGACAAGCTACTGAATACATAGCATTCTGTGCGTTGTCGGCTGCCGGGCAACACCCGCCAGCGGTGTGTGTTCATTCTGGGCGGGGATGGGCGCAGCAGTCGCCCCTGGCTCATTCGTCGCTTTGGCGGCCCAGCAGCCATCCCAGCACCACACCGGCAGCCAGCGCGCCGGTGGCCAGCTTCCAGGGCTCGGCGTGGGCGTAGGCGTTGGCCGAACTGGCCGCTTGTTTGGCCTTGTCGGCAGCGACCCGGCCTTTTTCCGCGGCTAGCTCGCGGGCGATGGCCAGCTTGGCCTCGACCCGCTGGCGCAGCGCTTTCAACTGCGGCTGGGACTCGAGCTCCCGGACCGAGAGTACGTTGTGCACGTCGTCGGCCAGGTCTTCAACCAGGCTGTCGGCGACGGCCTTGAAGTGGTGGGATGGGGTCATGGGAAAGTCTTTCGGGGAGGTTGAATAAATCGGGGACTACCGGGCACCGTGTGCTTACTCTGCGGGCACGGCCAGGGTTTCGATGATGGTTTCCAGCTGCGGTCCCATGGGCAGATCGATGCTGGTACCGGACTGCGGCAGCTTCTGCAGAAACCAGCGCTGGTATTGGCGTGCAATTTCGCCATCGGTGGCCAGCGCCCGGAAGGCGTCGTTCACCAGCTTGGTCAATTGCGGGTCGCCTTTGCGGAACATGATGCCGTACGGGTCGTAGGAGAGGAATTCGCTTACCACCTGGTAGCTGCCGGGGACCTTGCCCTTGTTCTGGGCGATCAGGCCGTACAGCAGCACATCGTCGGTTGCGAAGGCGTCGGCGCGGCCGTTGGCCACCTGCGCAAACGATTCCGCATGGTCGGCCTGCACCAGCAGATGCAGGTTGAGCTTGAATTTCTCGGACAGCTCGCGCAGGGTCTTCTCGTTGGTGGTGCCACGCGTCACGGCCACCGTCTTGCCGGCCAGGTCACGGAACCCCTTGATCGGCGAACCCTTCCTGACCAGCAGCTTGGTGCCGGAGACAAAGATCGTGGGTGAGAAACCCACGCGCTGCTGCCGCTCCAGGTTGTTGGTGGTCGAGCCGCACTCCAGGTCGATCTGGCCATGGGCCACGGCATCGATGCGCGACTCGGCGGTGACCGGTGTCCATTGGATCGCCAGGCTCTTGTGCACGGCCTCTTCCATCGAGGCGACCAGGGCTCGGCACAGCGCGATCGAATAGCCGATAGGCTCGCCGCGCGCCGACAGGTACGAGAACGGCACCGACGACACGCGGTAGCCGATGGCCACGGTGCCGGTCTCGCGCACCTTGGCCAGCGTGCCGCTGAGCGCGGCTGGTGCGTTGGGCGCAGTCGGCTCGGTCTGGGCTTGCACCACGGACGCCAACCCGAGCAGCAGTACCGCTGTCAGCGGTGTCTTCCAGAGGCATTGCATGGCTGCTGCCTCAGCCGTGTACCGGGTGCGCCAGGGTGGCGGCACTCTCGGCGTCCAGGGCCTTGGCGTTCTCTGCGGCGGCAGCTTCGGGCAGCAGGGCTCCTTCCCACTTCGCGACCACGGCCGTGGCGATCGAGTTGCCGACCGCATTGGTGGCCGAGCGGCCCATGTCCAGAAAGGTGTCCACGCCCAGAATCAGCAGCAAGCCGGCTTCGGGGATGTTGAACTGGTTCAGCGTGGCGGCGATCACCACCAGCGAGGCCCGCGGCACGCCCGCCATGCCCTTGGAGGTCAGCATCAGGATCAACAGCATGGTGATCTGCGTGCTGAGCGGCAGCGCGATGCCGTACGCCTGGGCGATGAACAGCACCGCGAAGGTGCAGTACATCATCGAGCCGTCCAGATTGAACGAGTAGCCCATGGGCATCACGAAGCTGGAGATCTTGCGCTTGACGCCGAAACGGTCGAGTGCATCCAGGATCTTCGGGTAGGCTGCTTCCGAACTGGCGGTGGCAAACGACAGCAAAAAGGCTTCCTTGATCAGCACCAGCAGCTTGAAGACCCGCGGCCCCAGGAAGGTGAAGCCCGCCAGAATCAGCACGCTCCACAGCACGAACAGGCCCAGGTAGAAGTCGCCCATGAAGACGGCAAACTTGAGCAGGATCTCCAGGCCGTTCACCGCTACGGTAGCTGCCATCGCAGCCATGACGGCCAGTGGTGCAAGTTTCATCACATAGCCGGTGATCTTGAGCATGGCGTGCGAGAGTTCATCGATGGTGGTGACCAGGGTCTTGCCCTTTTCTCCCAGCGCCGCCAGGGCCACGCCGAAGAACATCGAAAACACCACGATCTGCAGGATCTCGTTGTTGGCCATGGCCTCGGCGAACGACTTGGGCACCAGGTGGCTGACGAAGTCCTTGAGGGTGAACTTCGAGGTCGCCAGGTTGGCGGAGGCACCGATGTCGGGCAGCGGCAGGCCGAGGTTCACGCCCGGCTGCAGCCAGTTGGCCATCACCAGACCAAGCACCAGCGAGACCAGCGAGGCGGTGACAAACCAGCCCAGGGCCTTGCCGAACACCCGGCCAACCGAGGCCGCATCGCCCATGTGCGCGATCCCCACGACCAGGGTGGAGAACACCAGGGGCCCGATCAGCATCTTGATCAGCCGCAGAAACACGTCCGACACGATTGAGATGTAGCCCGCGATCTGGGCGGCGACCTTTTTGTCGGGGAACTCAATAAAAATCAAATAGCCGATGATGATCCCGATCACCATCGCTATCAAAATCCAGGCAGCTGGCGGAAGTTTTCTTTTCATGTCGGAGTCTCCATGTTTGTGGGTGGGAGGCGGGAAATTTTCATAAGCTGGCGGTTGCCAGGCGAAGGGAGTGTGGGTGTCATGGGTAAGCTGGATAAACGACTTTGCGCTGCCCCTCCTCGAATGTGGTGACGGACTGGGCCCAGCTGTCGCCTGGCCACAGCAGCGTGGCCTGGCCGCTGAGCGGCCGGTACAGCGCGCTGTACAGCGTGCCGTAGCCGCGCAGCCAGGACGACTGGTACAGGGGCGCGCGCAGCAGCGCATCCGCCAGCGCCTGCAGGGGGGCGCGCTGGTCGATCTGCTGCTGCAGCGCGGCCAGCCGCTGCGGCGAATGCGTGGCCTGCGCGTGTTCCGGCCATTCGACGGCGTGCTGGAAATTGGTCACCGCCTTGTGCCGCGTGACTTCGGTTGCGCGGTCGGGGGCGACAAACACGGTCGCCCAGTCGGCGCTGCGGTCTAGCAGGGTCACGCTATAGCTCATGTGCACCGGCACGCGCTGCAAGAGCGCAATCGCCTCGGCGGTGCTGTGCGCCACCTCTAGCACATAGCGCAGCACCAGGGGGATGCCAAAGCCCGCGCCGGTCACGGTGCGGCCACCGAAGGACAGGGAGGCGCTCAGTCCGGCTTCGTTCACGCCGTCCAGTGCGCCCCACAGGCAGTCGCCCATGGCCAGCACCCGGTTGCGCGGATCGGTCCAGCGCGTGGCCATCCAGTCGCCTTCCAGCAGTGCGGGTGCGAAGTCGTAGTTGCGTAGCAGCACGGGCTCCTGCGCGCCCGCGGGATCGATCCACACGGCCTGGGCACATCCGGCGATGTACGGCGGTGGGCACCACAGCGACAGGAAGCGCGCCTCCACGTCGCCGCCGCCAGCCAGCTCGACCAGGCGCTCCCAGGTTGGCACCAGTTCGGGCATGTGCTCCCGGATGGCCCGTCGGCTCTCTAGGTAGCTGGGCCGCCCGACCGCGCCGCTGCGCAGATACCAGGCGCGGTAGCCCGACCAGGAGCGGTTGAAAATGGCCTGCCATTTTTCGCCCGGCTGGTCTTCGCTCACCGCGCGAAAGCTCACGTTGATCGACATCGCGTGCGCCAGCTCAGAGAATCTTGAACGAGCCCGGCGCTGGTGCCACCGCGTGCTGCGTGGTCACGATCGGCTTGCCGTCGTAGTGGTTCTTGATGCCGCGGATCCAGTCGCGCGCCCGGATGTTGAGCTTGAAGTTGTCGTCCATCGAGCGCCCCCGCGTGATCAGGATGCCCAGGTCTGCGCCTTCGTAACGGTAGTCGCCCGGGCCGGTAATGCGCAGAAAGAAGGCCTCGCGCTCGCTGTCGATCGCACGGCGCTCGTGGTCGTAGCGCTGGTAGCCCATGGTGCCGTCTTCGCTCAGGCGGTAGATGCCGGTGGCGGGTGCGCGCGTCACCTGGTCGACCTTGTCCTCGGTGTACTTGATGACCACCTGCGACCAGGAGTCGATGAAATGCGGCTGCGCCCAGCGCTCGTTGATTTCGCGCACATTGAGGTCGAAGGGCACGCCCGAAAACTCGAGCAGGTGGAACAGGAACAGCGGCGCATCGGCGTAGGCGAAGGCCGCGTGGTTTGTCATGGGGCTGGCGCCGCAGATGCGGGGATTGAGTTCGCCCAGGTAGACCTCGCCGTTGTCCTGGTCGATCAGGAAGTCCAGGTCGAAGTAGCCGCGGTAACCCTCGGCCAGCAACTGATTGCCGAAGCGCTCGGCCATGTCGCGGGCCTTCTGCCGCACGCCTTCGGAGAAGGCACCGGGAAACACCTCGTTGCCGCACCAGCCGCCCTTGTAGGGCGTCAGTTCCTTGGCGCCCACCACCTCGGTGAGCAGCGGCCCGACCAGCGTGCCCGACTGGGTGGCACAGGCCTCCAGCGTGGCGCCACGGCAGTTGATGCGCTTCATGATCTTGACCTCGGGGTCGTTGACGATTTCGTCCTTGTGCTTGTTGAAGTCATCTTCGTTGGCGATGAAGAAGGTGGTGTGGCCCGAGTCGCCAAAGGCCGACTGCACCACCAGGTCGCGGCCCAGCTTGTTGCGCTCGGCGATCTGCATCAGGTGCTGGTAGCTGTCGACTTTCTCCAGGGCGTTAGGCACCGAGAAGACCCCGGCCTTGTTGCCGATGCGCACGGTTTCCATCTTGTTGTCGCAGCGCTGGCGCAGCTTGGCGGGCGGAAACCAGACGTCCATGCCCAGCTCTTCGGCCAGCGCCTCGGTCTTCTCGTCGAACATCAGAAAGGTGGCGACGGGCTTGCCGCCGCGGCGCTCGATCAGGTCGATAACTTCCTTGTGCTGCAGCAGGTAGTTGTTGATGTCCTCGATCGAGCTGAACTCTGCGTGCGGGCTTTCGCTGGGTACGAAGACGTTCGGGTGGCGGCCATCGAAGCAATCGATGTAGCTGATGTAGCGAAAGCGGTTCACCCAGCGGTCGATGCCCAGCAGGTTGAAATTGGTCGCGCTGATGAAGTAGATGGGCCGCTCGTTGCGGTGAAACATCAGCTGAAGATCGGAGATGCTCTTGATTTTATTGCTCACTTCTTGCTCCTCTTGGTGGCCTTGGCCGGGGTGGTTGCTGCGACAGCGGTGGTGGCCGCCTCGTTCTGGGGATCGTGTTCTTGCGGCAGCGCCGCTCTACCGGCCACAGCCAGCGCGGCGCGGGCCGCTGTGGCCTGGGCGGCACGGGCCAGCGCCACTTCATTGAAGATGCGAAAGCCCAGCTCGGGCCGGAAGCCATGGATTTCGCGCACGTCCAGCGCGGCCATGAACTGCAGAATCTCGGCGCTGATCACCTGCCCCGGCACCAGGATCGGGAAGCCAGGCGGATAGGGAATCACGAACAACGCCGAGACCAGCTCGCGGCCTGCGCGGATCTCCTTGGCGGCCTCTTCCATGCCGATGTATTCACAGTTCACGTCGTCGTAGGACAGGAAAAAAGCGCTGCGGATGTCACCGTCGCGCGTCTCGGCTCGACCTTCCACGCTGCGCCCGCGGAATGCGAAATGGAAGCTCGAGAAGTCTGGCAGCGGGGGCTGCTCCAGCGTCAGCGAGCGGATCTTCTTCTCGTGGATGGACCGCTCAATGGCGCTCATGTCGGACACGCGCGCCTCAACATCGCGGGCGATCTTCACCAGTACCTCGAGCAGATAGGCGATCGCCGAACGGGTGCTGCCGATGTTGGTCATGAACAGCACGGTATTGCGCGAGGTTTTGTTGATCTGGATGCCGTACTTGTCCATCAGCTCCTTGTTCTTGAAGGTGTCGCCGTCCATGCCGGTGGCGCCGATGGTCAGGGTGGCGCGGGTCGGGTCGAGTGCGAACTCGTCGGTGCGCCAGGCGGCTTCCAGGTTGTTCCAGCCGTTTTCGTCGTTGTAGTAAGACTCGACACCCGATTCGCGGTACCGCAGCGGCACCACGTCGCTGACGCGCAGGAAGCGGAAGTAGCGTTTGAGCAGCGGGTGGATGCGCACCTGCTCGCGCAGGCTCATCGCCAGTTCGAGCTGGCGCTGGATCAGCTCGTAGCCCTCGAGTTCGACCTGGCGCCGTCCCACGTCGAGCGAGGCCAGGATCTGGTAGTTGGGCGAGGTCGAGGTGTGGGTCATGTAGGCCTCGTGGAAAGCCTCTTCGGCCTTGTCCTTGAAGTCCTGGTCCCAGACATGGATCATCGAGCCCTGGCGCAGGGCGGTAAGCGTCTTGTGGGTGGAGTGGGTGGCATATACGCGCACCCGCGCCTTGGCTGGGTCGGGCAGCAACCGCTGGTCCAGCAGCGCCTGGTCGTCATCCCAGTCCAGACCGGCCTGGAATGTGGCATAGCGCTGCGCGTACTGCGGGTCTTTCAGCGTCTCGGCCAGCTTGGCCGCCGCCGCCATACCGGTGCGATGGCGGTAGATCGGGTGGCAACGTGCGAAGGCGAACCAGGCCTCGTCCCACAGGAATACCAGGTCCGGCTTGATCGCCAGACACTCCATCATCACGCGCTCGACGTCGTAGACGATGCCGTCGAAGGTGCAGTTGGTCAGCAACACCATGCGCACGCGCTCCAGCGTGCCGGCGCGCCGAAAGCCCAGCAGCGTCTCCTTGATGTGGCGGATCGGCACCGCGCCATACATGGAGTATTGGTCCAGCGGATACGAGTCGAGGTAGGCCACCTGGGCCCCTGCCAGCACCAGGCCATAGTGGTGCGACTTGTGGCAGTTGCGGTCGACCAGCACGATGTCGTCAGGGCGCACCATGGCCTGCACCACGATCTTGTTGCAGGTGGAGGTGCCATTGGTGGCGAAATAGGTGCGCCGGGCCCCGAAGGCACGCGCGGCGTATTCCTGCGCCACCTTGAGCGGGCCTACCGGATCGAGCAGCGAATCGAGTCCACCCGAGGTCGCCGAGGTTTCGGCCATGAACAGGTTCATGCCGTAGAACTGCGCCAGGTCGCCGATCCAGTTGGAGTTCATGATCGACTTGCCGCGCGCCAGCGGCAGCGCATGGAACACGCCGGTCGGCTGCTTCGCATATTCGCGCAGTGCATTGAAGAACGGGGTGCGGTGCCGCTCGCCCACGCCCTTCATGATCGAGCTGTAGAGCTCGATATGGTCTTCTTCGCCGAAAAAGATGCGCTTGAAGACCTCGCCCACGCGCGCCGCGATGTCCTCTACATTCACGTCGGTCACCAGGTACAGGTCGAGCTCGGGGCGGATCTGGGCAATTTGCCGTCCCAGTAGGGGCCCCCGCTCGAACTCGGGCATCATTTCAATGCCTTCGTCGAGCCCATCCAGAAAGCGCCGCAACATATCGTTGTGGTTGACCGAGCGGAACGGGAAGCCGTGCCGGATCACCACGGCCTGCAGATTGAAATTGACCAGAGTGGCCATCAGCGCATCTTCGAAGCTGGGAACCACCACGATGTCGAAAATGAAGTCGTCGTCGGCACTGCGCTTGCGCTGCACGCGACGCCGCAACGCGTCTTCCTCGCTGGCCGCCATCTCGTCGACGATCAGCACTTCAAAGTAAGGACGTGACAGCTGGGCCTGGCGTTCGCTGTCGGTTTCGATTTGGGACGGCAGCTCCGAGTCGCCATCCAGCGCATTGGACTCATGGCGGTAAGTGCGCGCCGCCAACACCCGATGGATGCGGCGCGCGGCCGAATGCGCCCGCGCCAGTTCGCCACGTTCGATCCAGTGGCACAACTCGTTGAACACCCGCCCGCCGGGGAAGGCCCAATAGCTTTCGATGGGCGTGAGTTCGGCCATTAGCTCGGTGACTGTTTTCAGCCGCCGCGCGTATTCCCGGTGCTCGCTCGCCAGCGTGCTCAATTGGCTGAGTTGGTCCACCAGGCCGATCCAGCCATCCGCGCGCATTTCCCAGACGCTGCGATGGCGGCTCAGGGAGGTGCGGCCCTTTTTGGTCAGTGTTCCAGTATCCATGTTTGTCCCCTTTGTGTTTTTTATGGAAGATGAATTCGGGAAGGTTGTGTCAGCCGGGCTTGGTCAGGGGTCCCAGCGTGTCCAGATAGGTGTAGGCCGGGTGGTGCTCTCGGTAGACGTCGAACACGCAGTCACGGTCACGAAAACTCTTCAACGGTTGTCCCAGATTGCTGCGCAGGCCGCGCTCGCGTTCACGCCGCAGACGCGCGAAATCGACATCGATGGCCATGATTTCGGCGCCCCCGTCGGCCTGGTGCAACACATAGCCCGAGGGGTCGCAGACGATGGAGCGGCCCACGCCGCCGTCGCCCACACCGTTGATGTCAAAGAAGTACACCTGGTTGGTGACGGCGGAAGCCCGGGCAATCGACAGTTCCACATCGCGGTCAATGGTGTCCGTCATGGTGGGATGCAGGATCACTTCCGCCCCCATCGCCACCAGCGTGCGTGTGGTTTCGGGAAACCACATGTCGTAGCAGATCGAGACCCCGAAGCGGCCCGCGCCGGGCACGTCGAAAACGCAGAACTCCGATCCACCCGCAACGTCGCGCTCGTAGGGTCGGAACGGAAACAGTTTGCGGAACCGCGCAACTACTTCGCCTTGCGGATTGATCACCGGCGTGGTGTTGTAGACCAGCGGGCCGCCAGGCCCCTCGGCCTTCTCGAACAGCGAGCCAGGTATGAACCACAGGCCGGTCTCGCGGGCCAGTTCGCACAGCCGGGCCTCGGTGGTGCCGGGCAGCGGCTCGGCCTTGTTGTGCCCGGGGCCGAGCGCCGACAGTTCAGAGAACAGCACCATCTTCACCCACGGAAAGCGGGAGCGGATGTGGCGCAGATAGCCGCCCATGCGTTCCACGTTGCTCTCGAATGCAGAAACATCCATCTGTACGCCGGCCACACCAAAGGTGTCGGCTTCACCACACTGCATTAATGCACCATTCATCGATCCAAGCTCCTATAAAAACCTATCCAATTTCCCAGATTTTTTTGCATGCGCAGCGGTGGCCTTGGCCACCCTGACGGGATGGCGGCCTGCTGGTGCGGCTACGGTGGCTACGTCAAGTGACGGCTTGCTTTTGCTGGGTGCACATCCAGGACCACATCGTGTCGATCACGGGTTTGCAATTGCGCGACGTGCGATAGAGCCGGATTTCGAGGTTGGCCGCCCACTCGTCCTGTCCGGCGACGGCGACTTTCCCTTCGTTAAGTTCCGCCGCGACGCAGCTCTCTGGAAGCCAGCCTATGCCGTGGCCGGCGACGACCATGGCTTTGAGCGCTTCCGCCATGTGCGTTTCGAAGCTGCGCCGCAGGTTGGACGGTGTTTGGGCGTTGAGTAAAGTCATTTCGACGACATTGCCGAGAAAGGCACCTGACGAATACGCCATAAAAGGCAGCGGCGCCCGGCTCGACCCGGGGAGCTGAAAAAGCGGCTGTCCGTCTGCATCCAGGGCAGAGAAGGGAAGAATTCTCTCCACCCCCAGAACCAGGTAGGGAAACAGGTTCGGGTCCAGCAAGATGGGCAGTTGCGGGTGGTGAAAGGCCAGCAGGATGTCGCAGCTACCTTCCACCAGTTGCTGCACCCCTTCTGGCACATTCACGGCATGGACCCGGGCTACCAGGGGGCCAAAGCTTTTGTGTACGTGTTTTAGCCAGTCTGGAAAGAAGGTGAACACCAGCGTATGGGCCACGGAGAACTGGACCACCTCTTCCGAACTGACAATCGGCTGGTAGCCGCTCAACAGGGTGCGGGCGGCATAGGCATCGCGCAGCAGATCGGCCGCAATCCGGCGAAACAGCCAACCGGCTGCGGTCAATGTCGCGGGATGGACGCTTCGGTCGACCAGTTCCACGCCCAACCACTCTTCCAACGCCATGATGCGCCGACTGAACGCAGATTGCGTGATATGTCGCTCTTTTGCAGCACGCGAGAAACTACGCGATTCGGCCAGGCGTAGAAAGTCTTCAAGCCATTTGATTTCCATGCGATAAACCTTGCAGCGACAAGAAAACGTCTTTTTGTCATATTCGTATGGTAGGTCCTGATTTTGGATTTGATGCATTTGCATTCAATTTTGTGATGCAATATTTGAGAGCTACTATTCCAAAATAGAATACTGCTTTATTGGTATTTTTGCTGGCGATAGTGGCCACAAAGGCGCTTCGTCAAGCGGTATTCTTTAAATTGCATGTTGAATGCAATATTTGCATTTTGGTAATTGCTATTGATTTCCGGCATAAGCTCTGTTTATAAATTCTTCGCAACGAAGATGATTAAAAGGAGCTATTGATGTCCGGAAGTGAATTTAGAATAGAACATGATTTACTAGGCGACCGGGATATTCCGGTCGATGCCTATTACGGTGTCCACACTTTGCGTGCACTGGAAAATTTCCCGATTACCGGCACGGCGATCTCGATCTACCCCGAACTGATCAAGGCCCTGGCCTGCATCAAGCAGGCGGCGGCACTCTCCAATCACCAGCTCGGTCTGCTTGACGAGCCACGGTGTGACGCCATCGTCCGTGCCTGCGCCGAGATCCTGGGCGGCAAGTTGCATGGGCAGTTTGTCGTGGATGTGATCCAGGGCGGCGCGGGCACCTCGACCAATATGAACGCCAACGAGGTCATCGCCAACCGGGCCCTCGAACTGCTGGGCCATCGCAAGGGCGAGTACCAGTATCTGCATCCGAATGAGCAGGTGAACATCGGCCAGAGCACCAACGACGTCTACCCCTCGGCGCTGAAGATTGCGACCTGGTTCGGAATCCACGGCCTGATCGATGCAATGGCCGTGCTGCGCCAGGCGTTTGCCGCCAAGGCCGAGGAATTCCGAGACGTGCTGAAAATGGGCCGTACCCAGCTGCAGGACGCGGTGCCGATGACGCTGGGCCAGGAATTCAGTACCTATGCCGTCATGCTCGGCGAAGACGAGGAGCGGCTGCGCGAGGCGGTGCTGCTGCTGTGCGAAATCAATATGGGTGCGACGGCGATCGGCACCGGAATCACCGCCCATCCCGACTACGCGCCGCTGGTGCTCAGGCATTTGCAGGACATCACCGGCATCCCCCTGGTCACGGCGCCGAACTTGATCGAGGCTACGCAGGACTGCGGTTCCTTTGTGCAGCTCTCGGGGGTGCTCAAACGCGTGGCGGTGAAGCTGTCGAAGACCTGCAACGACCTGCGCCTGCTCTCCAGCGGCCCACGGGCCGGCCTCGGAGAAATCAACCTGCCGCCGATGCAGGCGGGATCCAGCATCATGCCGGGCAAGGTCAATCCGGTTATCCCCGAAGTGGTGAACCAGATCGCCTTCGAGGTCATCGGCAACGACATCACTGTGAGCTTCGCAGCCGAAGCAGGCCAGCTCCAGCTCAATGCCTTCGAGCCCATCATCGCGCACAGCATCTTCAAAAGCGTGAGCCATCTGCGCAACGGCTGTCTCACACTGGCCGAGCGTTGCGTCAAGGGCATCACCGCCAACGTCGATCACCTGCGCGCCACGGTGGCCAACTCGATTGGCATCGTCACCGCGCTGAACCCCTATATCGGCTACGCGAATGCCACGGCCATCGCCCAGGAAGCCCATGCCACGGGCGGCAGCGTCTACGAAATCGTGCTGCGCAAGAATTTGTTGACCAAAGCGCAGCTCGACCATATCTTGCAGCCTGAATTCTTGACCCGGCCTACGCCACTCAATCTGTCCTAGCAGCCTGGGGGGCAGGGGCGGGTACCCGCCCCGCGCAGGGCATCCGTGGCCTGGCGGCGGTGGCGGGGCCGTTGCGCCTGGGCGTGGCAGGGAGGAGGGGGCTGATCGGTTGTCTGATATGGAACAAGCCGTGGGCCGGGCGCGGCTATGATGCGCGCTGTTTTTGCCGTCTTTGGCTGCCCCCACATCTTTCCCCGTATGTCCACCGATTCCCAGTCCGAGTTAGAGGCTCCCGAAGCCGACCCCGTCACCACCGTCCCCCTGAAGCTTGAAGACTGGCTCACCGTGCTGGTGATGGGCGCGCTGGCGCTGATCACCTTTGCCAACGTGCTGGCCCGCTACTTCACCAGCGAATCCTTCGCCTGGACGGAGGAGATCTCGGTGTTTCTGATGATCGCGCTGACCCTGGTGGGCGCGTCGGCGGCCGTGGCGCGCGACCGGCACATCCGCATCGAATACTTCTCGGACAGCGGCAGCATGGCGCGGCGCAAGGGCTTGTCGCGCTTTGGCGCAGTGATGGTGGCGATTCTGTTCACGCTGATCGGTACCTTGAGTATCCGCATGGTGTGGGACGACTTTCGCTTTGACGAGACCACGCCGGGCATTGGCGTGCCGGCCTGGTGGTACTCGATGTGGCTGCCGATTCTGTCGCTGGGCATTGCGCTGCGCGCCGTGGGCCTGTTCATCCGCCGGGGGCGCGAAGCATGATCACCACACTGCTGTTTCTGACCTTCATCGTGATGATGCTGATGGGCGTGCCGATTGGCGTGGCCCTGGGCCTGGCGGGCGCTGCGGCGATTGCCATTGCCAACAGCAGCAGCCAGTGGTTTGGCCTCCTGGCCGTGCCGCAAAACTTCTACGCCGGGCTGGGCAAGTACCCGCTGCTGGCCATCCCCATGTTTGTGCTGGTGGGCTCGATCTTTGACCGCTCCGGCGTGGCCGCGCGGTTGGTGAACTTTGCGGTGGCGGTGGTGGGGCGCGGCCCCGGCATGCTGCCGCTGGTGGCCATTGCGGTGGCCATGTTTTTGGGCGGTATCTCCGGCTCCGGCCCGGCCTGCGCGGCCGCCGTGGGCGCGGTGATGATCAGCGCCATGAACAAGGCGGGCTACCCGCCTGCGTTTTCGGCCAGCGTGGTGGGCGCTGCGGCGGCTACCGACATTCTGATTCCGCCCTCGATTGCCTTCATCGTCTACTCCATCCTGGTGCCCGGCGCGTCGGTGCCCGCGCTGTTTGCAGCGGGCATGGTACCCGGCGTACTGGCCGGGCTGGCGCTGATCGTGCCCGCGGTGTGGCTGTCGCGCAAACACAAGATGGGCGCGCTGGAGTCCAGCATGCCCCGGCCGCCGTTTTGGGCCAGCCTGCGCGATGCCGTATGGGGCCTGGCCGCGCCGGTGCTGATTTTGGGCGGCATGCGCGCGGGCTGGTTCACGCCCACCGAGGCGGCCGTGGTGGCGGTGTTTTACGGCCTGTTTGTGGGCATGTTCATCCACCGCACCATGACCGTGCGTGACCTGTTTCCCATCCTGCGCGAGTCGGGCGAGCTGTCGGCGGTGATTCTGCTGGTGGTGTCACTGGCGGGCATCTTTGCGTATTCGCTGTCCACCCTGGGGGTGATCGACCCCATCACCAACGCCATCGTCAACTCCGGCCTGGGCGAGTACGGCGTGCTGGCGCTGCTGATCGTGATGCTGGTCACCGTGGGCATGTTCCTCGACGGCGTGTCGATCTTTCTGATCTTTGTGCCGCTGCTGCTGCCGATTGCCAATTTTTACCACTGGGACCTGGTGTGGTTTGGCGTGATCCTCACGCTCAAGGTGGCGCTGGGCCAGTTCACGCCGCCGCTGGCCGTGAATTTGATGGTTTCGTGCCGCATCGCCAAGGTGCGCATGGAGGAGACTGTGCCCTGGGTGGGCTGGATGCTGTTTTCGATGTTCTGCGTGATGGTGCTGGTGATTGCGTTCCCGCAGTTGGCCCTGTGGCTGCCGCACCGCTTGGGTTATTGAACTTGTTGAACACCCCCAGGCTTGCCCACTGCCCCGGGATCGACTTGCAAAGCCGAGCACGCAGGTGGCCTCCAACCCCCTTGCAGGGGGCAACACCAGCAGCCCGGCAAAGCCGGTTCTGCGGTGTTTCTGGGTGAATGCAGTGGTGTTTCAAGCGCCTTTTCACGGTGTTGTTTTAGTTGTCATTAAATTAATTTAGGAGACAGTATGAAAGTTCGTTCCTTCCTCGCCCTGGCCGTGGCCAGCGCGGCCCTGCTGGCCACCACCGGCAGCATCGCCCAAACCTACAAGCCCGAGTACAAGATGTCGCTGGTGCTGGGCACCGCCTTCCCCTGGGGCAAGGGTGGCGAGATCTGGGCCAACATGGTCCGCGAGCGCACCCAGGGCCGCATCAACATCAAGCTCTACCCCGGCGTGTCGCTGATCCAGGGCGACCAAACGCGCGAGTTCTCGGCCCTGCGCCAGGGCGTGATCGACCTGGCCATCGGCTCCACCATCAACTGGTCGCCGCAGGTGAAAGAGCTGAACCTGTTCTCGCTGCCGTTCCTCATGCCCGACTACGCCGCTATCGACGCGCTCACCCAGGGCCAGGTGGGCAAAGACATCTTCAAGATCATCGACAAAGCCGGTGTGCAGCCCCTGGCCTTTGGTGAAAACGGCTACCGCGAAATCAGCAACTCCAAGCGCGCCATCCACAGCCCCGCCGACCTCAAGGGCATGAAAATCCGCGTCGTCGGCTCGCCCTTGTTCCAGGACACCTTTACCGCCCTGGGTGCCAACCCCACGCAAATGAGCTGGGCCGACGCACAGCCCGCCCTGGCCACCGGCGCGGTGGACGGGCAAGAAAACCCCATCTCCATCTACACCGCCGCCAAGCTGCACAACGTGGCGCAAAAATACGTCACCATGTGGGGCTACGTGGCCGACCCGCTGGTGTTTGTGGTCAACAAAGACATCTGGGCCAGCTGGACCGTGGCCGACCGCGCCATCGTCCAACAAGCCGCCCAGGATGCCGCCCGCGAGCAAATTGCCATCTCCCGCAAGGGCCTGGTCGAAGCCGACCAGCCTCTGCTGAAAGACCTGGCCGCCCTGGGCACCACCGTCACCAAGCTCACGCCCGAGGAGCGCGCAGCCTTCGTCACTGCCACCCGCCCGGTGTTTGACAAGTGGAAAAAGACGATTGGTGCCGATCTGGTGGCTACCGCCGAGAAATCCATCGCCGCCCGAAAGAAATAGGGCTCACCCCCAGGCTGCAGCGCTTCGCGTCTTTCGCCAACCCCCTTGCAGGGGGCGATACCAGAGGCCCGGCAAAGCCGGTTCCTCGGTATCCCTGGAAGGCGCGCGTTCCGCCTGTTGGGTAAGCTGTTTTGCCACCAATCCTGCAATCTCGACGATCCAGCATGAAGAAAAACCGGCTCTCTTCCGTTTCGGGTGGCACACCACTGCCCACTCCCACAGCAGGGGTTAGAGTTGACACCCCAAGCTGAAGAAGAAAGCGGCAATGCAAGAAGAGTTGTTTCGCCAAGCCCTGGGTCTGACGCAACCCTGGGATGTTGAACGCGTGGCCCTGGATGTGGCCCGCAGCCGAATTGACCTGTACGTAGTCTGGCGTGCCAGCAGTGCGCCATGCCCGGCCTGTGGCGCTGCCGAGCAAAAGATCCATGACCACCGCGAGCGCAGTTGGCGTCACCTGGACTTCTTCCAGTTCGAGGCCTACGTGCACTGTGAGCTGCCGCGTATTGCGTGTAGCGCCTGCCAGGGCACCACCCAACTGGGCGTGCCCTGGGCCCGCGAAGGCAGCCGTTTCACCCTCATGTTCGAGGCCTTGGCCCTGACGCTGGCGCGTGAGATGCCGGTCTCGGCCTGTGCGCGCATCCTGCGCTGCTCGGATAACGCCTTGTGGCGGCAAATCGATGCCCACGTGGATCTGGCGCGCGCCAAAGAAAGCTACGCCGATACACACGTCATCGGCATCGATGAGACCTCCTCCGCCAAAGGTCACAGCTACATCACGCTGGTGCACGACCTGTCCAAAGGCCAACTGATCTACGCCACACCGGGCAAAGATGCCAGCACGGTGCAGCGCTTTACAGAAGACTTCAAAACCCACCAAGGCAAGCTCGAGGCCATCAAGGTGGTCTGCATGGACATGTCTAAAGCCTTCATCGCCGGGGCGGCCAAGTATCTACCTGCTGCGGCAGTGGCCTTTGACGGCTTCCACGTCGTGCAGCTGGCCAACAAGGCCGTGGACGCAGTGCGGCGCGAAGAAGCCAGAGATGAGGGCTGGCTGAAGAAGACGCGCTGGTGCTGGCTCAAAGACCAAGCCCAGTGGACGGCCAAAGAGCGGGACAAGATGGACTGGATGCCCCACAGCCGCCTGAAGACGGCACGGGCGTGGCGCATCAAGGAGGCGCTGCGCGACATCTATGCAAACAGCCGCTCAGACGCAGCCCAGAGTGCGCAGTCTTTGAAGAAGTGGCTGCACTGGGCGCAGCGCTCCCAGCTGCACCCGATCAAGGAGTTGGCCAAGACCATCAAACAGCACTGGGCGGGCATCCTCACGGCGTTTGAGGCAGCCCACTTGCACACCGGCTATGTGGAGGCCGTGAATTCGTTGCTGCAAGCGGCCAAAGCCAAGGCGCGCGGCTACGGCTCAACCCGCCACTTCATCGCCATGGCCTTCTTGATCGCGGGCAAGCTCTCTCACCTACCCGCCAATCCGCTGCGCAAGGCAAGGGCTTGACCCTGCTGTGGGAGTGGGCAGTGGCGTGCCACCCGAAACGGAAGAGAGCCGAAAAACCTGCACCCCGCCCACGCCCCGTGCCCCTGTGACAGCGGCCAGACCTATGCCGACTGCTGCGGCCCGTGGCACAAGGGCATGGATGCAGGTGTTTTTGCCCCCACGCCCGAGGCGCTGATGCGCTCGCGCTACAGCGGCTACGTGCTGGGCCTGCTGGACTACCTGCTGTTCACCTGGCACCCGTCCACCGCGCCGGGTGATCTGGAGCTACCCCCGGTCAAATGGCTGGGCCTGGAAGTGCGCAGCGCCGCCGAGGCAGGCGATGCCGGCATCGTCGAATTCGTCGCCCGCTGTCGCGACGGCGGCAAAGCCCAGCGCATGCACGAGACCAGCCGGTTTGTGCGGCAGGACGGGCGCTGGTTTTACATCGATGGGCAGATGCACGGGGCGGAGTAGGGCGCTTTGGGGTGTGATGGAGGCCAACGTGGCTGGACCCGCTGTGCTTATGGAATCGCAAGGAAAACAACATGCTGTTAACTGATATCGCCGTCGAGCACACGCTGGCATCCCCAAAGGGAGGACCTCGTGCGACGTTTTTGGTGCATCCCTTTACCAATACACAACGCGATACCCTGGGTAAATTCGAGATCGTTCGCAGCATCCGCGAGCCAGGGGCTAAAGAAGTGAAATGCGCAACATTCGTGTCGTTTCAGCATTTGGCGGAGCTGTACGCCAAAGGTGTACTCGACGAATTCGGGTTTTCCGTTCGCATGTGCGCTGCGGATGGCAAGTACCCTGCTACGACTCCCGTCAAAAAAATACTCCCCACCAGCATCAAACCTGGCTCATCGTTCGACCTGGCGGTTCAAGGCATCGATGTTTCACAACCAGCCAACCGCGAATTGAGAACAGCGCTGCTGCGTACCCACATCAAGCTTTAAGGGAACCTGTGAAGCCATCTGATACCCATGCCGAAATCATCGCCACTTTCAAGCGGGCGGAGTCCGATGCTGCCCACAAGTTCGAATTGATCAAAGCTGCCGCCAAAAAAGGACCCAAGGCCATCCAGGCAGCTGTTGACGCAGCGGCAAAGGCGGCAAAACGCAGGGACTCGTACGCAAAGAAACTGGATGCCTTGGGTGTGGGTTTCAATGATTGAGGCGTAAGCCGTCTATTTCCCTACACCGGTTATTGGCGACTACCCCCAACTGGCCCTAACCCGAAGGACAAGATGCTGGCGCTGCAGCGCCAGGACCAGGCGTCTAGTACTGCCGCACCGGTGGAGTCGGGCCTGTCGCTTGAGAAGATCCGCTTTCCTCACGCGGTCATTGACAGTAACCAGCCGCTTTGCGCAGCAGGACGGGCGCTGGTTTTACATCGACGGGCAGATGCAAGGGGCGGAGTAGGGTGCTATTTTAAAGATAGCTGCTTGCGCTGACGGAATAAGCGCTAGGCCCCCACTAGACACTCAGAATCCACCACAAACTCGGCCAGATGCGCGCGCAGCCGCGCCATGTCGTCCTCGATGGTCGGTGCCTTGAATACGTCAAAGCACGAGAACGACGGCAGCGCCTCCATGCCGCAAAACGCGTAGTTGGCGGTGTTGGCCACCAGCACGTCGTCGACAGATTTGCCCTTGAACAGGTCTTGGGCCGGGTTGTCAAATGCCTCTTGCGGCGCATTCCAGGTCAGTGACACCATGTACTGCTTGCCTTGCAGCAGGCCGCCCGAGCCGTACTGCCGGGTGGGGTCGGTGCGGGTGCGGCCATCGCCGGTGATGAAAGCGCCTTGCATCATCCCGGCGGTAAACACCTCGTCCACGTATTTTTTGTAGATCCACGGCATGCCAAACCAGTACACGGGCGACTGCAGAATGATCAGGTCGGCCCGCAGGTGTTTGGCCACCTCGTCGGCAACAACATAGCCTTGTTCGATGTAGGTGTGCTGCACGGTGTAGCCGCGCTGCTCCATCTCTTGCTGCACCACGTGGGCCATGGCGGCGTTGAGCTTGCCGGTGGAAATGCCCTCGTAGAACTGGTGGGCGTGGAGGATCAAGACGTTTTGCATAGGGGTTTCCGGTTGAAGATGCTGCACTGTAGGCAAGCCCATTAAAAGGAAAAATAGCCCAATGCTGCATGCGGTGTGAAGCTATGCTTCAAAACATGCAACTCAAACAATTCGACGGCCTGATGGCTTTCTGGAAGGTGGCAGAGCACCGGGGCTTCACGGCGGCGGCGGCCGAGCTGGAGGTGTCACCCTCGGCGCTGAGCCAGTCCATCCGGCAGCTGGAGGCCCGGCTGGGCGTGCGGCTGCTGCACCGCAGCACGCGCAGCGTGAGCCTTACCGAGGCGGGCCAGGCCTACCTGGCACGGGTCGGCCCGGCGCTGGGCCAGGTGATAGAGGCAGGGGAAGAGATCAACACCTTGCAGGGCCGACCGTCCGGCACCCTGCGCCTGAACGCCGCCCGCATTGCCACCGCCATGGTGTTGCAGCCCTTGCTGGCGGGTTTTCTGGCCGAGCACCCGCAGGTGCAGATCGAGCTGACCAACGACGAGGGCTTTGTGGACATCGTGGAGCAGGGCTTTGATGCCGGTGTGCGCATGGGCGAAAGCCTGGCCCGCGACATGGTGGCCATCCCCCTGGGCGGGGCGGTCACCGTGGCGGTGGTGGCTTCACCGGACTACCTGCGGCGGCATCCTGCGCCGTTGCACCCGGACGACCTGGCGCAGCACAACTGCGTGCGTTTTCGCTTTGCGGCCACGGGGGCCATTTACAAGTGGGAATTCCAGTTGGATGGCCGGGGGGTGGAGTGTGAGGCCCGGGGCAACCTGACCATCAGCGACAGCCTGTTCAGCCTGGATGCGGCCCTCGAAGGCGTGGGTCTGGCCTATACCTTCGCGTCGCTGGCACAGCCCCACTTACAGGCCGGGCGTTTGCAGCGGGTGCTGCAGGCGTACTCGCCCACGTTTCCCGGCTTCTACCTGTACTACCCCAGCCGCCACGACCAGCCGGGCAAACTCAAGGCCTTCATCGACTACGTCCGCGCACGGGGCGTTGACTCCTGAAAAGAGAGCTGCTTACGCTCACCCCATCAGCACAAAGTGCCTAAAAATTTTGTAACTCCGTGGAACCCTGTTTTTATCTTGTCTTGGCACTCCCCAGGGTGCCACGTTGGCGCTAAGCTGGAACCCTTCCAAGGAGTACATGCATGCAGATCCGACCCGCTAAAGACACCGATTTCGCCCAGTGGTTGCCGTTGTGGCAGGGCTACCAGACGTTTTACAAAACCGCCATTCCCGAGTCGGTTACCGCGCTGACCTGGCAGCGCTTTCTGGACCCCGCCGAGCCCATGCACTGCGCGGTGGCCGAGGAGGATGGTGTGCTGGTGGGCATGGTGCATTACATCTACCACCGCAGCTGCTGGACGGCGGGCGACTACGTCTACCTGCAAGACTTGTTCACCCTGCCCAAGCTGCGCGGCAAAGGGGTGGGGCGGGCCTTGATCGAGCATGTGTATGCGTCAGCCGCCCATGAGGCTGCCGCCCGGGTGTGGTGGCTCACGCACGAAACAAATTTGGAAGCCATGCAGCTGTACGACCGCATTGCTGACAAGAGCGGCTTTGTGCAGTACCGCAAGACCATGGGCTGAGTCAGCGGGCCGCGGAGGCTCTGGTTTGCTATGGAAAAAGTAGCTGCTTATGCAGTCCAATCGAGCGATTGGTCTTGTTTTGGATGCTTTTTCATGCCCTACAATTTCACGTTTGGCTTGTAAGACCCTGAACGGTTTTAAGGCCGTAACAGTCTGTTCATCCGTCAATAGCCGTTAACCACCGCTTTCGCTGTGGGGTTCAGGCTGTTGTAATGGAGGATGGCTAGAGTGAAACCGATGCGCCACCCACTACCATCCGGCATCTCGATGCCATTGCTGAACAGACGGCAGTTTGCGCTGGCTGCATCGGTGTCGCTGCCGCTGGCTGCCTCGGTGCGGGCCCGCGCCGCTGCCGGAGAGGTGTTGCGGGTCCTGGCCTGGCCGGGGTATGCGGATGCCGACATCGTCAAGACCTTCGAGCAACGCATGGGCTGCCGGGTCGAGGTCACCCTGGTCGATTCCGATGTCGACATGTGGCAAAAAATCAGCCTGCACCAGGCGCAAGACTTTGACGTGTTTGCCGTCAACACCGCCGAACTGCAGCGCTATATCCGCCAAAACTGGGTGCAGTCCATCGCTACCGCCACGCTGCCCAACCTGGCGCGGCAGCTGCCGCGGTTTCAGAACCGGGCGGCGATTCCCGGCCTGGTGCATGGCGGCAAAACCTACGCCATTCCCTACACCTACGCCGAGATGGGCCTGGTCTACGACCGCCAGCAAATCAAGCAGCCGCCCACGTCCATCGGGGCCCTGTGGGACATCCGCTACCAGGGCAAGGTGATTGCCTACAGCGCGGGCACGCACAACTTTGCGCTGGCCGCCCTGGCGCTGGGCCTGCCGTCGCCGTTCCGTCTGGCCACCCACCAGTGGCCGCAGGCGGTGGACAAGCTGATTGCCCTGCGCCGCAACGCCGCCGCCTTCTACACCCAGCCCGAGGAGTCGCTGGAGTTGTTCAAGCGCCACCACGCCGCGCTGCTGTTTGCCAATTTCGGCCGCCAGCAGGAGGTGCTGTTCCGCGCCGCCGGGCTGGATGTGGGCTACGCCATCCCCCAAGAGGGCGCGCTGGCCTGGCTGGACTGCTGGGCCATCACCCGCGGTGCCACCAACCCGATACTGGCCGCCGCCTGGATCAACTACCTGCTGGAGCCTGCGCCTGGCCAGGTGCTGGTGCAGCGCCAGGGCCTGGCCAACACCACCGCGGCCTCGCCCGAATACCGCGCCGACGACCGCCTGGTCTGGCTGGAGCCCGTGGAAAGCGAAGATCGCCGCAATCTGCTGTGGAGCCGCATCGTGTCGGGTGACCGTGCCCGCAAGGTACTGGCGCCATGAGCGGGGGCATCCCGTGAGGCAGGGCATTCCATGAGGTGGGGCATCGTCGGCAAGCTGGTGCTGTTGCTCGCTTCGGTGGGCTTTTTGGCGTCCGGGCTGACCGGCTTCTACGCCTACCAGGCCAGCCGCACGCTGCTGGTGGACTCGGCCAAGAACAAGCTGCTGACTTCGACCCAGGTGCTGGCCCGGCGCATCATCCTGACCCGGGAGGAAGTGTCGCGCAACCTGCAGGTGCTGGCCAGCCTGCCAACCTCGGTGGCCATCCTGGAACACGAGGACGCAGGCGACACCGAGCGGCTGGCCAAGCTGTTTGGTTTGCTGATTGACGCCAACCCCAGCTACCTGCAACTGCGCCTGATCTCGGCCAGCGACTACGGGCTGGAGCGCGTACGGGTGGAGCGGGTGGGCCCCTCCACGCTGCGGGTGCAGGGCGATGATCTGCAGGAGAAAGGCCACTACGCCTATGTGTCCGACACCCTGAAGCTGCCCGCCCGCGCCACCTACATGTCGCGCATCACCATCAACCACGAAGGCGGCTCGTTTGCCGGCCTGGAGCAGCCCACGCTGCAACTGGCCATGCCGGTGATGGATGCCAGGAATACGGCCATCGGCGTGGTGGTGGTGAATCTGGACCTGAACGGCATGTTCAGCCTGCTGGCCGCCGACCTGCCCACTGCGTTCAAGCTGTTTCTGGCCAATGCCGAGGGCGACATCCTGGTCCACCCGGATAACAGCAAGACCTTTGGTTTCGACAAGGGCCGGCGCGTGCTGCTGCAGGACGAGTTTGAACCCCTGCGCGCCGTGGTGGAGAGCCGCCAGGACCAGGTGGTGTTCGAGGCCCGCGACGACGACTACGCCGAGGCCCCCGTGGTGGCGGCCTTCATCGCGCAAAAGGTCCAGACCAACAGCCCCGAAAGCCGCCTGGTGCTGGGCCTGGCGCAGCCGCTCGACCAGGTGCTGGCGCAGTCCCAGCAACTGGGCAGCACCATTTTGCAGATCGTGGCGGGCCTGTTTCTGCTGTGCCTGCTGCTGGCGGTGCTGCTGGCCCAGGCGCTGACACGGCCCATCAACGCCGTGACCGCCGCCGCCCAGCGTTTTGCCAACGGCCTGCCACCGGGCGACCTGCCGCTGCTGCGGCAGGATGAAATCGGCACCCTGGCGCGCAGCTTCCACCAGATGCACCTGCAGATCACCCAGCAACTGGCCGACCTGCACGACAACCAGGAGGAGCTGGAGCACCTGGCCCAGCACGACATGCTGACCGGTCTGCCCAACCGCCGCCTGTTCCAGGAGCGGCTGGAGCAGGCCCTGGCCCACGCCCGCCGCTATGGCGAGAAAGTCTGCCTGCTATTCATCGACCTGGACAGCTTCAAAGCCATCAACGACGCGTACGGGCACGACGCCGGCGATGAGGTTTTGCGCACCGTGGCCCAGCGCATGCAGCGCATCGTGCGCGAGGTCGACACCGTGGCCCGCCTGGGCGGCGATGAGTTCGTGGTGTTGCTGGGTGCCGCCGTGTCGCACAGCCATCTGGCGGCCATTGCCAGCAAGCTGCTGGCCGCCACCAAGGAGCCTATTCACGCGCAAGACCAGGTGCTGCAGGTCACCGCCAGCATCGGCATCAGCCGCTACCCGGAGGACGGCCAGAACGCCACCGACATCCTGGCCACCGCCGACCAGGCCATGTACAGCGCCAAGCTGGCCGGGCGCGATAGCTACCGCTTCTTTTCTGCCACGTTAGATTAATTTGCTACTGTTTTAGTAGCTTTCTGTGCTGACTGCATAAGCGCAGGCGGCCAGAAAAGCATATAAGTTTGTGGCGGTGTGGGCCAGTGCCCCAGATTTTGGTGGACGTGTACGGCGGGGGCGTTTACCATTTTTTCCCAGTTTGCAGTGTGTGGATGCTTTTTGTCAGGACACCCCATGCCCCCATTCCCCCGCCGTCTTTGGGACGAGTCCCTGCAGCCTGCCTTGCGCGCGCTGGGTGTGGATGTACGCCGTTACCCGCCGCAGGAGCCGCCCCCCTGGACCCAGGGCGCTTTCTACGACCTGCTGAACAGCCGCAAGGCCGACCCGTCTGGCCGGCAGATGGCCGGTAAGGACGAGATTGCGTTTTTGCTGTACTGCTTCGAGCACGCGGCGGAATCGAATGCCCAGCTGTTGCAGGATTTGTTTGTGCGCCACGAGTTGCAAGGGCTGCGGGGCGGGTTCTTTGTGGAGTTCGGGGCAGCAGACGGCATCAACTTGAGCAACTCCTGGGGGCTGGAAACCCATCTGGCCTGGCGCGGCATCCTGGCCGAACCGGCCCGCAACTGGCACGAACGGCTCAAACTCAACCGCGCCTGCACCGTGGAAACCCGCTGCGTGTGGAGCCGCACCGGCGAAATTTTGCAGTTCAACGAAGTGCCGGTGTCCGAGTTCTCCACCATTGCCGCGTTCACCGACAAAGACCAGCGCGCCGATGCCCGCAGGAACGGCGTGCTGTACGACGTGGAAACCATCTCGCTGCTGGACCTGCTGGACGAGCACGCAGCACCGCCCTGTATCGACTACCTGTCCATCGACACCGAGGGCTCCGAGCTCACCATCCTGGAGGCCTTCGACTTCTCGCGCTACCTGGTCCGTACCATCACCGTGGAACACAACTACACCAGCGACCGCGAGAAGATCCACGCCCTGCTGACCGCGCGCGGCTTCCAGCGCAAGTTCACCGAGTTCTCGAATTTTGACGACTGGTATGTGAACCGTTCGGCGTCAGCCGCGCAAGGTGTGTCAGGTCAGTAAATCCCTACACGCCCGCGGCCTGTCGGCTGCTACGGGGTTTTGGGCTGCACGGCACAATTTCTCCATGGCGCGGAGGTGGATCGGTTCCCGGTTCGCAGGGCGTCTATTGGGGGAAATGGCACACATGGTCAACACAACAAAGGTTAGGCGGTCTTTGGGGGCGCTGGCGGTATCGGTGTGCGCAGGGGCCTGCGGGGGCGATGCCCTGGCGACAGAGCCCACGGGGCCGTCGCTGTACCTCCAGGGCGGGCAGACGTTTGCGCAGCACGGCGATACCCGTACGGCCACCATCGGCCTGCGTCTGCCAGTGCAGCCCGTATTCTGGGGCGGGCGCGTCACGCTCGCCTGGGATGTGTTCGTGAGCCATTGGCAGGTCGATGCCCCGCCGGGGGCGCGCTCGCATTTCACCCAGATCGGCCTGGTGCCCATGTTCCGCCACCGTTTCGATGGCGGCCAGTCGCCCTGGTTTGTGGAGGCCGGGGTGGGCATTGCTTACCTCAATGCCCCCTACCAGACCACCCACAAGTCGTTCAGCACGCAGTGGAACTTCAGCGACCACCTGGGGGTGGGCCGCAGCTTCGGAGCCCAGCGGCAACAGGAGCTGGGCCTGGTGCTGCAGCACGTCTCCAACGCCGGTTTGCGCAGCCCCAATCCGGGCGAAACCTTTTTGCAGTTGCGCTACGCCTATAGCTTTTAGGGGAGGGGCAGGTTGCAGGGCGTGACCACCTGCACCGCCGATGGACGCAGCGGCAGCCCCGCTGCGCCGTGCACCGCCATCACCTGCATGCAGGCCTGGCGCAGGTCATGCTGCAGGTCGTGGTGCAGCACTGCATGCAGGCGGCCCGTACGCAGCAGGGGCAGGTTGTCGGCATCCAGGTCGTGGGCGATGAACACCCGGCACGGGCGGCGCACCTGGTCAAAGGCTTCCAGAATGGCCGCATTGGCCCCGCCGATGGAATACACCGCCTCAATGTCCGGGCACCGCCGCAGCCGCTCGCGCACCAGGGCCACGGTGGCCTCGTGCAGGCCCAGGCCCTCGCTGACCTCGTGCACGGTGAGATGCGGATAACGGTCGCGGATGGCCTGGCGAAAGCCGATCTCGCGCTCCTCCTCGCCCCGAAAGCGGTTGCTGCTGGTGGAGATCAACACCGCCGAGGGCGCCGAACCCAGCCACTGCGCCACCAGATAGGCCGCCGTGTGCCCGGCCGCCCGGTTGTCCATGCCCACGTAGGCGCGCCGGGCCGAGGTGGGTAAATCCGTCACCAGTGTCACCACCGGAATGCCTTTGGCCTGCAGCCGTGCCACGGCCTGCACCACCTCGGGCACGTCCGGGGCCTTGAGCAGCACGCCGTGGCTGCCCTGGCTGGCGATCTTGTCGAGCATGGCCACCAGCTGCGCCACCGGCAGGTCTTCGGCCAACTGGTAGCGCGCACGGAAGATGGCCGGGTGCAGCGTGGGCATCACCTGCTCCAGCGCGCCGCGCACCAGGCGCGAGAAGCGGTCGGGGGTGTGCATCACCAGGTCCATCAAAAACTTGCGGCCCACCAGCCCCACCTGGCCCTTTTGCTGCTCCAGCTCTGCCAGTGCCTGCTCGACACGGCGCACCGTGTGCGCACGCACACCACCGCGCTGGTGCAGCACCCGGTCTACCGTGGCGATGCTGGTGCCCGCCTGCGAGGCTACGTCTTTCAAGAGATGAGGGTGGGCCATGGGATATTTTTGAGGTGTTTTTGAGGGATTTCAGGCCTTCAATATACGCCAGCCCTGCCTACACTTTGCCCATCTTTTCAGATACAAAAACACCCCATGACCGCATTTGATTCCCCCCACTGGCTGGACCCGCAAACCTGCCAAGTCGCCGACCTGGAGGCCCTGGTCCGCACACCTACCGACCCCGCAGACTACCCGCTGGCCCACACCATCACCCAGGGCGTGCCGGTGTACGACGGCGCTCAGATCCGCAGCGCCAGCCGGGCCCAACAGCGCGATTTGATGGCCGAGTGGTGCCGCGTGTGGCACAGCGGCCCCGGCGTGCTGGTGTTGCAGGCCGCGTTTGCCGACCTGGCCGTGGTGGATGCGGCCACGGCCGAATTCCACCGGCTGATTGCGTCTGAGCGTGCAACCATTACCAAGGCAGACCATTTCGCCAAGCCCGGTGCCAACGACCGGGTCTGGAACGCGCTGGAAAAGCTCTGCGTGGCCGCGCCCGAGGTATTCGCCGCCTACTACGGCAACCCGCTGCTGGCCTGGGTGTGCGAGGCCTGGCTGGGCCCGGCCTACCAGGTCACTTCCCAAATCAACTCGGTCAACCCCGGCGGGGCTGCGCAAATGGCCCACCGCGACTACCACCTGGGCTTCTTGGGCCCCGTGCAGGCCGCCCGCTACCCGGCGCATGTGCACCAGTTGTCGCCGGTGCTCACGCTGCAGGGCGCGGTGGCCCATGTGGACATGCCGGTGGAGAGCGGCCCCACGCTGTACCTGCCGCATTCGCAAAAATACCCGCCCGGCTACCTGGTGGCCGGCCACCCGGACTTCCAGGCCTACTTCGACGCGCAGCACGTGCAATTGCCGCTCAAGAAGGGCGACGCGGTCTTCTTCAACCCCGCGCTGATGCACGCCGCAGGCCACAACCGCTCGGCCGACATCTACCGCCTGGCCAACCTGCTGCAGGTCTCCAGCGCCTTTGGCCGCGCCATGGAGTCGGTAGACCGCCTGCGCATGTGCCAGGCACTGTACCCGGCCCTGCGCGGCCTGCCTGCCGCAGAGCAGGCCAGCGCCGTAGCCGCCTGCGCCGAGGGCTATGCCTTCCCCACCAACCTCGACCGCGACCCGCCGCTGGGCGGCCTGGCCCCTGAGAGCCAGCAAGGCCTGCTGCTGCGGGCGCTGCAGGAAGACTGGCCGCTGGCGCAGATCCAGCAGGCCTTGCAACAGCAAGCCCACAAAAAACTAACCCACCAGGAGACTTTATGAACAGCACCACCACATCCCTCACCGGCAAAGTCGCCATCGTCACCGGCGGCACCCAGGGCCTGGGCGCGGCCATCGCCCAGCTGCTGGCCGAGCGCGGCGCGCTGGGCATCGTGCTGTGTGGCCGCAACCGTGCCAAAGGCGAAGCCCAGGCGCGCAAGATCACCGAGACCAGCGGCGCGCAGGTGCTGTACGTGCAGGCCGATCTGGGCCAGGTGGAAGACTGCCGCAACATCGTCGCCCAAACCGATGCAAAGTTTGGCCGTGTCGACATCCTGGTCAATGCCGCCGGCCTGACCGACCGTGGCAGCATCCTGGACACCGACCCCGCGCTGTTCGACAGCATCTTTGCCGTGAATGTGCGGGCCCCGTTTTTCCTGATGCAAGACTGCATCAAGATCATGCGCCGCGAAAGCATTGCGGGCAGCATCGTCAATATCGGCTCCATGTCGTCGCTGGCGGGCCAGCCGTTCATTGCGGCCTATTGCGCGTCCAAGGGCGCGCTGGCCACGCTGACGCGCAACACCGCCTACGGCCTGCTGCGCAACCGCATCCGGGTCAACGGCCTGAACATCGGCTGGATGGCCTCGGAGGGCGAAGACCGCATCCAGCGCGAATTCCACCACGCCGATGGCGACTGGCTGGCCCAGGCCGCTGCCGCCCAGCCCTTTGGTCGCCTCATCGATCCGCAGGAAGTCGCCCGCGCGGTGGCGTTTTTGTGCAGCGACGAGTCGGGCCTGATGACCGGCTCGGTGGTGGAGTACGACCAGTCGGTGTGGGGCGGCTACGACGGCTCGCCGCAACCCGTGGCCCCCATGTGATTTGCTATTTATTTAGTAGCTGCTCGTGCAACTCCCATTAGCACGAGCGGCCTGAAAAGCTTGCAACCTAGGTCAGCAGGTAATCCACCGCCTGCAGCGGCGGAGGGATGTTGTCGTCGCCCAGCGATTCGCGCAGGTTGATCTCGATGGCGCGGCAGATGGCGTCCAGCGGCAGGTCGTTGGCTTCCATGCCGAAAGGCTCCTCGATCTCGTCGCCCAGGGCGTCCAGGCCAAAGAAGGTGTAGGCCACGATGGCCACCACAAACGGGGTCATGAAGCCGATGGAATCGACCAGCCCGAACGGCAGCAAAAAACAGTACAGGTAAGCCGTGCGGTGCAGCAGTAGGGTGTACGAGAACGGAATCGGCGTGCTCTTGATGCGCTCGCAGGATGCAGCGGCGGCGGTCAGGGCCGACAAGGTGTTGTCGATGGCTATGGCCAGGCTGGGGTCGATGCGTTGCTCGCGCAGGCACTGCTGCAGATCCATGCCCATGCGCAGCATCAGAAAATCGGGCGCGTTGCGGGTGGGACCCAGTTGCTGCCATTCCGCAGGCTGCAGCCACTTTTGCACTTCGGGGCCGGGCGGTGTGCCGCGCAGCAGATGGCGCAGGGCATGGGCAAAGGCAATCGCGCGCCAGACCATGCGCACCCGGGTGTCGGCCAGGCCGTCGTGCGCCGTGGCGGGCGCGGGGTAGGTCACCAGGGTCTGGCATTGGCGCGACAGGTTGCGGCTGCGCAGCACGATCTCGCCCCACAGCTTGCGGCCCTCCCAATACCGGTCGTAGGCGGCGTTGTTGCGAAAACCCAGAAAGATGGCAATCGGCAGGCCGATCAGGGTGAAGGGGATGGTGGTGAGCGTGATCTTCAGCGCAAACAGGTCGCCGTGGCTCCAGGTCACCACGGTGGCAATCAGCGTGTTGACCAGCAGGGTGGGCAAGATGCGCGGCAGCACCGAACCCCGCAGCAGCAGGAACAGGCGCAGACCCGAGGGCCGGTTACGAACAATCATGGGCGGGCCGCAGTAGATATGCGGGTTTGTACGGATATGCCTGCAGTGTAGCGGCGCAATCCATCACAATCTCGCCCACACCATCCACCCCAAGGACCGCCATGCACGCCGAAGACTACGCCTCCGAATCCGTCACCCGCCTGCGCGCCGACCTGGCCCTGGCCCTGCGCGCCGCCGCCCACTACGGCCTGGGCGAGGGCGTGTGCAACCATTTCAGCCAGGAGCTGCCCGACCACTCGGGGCGCTTTCTGCTGAACCCGCGTGGCCTGCTGTGGAGCGAAATCCAGGCCGACGACATCGTGATGATCGATGCCGAAGGCACAAAGCTGGTGGGCCGCCACGAGGTGGAATCCACCGCCATGTTCATCCACGCCGCCATCCACCGCCTGTGCGCCAAGGCCTGCGTGTTGCATACCCACATGCCCTATGCCACGGCGCTCACGCTCACCACCGACCGGGCGCTGGACACCACGCTGTCGCAAAACGCCATGCGCTTCCATGGGCGCACCGCCATTGATACGGAATACAACGGCCTGGCGCTCGACTACCGCGAGGGCGAGCGCATTGCCCGCGCCATGGGGGCGGCCGACATCGGCTTTCTGGGCAACCACGGCCTGGTGGTGTGTGGCGACCGCATGGACTATGCCTATGACGATCTGTATTACCTGGAGCGCGCCTGCCAGGCCCAGGTGCTGGCCCAGTCCACCGGCCGGCCGCTGGCCCCCAGCAATGAGGCGTTGGCCGAAGAGGTGGCCCGCCAGATGGCCAGCGAGCGGCTGCAGTCCACGCTGTTCTTCGAGGCCCTGCGCCGCACGCTGTGAACATGCGGCGGGCTTGCTACATTTTTATGAGCTGCTCACGCTGATGGAATAAGCGGTAGAGGGCTAAAAGGCTTGAAATTCAGGCCTTGAAGCGCGCCGCCAAGGCATCTGCCGCGGCAATCAGCAGGTGCATGTCGCTGCCCACGCCGACCATGGTGGCACCCTGGGCCAGGTAGGGCTCGCCCTTGCCGTCCACGGTCAAGATGCCGACCGGCTTGCCAGCAGCCACGCCGATGGCAATCGCTTTGCTGATAGCGGCCTGCACCACCGGGTGGCCGCTCTGGCCGCGGTAGCCCAGGCTGGCCGCCAGGTCGGACGGGCCGATGAAGACCGCGTCCACGCCGGGCACGCGGCAGATGGCTTCCAGGTCGTCGAGTGCCTCGCGGGATTCGATTTGCAAAATCAGCGCGATCTCGTCGTTGGCACGGGCCATGTAGTCGCTGCAGCGGGTGTAGCCGCCGCCGCGCGTGCTGCCCGCCACGCCGCGCAGGCCCTGGGGTGCGAAGCGGGTGTACGACACGGCCTCTGCCGCCTCGGCGGCGCTGCGGATGTTGGGCACCATCAGGTTGGTGGTGCCCGCGTCCAGCAGGCGCTTGATGAAGGCCATGTCGTTCGACGGCACCCGCACCACCGCCGCGCTAGGGCTGCCGCGCAGGGCCAGCAGCTGGGTGCTGATGGTGTCCAGGTTGCTCTGGGTGTGCTCCATGTCGAGCATCAGCCAGTCGAATCCGGCGTGCGCCAGGCATTCCACCGTGGCCAAGTGGGCAAAGTTGCACCACAGGCCGATGAGCGGGCGGCCCGAGGCCAGGGCTTGTTTGAAGGTGTTGGGGGGGAGGGTGTGCATGCTTGTCTCGTTTTTTATGGGGAGGTGGGTCAGGGCATCAATTGCCCGCCGTTGACTTCGATGATCTGGCCGGTGATGTAGCCCGACAGCGTCTCGTCCGCCAGGAACAGGTAGGCCCCCACGCAGTCGGCCGGGGTGCCGGTGCGGCCCATGGGGATGGATTTGCGTGCGCCCTCCAGCTGCTCGGGGCTGGAGTTGCGGGTGTGGAAGTCGGTGAGGATCACGCCCGGGGCCACGCCGTTGACGCGTACGCCATGCGGGGCCATTTCGCGGGCGAACACGCGGGTCATGGTGCTCACAAAGGCCTTGGCCGCGCCGTACAGGCCCACGCCGTCACCGCCGCCGGTGCGGGCGGCAATGGAGGTGGTGTTGACCATGCTGCCCCGGCCCGCCGCACGCATCACGGGTGCGGCAGCGCGGCAGATGGCGAAGGCGGCGTGCACGTTCAGGCCCATCACGCGGTCGTAATCTTCGTCGGTGGCCCGCTCCAGCGGGCGGCGGCCAAACATGTCGCCCGCGTTGTTGACCAGCACGTCCAGCCCGCCGAACGCGGCCACGGTTTGGTCTATCAGCGGCTGGGCCACGGCGCGGTCTTGCAAGTCGCCACCCAGCGTGATGGCCGTGCCCCCGGCGGCGCGGATGGCCGCGGCCACCGACTCGGCCCCGTCCTGGTTGCGGGCATAGTGCACCGCCACCTGCGCGCCCCGTGCGCCAAAGGCCAGAGCCACCGCTGCGCCAATGCCGGAGCCGCCGCCGGTGACCAGCACGCTGCGGCCCGCGAATTGCAGGGAAGGGGGAAAGTTGCTCATGCCCATGTCTCCAGTTTGGGTTGTGCGGTTTTGCGCAAGCCCTCGACCAGGGTCATGGCGTATTCGGTGGCATCGACCATGCTGTCGGCGCTGGCGATGCCCTTGCCGGCGATGTCGAAGGCCGTGCCGTGGTCTACCGAGGTGCGCAGAATCGGCAGGCCCAGGGTGATGTTCACGCCGCTCACCGCGTTCCACGCGCCGGTGGCGGGGTCGATGGAAAAGCCCAGCAGCTTCACCGGGATGTGGCCCTGGTCGTGGAACATGGCCACCACTGCGTCGAACTGGCCGGCGCGCAGCTTGATGAACACGGTGTCGCCCGCCCACGGCCCGGTCACCAGCTGGCCTGCGGCGGCGTATTCGGCCACGATGGGGGCGATGATCTCGCCGTCTTCCTTGCCCAGGATGCCGCCTTCACCCGCGTGCGGGTTCAGCCCGGCCACGGCGATGCGCGGCTGGGGGATCCCCAAGGCACGCAGCGCGTCCAGGGTCACGTCCAGCACGCGGCGCAGGCGCACCGGGGTCAGGCGTTTGGGTACTTCGGACAAGGGGCAGTGGGTGGACACGTGGCTTACGCGCATGCCGCCGTGGGCCAGCATCATCACGCCGTCGCGCATGCCGGTCAGGTGCGCCAGCATCTCGGTGTGGCCTTCGAACGGGTAGCCCGCCAAGTGCAGCGCCTCCTTGCACAGCGGTGCGGTGACGATGGCATCGATCTGGCCGGCCTGCGTCATCTGCACCGCGCGCTCTACCGCCAGGTACGACCATTTACCGGCGGCGGCAGACACCTCGCCCACCGGCATGGGGCCGTCCACCGGGCCCACGTCCACCATGTGCAGCGGTGCGGCATCCAGACCCAAAAGTTGGGTGGCGCGGGCCAGCGATGCCGCGCAGCCGAACACGGTGAGTTCGATGCGGCCCTGCTGCACCAGGTTGCGCATCTGGTGGGCGGCCTTGACGATGATCTCGGGGCCAATGCCCGCCGGGTCGCCCATGGTCAGGGCGAGGCGAATGGGGGTGCTCATAGGGAAGTTTCCTTTGCGGTCAAAGTGGCCAGTAATGCGGATAAATCGTCCGGCGCGCCAAACGCGCCGGAACGGGAATAGCAGGCCACGCCGTGCCACGGCCCGCCTTGCAAGCTCGCCCGGCCCCAGCCGCTGCGCGGGCTGACCCCGGCCTGCAGGCTGTGCACGCCCGCCGCCTGGCACAGGGCCAGCAGGGTGTCGCCGCCCACCACCACCAGGTTGTCGGGGCGGGGCAGGGTGTGCACCAGGGCCTGGGCGCGTTGCTGTAGCAGGGCCTGGGCTGCAGCAGCGGGCAGGGGCTCGGGGTGGGACAGGTCGTAAAGATCAATGGCCCCGATTTGCCCCCGCACCACCGGGTGGCGGCTGGCGGTGATGGTGTGGGTGATGCCGGGTGTAGGTGGTGCAATGTGTGTGGGCGCGTGCCGCCCCTGCCGCGCCAGCGCCCAGGCCAGCCCGGCGCTGCCGCACCACAGCCAGCGCGGGGCAGGGTGGCGGGCCAGCCGGTCCAGATCGGCATCGTTCAGCACATCGGGCACCAGCACACCGCCAAGTGCGTCGGGTGCGTCACCGCTGCGTATAACCAGGCCCACGGCGGCAAATGCGGCCCGCAGGTCGATGGTCTCGTTGCCCACGCGGTGCTGGCCGCCCTGCGTCATCCGCCCTTGGGCCGGGTAGGCCGGAGCAAACACCACGCCGTCAAACCCGCCGTGGCGCAGCAGCCAGGCGACTTCGGCAAACGTATTGCCGCGCAGCAGGCTATCGACCTTTTTGAAAGCTTGTGTGTCTGGCGCAGTGAACCACGGCAGGCAGGCTTGCAGCACACCGGGCAGGGCGGCGGCGGGCACATCGCGGCTGCCGGTGGCCCAGGCCTGGATGGGCGCTGGGGAATCTGGCGCTTGCAAAAACACCGGCACCTCCTGCGCGCCAGTGAACGCGGCGGCGGAGTCCAGCGCGCCGGTCAAATCATCGGCCAGGATGCGCCACAGCTTCATGCCACCGACACCTGGGTCACCTGCAGCCCGGCTTGGATCAGTGCGTCCAGCGTGGCGGGGAGGATGCCGCTGTCGGTGATCACCGCGTCGAATTCCGCCAGCGTGCAAATGGTCATGAAGGCGCGCGGGCGGAACTTGGATGCGTCCACCAGCAGACGCTTGGTGTGGGCCGCCTGCATCAGCGCGCGCTTGACGGCGGCGACTTCGGGGTCGGTCTCGGACAGCACGCCGTCGGTCACGGCATGCGCGCCCATCAGCAGCACGTCGGCGCGGATGTGGCGCGCACCGCTGAGCACCTCGTCGCCCATCAGCGTGTTGCTGCCTGCGCGCAGCATGCCGCCCAGCACGTGCACGCGGATCTGCGGGCTGCTGCCGAGCAACTGGGCGATCGCCAGGTCGTTGGTTACGGCCACCAGCGGGATGCGCCGCTCCAGCACGGCGCGGGCGGCTTCGATAACGGTGCTGCCGCTGTCGAAGATCACGCTTTGGCCCGGTTGCAGCTCGGCAGCGGCGGCGTAGCCTATGGCGCGCTTTTCACGCGGCGACAGTTCGGCGGCGGCCACCGGGTCGGGCTCGAAGGTGCTGTAGTGCTGCTGGCGCAACAGCGCGCCGCCGTGGGTGCGGTCGAGCACGCCCTCGGCCTCCAGCGCGTCCAGGTCGCGGCGCAGGGTGGACACCGACGCGTCCATCGCCTGGGCCAGTTGCTGCAGGGTCACTGCACCGTGGCGGCGCAGGAAATCAACGATGCGGTCGCGCCGCTGGCTGGGCAGCAGGGTGACGATGGCGAGTGCTTGGGGGCTGGTCATGGTAGATTTTGCTAGGGTATTCACCAATGAATGCGGGAATGTTGGAAATTTATCTTGATTGTATTTGGTAGATTGTGAAAGAATTTGAAACATGTTGCAAGATGGCCGTTTGCAACAGACCACAAACCAACATACCGGAGACAACGCCCATGTTCGCAACCACCATCCCTTCCCGCCGCAACGTGCTCACCGCCGTGGCCCTGGCCGCTGCCGCCTGCCTGCCCACTCTGGCGCAGGCCCAGGCCTATCCCAGCAAGCCCGTCACCTTGATCGTGCCTTACCCCGCAGGCGGTGCCAACGATGCCGTGGGCCGCCTGGTGGGCCAGAAGCTGTCAGAAACCCTGGGCCAGCCGGTGGTGGTGGACAACCGCCCCGGCGCGGGCACCACCATCGGCGCGGCGCTGGCATCCAAGGCCGCGCCCGACGGCTACACCATCCTGCTGGGCTCACTGGCCAGCAACGCCGTCAGCCCGCACCTGATCGCCAACCCTGGCTACGACGCGTTGAAAGATTTCGCCCCCATCGGCCTGATCGGCGTGGCCCCCATCGTCGCCACCGTGAACAAGGAGTCGCCCTACACCAGCCTGAAGTCGCTGGTGGACGAGGCCAAGAAGCACCCCGGCGACGTGATGTACGGCTCGGCCGGCAATGGCTCGCCGCTGCACCTGGCGGGCGAGCTGTTCACCCAGGCGGCGGGGGTCAGCATGACGCACGTGCCCTACAAGGGTGGCAACGCCCACACCATGGATTTGATCGGCGGGCGTTTGTCGGTGATTTTTGACACCACCACGGGTGCCATGACCATGATCAAGGCCGACAAGGTCCGCGCCATCGCCGTCTCGTCGCCCACCCGTTTGCCCGAGTTGCCCAATGTGCCGACCTTTGCCGAAGCGGGCTACCCCAACTTCGAGGTGCAGGGCTGGTATGCGCTGTACGTGCCTGCCAAAACCCCGGCCGATATCGTGGCCCGCCTGAGTGCCGACCTGGGCAAGGTGATGGCGATGCCCGAGGTGGACAGCAAGCTCAAGGCCCTGGCCGTGAAGCCCGCCTATGGCTCCGCGCAGGACCTGGGAACGTTTACCCAGACCGAGTTTGCCAAGTACGGCAAGGTGATCAAGGTGGCCAACATCAAGGCCGACTAGACCAGCATCTGCACGGCGGCGGAGAAGGTCAGAAACGCCGCTGCCGTGGTCACCAGGATGATGCGGGCAATGCGCCCGTTGTCGGCCCCAAAGCGCTCGGCCAGCAGGGTCACATTGCTGGCGCTGGGCAGGGCCGCCACCAGCACCAGCACGTGCAAGGTAAACGGCGCCAGCGGCACACCGCAGCGCATCGCCGCCGTACCCACGCCCCACACCAGCAGGGGGTGCACAAACAATTTGATGCCCGCCACCGGCAGGTAGTCGCGCAGCAGTGGCGGCGCATGGCCCTGCGCGGCCAGGATGTGCGAACGCGCCAGCACCGCGCCGATGGTGAACAGCGCCACCGGCGAGGCCGCGTCGGCCAGCAGCCCCAGCGTCTGCTGCACCGGGCCGGGCAGCTTGAAGCCGGTGGCCGAGGCCAGGCCGCCCAGCAAGATCGCCCAGGGCATGGGGTTGCGCAGTACGCCGCGCAAGGCCTGGCGCGCCGCATGGCCCATGCCGTGGGTGCCCGCATGGTCCAGCTGCGACAGTGCAATGCACAGCGAGGTGGTCACCACCATGTCCACCACGATGGCCACAATCGCCGGGCCTGCGGCCTGCCCGCCCAGCAATGCCACCAGCAGCGGCACACCCATGAAACCGGTGTTGGGAAAGGCAGCGACCAGCGCGCCAAAGGCCGCGTCGTTCCAGCCGATGCGCGCATTGCGGCTGAACACCACCGTGCCCGCCACGATGGCCAGGCCGCACAGCAAGTAGGTGAAAAATGCGCTGCCGTCCAGCAACTGCGCCAGCGGCGTGCTGGCACCAAACCGGTACAGCATGCAGGGCAGGGCGAAGAAGAGTACAAAGCCGTTCATACCCGGTATCGCCTCCAGCGGCAGCATGCGGCGGCGCGCCGCCACGTACCCGGCCAGGACCAGGGCAAAGAAGGGGAAGGTGATGGCGAGGATGGCTAGCAAGGGGTTAACTATATATTTCATAGCTGCTCACGCTCATGGCATAAGCGCCAGAAGCGTAAAAGATGCTGAATTCTTGAAACCGGGCTGGTTGCCACCACCTAGGGGTTCCATCTCAAACCACATAGGACAACACCATGGCGATAGAAACTGCGGTACTGGCGGGCGGCTGTTTTTGGGGCATGCAGGACCTGATCCGCAAGCTGCCCGGGGTGGTGTCCACCCGCGTGGGCTATGTGGGGGGCACCAACGACCACCCCAACTACCGCAACCACCCCGGCCATGCCGAGGGCGTGAGCATTGGCTTCGACAACGCGGTCACCAGCTACCGCGCGATCCTGGAATTCTTCTTCCAGATCCACGACCCCAGCACGGTGAACCGCCAGGGCAACGACGTGGGCACCAGCTACCGTTCGGCCATTTTCTTTACCAGCGAGGCGCAAAAAGCCGTGGCCCTGGACACCATCCAGGACGTAAATGCCTCCGGCCTGTGGCCCGGCAAGGTGGTCACCGAAGTGCTGCCCGCGCCCACGTTCTGGGATGCCGAGCCCGAGCACCAGGACTACCTGGTCCACCGCCCCAACGGCTACACCTGCCACTTTGCCCGTCCGGGCTGGGTGCTACCTGTGCGTGCACCGCGTTAGGATTACATGCTTTTTACGCCGCTAGCGCTTATTCCATGAGCGTAAGCAGCTATCGTAAAGAGAGCAAGAGTCTATAGCTGGACCTGCGTGCTGGTGGTCAGCTCGACCCCCTGGGCCTGCATGCTCTGTAAAAACGCGTCGTGTTGGGCCTGGAAACCGGCCACGGGGCTCATGCAGTCGGTCAGCAGCACGATGCGCTGGGGCTTCTGGCGGGCCAGGTGCTCCATGATGTGCTCGGTGGTGGCGCGCACGCAGTGGCTGCTGGCCTCGCCCGCGATCAGCAGCACGTCGGCCTGGTCCATGGCGGCCATCAGTGCGTGGTTCAGGCCGGTGGCTTCGTCGTGGGCGTCGGGCACCTCGGCCATCACGGCGCTGTAGTGCTCGGTCCACGGGTTGCTGCCCTTGGTGAGCTTGGTGGCGTTACGGCCCTGCTGGTCTTCCCAGGCGTTGTAGGCGGCGCGCACATCGGCGTGCACGTTGTGGCCCCAGGTGCCGATCTCGCAGTGCACCGGCCAGACCATCAGCAGGTAGCGCCCCCGGGCTTCCAGTGCGTCCAGGTAGGCCAGGCTGCGGCCCAGCGCCGCGGGCTGGCGCGGCAGAAATTGGCCTGCGTGCACGGCGGCGGCGGTGATGGTGGTGAACGGTGCCACCGCGCTGCCATCGGCCTGCTGCCAGAAGGTGGGATGGGCAATGTCGATGCGGTGGTGCGAGTCCAGCGTGAGGGTGATGTCGGTCAGCGCCGGACTAAAGGTGCGGATGAAGGCCGCCAGGCGCTGCATGTCGGCGTCGGCACCGGCCACGGGCAGGGCAGCGCCCGGCAGATCGCAAAAGTCGTTTTGCGGGTCGATGATGAGCAGGTGGGTGTGGTGCGTCATGGCAGTAAAGGCGGTCATGGAGATGGGGAGCGCAGGGAGGACAGCAGGGACGAGAGGGATACGCCGTTGGCTTGCAAGGCTTCAAAGCCCAGTGCGCCCATCAGTGCCAGCATCATCACGATAGCCAGCACCCAGGGCGCGCGGCTGCGGCGGCGTGGCCGGGGCTGCGGGGGCAGGGGCGGCATGCTGAAACCCGAGTGGGCAGGGGCCGGTTTGGGCGCAGGTGCAGGCGCGGGCGGCGGCGATGGCGCGGCCATGGGAGCAGGTGCCGTGACCGGGGCGGTCACCGGCGCAGCAGGTGGGGGAGGCGGGGGCGGTACAGGCGAAGCCACCGGTTTGGCGACAGGCAAGGCACCGGGTTTGGCCATCGCCTGCTCCAGCAAAGACATGCGCTGCGAGGCGGGCTGGAGGGCAGGCGGGTGTAAGACGGCGGCGCAGTGGGTGCACACCGTCGCGTCGCTGGCGTTCTCGGTTTTGCAGGCGGGGCAGAGGAGGCTCATGTTTCAACTCGGGTAGGTGGGGCGCACAGGCATCAATCCTGTGGGGGCAATGTCACATGATGGCAGCAGCCACCCACGATAATCGCGCTCCATGGACATTCTCATGCAACTTCTCGACTTCATTCTGCACATTGACAAGCACCTGGAGGCCTTTGTGGTCAGCTACGGCCCCTGGGTCTATGCGCTGCTGTTTTTGATCATCTTTGTGGAGACCGGCGTGGTGGTCATGCCGTTTCTGCCCGGCGATTCGCTGCTGTTCGTGGTAGGTGCCATGTGTGGCGTGGGGCTGATGTCCTACCCCATCGCCGTGGGACTGCTGTTGGCGGCCGCCATCCTGGGCAACCAGAGCAACTACGCGCTTGGCCGCTTCTTTGGCCCTAAGGTGTTCCAGTGGGAAGACTCGAAATTCTTCAACAAAAAGGCTTTCAACCAGGCCCATGCGTTTTACGAACGCTACGGCGGCGTGACCCTGGTGGCCGCGCGTTTCATGCCGTTTGTGCGCACCTTTGCGCCGTTTGTAGCCGGGGTGGCCCTGATGGGTCGCGCCAAGTTCACGTTTTTTGATGTGCTGGGCGGCGTGCTGTGGGTGGTGGGCATCGTCACCATCGGTTACTTCTTTGGCAACTTCCCGTGGGTCAAGCAGCACCTGGACAAAATCATCTGGGCCATGATTTTGATCCCGGCAGCGTTGGTCGTGTTGGGCGCCTTGAAGGGCCGCATGTCCGGCAAGGCCTCTGGCGCATAGTGCTTAATTTTTAAGCGACGTAAGCTTTGTTGTTATAAATCAAACACTTAACCGCCCTATACAAGTGCTTGGCAGGGTTATCCACAAGCTTATCCAGTGTTGTCAGGGAGAACTTGGAGCCGGTGGACAACCACTACAATCCGGTTTTTCACCGGGGGTGTCTGCTACGAGTTAGCGGACTGAGAGATACCCCATACCTGATCTGGGTCATGCCAGCGTAGGGAGCGTGATGGGGTCAAATCAGGTGCCCTTTCAATGCGCTCGCCGCTGGCGCATCGAAAGGCACACATGCTGCACCGCCGTAGTTTCACCTTGGCTGCCACTGCGCTGGCCGCACTCGTTTCCCTCCCGGCCTTGGCCCAAGATACCCCGCTGCGCGTGCTGGTGCACAGCTCGTTCTCGCTGCCCAAGCCGCTGCTGGCCCAGTTCGAGGCCGAGTCCGGTGTCAAGCTCAGCATCATCAAGGCGGGTGATGCGGGCGAAATGCTCAACAAGCTCATCCTCACCCGTGCCCAGCCCATCGCCGACGTGGTGTTTGGCCTGGACAACGCCTCCGTCGCCAAGGCCCAGGCCAACAAGGTGCTGGAGCCGGTGGCCTACACCCAGGGCTCGGCTATCGCCCAAGTGGGCACGAACGTGGTGCCGGTGGACTACGGCTTCGTCAACCTCAACTTCGACAAGGCCGCCTTCGCCAAGAGCGGCCTGCCCCTGCCCAAGAGCCTGGAAGACCTGGCCCAGCCCGCCTACCGCAACCTGCTGGTCGTCCCCAACCCGGCTACGTCCAGCCCTGGCTACGCTTTCCTGCTGGCCACCATCGCGGGCATGGGCGAAGAAAAGGCGTTTGACTGGTGGGCCCGCATGCGTGGCAACGGCGTGAAGGCCGTCAAGGGTTGGACGGAGGCCTACTACACCGAGTTCAGCCGCAACGGCGGCACCCGCCCGCTGGTGGTCAGCTACGCCAGCAGCCCGGCGGCCGAGGTGTTCTACAGCAAGGAAAAAATCAGCGAATCGCCCACCGGCAACCTGTTCCTCAAGGGCGGCGTGTTCCGCCAGGTCGAGGGCGTAGCCCTGGTGGCCGGTGGCGGCCAGCGCGAGGCCGCGGGCAAGTTCATCCGTTTCCTGCGCTCCGGCGGGGTGCAAGAGGCCTTGCAAACCAGCATGTGGATGTACCCCGTCGAAGCCCACACCCCCCTGGCCGAGGTGATGAAGCACGCCGTGGAGCCCTCCGCCTTTGACAGCCTGCCCGCCGAGACGATTGCCGACAAGGGCACGGGCTGGGTGGCGCGCTGGACGCAGGTCGTCTTGAAGTAAATGCCATCTCGCCGTTGGCTGCTGGCCCTGGTGCCCTTGCTGGCCCTGGCCGTGCTGCTGGTGGCCCCGGTGCTGCGGCTGGCGGGCGAGGGCTGGTGGGGCGATCTGGCCACGCAGGCCCCGAGCTCCCCCTGGGCGCTGTGGACCGACCCGTATCTGCGCTGGCGCGTGCTGTGGTCGGTGCTGCAGGCAGGGGCGACGTGTATGGCCGCGCTGCTGCTGGGCCTGCCCGTCGCCTGGGTGCTGGCGCGCTGGGAGTTTGCAGGCCGCAGCCTGGTGCTGCGCCTGCTGATGCTGCCGTTTGTGGTGCCTACCCTGGTGGCTGCGCTGGGCGTGCTGGCGCTGTGGGGGCCGCGCGGGGTGTTCAGCGGCTGGTTGGACGTGAACCTGCAGGACACACCCTGGCTGCTGCTGTACGGCAATCTATTCTTCAACCTCTGCGTGGTGGTGCGCGCCGGGGTCGATGCGCTGGAGCACGTCAGCGCACCGCGCGTCGCCGCTGCACGCACCCTGGGTGCCACGCCGTGGCGGGCGTTCTGGCGGGTGGAATGGCCTGCCATCCTGCCCTGGCTGGCATCCAGCCTGTGCCTGGTGTTTTTGTACTGCTTTGCCGGGTTCGGCCTGGCTTTGGTGCTGGGCGGCCAGCGCTACGCCACGGTGGAGGTGGAGATCTACACCCTGGTGGCCCACGAGCTGCAACTGGCCCCGGCCAGCCTGCTGGCGCTGTGGATGCTGCTGCTGACCGGTGCGGTGGCCTGGGCGTATGCCTTGATTGAAAAACGCCTGGCTACGCCCACCCGCGTGCAGCCCATCGCCCGCCAGCGCCCCAGCCGCCCGGCACACTGCCTGGGTGTGGCGGCAGCACTGGGCGTGCTGGCTTTCTTCTGTGCTGCGCCGTTGGTAGCGATTGTCTGGCGGGCCGCCCATGCGGGCTGGGATACCTGGGCGCTGGTGGCCGACGAAGAAACCCTGGCCGCGTTGTGGAACACCTTGCGCTTTTCTGCCACCGCGCTGTTGCTGGCCACCGTGCTGGGCGTGCTGCACGCGCTGGCCGCGCAAAGCTCGGTGGCGATGCGTGCCGCCGCGTTCTTGCCGTTTGTGGTGTCGCCCATCACCGTGGCGTTTGGCCTGCTGCTGCTGTACCCGCAGTGGACCGCCAGCCTGCCGCTGCTGCTGTGCGCCTACGCGGTGCTGGCCTACCCGTTTGTCGCCAAGTCGCTGGCCTCGGCGCTGGACAGCGTGCCCGAACACCTGCCCCAGGCCGCCCGCAGCCTGGGTGCCAGCCCCTGGCGCGTGTTCTGGCGCGTGACCCTGCCCATGGTGGCCCCTGCGCTGCGCCGGGGCATGGCGTTTGCGGCGGCTACCGCCCTGGGCGAATTCGCCGTGACCCTGTTTTTATCCCGCCCCGAATGGGCCACGCTGACCACGCTGATCTACCAGCGCCTGGGCCGTCCCGGGGCCGCCAATGGAGACGCGGCGCTGGTGCTGGCCTGCGTGCTGATGGCCCTGGCCCTGGCCGCGTTTGCGTTGATCGAAGGCCCACGCCGGACAGAATCTCCCCATGCTTGAACTGCGCCAAATCACCAAACACTACGGCCCGCGCTTGCTGGCCGACCAGCTCAGCCTGCAAGTGGCCGAGGGCGAAATAGTGGCCTTGCTCGGCCCCTCGGGCAGCGGCAAAAGCACCTTGCTGAAAATCGCCGCCGGGCTGGAAGCCGCCGAGGCGGGCAGCGTGTGGTTTGACAGCGAGGACATCAGCCGCCAGCCGCCCGAGCGGCGCGGTTTTGCGCTGATGTTCCAGGACTTTGCGCTGTTTCCGCACCTGGACGTGCGCGACAACGTGGCCTTTGGCCTGGTGGAGCAAAGTGTGCCCAAGGCCCAGGCCCGGCAACGTGCCGAAGCCCTGCTGGAGCGCTTCGGCCTGGCCAACCATGCACGGCACCGGGTCTGGACGCTGTCGGGTGGCGAACAGCAGCGCGTGGCCCTGGCGCGGGCGCTCATTACCGCACCCCGTGCGCTGCTGTTGGACGAACCTTTTTCTGCCCTGGATGCCGCACTGCGCCGCGACCTGCAGGCCGAATTCCGCCATCGCATCTTCGACGCCGGTATGGCCACTGTGTTGGTCACCCACGACGAAGCCGAAGCCCAGGCCATGGCCACCCGTGGCCTGCGCTTGGTGGAAGGGCGGCTGGAGCAGCTGTGGTGATTTGCTACTAAATAAGTAGCTTCTCATGCCAATGGAATAAGCGCTGGAGGCTTATTTCTTATAAATCTGCACAGGCCACGCGGGTTTGGCAAGGCGCTGAAGCAATGCACCAAATTGAGGCAAAACTGTGCCTTATACCAAACAAGAATAGCTAATGTGCATTTTTCCGTGCACGCGCGCACCGGCCTTGTGCGATACTAGGGTTAACCCTGAAAACACAGGCACCGTTTTATCCCCCGGACACTTTGGCCATGCATCTTCTTTATTTATTTTGGTTCTCCGCACGCAATGCCGCCCACGCAGTGGGCCGCCACCTGGACCAGCAAGACCAGCGCGATGTCGACAGCTACCTCGGCAAAGCCCAGTCGTTTGCCGACCTTGAGTCCCGCGAACGCCAGTGGCTGCAATCGCAATAGGCTAGGCACACCCCCAGGCTTCAGAGCTTCGCTTCTTTCTCCAACCCCCTTGCAGGGGGCAACACCAGCAGCCTGGCGAAGCCAGTTCTGCGGTGTTCCTGGCGAGAGAGTGTCGTGACCTTAGCAACGTGGTACCAGCTACCCCCTTTTTTTAAACCCAGGCCAACGCCTGAGCCCTTTTTGGAGTTTCACCATGCAAGTTCTGTATTTCATCAAATCCCTGTTCGCCGTTGCCCAGATCCAGTTCGCCCCCGGCGAGCGCGTGAATCTGGTGCGCCGTGGCAGCATCGAGCGTACCGACGGCTACGTGCTGGCCCAGACCGACAAGGGCGTGCTGGTCGAGTGGCCCCGTGCTGGCTCCAGCCTGGTGAACTCGACCGACCTGACCGTCATCGTCTAAATCTCAGCGCTTATTCTCTTTGGTTACTGGGTGCCGAAAATACGGTCACCCGCATCGCCCAGGCCGGGCACGATGTAGCCGTGGCTGTTGAGCTGGCGGTCGATGGCGGCGGTATAAATTGCCACATCGGGATGCGCAGCCTGCAGCGCGGCCACGCCTTCGGGGCAGGTTAGCAGGCAGACAAATTTGATCGATTTGGGGTTGAGCTCCTTGAGCCGCTCCACCGCCGCAATGGCCGAGTTGCCGGTGGCCAGCATGGGGTCGACGATGACCACATCGCGTTCTTCCATGTCCTTGGGCATCTTGAAGTAGTACTCCACCGCCGTCAGCGTCTTGGGGTCGCGGTACAGACCTACATGGCCCACGCGCGCGCCCGGCACCACGCTGAGCATGCCCTCCAGAATGCCGTTGCCCGCGCGCAGGATGGACACAAACACCAGCTTCTTGCCGTCAATCACCTTGGCGGTCATGGTCTCCAGCGGGGTTTCGATCTCGACATCCTGCATCGCCATGTCGCGCGTGACCTCGTAGGCCATCAGCGAGCTCAGCTCGTTGAGCAGGCGGCGGAAGGTGTTGGTGCTGGCATCCTTGCGGCGCATCAGCGTCAGCTTGTGTTGCACCAGCGGGTGGTTGATCAGGTGGACGTTGCTCATGGTGTGCTTCTTCAATGGGTTAGAAAACGGTGCCATCGCTGGCGATATTCAGGGGAGGTGTTCCGCCCCGCCGCGCTTTAGCCAGCACGCGGCCAGCCGCCCAGGTGCCGCCCTCCAGCACGCAGGCCAGGGGCATTTGTGCGGCAGTGAGGCCCAACTCGGTGCGCACCAGCGGTGACAGTTCGTCCAGCAGGGCGACTGTCAAGGCACGCCATTCGACGATACATTCATCGCCCGCCGTGTGCACCTGGGTGGCCAGGGCCGGGTCTTTCAATACCAGCACGCCGCCGTCCAGCAGCAGGCCGCCGTTGCGGTACTCGGGCAGGCCCGTCAGTGCATCCAGCCCGGTCACGGTCACATCGGCCCATTCCAGCGGCTCCAGCAGCGAATAGGTGAGCCACTGGGACAGCTTGTGGAAGGGCATCCAGCCTGCGCTGGCACCTTCGCCGGGCACAGCGCTGTGCCGCCAGCAGTCGCCCAGTGCAATTTCGCCGCCATCATCCGTTTTAATAGCATTCTGCGCAGGCCAGATGGGCGACAGCGTGGTTAAAAGCGCACCAAGAACGTCATGCGCCGCCACGGTGGGCGCGTCGGTGTCGGTGGGCACCAGGTGGTCGAACAAGCGGCCCGGACGGCACAGGCCGCCCGCACCGCCAAACACTTCGGGCTGGCTTGCAATGACCTCGCCCAGGCGGCGCAGCAGGGCGGCCCGGCCTTCCAGCCCGACCAGCGGGTTTTCCACGCCGACCTGGAACGCATCGCCCAACTGGCGAGAGGTCAGGGACTGCAAGCCCAGTGCGTCGGCCTGGCAGGGCTGGGTGGGTTTGCTGGAAAACAGGCCCTTGGTAAATGCGTTGAAGCTGGCCACGCCCAGGCCTTCGGAGCGGCTGAGCTTCTGCCCCGTGCGCGGGTCGGTGTAGCTCCAGTCGGGGCCTGCGCCCGCGTCCAGCAGCACGCTGACGATGGCCAGATCGATCTGCGCCCGGGCCCGTTTGGCCACCGACACCTTGCCGAGCTCTTCGGTCATCTGGTCGGTACGGTTGACCCCGCCCGCCTCAAAATGCCGCCAGCGGCTGTGGTACGGGATCTCCAGGCTGGGGTAGTTTTTGCGGGTGACCTCGGCCACCAGCTGCGCGGTGGGGGCCAGCGCAGCATCCACCACGGTGAAGTAGTCCGACTGGCCCGCACGGGCGCGTGCCAACAGCCCCTGGGCCCGCGCGCGTATGGTTTTTGTAGAGCGTAACAGGGCTCCAGCGCTTACTGCATCAGCGTGAGCAGCTATTAAAGTTGTAGTCATTCAGTCAATCCACGGCCCTTGGCCTTTTTGAGTTCTTCAGCATCCGGCACGGCACCGGGGGTGAAGTAGCCGGCAGCCATTTTCGCGTCCATTTCCACCTGGGCATCGGCGGGGATCATGTGCTCGGGGATATTCACCCGCTGCACCACCTCGATACCGGCGCGGGTGATGGCGTCATATTTCATGTTGCTCATCGACACCAGGCGGTGGATTTTGCGGATGCCCAGCCAGTTCAGCACGTCGGGCATGAGTTCCTGGAAGCGCATGTCCTGCACCCCGGCTACGCATTCGGTGCGGTTGAAATACTGGTCGGCGGTGTCGCCACCGACCTGGCGCTTGCGGGCGTTGTAGACCAGGAATTTGGTGACTTCGCCCAGGGCACGGCCTTCCTTGCGGAAGTAGCTCACCAAGCCCACACCGCCGCGCTGCGCGCCCTGGATGCATTCCTCGATGGCATGCGTGAGGTAGGGGCGGCAGGTGCAGATGTCGGAGCCGAACACGTCCGAGCCGTTGCACTCGTCGTGCACGCGGGCCGTGAGCTCCACCTCGGGATTCGCCAGGTCGCGCGGGTTGCCGAAGATGTAGGCGGTGAGTCCGCCGATGGGCGGCAAAAACACCTCCAGGTCGCTGCGGGTGACCAGTTCGGGGTACATGCCGCCGGTTTCCTCGAACAGCACGCGGCGCAGCTCGGCCTCGGTGCAGCCAAAGCGCTTGGCGACTTCGGGCAGGTACCACACGGGCTCCACCGCCACCTTGGTGACCATGGCCGCGCCACCGGCAGTGAGAAATTTACCGTCGGCCTTCAGGCGGCCGGACTGCAGCGCCTCGATCACCTCGGGCAGGATCACATGGGCCTGGGTGACGGCGATGGTGGGGCGGATGTCGTAGCCTGCTGCCAGCTCTGCCGAAAACACATCGGCCACCGTGGCACCCCAGGGGTCCATGGCCACGATGCGGCCCGGCTCGCTCCACTGCGGGTAGGGGCCGATGACATCGGTGGGCATGGTGTTGGTCAGGTCGGCCTTGTGCTGCGGCGACAGGCCACCCGAGGCCACTGCAAGCGCGCGGTAAATGCTGTAACTGCCGCTATGGGTGCCGATGACGTTGCGGTGGCTGCGCTTGGTGGTGGTGCCGACCACCGGGCCGCGTTCGGCGGCGGTGGCGGCCGCCCAGCGGATCGGCAGCGCGCCGTAGCCGCTGGCGTGCGAGGTGAGGCGGATGTGGCTGGTTTGCGCGGGAGCCATGGAGCCGGTGGCGGTGTCAGCGGGCATAAAGAAGTCCTCAAATGGCGTATCAGATCGCGTAACAATTTTGGTGCACGCTATGCATTTTGCATGCCGAACCGCTAGCAAACTGGCTCTTGCGGGGCGCGTGTCAAAAATCCTTCATCCACCCACCCTACATTTGTAGGACTTACGCGGCGCCCCTGTACCGCCCTTCGGGCTTGCAGGGGGAACTTGCGTAAGTCCTGGTTTGTAAAGATGCAGCGGATGTCCCGCAGCGCACAGCCCACGCACGGGCGAAAAAAGGCCACCTTGAAAAATAAAACCTATTTCCAGCTTGCTGTAGCCGGTCTTGTCTCGGGCATGGCCTTGACGGCCTGCGGTGGCGGCGATGACGCGCCCGCCATCTGGCCACCGGTGCCAACGCTGATCGGCCACCGCGGTGCGCCCGCGCTGCGCCCGGAGCACACCATTGCCTCGTACACCCAGGCGATCGAGGACGGTGCCAACATCATCGAACCCGATCTGGTCAGTACCAAGGACGGCGTGCTGGTGGCCCGCCACGAGAACGCGATTGCCATCCTGAACGCCGACGGCAGCGTGCGCGAGGCCACCACCGACATCGTGGACCGCCCCGAGTTCGCATCGCGCAAAGCGACCAAAACCATAGACGGTACTGCCATCACCGGCTGGTTTACCGAAGACCTGACCCTGGCCGAACTGAAGACCCTGCGCGCCCGCGAGCGCATCCCGGCCATCCGCCCGGCCAACGTGGCCTACAACGGCCAGTTCCAGATTCCCACCTTCCAGGAGGTGATTGACCTGGCCAAGTCCAAATCGGCAGAAAAAGGCCGCACGATTGGTATCTACCCCGAAACCAAGCACCCCACCTATTTCAAATCGATCGGTTTGCCGCTGGAAAAGCGCCTGGTGGATACGCTGGCGGCGAATGGCTGGAACTCGAAAGCGGCGCCGGTGTTCATCCAGTCGTTCGAGGTGGCCAACCTGAAAGAGATACGCGGCATGACCACCGCGCGCATCGTGCAGCTGCTGTCGTCCAGCGGCCGCCCGTACGACTTTGTAGCGGCCGGTGCCAGCGAAACCCGCAGCTATGCGGACGTGATCACCCCCGCCGGGCTGAAGGAGGTGGCCACCTACGCCAACGCCATCGGCCCGAGCAAGGACATGGTGATTCCGCTGGTCAGCGGCAACCTGGGCACGCCCACGGCGCTGGTGGCCAACGCCAAGGCGGCGGGTCTGGCGGTGCACATCTACACCTTGCGGCCTGAAAACAACTTTTTGCCTACCAACCTGAAGAAGGCCCCGACTTCCGACCCCACGGTGCGCGGCGACAGCGTCACCGAGATCCAGACCTTTTTGCAGGCGGGGATCGACGGCTTTTTTACCGATGACTCGGCCGTCGGCAAAGAGGCGATCCGCACGTTTGTGAAGAAGTAACGGGAGCGGGGCGGGGCTGAAAGCCCCTGCTTTTAGCGTTTGCCGCCGAAGATGCCACCCAGCACACCGCGCAAGATCTCTTGCCCGACCTTGGTGCCCATGGTGCGTACCGCAGACTTCATCATGGTCTGGGCCAGGCCATCGTGCTTGCCGCCGCGCGGGCCGGTGGTGCCGAACAGAATGTCGTTCAAGCCGCCTATCACACCACCCAGCGCGCTGCTCTCTGCAGCGGGTGGGGCCATGCCGGGCAGGCTGGGCGGCTGGGCAGGGGCCGAGGCGTTGGCGGCGGTGGTTTCGGTGCGGCCCTTGAGCTTCTCGTAGGCCGATTCGCGGTCTACCAGCTTTTCGTACACGCCTGCCACCAGCGAATTGGCGATCAGCGACTGGCGTTGTTCTGGCGTGATGGGGCCGAGCTGGCTGCCCGGTGGCAGCACAAACACGCGCTCGGTGATGCTGGGGCGGCCCTTGGCATCCAGCAGGCTCACCAGGGCCTCGCCCACGGCCAGCTCGGTGATGGCGGCTTCGATGTCCAGCCCGGGCTTTTGGCGCATGGTTTGCGCCGTGGCCTTGACGGCTTTCTGGTCGCGCGGGGTGAAGGCGCGCAGCGCGTGCTGCACCCGGTTGCCCAGCTGGGCTAGCACGGTATCGGGGATGTCCAGCGGGTTTTGCGTCACAAAGTACACGCCTACGCCCTTGGAGCGCACCAGACGCACCACCAGTTCGATGCGCTCCACCAGCGCCTTGGGTGCTTCGTTGAACAGCAGATGCGCTTCGTCGAAGAAGAACACCAGCTTGGGCTGCTCGGGGTCGCCGATCTCGGGGAGCTGTTCGAACAGCTCGGACAGCATCCACAGCAAAAACGTGGCGTACAGGCGCGGGGAGTTCATCAGCTTGTCGGCGGTGAGGATGTTGACCACCCCTTTACCATCTACCGTTTGCATGAAGTCGCTGATGTTGAGCATGGGCTCGCCAAAGAATTGGTCACCGCCCTGGGATTCGATTTGCAGCAGGCCGCGCTGGATGGCACCCACACTGGCGGCGGACACATTGCCGTATTGGGTGGTGAACTCGCTGCTGTTATCGCCCACGTACTGCAGCATGGCGCGCAAGTCTTTCAGGTCCAGCAGCAGCAGGCCGTGGTCGTCGGCGATCTTGAACACCATGTTGAGTACGCCGCCCTGGGTGTCGTTCAGGTTCAGCATGCGGCCCAGCAGCAGCGGGCCCATGTCGGACACGGTGGCGCGCACCGGATGGCCTTGCTCGCCAAATACATCCCACAGGGTGGCGGGGCAGGCCAAAGATTCGGGCTGGTCAATGCCGCGCTCTTTCAGGATGCCGGCCAGCTTGTCGCCGATACGGCCTGCCTGGCTGATGCCGGTCAGGTCGCCTTTGACATCGGCCATGAACACCGGTACACCGATTTTGGAGAAATTCTCTGCCAGGGTTTGCAAGGTGACGGTTTTGCCGGTGCCGGTAGCGCCGGTGATCAGGCCGTGGCGGTTCGCCAACGCAGGCAGCAATTCGCAAAGGGTTGTGGCGTTTTTGGCAATTAAGATGGGTTCGGCCATGGCAAAAGTCCTGACGTGTATGTGATAGGACTTACGCAGCGCCCCTGTGCCGCCCTTCGGGCTTACAGGGGGAACTTGCGTACGTCCTGGGTAAGTAAAATCTGGCTGTAGATTAAATCAATTGACAAGGAATTTTTGTGGCTGGTCACAGTAAATGGGCGAATATTCAGCACCGCAAGGGTCGCCAGGACGAGAAGCGGGGCAAGATCTGGACCCGCGTGATCCGCGAGATCATGGTGGCGGCACGCCTGGGCGGTGGCGACCTGAGCATCAACCCGCGCCTGCGCCTGGCCGTGGAAAAGGCCAAGGCCGCCAATCTGGCCGCCGATACGGTCAAGCGCAACATCGAAAAAGCCACCGGCACGCTCGAAGGCGTGTCGTATGAAGAAATCCGCTACGAAGGCTACGGCATCGGCGGTGCGGCCATCATCGTGGATACCATGACCGACAACCGCGTGCGTACCGTGGCCGAAGTGCGCCACGCCTTCAGCAAATACGGCGGCAACATGGGCACCGAAGGCTCGGTGGCGTTCCAGTTCAAGCACTGCGGGCAGATCATTTTTGCCCCGGGCACCGACGAAGACAAACTCATGGAAGTGGCCCTGGAAGCCGGGGCCGAAGACGTGATTACCGACGAGGACGGTGCCATCGAGGTGCTGACCGCTTACACCGACTTTGAAACCGTCAAGCTGGCGCTGGAAAAGGCCGGTTTCCAATCCGACCTGGCCGAAGTCACCATGCGCGCCGACAACACTATCGACCTCACGGGCGAGGATGCCGAAAAAATGCAAAAACTACTGGATGTGCTCGAAGACCTGGACGATGTCCAAGAAGTCTTTCACAACGCTGGCCTATGAAAGTCTTAGTCATTGGCGGCGGCGGCCGCGAACATGCACTCGCCTGGAAGCTCAATACCTGTGCCCGCGTGAGCCAGGTTTATGTGGCCCCCGGCAACGGCGGCACGGCCCTGGACGACCAGCTCATTAATATCAACATTACCGATGTGCAGGCGCTGCGCAAATGGGCGCAGACCGAAGGTATCTCGCTGACCGTGGTCGGCCCCGAAGGCCCGCTGGCCGCCGGCGTGGTGGACGAGTTCCGCAGCCACGGCATGCGCATTTTTGGTGCCACCAAGGCGGCCGCGCAACTGGAGAGCTCCAAGGCGTTTTCCAAGGCCTTTATGCAGCGCCACGCGATTCCCACGGCCGAATTTGAAACCTTTACCGACCCCGCAGCGGCCCACGCCTATGTGGAGCAAAAGGGTGCGCCCATCGTGGTCAAGGCCGATGGCCTGGCCGCAGGCAAAGGTGTGGTGGTGGCGCAAACGCTGGCCGAGGCACACGAGGCTATCGACTTCATGCTGCTGGACAACACCCTGGGCGTGAGCCACAACGAAGGCGGCGCGCGGGTGGTGATCGAAGAGTTTTTGGCGGGCGAAGAAGCCAGCTTCATCGTCATGTGCGATGGCAAGAACGTGATTCCCCTGGCCACCAGCCAGGACCACAAGCGCCTGCTCGATGGCGACAACGGCCCCAACACCGGCGGCATGGGCGCGTACTCGCCCGCGCCGGTGGTCACGGCCGATGTACATGCCCGCGCCATGCGCGAGATCATCCTGCCCACCATCAAGGGCATGGAAAAAGACGGCATCACCTACACCGGCTTCTTGTACGCCGGGCTGATGATCGATGCCAAAGGCAAGCCCAAGACGCTGGAGTTCAACTGCCGCTTGGGCGACCCCGAAACCCAGCCGCTGATGATGCGCCTGAAGTCTGATCTGTTCGAGGTCTTGTGGGCGGCCACCGAGCCCGGCCCCCACGGCAAGCTGGACCAGATCAGCCTGGACTGGGACCGCCGCATCGCCCTGGGCGTGGTGCTGGCGGCCCACGGCTACCCGATGACGCCGCGCAAGGGCGATGCCATCACCGGCTTGCCTAAAAACACCGACGATGCAGTGGTGTTCCACGCGGGCACCACCAAGCAAGCCGATGTGGTATCCACCTCGGGTGGGCGGGTGCTGTGCGTGACCGTGCTGGCCGACAACGTCAAGCTGGCCCAGCAGCATGCCTACGAAGTCACCCGGGGTATCCAGTTCGACGGCATGCAGTACCGCCGCGACATCGGATACCGTGGTGTCAAGGGTTGAGCTTGCTTACCGCTGATCGGATGCGGGCCTATCTGCTGGGCCTGCAGTCTTCCATCACCACCCGCATGGCCGCGCTGGATGGCGGCAGTTTTCTGAGCGACGCCTGGGAAAAGCCACCGGGTGAAAAGCTGCAAGGGCAGGGCATCACCCAGATTCTGGAAAACGGTGCGGTGCTGGAGCGTGCGGGCTGCGGCTTTTCGCATGTGCGCGGGCCGCAGTTGCCGCCCAGTGCCACCCAGCACCGGCCCCAATTGGCGGGTGCGCCGTTCGAGGCCATGGGCGTGTCGCTGGTGTTCCATCCGCGCAACCCGTATGCGCCCACGGTGCACATGAATGTGCGCATGATCGTGGCCACGCCCGAGGGTGGCGAGCCGGTCTGCTGGTTTGGCGGCGGCATGGACCTGACACCCATCTACGGCTTTGAAGAAGACGCGGTGCATTTCCACCGCATCTGCCAGACCGCCCTGGCCCCGTATGGGGACGACAAATACCCGCGCTTCAAGCAGTGGTGCGACGAGTATTTCTACCTCAAGCACCGGCAGGAGCCGCGCGGCATTGGTGGCGTGTTTTTTGACGACTTTTCCGAGCTGGGCACCGAAGGCAGCCTGGCCATGGTGCAGGCCGTGGGGTCGGCGTTTCTGGATGCCTACGTGCCCATTTTGCAGCGCCGAAAAGACACGCCGTATGGCGAACGCGAGCGCGCATTCCAGCTGTACCGACGCGGGCGCTATGTGGAGTTCAACCTGGTGTGGGACCGCGGCACGCACTTCGGCCTGCAGTCGGGTGGGCGTACCGAATCCATCCTGCTGTCGATGCCGCCCATGGCCAGTTGGTCTTACCAGCACGCGCCAGAGGCGGGCTCTGCGGAGGAGGCGCTGGCCCGCGAATTTCTGGTTGCCCGCGCATGGGTGTGAGCCTGCATGAGAGCCGGCCTGTGTCCCGGATTGGCGTATTCGGCGGTGCGTTTGACCCGCCGCATTTGATGCACGTCGCCCTGGTGCGGACTGCCCTGGCGCAGTTGCAGTTGGACGCGCTGTATGTGTTCCCCACCGGCCACGCCTGGCACAAAAGCCGCACGCTCAGCCCGGCGGGCGACCGGCTGGCCATGGCCCAATTGGCCTTTGGCGACATCCCTGGCGTGGTGGTGGACAAGCGCGAGATTGAGCGCAGCGGCCCCACCTACACCATCGACACTTTGCACGAGTTGCAGGCTGAAGAACCCCAGGCGCAGCTCTACCTGGTGATGGGCGAAGACCAGGCGACAAGGCTGCCCACCTGGCATGGTTGGGAAGAGATTGTGCAGGCAGCTATAATTTGTGTAGCTTCTCGTGCCGATGAATCAAGCGTCAGCAGGCCATTTGTGCCCGAATTCTTGCCTGAGTTCTTGCATTTGGGCCGTTACCAGGCGCTGCAGGTTCCCCCCATGGAACTCAGCGCCACCGACATCCGCCACCGCGCCGCCACTCGCCAAGGGATAGCCCATCTGGTTCCCGAGGGCGTAGCGCGCTATATTGACCACCACCTTCTTTACCGAACCGACCGATGACCACTTCTGCCCAAAACGAAACCGTTGCCAAAAAAGACACCCAAAAACTCCAGCGCGCCATTGTCGATGGTCTGGAGGATGTCAAAGCGGTGGACATCGTCGTGTTTGACACCGAAGGCCTGTCGGCCCTGTTCGAGCGCGTGATCATCGCCTCGGGCACGTCGAACCGCCAAACCAAGGCGTTGGCCGCCAGCGTGCGCGATGCCGTGCGCGAGGCCGGTTTTGCCAAGCCCCGCATGGAAGGCGAGTCCAACGGCGAATGGATCATTGTGGATTGCGGCCGTGCCGTGGTGCACATCATGCAGCCCGCCATCCGCCAGTACTACCACCTGGAAGAGCTGTGGGGCGAAAAGCCCATTCGCCTCAAGCTGGGTGCCGCCAAGCCGCTGCCCAAGGCCGAAGAAGTCAAACCTGCCAAGCCTGCCAAGAAGGTACCCGCCAAAAAGCTGTCGCCCGCTGCCGCCAAACGCGCCGCCAAGATTGCCGACCGCGAATACGCCGAAAGCCTGCTGGCCCCCGAGCGCCCCGTGCTGGAAGTGGCACCCAAGCGTGCTGCCCGCAAGACTGCCGTGGCGACACCCGTGCCATCCAAGACCTCGACTTCGACCCGTGGCCCCGTGAAGACTCCGGCTAAAACCGCGGCCAAGACGGCGGTGAAAGCGCCCGCCAAGACGGTAGCCGTCAAAACCGTGGCCAAGACCGTGGTCATCAAGGCCCCGATCGAGACCGTGAAGAAAGCCGCTGCCGCCAAGCGCGCTGCGCCTAAGACTCCTAAAGCGCCTGCCAAGCGCGCCCCTGGCCGCAAGTAAATGAAGCTGGTGATAGTGGCCGTAGGCCAGCGCATGCCCGATTGGGCGCAAACTGCCTACGACGACTACGCCAAACGCTTTCCGCCCGAGCTCAAAGTGGAGCTCAAGGCCGTCAAGACCGAACCTCGGGGCTCCAAAACCCTGGAGACGATTTATGCGGCCGAGCGCGAACGCATAGAAGCCGCTATCCAATCCAGCATTGGCCGCAATGCCCGTATCGTGGCCCTGGATGAACGGGGTACTACGCTGACGACAAAAGCATTGGCGGTTAAGCTCAAGGGCTGGCAGTTGGAGAGCGACGACGTGGCGCTGGTGATCGGTGGCCCGGACGGCCTGGACCCGGCATTTCGCCAGGCGGCCCACGAGCGCATCCGCCTGTCAGACCTGACCCTGCCGCATGCGTTTGCCCGCGTGCTGCTGGTAGAACAGCTGTACCGAGCGTGGTCGGTCAATGCCAACCACCCGTACCACCGCGAATAATCGCCGCGAATAATTTGAGGCATCAGCCATGCTGAGTTGGTTTGAAAATCTTGTCCACCCTTACACGGACGACACCCCCCAGCCGCCACCGCGCGGCTTTTTTCATTTTGTGTGGGCCTGCACCTTCGGCGTGCGCAAATACATCCTGGCCATGACCTTGCTCACGGCCAGCGTGGGCGTGTTCGAGGCGCTGCTGTTCGCCATGATGGGCCGGGTGGTGGACTGGCTGGGCAAGGTGCAACCGGCCTTGCTGTGGACACAAGAGAAGAACAATTTAGGGCTCTTGTGCTTGCTGCTGCTGGGAAGTCCGCTATTGATTGCATTGCAAACGCTGTTCAAGCACCAGACCTTGGCGGCCAACTTTCCGATGATGCTGCGCTGGAAGTTTCACCGCCTCATGCTGGGCCAGAGCATGGGCTTTTACCAGGACGAGTTTGCCGGGCGCGTGGCCACCAAGGTGATGCAGACGGCGCTGGCCGTGCGCGATGTGTGCATGATCCTGGGCGACATACTGGTGTTTGTGACCATCTACTTCGTCACCATGGTGGCGGTAGTGGGTAGCTTTGATGCATGGATGCTGCTGCCATTTCTGGGCTGGGTGGTTTTGTATGGTTTGGCTATCCGCTACTTTGTGCCGCGCCTGTCGGGCGTGGCCAAAAAGCAGGCCGATGCCCGCTCGTTGATGACCGGCCGCATCACTGATGCTTACACCAATATCGCCACCGTCAAGCTGTTCTCGCATGCCGGGCGCGAGGCCGGGTTTGCCCGCTCGGCCATGCAGGACTTTTTGCTCACAGTGCACCGCCAAATGCGGCTGGTGAGTGGCTTTGAGGTGGTCAACCACATACTCGGGATCTTGCTGATTCTGTCTACCGCCGGACTGGCGCTGTGGCTGTGGACGCAGGGCCAGGTGGGCGTGGGGGCCGTGGCGGCGGCCACCGCCATGTCGCTGCGCCTGAACGGTATATCGCACTGGGTGATGTGGGAAATGGCCTCGCTGTTTGAACACGTAGGCACCGTGCAGGATGGGTTGAACACTTTGTCGCGCCCGCAGGCCGTGCAAGACGTGCCCCAGGCCCAGCCGCTGCAGGTGCCCAAGGGTGAGGTGCGGTTCGAGAACGTGGACTTTGCCTACGGAGCCAAGGGGCCCGGGGCCCGCAAGGTGATCGACCAGATGTCGCTGCACATCCGCGCCGGGGAAAAGATTGGCCTGGTGGGCCGGTCCGGCGCAGGCAAGTCCACCATCGTGAACCTGCTGCTGCGGTTTTACGATGTGGAGCATGGGCGCATTCTGGTCGATGGACAAGATATTTCGCAGGTGACCCAGGAGAGCCTGCGCGCGCAGATCGGCATGGTCACGCAAGACACCTCGCTGCTGCACCGTTCGGTGCGCGACAACATCCTGTACGGTCGGCCGGATGCCACCGATGCCCACATGGAAGCGGCGGCGCGGCGCGCCGAAGCCTTTGACTTCATCCACACCCTGAGCGACCCCAGTGGCCGCACCGGTTTTGATGCCCACGTGGGCGAACGCGGCGTGAAGCTGTCGGGCGGCCAGCGCCAGCGCATCGCGATTGCCCGGGTGATGCTCAAAGACGCGCCCATCCTGCTGCTGGACGAGGCCACCAGCGCCTTGGACTCCGAGGTCGAAGCCGCTATCCAGTCCAGCCTGTACCGGCTGATGGAAGGCAAAACCGTGGTGGCCATCGCCCACCGCCTGTCCACCATTGCGGCCATGGACCGGCTGGTGGTGCTGGACAAGGGCCGCATCGTCGAGATGGGCGACCACCGCAGCCTGCTGGCCTCGGGCGGCCTGTATGCCCGCCTGTGGGCGCACCAGAGCGGCGGATTCTTAGGGGAAGAAGACGATGAAACCGCAGGTGTCGCTACGGTATAGGCCCCAATGGTTCAAAATATTCGAACCATCCCGACGAATTGAGTGAACTTTTTGCCGAGGACGGTTTCTACACTAGCCATCAAGTTCACCAATGGGGCCTCGGCGCCCGATGCACAATTTATGGCCCTGTCGACCACTGCTCCCGCTAAAGCTACCAGCTATACCGTTCTCGCACGCGTACTGCACTGGGTTCTGGGCCTTGCCCTGGTGGGCATATTTTGTGTAGGCCTGTATATGGCCGATCTGCCGTTCTCGCCCCAGCGGCTCAAGCTGTACAACTGGCACAAATGGGCCGGTATCACGATCCTGACCCTGTCGGCATTGCGTTTGCTGTGGCGCATGACCCACCGCCCGCCGCCCTTGCCGATGGCCATGGCGCAAAGCATGCCCCGGTGGCAGCATTGGGCGCATGAAGGCACGCACTATGCGATGTACGCGCTGTTTTTTGCAGTGCCTTTGGTTGGCTGGGCCTACAGCTCGGCAGCCGGGTTTCCGATCGTGGTGTTTGGCATGTTTCCTTTGCCTGACCTGCTGGCAGCCAACAAGGAACTGGCCGAAACCATCAAGCCCCTGCACGGCCTGGCGGCTTGGGGCCTGTGTGCCCTGGTGTTGCTGCATGTGGCTGCAGCCCTCAAACACCACTTCATCGACCGCGATGGCCTGATCAGCCGCATGCTGCCTTAGTCCCTATTTTTTTGCGAAAGTTTTTTATGTCTTCATTGTTGAAATTGTCGGTTGCGCTGCTTTTGTCCGGCGTGGCAGTGGCCGGGTTTGCACAGCAAAAGATCGTGCCCGCCCAGAGCGAGATCGTGTTTGTGAGCAAGCAAATGGGCGTGCCGGTGGAAGGGCGCTTCAAGAAATTTGATGCCCAGATCAACTTTGATGCTGCCAAGCTCGATGCCAGCAAGGTCAGCTTCACGGTGGACATGGGCAGTGCCTCCTTGGGCGCGCCCGAGACCGATGCCGAGCTGCCCAAACCCACCTGGTTCAGCGCCGTGAAGTTCCCGCAAGCCACCTTTACCTCGTCCAGCATCAAGGCGCTGGGTGGCGGCAAGTTCGACGTGGCGGGCAAGCTCAGCATCAAGGGCCAGGCCCGCGATGTGGTGGTGCCCGTGGCCATGGTGCAAACCGGTGCCACTACGGTTGCCAGCGGCGTGCTGCCGATCAAACGGCTGGCCTTCAAGATTGGTGAAGGCGAGTGGGCCGACACCTCGATGGTGGCCGACGACGTGCAAGTCAAGTTCAAGTTCAGCCTGACCGGTGTCGGCAAGCTGTAAGCCGTTTTCCCTTCTGATTTTCCCCCTTAACCCTTTCCCCTTACCTTTTCTTTTGAAAGAGAATCCATGCGCCACACCTTGCTAGCCCTTGCCGCGATTGCCACCCTGACCGTGGGCACCGCCCAAGCCGAAGTCGCCAACTACGCCATCGACCCCAGCCACACTTTTGTGACCTTCGAAATCGGCCACATGGGCACCTCGACCAACCGTGGCCGTTTCGACAAGAAAGAAGGCACGGCGCAGCTCGACACGGCTGGCAAAACCGGTAAGGTGGACCTGACCATCGACGCGACCTCGCTGTCCACCGGTACGCCCGCATTCAACAAGCATCTGATGAGCGCCGACTTCTTCAACGTCGAGCAGTTCCCCACCATCAAGTTCAGCGCCGACAAGTTCGTGTTCAACGGCACCAAGGTGTCCGAGATCAACGGCACCCTGACCCTGCTGGGCAAGACCAACCCGGTCACCCTCAAGGCCAGCAACTTCAATTGTTACCAAAACCCCATGCTCAAGCGCGAAGTCTGCGGCGGCGACTTTGGTACCACCATCCAGCGCAGCCAATGGGGCATGACCTGGGGCGCCAACTACGGCTTCCCTGACGCCGTGCAACTGGTTGTCCAGGTCGAAGCGGTCAAGCAGTAATCTGCCCCGGCTTTATTGACAGCCCGCCCATCGTTGCGATGGGCGGGCTGTTGCTTTTTGGGGGGGGCGCCAGCCCCGATAATTCCGGCATGACCGACTTTATCTACCTTGCCTCCCAAAGCCCGCGCCGCAGCCAGTTGCTCGACCAACTGGGCGTGCGCCATGAACTGCTCTTGCCCGGCCCGGAAGAAGACAGCGAGAGTTTGGAGCTTGCTACTAAAAATGAAGCACCTGCCGCTTACGTGAAGCGCGTCACCGGCCTCAAACTGGATGCAGCCCTGGCGCGGATGCAGCAGCGCGGCCTGCCACCTGCACCCATCCTGTGTTCCGACACCACGGTTGCCCTGGGTCGCCGCATTTTCGGCAAACCCGAGGACGCCAAGGATGCCGTGCGCATGCTGGGCGAGCTGGCCGGTTCCCAGCACCGGGTGCTGACGGCGGTGGCGATACAACATCGACGCAAGCGGCAGGAGGCCCTGAGCGACTCCCGCGTGACCTTTGCGCCCTTGACGGCGGCGCAGATCAAAAGCTATGTGGCCACAGGCGAGCCGCTGGGCAAAGCCGGAGCCTACGCGGTGCAGGGCAGGGCGGCAGGGTTTATCTCGCAGATACGCGGCAGCTATTCGGGCATCATGGGTCTGCCCATGTTCGAGACCGCGCAACTGCTGCGCGCCCTGGGCTTCAAGCTTTGACCACACCCCCCATGCAACAAGACATCCTCATCAATTGGTCGCCCCAGGAAACCCGCGTCGCGGTGGTAGAACACGGCTCGGTGCAAGAGCTGCACGTGGAGCGCGCCCTGGAGCGCGGCATGGTGGGCAATGTCTATCTGGGCAAGGTGGTGCGGGTGCTGCCTGGCATGCAGTCCACCTTTATCGACATCGGGCTGGAGCGGGCAGCGTTTTTGCACGTGGCCGACCTGGCCAATGGCTTTGTGGGCCACAAGGCGGCAGAGCCCGATGCCAAGGCGGCTCCTGTGGTGCCGATTGAACGCCAGGTGTTCGAGGGCCAGGCTTTGATGGTGCAGGTCATCAAAGACCCGATTGGCACCAAGGGCGCGCGCCTGTCGGCCCAGATCAGCATTGCAGGCCGCTTACTGGTGTTTTTGCCGCAGGACGACCATGTGGGTGTATCGCAAAAAATCCCCCTGGCCCAGCGCGAAGACCTGCGCAAGCGGCTGCAAACCCTGGTGGGCGATGCCGCCACCGGCGGCGGTGGTGGTTTCATCCTGCGCACCAATGGCGAAGATGCCACCGACACCGAACTGGCCGAAGACATCGCCTACCTGCGCAAAGCCTGGGCGCGCATCAAAAGCGCCTCGGTGCGCCTGCCGCCCACCTCCTTGCTGCACCAGGATTTGAATCTGTTGCAACGCGTGTTGCGCGACCTGGTCAGCGAGCAAACCCAGACCATTCGGCTCGACTCTCGCGAGCAGTTCGATATGCTGCAGGCGTTTGGCAAAGAATTCATGCCCGCGGCGGTGGAGAAGCTACAGCATTACAAGGGCGAGCGGCCGATTTTTGACCTGTTTTCCATCGACGAAGAAGTCGCCAAGGCGCTGGGGCGGCGGGTCGAGCTGAAGTCCGGCGGCTACCTGATCGTGGACCAGACCGAGGCGCTGACCACGGTGGACGTGAACACCGGCGCCTTCGTCGGTGCCCGCAATTTCGACGACACCATTTTCAAAACCAACCTGGAAGCCACCCAGGCGATTGCCCGGCAGCTGCGCCTGCGCAACCTGGGCGGTATCGTCATCGTGGACTTCATCGACATGGTGCGCGAAGACCACCGCGACACCGTGCTGGCCGAATTCCGCAAGCAGCTGGCCCGCGACCGCGTCAAGACCACGGCGGGCGGGTTTTCGGCGCTGGGTCTGGTGGAGATGACCCGCAAGCGCACCCGCGAGTCGCTGGCCCACATGCTGTGCGAGCCCTGCGCGGTGTGCAGCGGCAAAGGCACGGTCAAGACCGCCCGCAGCGTCACCTACGACATCCTGCGCGAGATCCTGCGCGAGGCCCGCCAGTTCAACCCCCGCGAGTTCCGCATCGTCGCCTCGCCCAAGGTGATCGAGCTGTTTCTGGACGAAGAAAGCCAGCACCTGGCCGGCCTGAGCGACTTCATCGGCAAGCCGATTTCCCTGCAGAGCGAAGGCGCGATGGGGCAGGAGCAGTACGACATCGTGCTGCTGTGAAAGCCCTCGTATCGGCTTAAAAAGTAGCACACTCCTGCGCGGCCGGTTGCACGTCTTGGCCGGGGGGGCTATCGATGTGCCCGCGCGGTTGGACTGGCCGTCGCCATGCGTGCGGTTTCAGCCAAATGGTGAACTTCAATCGGCAGTTTCCGGAGGTCAAGCAGACGGCGCTGACGCAGGTCAGGAGGGCGGAGGCGGGGTGTACTGCGGAGGAGTAAAAGATTAGGTGACCAGCATTCTTACGCCTCTAGGGGCGTGGTAAGGTTTTTGCCACAATTTGGCCTGCCCATCGACCAGAAACGACCAAGCCGGGTACCCAGAGCAGCATGCCGTACCAAGCGAGGCCACTAAGGAGTGGCTGTACATTCCAGCCACCGAAAGCGACTGTCAATGGAAGACCAGCGATGGCGAGCTTTGCAGATGTAGGCATCTTGAGAGATGCTTCACTATTTGCGACCTGCCAAGAAAAAAACTACGCCTAAAACCGCAAAGGCATACGGTGCAAAAACAAGGAGTGGCCAATCTATCCAATAGGCCAAGAGCTTCCCGAGGACGAATCCCAATGTTGCTCCGAGTAAGCACCCAAGGAGGAATCTCCACAGCCATCGCAGGCCCTGGGCAATCGATTGCATGAGGGGTTCCATCCCGTCAACCAGCATTTGTAGCACTGGCAGTAGAAACAGCCAACTCACTCGGCGACGCCATTCTGAGCCCTCCAATGTCTCGTCGACCTTTCGCTCGACCAGATTATTCAGGATACCGACACTGAATGCGCCGACTGCGGCAACGAGTAGGAGTAGCAGCATTTCCACTTAGAGTTCCTCCCAGCAAGACTGGCAAACAAAATAGGTCAGCAGACTCAGCAGTCCGAGTACAGCAGAAAATGCCGAACGCCAGATCGATGGCTTTTCAAGGGTTCCAGATACGACTCTTGGCTCCGCCACCTTGATATTCCATATCATCAGAATGAAGTTCATAAGTGCGATGAGAAAGAGTACCGTAGGTTTGTACTGAACGTCCCAGTCCCACGGTGTTGAATAGCGAGGCCAGTAGGGCTTGTTGCGTATGGCTTTCATGGCCACGTCGACGAGAAAACCGTAGGTCAAGAGATTCAGTTCGGGGCCGAGGGCGGTCTTGTTTATTCCGGCAAAGGCGCGAAGTATTCCTATGAACATCACGACAAGAAATACGGTAAGCAAGCTATACCCAAAGTTTTGAGTTCCACATACGCCAAAGGTGTCCACGAAGTCCTCCGTCTGCTAATTTCTAGATTCCTGACCGCCGCTTTCCGTAATGCCTGCCATGGTAGGCCGCACCGTGCCAGGGTGGCCCGTTGGCTAGGCCGCTGTACAGGCGGCTGGCTCAACTAAATGCTTTTGACGAGGTCCCGAACCTGCATGTAATGGTCATCAAGGCGTACGCCGATGGATTGAAGAAAATCCACAATTCCCACCAGATCCTGCTGCATCTTCTTCACCTGGCCAGCAAGTTGTTCATCCAGCTTGATGTTGGCAAGCACATCCGCTGAGTCATCGCGCATCGGGTACATCTGCTGCCAACGCTTGTAATACTTTTGCATGCTGGCCTCATAGACCTTGATGTGCGCCAAATCCGCTGGAGTCAGCCTGGATTCCAATTCATCCCGGTTAAGCGTCTGAATGGTGTGGCCATCTTGTTTCACGGTGATTTGCTTATCGTCGGCCTTGACTTTGTACCTCCATCTATCGTCGCCGCCTTCAGGCTCCTTGGGGCCCTTTGTGAGCACACCCTTAATCTGTCCCGATATTTTGTCAAAGATATCTACAGCATTTTTGGTGGCAGCGAGGACAGCGGCAATTTCTAATGTGGAAAGCATGGAGGTCTCCTTCAGTCTGAACCATAAGCCGTACGGATGGTGTAAACCGCAAACCCCGCGGCTTACATCGGCGACTGCGATGAAAATAATCCATCAAAATATTTTGGGCGCGGCTTGCAGACTGGTTTTTCATGAGGCGAGCCGGTTTTCATACAGGTATAAGAAATTTTGACGAACTCCGCATCCCAAGCGCTAAACCACTATAGCCCGCCAAAGTCTTGCGTCTCCCTGTGCGCCGATATTCTTCATCCAAAAGGGGGAGGTCTGAAACGCTCTTCATTTCGTAACTGCTTGTGCAAGCGGGACGTGCGCCAGGGTCACTTTTCTTTGCGGGCAGTCAGGACGGTTGCTTCTATTTCAATAGTAAAAAACAGGAGCTGCCCACGCTTATCCTATAAGCACTAGCGGTCATTTTGGCATCTGAAAAAAGCCCAAAAAACCTGAAATCCCACCCCTACATCCGCAGCACCCCCGCATACCCCGTCATCTCCAGATATCCATGCCCGACCAAAAGCCCCTGCGCGTCCAGCAGGCGGCTCAGACCTTCCCAGTAGACGGCGCCGGTGGATCCCCGGCTGTCCAGTTCCTGGTTGTCCAGCAGGGCCTGCACGCGAAAGCGGCCCACAGGCGTGTCCAGCGCCCATTCGACCGGGTAGCGTGCCTGGTTGGCCGGGCTGGTCCAGGTGCGTCCAGGGGTGAAGCGGGTTTCGCCGGGGGCGAAGATGGTGAGCGCGCCCTGGGCGCTGCGGTGCGAGCCGCCGTCCCACAGGGTGCTGCCGTCTTTGCGGCGGATGCGGAAGGCCATCAGGGCGCTGCCGTCTTGCAGGTTCATGCCCAGCCAGTCCCAGCCCACGGCTTCGGGGTGCAGGTAGGCGTTGCTCCATTCGTGGTCCAGCCAGGCGCGGCCGGTGTCGGGGGCGATGTCAAAGCGCTGGCCTTGCAGCTGCAGGTAGCCGGCCACCGCAAGCTGCGGCTGGCTCACGTAGTAGCTGGCCTGGTCGGCCTGCGGGCCTTTGCGCGACAGGCCTTGCTGGCCCTGCAGCACCAGCGCCTGGGTGGGGGTGAGCTGCAGGTGCAGGCCGAACCCGGTGGCGGGTAGCTCTGCGGTGTAGGTGGTGCCGGTGCGCACCAACGACCAGTCGCGCAGGTGCACCGTGGTGTCAGTCTCGCTGGCCTGGGCCACGCCAAAACCGGCGCGGGCGATGCGCTGGTCGTGCCAGAGTTTTTTGCCCTGCACGTCGGTGATGGCGGCGTGGGCAAACAGCAACTGTTTGGCCGCGAAGCGCGAGGCCAGCGCCTGCGTGGCGGCCACGCGGCTGCGGAAGAAGGTGAGCTGGAAGCCGAATTCCCGTGTACCCGAGAGCGCCCGCCCGGTGATGTACCACCACTCGGTGCCAAAGTCCGGGTGGCTGCCCAGGTCGCGCGGAAATTGCAACGTGGGGACCGGGAGGGCATGGCCGGGCCGCAGCCACGCCGCGGGGACCAGGCCCAGCACAAGGCGGCGGCGCAGACCAGCGGAAGAACGCAAAGGGGGTGGGGCGGGCAGCATGGGGTTGATTGTCGCTGCGCCTGCGGTTTCATCGCTTTGTCACGGGAGCCGTGCACCATCAACCGCTTCATGCCACCCCTTGGGGGTGGGTTGGGCCGCTGTGGTCCGGGCTGTTGCAGAAAGCGTTGTGGTGCATGGTGGATGCTGGTTCTTCGGTGGTGGCTTTGGCGGGTGTCCCCGCGGGGCAGGAGGCCGGGCGTGCGCGCCAGGGCGCGGGCACGTTTTCCCGGCGGATCGGGGCGGTGCTGGTCTTGGTGCTGGCGGTGGCCCTGCTGGGGTCGGCGCTGGGAGTGTGGTCGTTGCAGCGGGTGTCGCAAGAGACGGTGCAGATGGTGGACGAAGCCCTGGTCAGCGAGCGGGTGGCGGGCGATTTGCTGCGCCAGGTGTCCATCAACATCGCCCGCACCAAAGGTTTTGCCTTGAGCTCCGAGCCCGAGGTGGGCGAGGCTTTGCTGCCAGAGATGCACAAGACGGCCGCCGAGGTGGCCGCTTTGCTCGGTCGGCTGGGCCCGCTGCTGCGCTCGGCGCAAGACCAGGCTACCCTGGTCCGCATCCAGCGTGCGGATGCCGACTTTGCGAAAGCCTTGCAGGAACTGGTGCAGGCGCGCGACTTTGGTGTCACCGCCACCATCCAGCAGGTGTACACCACCCGCTACACGCCCGCCGCCCAGTCGCTGCTGGCGCAGGTCACCCAACTGGAGGGCGCGCAGCGGGCCAAGATTGCCACCTCGGTGGCCGATATCGGGCAGGTGAGCCGCACGGCCCAGTGGGGTCTGGTGCTGTTCGGCCTGGGGGCTTTGGTGCTGGGCAGCGGGCTGTCGGTGTGGCTGGTGCGCGGGATCACCGGGCCGATCCAGCACGCGGTGGACACGGCCAACCGGGTGGCGGCCCTGGACTTGCGAGGCACCATCACCGGCCATGACCGTGACGAGGGGGGCCACTTGCTGCAGGCCCTGGGCCGGATGCAGCAGTCGTTGCACACCTTGGTGGCCCATGTCCAGGACTCCAGCCACCACGTGGCCGACGGTGCCCGCGAGATCGCCAGCGGCAACCAGGATGTCTCTACCCGCACCGAGCAGGCCGCCGCCAGCCTGCAGCAAACGGCTGCTGCGGTGGCCCAAATAGTCGCCAAGCTGCAGCAGTCACTGGCCGCTTCCTCCCGCGGCGAAATGCTGGCCCAGTCGGCCATGGCCGACGCCACCAGCGGCGGGGTTGCCATCACCGGCCTGATGCAGACCATGGGCGATATCCACGCCTCGTCGCGCAAGATCGCAGAGATCACCGCGGTGATCGACGGCATTGCTTTCCAGACCAATATCCTGGCGCTGAATGCGGCTGTAGAGGCTGCGCGGGCGGGCGAATACGGGCGTGGGTTTGCCGTGGTGGCGCAGGAGGTGCGCGCGTTGGCCAACCGCTCTGCAGATGCCGCCCGCGAAATCAAGGTGCTGATCGCCGCGTCGGTAGGCATGGTGCAGCTGGGTTCCGACAAGGTGAACCAGGCCCGCGACACCATGGGCGCGATTGTGGGTTCCGTGGGCCAGGTGGCCCAGGCCATTGGCGAGATCGCCAGCGCCACCCGCGAGCAAAACCAGGGCATGTCCCACATCCGCCTGGCCGTCAACCAGATCGACCAGATCACCCAACAGAACGCGGCGGTGGTAGAAGAAACCGCCGCGGCCGCCCAAAGCCTGCAGGCGCAGGCCAGTGACTTACGCGATATGGCCGGGCAGTTCCGGCTGCCGGGCCTGGTGCTGGCCTAGCATAGGTATTTCGGCGCGCGTCACCAGTCCTCCTTCACCGCCAACACCGCGTCTTGCCCGGCCGCCGCCCGCCCGGCCAGCCAGGCCGTGACCGTACCGGCGAGCACCACGGCGGCGCACAGCAGCAGCAGGCGCGGCCAGGGCAGGTGCAGGTCCATGGTCCAGTGGAAGCTTTGCGGGTTCACCACAAACACCAGCACCATCGACACGGCCAGGCCCAGCGCCAGCCCGGCCACCGAGCCGATCAGTGTCCAGGCCGCGCCTTCCCCGGCTACCACGCTCAAGATCTGCCGCCGCGTCAGGCCCAGGTGGGCCAGCAGGCCAAACTCTTTGCGCCGCGCCAGCACCTGGGCGCTGAAGCTGGCCGCCACGCCAAACAGGCCGATGGCAATCGCAATGGCCTGCAGCCAGTAGGTCACGGCGAAGCTGCGGTCAAAAATCTTCAAGGAGATGGCGCGGATCTGACCTACCGACGAGAACTCCAGCAGCGTATCGCCCAGGGCGCGCACCGCTGCCTGCACCGTTGCCTCCTGCGCGCCGTCTCGCAGCCACAGCGCCAGGTCGTTGACCTGATCGTCGCCCGTCAGCCGCACAAAATCGGCCTGCTCCATGCTGATGGCACCAAACTGGCGGGCATAGTCGCGCCACACGCCTGCTACAAAGAAAGTAGCTGCTTGTGCTTGTCCAGTGGGCGTGAGCGGCCTGAAAGTCTTGGAGAGCGGGGCGAACACCGTGCCGGGCCGGGCTCCGTACAGGTCCACCATCGGTTCGCTCACGTAGATGCCAATCTGCCCTGGCGGCACCGGTAGCGCATTGCCCACCAGCGGCAGGCTGCGGGCCGGGTCGCCAATTTGGCGGGCGATCAGCGCCACGCTGGGTTTGCCGGGGTCGAGCAGCAGGGCGCGGGTGCGCTGGGTGGCTACGCGCTGCACGCCGGGGATCCGGGTGACGGCTTGGACGAATGTCGGCGGCAAGGTCAGCGCGTCATTGCCTGCGCTGGAAGTGGGGCTGCGCACATACAGATCGGCGGGCAGCACCACGTCCAGCCACTGCACCATGGAGTCGCGAAAGCTGGCCACCATCACCGTCAGCGCCACCGCCAGGCTCAGCGATGCCACCACGCCGCTGACGGCCACCGCCGCGCTCTGCCGCACCCGGCGCGCCCGCTCGATGGCCAGCATGGGCAGCAGCCTGTGGTTCAACCACGGGGCCAGCCGGTCGTACAGCGCGGCGATCAGCCAGGGCAGGGCGGTGATACCGCCGACCAGCAGCAAGGCCACCGACAGGTAGGCTCCCAGCGGAATGCCAAACACCGGCGGGGCCAGCGCCAGCAGCAGGCCTAGGGCGATCAGCGCCCAACTCATCCAACTGGCCGAGCTGCGCCCCAAATCTGCGCCCAGGCCCTTGAGGGTTTGCGCCGCAGGCAGGCGCTGCGCCGCCCGCGCGGGCCACCAGCCGCCCACGGCGGCAGCCGCCACGCCCAGCGCGCCGTACACCAGTGCGGCGGTGGCATCCCACTGCAGACGCGGCGCCACCCCGGCAAAGTAGCCGCCGCCCAGGTCGCCACCCAGCACGCGCAGCGCCAGCGCTGCCAGCGCGGTGCCCAGCGCAATGCCCGCCAGGCTGCTGATGCCGCCCAGCACCAGCGACTCGGCCAGCACCAGCTGCAGCCGCTCGCGCCCGGTCAGGCCCAGCACGCCCAGCAGCGCAAACTGCTGCGCCCGTTTGGCCACGCTGAGCGACAGCACAGAGAACACCAAAAACGCCCCGGTGAACAGCGCCACCAGCGCCAACACCGTCAGGTTGACCCGGTAGGCCCGCGACAGGTTGTTCACCCGCTGCGCCGCATCGCCCGGCTCGGCGGCGGTGATGCCCGGCGGCAGCGCCAGCGATGTGAGAAAGGCCGCGTGGTCCACCCCGGCGCGCAGCCGCAAGTCGATGCGCGAGAGCTGGCCCAGCGCGTTGAATGCGCCTTGCGCCGCGCCAATGTCCATCACCGCCAGCGCCGGGCCGGTGGCGGCCACCGAGCCTGCGACTTGCAGTGCCTCGCCACTGAGTAGTCGTACCGGCTGGGCCAGCGCCTGCTGGGCGGCGGGGTTCAGAAACACCGTGTCGGGTGCAAACAGGGCCAAACGATCGGTATCTGGGTCGGCATCTTGGCTGGGCACCGGCATCAGGCCGGGGGCCACCGCTGCCACCACCAGGGCATCCACGCCCAGCAGCTTCAGCGGCACGCGCTGCCCGGCGGCATCCAACGCAAAGGTGGCTACTTCCAGCACCGGGCTGGCCACGGCCACGTCGGGGTGGGTGGCGATGCGTTCAAAAATCGCCTCGTCAAACCGCCCCTGCGTGGCGCGCAGCTCCAGGTCTGGCTGGCCGCCCACGGCGCTCACCGCGCTGGAGAACTCGCTCAGCGCCGACGCATTGATCAGCTGCACCGAAAACGCCAGCGCCACCCCCAGCATCACCGCCACCACCGCCGCTGCGTTGCGCCAGGGGTGGTGTTTGAGTTCTTGCCAGGAGTAGGTGCGCAGCAGGGCGCGCAATGGAGACGGTGAGGACATGGCCTGCATCATAGGTGTTACAAAAATAGGAGCTGCACACGCAATAGCCATAAGCACAGAGTGCCGATAACACGCGGATGTTCAGCGCCAGCGTGCCATCCCCCATTGTGATGATGCATCCCCAGTTTTGGGGATGCGCGGCCTCCGGTGCCTGACCATACTGGTGTGGCTTTTGGGAGCGCCACCATGAACCTCACTGCTGTGCTGGAAATCATCATTTCGCTGGCCGCCCTGTATTGGCTGCTGTCCATGGCGTGCTCGTATGGCGTGGAGGCCATCAATTCCATGCTGCTGAATGTGCGGGCCAAGGCGCTGGAGCGCTTTGTCTGCGAGATGGTGCTGGGCACGGGCAAGGTGCCGCAGTTGTTGGCTTGGCGTCGGTGGAGCTTTTTTATACGCTCGGCCCTCGATGCCACCAAAAAGGGCGGCAAGGCGGCCAGCAATTCCGACGCGGGCAGCCTGGCCGATCCGCTGGGCCTGTTCTCGCACGGCTTGGTCAAGTCGCTGCGCAAGCCCCGGTATCTGTCGACCGGGCGCGCGGCACCCCCGTCCTACATTCCGTCGCACGTATTTGCCCAGGCCTTGCTGGACCGCCTGAAGATGCTGTCCTGGTGCGCAGACCCGGTGGCAGGCGGCGACATGGCGCCCTTGTTGGCGCTGTTGCGCAGTCCCGGCAATGTCTCGGTCCCGTCGGCTGTGGATGCTCTGGGCAAGCTGGTAGTGGGTAGCAGTTCTCTGCTGGATCTGGCGGCGGCCTTGCTGCGTTCGCTCAACACCATGACCGTCAAGGATGGGTATCAAATACTGGGGACATGGATCCAGCTGCTAGACAAACTGCCGACCCCTGCAACGGAGCCAGTGCAGCATCTGCGCAGTATTTTCCAGGCTGCACGGGATGCCCTCCAAGAGCTGCCGGAACGCAACCAAAAAGACCCGCGCCCACTGTGCGAGGTGGTGGGCACCGATGCCTTGTGGCTGCTGGCGGTGCGTATCGCCGGGCGGGAAGTGGTGGTGAACACCGTGGTGCTGGATGCGGTCCAAAAACTGCTGGTCGCCGCCCCGCTACCTTCTGCGCTCAAGGAATCGCTGCGCCCCCTGCTGGCCGATCCCCATGTGGGTGTAGAAACGCTGGTCAAAGGCATCGAGCGCTGGTACGAAGACGTGATGGACCGCGCCAGTGGGTGGTTCAAGCGCAACGTCACGGGGATGCTGGGACTACTGGGCCTGGCGGCCGCGGTCAGCATGAACGTCAACACCTTGAATGTGGTGCAGGACCTGGCCCACGATCCCAATCTGCGCCTGGCGGGTGTGGCCGCCGCCGAAAACATCTACCTCGCGGGCGGTCGCCCGGTAATGGCCCAGCAGGTGGCTTTGCTGGACCTGGATAAACAAGGCCAGTGGCTGAAAACCGCCCAGGCAGCACAGCAGGCTGTATCGGCAGCGGCCAGCGCCCCCGCGACCACCGCCAGTGCCGCCATTGCGCAGCAGATCGGTGTGGTGCGGGGCGCCGTGGTTGACTGGCAAAGCCTGCGAGATACCCTGCGTGCGCGCCTGCTGACCTCGGGCCAGTACATGGCGGCCATGCTTCTGGCCCAGCACCAGACCGGGACCCGGTTTGCCGCGCAGGATGCAAAGGCGGCGATGGACGAGGTCGATCGGGCAAGCCTGCGCAAAGCCCTGTGCACTGCCGCCATCGCCGACGCGGCAGCGCCTGCATCGGCGGCCTCGGGCACCCCTCCGCCTGTTTGTGAACTGGGAACCAAGCTGCTCCCGGCGAAGGCCGCCGCCCGCGTGGCCGAATTGGGCAAAGTATGGACCTCGGATGCCGTGGTCTGGCACACCGGCTTGTCAAAAGCCTTGTTTGAGCTGGACGAACAGGCCGCCGCTTTTGAGGCCGCCGCTTCTGCCGAGGCGCAAGCCAAACAATTTGCGCCCCTGGCGCTGGCCTGGGCTGAGGTGGTGGCCCAGTACGGCGAAGCGGTCAAAGTGGCCCGCAATGACGCAGGCCAGGCGGAAGCATTTTTGGGGCGAATTCCGTCGCTCCAGAAAAAAGTGGTCTGGTCCGAAGTGGGCTGGCGCGACGCCGTGGGCTGGCTCATCACCGCCTTCATGGTGTCGTTTGGCGCACCGTTCTGGTTTGACCTGATCTCCAAATTGCTGGGCCAGCGGTCTGCCACCGGCCCGAAGCCCGCACCGGCTGTCCTTTGAGGCCTGTTGGCTGCTACGCAAGGGCTGCCTGTTGCCCTGGCCATGCGCCCAGCAGTGAAGTATTTTTAGCAAAAAAGTTTCACTTTTTTTATTTTGAGTCTAGTATCGTGTGGTTTATCACGCAAGCTGCGCAGGTAAATTTATCAATTTTATCAAAAAATACTTAAAATTGATAAGCCATAACCTGTCGAAATACGACGATGACGCTGCTGAAAACCTGCCCACCGACCCGCCCTAGCTTGCACCTCATGCCCAAGTGCCTGGGCGTGGCATTCCACGTAACGCACCCGGTGGCCTGCGCCATGGCTGCCATCCATTTCCCCTCGTCCACCCGCCACTTTCTTCCAGGAAAGACACCATGAACCTCAAGAACTTCACTGTCAAAGGTCAACTGACTTTTGCCTTCGGTCTACTGGCCGCCTTGGTACTGGCCGTATCCATCACGGCCATTTCGGCGCTGGGCAACACCAATGCCCATTTCAGTGAAGTCAGCCAGGTGGCCCAATTGGTGGCCAATGTGTCCAGCGCCGTAGACCGCCGTGCCATTGCGGCCCGCAACCTGGTGCTGGTGACCTCGCCGGAAGATATTGCGGTGGAGAAGCAGGCGGTTACCAGCGCCCACCAGGACGCGCAGGATGCTGTGCGCCTGCTCAATGTAGCGGTCAAGGAAAACCCCCATAGCCACCCCGAGGAACGCCAGTTTATCGAGGATATCAGCCGGATCGAATCGCTGTACGGCCCCGTGGCCCTGGATATCGTGAAGCTGGCGCTGGAGGGCAAAAAAGACGAAGCCATTGCCAAGATGAACAAGGAATGCCGTCCCCTGCTGGCAGCCTTGGTCAAGGTCAGCGCGGCCTACGAGGCCTTCAGCAGCAAGATGGCCAAAGAAAACGTGGACACCGCTGCCGCCGACTACACCCAGGCCCGTGGCATGCTGTTCGCGGCCAGTGTGGCGGCCATCGCCGCCGCGCTGTTTTTGGGCATCATGATCATCCGCAACCTGGTCGGTGCGCTGGGCGGTGAGCCCGCCGTGGCGGCCGACCTGGCCCGCGCCGTGGCCCAGGGAGATTTGTCCCAGCCGATCCACGTCAAGGCAGGCGACAGCACCAGCCTGATGGCCCAGCTCAAAGCCATGCAAGAGAGTCTGGCGGGCGTGGTGTCCGATGTGCGCCAGGGCGCCGAAGGTGTGTCCAACGCCAGTTCCGAAATCGCCCAGGGCAATTCCGACCTGAGTGGCCGCACCGAGCAACAGGCCAGCGCCCTGGAACAAACCGCCGCTTCGATGGAGGAGCTGGCCAGCACCGTCAAGCAAAACGCCGACAGTGCCCGCCAGGCCAACCAGTTGGCAGTCAACGCATCGACTGTGGCGGTGCAAGGTGGCGAGGTGGTGAACCAGGTGGTCCATACCATGAAGGGCATCAACGATGCCTCCAAGAAGATTTCCGACATCATCAGCGTGATCGACGGCATTGCCTTCCAGACCAACATCCTGGCACTGAATGCCGCTGTGGAAGCCGCCCGTGCCGGTGAGCAAGGCCGGGGCTTTGCGGTGGTGGCCAGCGAAGTGCGCAGCCTGGCCCAGCGCAGTGCTGCCGCAGCCAAGGAAATCAAGCTCCTGATCGATAACAGCGTGACCCAGGTCGCCCAAGGCAGCACCCTGGTGGCCACTGCGGGCAGCACCATGGCCGAGGTGGTGTCGGCGATCCGCCGGGTGACCGACATCATTGGCGAAGTCAGCGCGGCCAGCAGCGAACAAAGCCAAGGCGTGGCCCAGGTGGGCGAGGCCATCACCCAGATGGACCAGGTGACGCAGCAGAATGCGGCATTGGTAGAGGAAAGCGCCGCCGCTGCCAGCAGCCTGAGCACGCAGGCAGAGCAGTTGCTGCAGACGGTGGCGGTGTTCCAGCTGGCTGCCGGGGCGGCCTCGGTAGCGCGCAAGCCGGCGGTTTCAGTGGCTGCACCTGGCAGGCAGGTTGTCGCAGAGCGTCGCTCGCCCAGCCGCGCCCAGAACGTGGTGCGCCCGCCCTTCGGTGGTGCCAAGGCCGCCACACCCAGGTTGCCCTCGGCCCAGAAAGCCCCGGTGGCGGCAGCGGCGCGTACCGGCACCGACGACGACTGGACCCACTTTTAAGCTTTAGTTTTCATCTTTGCACCATGCCCGTGGCCTGCGCACCACAGCGCAGGCCACGGGCATGGTGCTTTGTGTAATCGGTATTTGCTACCAAAATAGTAGCTTCTCACGCTTGTCAGTGCTGCACCAGCCCCTGATTTTTTATAAATTGCGCCAACGTGGCGCGCAATTGCGGCCAGTCGCGTCCGGCGGCTTCTGGCGCACCGGCATGGCAGGCCTGCTCCAGCGCACGCGCCTGGGCGGCCAGCGCGGGCAGGTCGATGGTGAGCAGCACGGTCTTCAGGCTGTGCGCCACCCGCCGCAGGGTCTGCAGGTCGTGCCCGTGAGCGGCCAGGTCGCCCGCCGCCAAGTCGTGTGGGAACTGCGCCATGCAGGTGCTGCGGTAGAGGTGGAACAGCTCTGCATCGCCGCCAAAGTACTGGTCTATGGCCGCAGGCCGGGCACTGGCGGGTGCCGAGGCGGCCAGGGGGCTATGGGGGCCATTGGTGCTGTGGTCGCTGGCGTCGTCCAGGGCCTCCTGCACACACTGCTCCAGTGCGGCGACCGGGATGGGCTTTTCCAGCATGCGCCAGACCTGTAGCGGCGCGAGCTGCTGGCGGGCCTCGGGTGTCAGCCCGGCGCTGAGGACCACCACTTTGGCGGTACCGCGCAAGGTCGGATGTTGTTGCAGGTGCAGCAGCAGGTCCACGCCCGAGGCTCCGGGCAGCATCAGATCGGTCAGGATCAGTTGCACCGGCTGGGTCGCCAGGATCTGGAGCGCCGAGGCCACGCTGTCGCATTCCAGCACCTCCAGCGGCAGCAACTCCAGCGCCATGCAGACGAAGCGGCGCAGCATCGGGTCGTCTTCCACCAGCAGCATGCGGGCCTGGGCCATGTTCAGACCCGTTGGGCAATTTGCTGCAGGCACTGCGCCAGGAGCGGCGGCAGTTGTGTCACCAGATGCGGCTTGTGCACTACCGGCACCCCGTCCAGGGCAAATGCATACGGTGCCAGCTCGCCGGGCTCCAGGGAGGTGATTACCACCACCTGCAGCCGCTCGAAAAGCGGGTGCGCGCGCAAGCCGGCCAGCAACGTGGCGCCGTCGATGCCGGGCAGCAGCAGATCCACCATCAGCACATCGGGCTGGAACTGCCCGGCCATGATGAGCCCGGCAATGCCGTCGTTGGCGGTGCGCAGGTCCACGTCGGGAAACTGCCGCCGCACCAGCAGTGTGACCAGATTCTGAAAGTGCATCGAATCTTCAATCAGCAGCACCTTGATTTGCCCTTGCTGCCCGCCACCGGGCACGGCCGGCGGTACCGATACATCGGCAGCGTGTGGGCTGCGTCCCCCATCCCGCCAACGCTGGACCGAATCGCGGGCGATGCGGCGGTGCCCTCCAGGGGTCTTCCAGGCTTCCAGCTCGCCCCGGTCCACCATGAGTTGCACCGAGCGCACCGCCAGGCCCAGCATGCGTGCCACCTCCAGGGTGGTGTAGTGGTCGTCGGTGGCCAGGGGCTGTGTTCGTAATAAGTCAGTAGACATGGTGAAATTTTATCGAAACCATCAAATTGCGTTAAAAGTATCACTTACGTGAGGTATAGATGCAATATATGATAACCGTACGATTTAAATTATTATTTTTGGAAACAAAGAGTTAGAAATGAAGAAAATACTGATTGTGGAAGACCACGCTGACATCCGCCGGTTGATCCGCATGACGTTGGAGTTCGAAGACTATGCAATTTTCGAGGCCACCGATGGCGAGCGGGGGCTGTTCATGGCGCAAGAGGTCAAGCCGGATCTGGTCTTGCTGGACGTGATGATGCCCGGTGCCATCGATGGCCTGGAGGTCTGCCGTCGCCTGAAGGCCCAGCCCAACCCGCCCCGCATCCTGTTGCTGACGGCGCGGGGCCGTAGCGAAGACCTGGCCGCCGGGGTGGCGGCCGGCTCCGACGTGTACCTGGTCAAACCCTTTAGCCCGCTGCAATTGATCGACACCATCGGCCAGCAGTGGCAGGAGGCGGCATGACTACCGCTTCCACCCTGGACCAAGGCGATGGCAACAGCTTTTCTGAAGCTGCAAGCCAGCAGATGGAGCGCCTGGTCGCGGACTTTGGCCGCATGTACCGCGAGCGCAATGAAGCGCTGGACGAGGTGGCCCGCGCCCACCACGATGTCTTGTTTCGCTTGGCGATGGCCGCCGAGCTCAAAGACGACGACACCGGGGTGCACATCATCCGCATCGGTTTTTTGTCCGAAGTACTGGCCTTGCTGCTGGGGCAAACCAAGGCGATGGCCCGCATGCTGCGCAAGGCCGCGCCCATGCACGATATCGGCAAGATTGGTATCCCGGACCAGGTACTGAAGAAGCCGGGCTCTTTCTCGCCGCAGGAGCGCAGCACCATGAACCAGCATCCGGCCATGGGGGCCGAGCTGCTGGGCCGTTCGCGCATTCCTTTGTTCCAGATGGCGGCCGAGGTGGCCTTGTCGCACCACGAGCGGTGGGACGGCACGGGCTACCCCTCGCAGCTCAGCGGCGAGGCCATTCCGCTGTCCGGGCGGATTGTGGCGGTGGTGGATTTTTTTGATGCGCTGACCATGGACCGCTGCTACCGTCCGGCATTTGCCGATGCCACCGCCCTGGCCATGCTGACCGAGCAGCGGGGCCTGGCCTTTGACCCCCACATCGTGGACGTGTTTCTGGCCAATGCCCAGACCCTGATTGGCTTGCGCGAACGGGTCAACCAGGCCCACCCTACCTTCAACGACCTGGTCGAGATCGACGGATGGGGATCGGAATGCGCCTGAACCTGGGCCGTGGCCTGCGCGGCGCGCTGGCCCTGCTGGCGCTGTGCGGGGGCATCGCCTCCGGCACAGCCGGGGAGGTGGCCGAGCAGGTGAAAGCCCGCGGTACGCTGCGGGTGTGCATCTGGCCCGACTACTACGGTGTGAGCCACCGCAACCCCAACACCCGGCAGCTGGAAGGGATCGACATCGACCTGTCCGCCGAGCTGGCGCGCGACCTGCAGCTCAAGCTGCAGTATGTCGACTCGTCTTTTTCCACGCTGGTGGATGACCTGAATGCCAGGCGGTGCGACGTGGCAATGTTTGCCGTGGGCATGCTGGCGCAACGGCTGCAGCAAATCCGGTTTTCGCGGCCCTATCTGCAAAGCGACATCTACGCCATGACCACCAAAAGCAACCGGTTGGTCCGGCAATGGGCAGACATCGACCGACCCGGTGTGCTGGTGGGGGTGCAGGCGGGAACCTTCATGGAGCCCATCATGCGGGCCCAGTTGCAGCAGGCGCAGATGGTGGTGGTCAAGCCACCGGCCACGCGGGAGCGGGAACTGGAGGCGGGCCGTATCGATGTTTTCATGACCGACTACCCCTACAGCCGACGCCTGCTCGACAACGCCGACTGGGCCCGCCTGTTGACACCCCCGGCACCCTTCAGCGTGCTGCCTTACGGCTATGCGGTCAAGCTGGGAGACGACGCGTGGTGGGGCCAGATCGATGCCTTTGTGGCCCGCATCCAGCGCGATGGCCGCTTGGCCAGCGCAGCGAAGCGCCATGGTCTGTCGGCCATTGTGGTGCGCGATGGCCGCGGTCCCGAAAACTGAACGCCATGCCCAACGCCAACCTTTCCCGCCTGCTGAGCAACCGCATTTCCAGTGCGGCTGCGCTGGCTGCCGGCATTTTGCTGGTCCTGGTGACTTTGGGGGCCGTAGCCTTGCTGGGTTGGCACGAATACCAGGTGACGCTGCGCGAAGACAGCGCCCGCGGCGAACTGCAGGCCCGTGTGCTGGAAGACCATGCGACCCGCTCCTTTGAAGCCGTTTCCGTGGCCTTGACCTACCTGTCCAGGGATCTGGTCCGGTCTGACATTTTGGGTGGTTCGGTGCGCGCCGATGCCCTGTTGTCGCAAGCCTTGGTGGGGCTGCCGTTTGTGCGCGAAATCGCTGTGCTGGATGCTTCGGGCTCTGTCCAGGCCAGTTCCTTGGCCGCAGACATCGGTGTGCGCGTGGGGATGGGCCGGCTTGGCGCTTTGCCCGCGGCGGACCAGGACAAGATCGGACCGTTCGAGGCCGGTCGCAGCCTGGCCGCATTGGCGGCGGGCGGCAAGCCCGCCCAGGCCAGCCTCGGTTTCATCACCGTCATCCGCGCTTTTGCCTCCCGGGGCGGTCCCAACTACTATTTGGTGGCCTTGGTCAATCCGGATTTTTTCGCCAACTTTCAGCTGCTCACCCTGAACAACGACCAGAGCAGCGCCTACCTGCTGGACTTTCAGGGCCATCTGCTGGCCAGCAGCGGCCCTGCGGCGGGCGCGGCGGGGAGCAGTATGGCGCAACACCCGGTGTTTGTGGCCTATTTGCCTGCCAAGGAGCATGACAGCTATGTGGGCACCGGGGCGGTGCACGACACACAGGTGGTGGCGTTTCGCCTGTCCAGATCGCGGCCCCTGGTGGTGGTGGTCGAGCAGCCCTATGCCAACAGCGTGTGGCGCTGGTTCATGTCGATGCGCTGGTTCGCGGCGGCGGGCCTGGCCATGGCGGTTTTGCTGGTGTGTTTGACGGTGGTGGTGCGGCGTGGCCTGCGGGCCCGCGTGGCGGTAGATGCACAGCTTACCGCGGCCCGGCTGGACCTGGTGCACCGCGAGCACGAACTGCGTGTGTTGCTCCGGAGCGTGCAGGAGCTGATCTTTCGCACCGACAGCCAGGGTGCCATCACCTTCATCAATGACCGCTGGACGGCATTGCGCGGACACAGCCTGGACCCGGCGGCCCGCCCGTCCCTGGCGCAGCTGGTGGAGCCGACCGACCGGGATGCCGTCGCCGCCCTGTTTGCATTGCAGGACGGCGTGGCCGTCCGTTTGGCCACCGCCCATCTGCGCGCTGCCGACGGGCAGTTGCACCGGTTTGACTTCACGGTGGTGCCGCTGCGCGATAACGAGGAGATTGTGGGATTTGCCGGCAGTGCGGTCGATGTGACCCAGCGTTTTGCCGCCGAACAGGCCCTGCAGCACCAGCTGGGCTTTGCCGCCTCGCTGTTGGAAATCAGCCCGACACCCGTGGCCACCATCAATGCACGCGGGCACTACACCAGCGTCAACCATGCCTGGGAAGAGTTCATGGGCTTGCGCCGCGAACAGGTGATTGGCAAACCCGGTGTCGCTTTCATGGCGGTGGCCGACGCGGACCACCACGCCAAGGGAGACGCCCAACTGTGGCGCACCGGTGGCACCTTGCGTTACGAGCTCAAACTCAAGCACGGCGACGGCTCGCGGAGGGATGTGGTGGTGACCAAGGTGCTGTTGCCCGGCGCCGAGTTGGGGGCCAGCCTGCTCAGCAACATGGTGGATGTGAGCGAATTTCGGATGGCCGAGCGCGCCAAGGACGAAGCCCGGGTGGCCGCAGAAGAGTCGTCGCGGGCCAAGTCCGAGTTTATTGCCAACATCAGCCACGAGCTGCGAACGCCGTTGCAGTCCATCCTGGGCTTTTCAGAACTGGGCATGGTGCGGGGCCGAGATCAGCCCAAGCTGCAGAGCATGTTCAGCGACATCCACGCCTCGGGCGGGCGCATGCTGGCCCTGGTCAACGATTTGCTGGACGTGGCCAAGATCGAGAGCTCGGTCGGAGCCATCACGCTGGAACGCGCCGACCTGCGGGGCCTGGTACAGGGAGTGCTGCACGAACTCAGCCCCTTACTGGACGGCAAACACATCCAGTTGCTGTGCCAGCTGGGTCGACAGCCCTTGATTGCCAAGGTCGATCCCACGCGCTTTCAGCAGGTGGTGCGCAACATTGTGGCCAATGCCATCAAAGTGTCTCCACCCGGTGCCGAAATCGCGGTGGAGGCGTACACCACCAATGACCGGCGGATCTGCGTCCGGGTGCGCGACCACGGCACCGGTGTGCCCACCGCCGAGCTGGAGAAAATTTTTGAAGCCTTTGTGCAGTCCAGCACCAGCAAGGACGGCTCGGGCGGCACCGGTCTGGGCCTGGCGATCTGCAAAAAGATCATCGATGCCCATAGCGGCAGCATCGTGGCAGAGAACATGCCCGATGGGGGCGCGGTGTTCTCCATCTTTTTGCCCGCACGCCACAGCCTGCACGCAGAAACCACGTTTTAGCCTGGCACCGGATTGCTATAAAAAATAGAGCTACTCGTGCTTATCCCACAAGCACAAGGGCTCAAAAAGAGGTAGATATTCCGTCGGCGCTGAGACGCAGCACCCGGTCGGCCCGCGCTGCCGCCGCTTGCGAATGCGTCACCAGCACCAGGGCTGCGCCTTCGGACCGGGTTTGCGCCAGCAGCGCGTCCATCACCGTGGCCGCCGTGGTCGGGTCGAGGTTGCCGGTGGGCTCATCGGCCAGCAGCAGGGCCGGGCGGTGCACCAGGGCGCGGGCGATGGCTACGCGCTGGAGCTGACCGCCGCTGAGCTGCTGGGGCAGGCGGGCCCCCAAACCTGCCAGGCCTACCGCTGCCAGCAGACTCTGCACGCGGGCGCTGTCGGGCTGGCCCAGCAACATTAACGGCAAGGCCACGTTTTGGGCCACGTCCAGGTGCGGCAAGACGTGGAAAGCCTGGAACACAAAGCCCACCTGCTTGCGCCTTAGCAGGGCGCGCTGGTCGTCGCTGAGGCCGCCCAGGTCCACGCCGCCAATATGCACCGTGCCGCTATCCCAGCTGTCCAGCCCGGCCATGCAGTTGAGCAGGGTGGATTTGCCCACGCCGGACTCGCCGACGATGGCCACAAATTCACCGGGCTGAACGTGCAGTGATACGTTGCCGAACACTGTGCTGTCACCGTAGCGTTTGCCCAGGTTGGCGATGCGCAGGCTCATGTGGAGGGCGCTACCAAAGACAGCACTTTTTGCAGCGCATCCGGTGCGTCGCAGGCGACGATGTGGCGCTGTGGCATGGAGCGCAGCCAGGTGATCTGGCGCTTGGCGAGCTGGCGGGTGGCGAAGATGCCGCGGTCGCGCAGCTCGTCCATAGGCAAGGTGCCGTCCAGGGCCTCCCAGGCCTGGCGGTAGCCGACGCAGCGCATGCTGGGCAGGTCGGGGTTTAGATCGCCACGGGCGCGCAGCTTCACCACCTCGTCCAGGAAGCCGTCCGCCAGCATCTGGTCAAAGCGCAAGGCGATACGTTCGTGCAGCCAGGCGCGGTCTTCGGGTTCTAAGGAAATAAGGGTGGTAGCGCTTATTCTGCGGGCGGTGGAAGCTACTTCTTTTGTAGCATGGAAACTGGACAAGGGCTGGCCTGAGGCGCGGTAGACCTCTAGCGCGCGCTGGATGCGCTGGGTGTCCATGGGTTGCAAGCGGGCGGCGGTGGGCGCATCGACCCGCGCCAGCTGGGCGTGCATGGCGGGCCAGCCCTGGGCGGCGGCTTCGGCTTCGATGGCGGCGCGGATGGCGGGGTCGGCACCGGGCATGGGGTCGATGCCGTCGAACAGCGCCTTGAAATACAGCATGGTGCCGCCCACCAGCAGCGGCAGGCGGCCCCGGCTGTGGATGTCGGCCAGCAAAGCCTCGGCATCGCGCACAAATTCGGCAGCGCTGTAGGCTTGCAGGGGGTCGCGGATGTTGATGAGGTGGTGCGGTACCAGGGCCAGCTCGGCGGCGCTGGGTTTGGCGGTACCAATGTCCATGCCTTGGTAGACCAGGGCCGAATCGACACTGATGATTTCCACCGGCCAGCGTTGGGCAATGGCCAGAGCCGCCGCGGTTTTCCCGGACGCGGTGGGCCCGGCCAGGGCGATACAGCGCGGCAGAGGTGTCGCCACTACAGGAACGTGAAGCACAGAAGCGCCGGCAGCGGTGCCTTGAGCCGCGTGAATCGGTTGGGTGGTGTCAAGCGGGCCAACAGGCTCTTGGTGCTGTCGACCAGAGCGCTGTAGGCGGCATAGGTTGAAAACATCAGGCGGTTAGACCAGGTTTTCTTGTACAAAAATACATGGCCGCGCAGCGTCGGTACATTGGCCGATTGGTGGGAATGCTCTGGGGTGCCATAGCCGTAGTCGATGAGCGATATCTTCAAATTGTCAATCATGTCTTCAATCGCCAGGTGCAAAATGGATGTCCCTGGCGAATATTCGGCCATATCCTGGTTGTACAGAATATTGTGGATATGGTAGGTGGCCTCTGATTGAATACCGATAATCACTGCGCAGGGAATTCCACCGCATTTCAGAATATAGCTGAGTTTGATTTTCTTGCGGGCTAAATCGGTAAACTGGTCTTCATTGAGAAAACTCTTCAGAATATGCGAAGACACAAGATTTTTGATGGCTGCCACCAACTCTGGAACCTGCTCAGGCCTGTCGACGCGCTCCAGTTGCAGCGGGCCGGCGTTTTTTTCCAATAGCTTGAGTTGTCGGTTAAGGTTATAGCGCTTTTTGGCCTTGAAATGGCCGAGGTAGGCGCTGAAGCTTTCAGGCAGTGGTGTGGTATGGCAGGCACGCCAGCCGTCTTTGACAAAAAATCCGTATTGTTTACGGATGCTTTTGGAATTGAGCAGGTGGTGGTAGAAATCGCTGTCTTTGGGCAGCGACTGCATGGCCAGGGTATTTTTGGTCGGGAAACTCTTGAAAATAAAATCCACCAGCGCATCGAGTAACTCAGGATTTTCGATGGCCATGGGGATACTGCCCAACAGCGCCACCGTTCGCAGGTGCAAATACAGCAAGGTATAGGTGCCAATATTCAAGGGCAGCGACCGCCTGCCAGTGCGCAGCGGCAGGATGGCCATCACCTCCTGGCTATGCGCATTTTTGGCAACCACCAGTTCCTGGCTATTGGCCTTGCTGGGGTTTTGGGAGATGAAGGCAAAGTATTCCGGCGTTTGGAAGACCTTTTCGGGGCTTTTGCTATCGGCCAGCAGTCTTGCCCAAGCCCGCTGGATGGAAGGGTCCATGGCACCCGCCGAAACCAGTTCGGTGCTGAAATGCGTGTTAACCGGTGAGTGGGGCGAAATCTGCATGCGTTTGATTGTGTGGCTGTTGAGGTCCGCGAAACGCTTGGGAATAAGACTATATCGAATATATTTATTGTATACAGGCACTACGGGAAGTTAACCCCATCACACGACTGTTTCATTTTGTTTCCTCTTTGCCCGCAAGGAGTGTGTCTGCCGTTACCAGATGTAGGCGTGCCGTCCAAGTCCATATGCACTGCTACGGTGTTCCAGTTTTGTACGCCGTGGCGGTCAATTACCATGCGCAGCAGCCAGCCAGTCTTGGCTGCGGGTAGCTCAAATCCGTCGAACACCAGGTTGCCCAGGCTCCAGATGACCGGCTTGCCCAGCACCAGGTCGGCCCCCTGGGTGACGTGCGGGTGGCTGCCCACCACGGCATCGGCCCCGGCCTGCACCATGATCCTGGCCAGATCACGCTGGCGCTGGGTGGGCTCGGGTTCGCGCTCCCAGCCCCAGTGCATGAACGGAATCACCACATCGGCCCCGGCCGCTCGCGCGGCGCGGATGTCGGCCACCACGTGGCTGTCTTCGCTCCAGGCCACACCGGGCCAGTTGGCACCGGCCTCGAAGGAACGGGGCTTGAACTCGTCGTAGCCCAGGATGGCGATGCGGATGCCCTGTTTTTCAATCCAATACGGCTTGTGCGCCTCGGCCAGGTTGGCGCCGCCGCCAAAGGCCCCAATGCCCGCCGTGCGCAGGTGGTCCAGGGTTTCCATGAACGCATCGCGGCCAAAGTCACCGCTGTGGTTGTTGGCGACGGACATGGCCGTAAATCGTCCCTTCAACACGTTGACGGCGTTGGGAGCCGAGCGGAAGGTGTAGATCTTGTTGTCCAGCGGCGTGCCGGTGGTGGGACGGGCGATGGAGGTTTCCAGGTTGCCAATGGCCACGTCGGCGCTTTGCAGGATGCTGGCAATGGGGAGTAGCGGGTCGCCGCCCGCCGCAATCAGGCGGCCCGGGCCGTCGTCGAGCATCACGTCGCCGCCAAAGATGAGTGTCACGGTGGCTGGGGCAGCCTGGCCCATCAAGGGCAGACACAGTAGGGCCAGGAGAAGGTGTTTCATCATTGCGTCCACCCGCACCAGTAGTACAACTCGCCGTCGCGGATGGGCTCATACACACGCTGCAGGCCGGTAAAGCCGTAGCGGCCATTTTTAGCTGGCGGATAGAGGTAATCGGCCTGGTGCAGCAGCACTGCGCCCTGGGGCGGCTCGCGGTCGGCGTAGGTGTAGAGCTTGATGGCGGCCTGGTCGGCAGGCTGGCGCTCGAACACCAGGCGGAACATGAAGTACGAGCCGATGGAGATGGGGGCCACGGTGTAGGGTGTGGCGGCGGGCTGGGCGGTGATGACCTGGGTTTCGCCGCCATAGCTGACGTGGCAGGCCACGGTGTCGGCCTGGGCGATGCCGCATGCCCATGCCGACAGGAGTAGCAGGTATTTCATCGTTCAGCGTCCACGCATGAAAAGGGCATCGAGTTCCTTGATGGTGATCTGCCGCCAGGTCGGTCGGCCATGGTTGCACTGGTCGGAGCGGTCGGTGGTTTCCATCTGGCGCAACAGTCCGTTCATTTCATCGACCGTCAAGCGGCGGTTGGCGCGCACCGCACCGTGGCAGGCCATGGTGCCCAGCAGTTCGTTCTGGGCGCGCTGCACCACGGTGCTGGCCTCGTGCTGTGCCAGTTCGGCAAGCACGCTGCGTGCCAATTCGGTAGCGTTGCCCTGCACCAGGCTGGTGGGTACGGCGCGCACGGCCAGGGTTTTGGGCGAGAACGGGGTGATCTCCAGCCCCAGCGTGGCCAGCGTCTCGGTGTGGGCCTCTGCGGTGGCCACCTCTTGCGGTGTGGCGGCGAAGGTCACCGGGATCAGCAGCGGCTGGCTGGTGATGCGGGCATCCACTAACTGGGTTTTCAGGCGCTCGTAGACGATGCGCTCGTGGGCGGCGTGCATGTCTACGATCACCAGGCCCTGGGCGTTTTCGGCCAGGATGTAAATGCCTTGCAGCTGGGCGATGGCGCGGCCCAGTGGCCAGACCTCGGCGGCGGGCAGGGGCTGCGCGGGTGCCGGTTCTGGCGCGGACCGGAGTGGGCTGACGACAGCGGCGGGCGGCGGGGCCACGGGCCAGAGCGCTTCCATGTCGGACACGTGGCGCACCGCGGGCGCTACAAATTGCATAGCTGCTTGTGCTGTTCCAGCCAGCACAGACTGCCGATTTTCTTTAAATTGGTCAGGGGCCACTGCAACCGGGCTGGCCGGGGCTGCCAGGGCTGCAGCCGCTGCACGCGGAGCCGCCAGGGCCGCATCCACCGCGCGGCGCACGGCCTGGTGCACTTCGCGGCTGTCGCGAAAGCGCACTTCGATCTTGGTGGGGTGCACGTTTACGTCCACCCGGGTCGGGTCGATTTCCACGTACAGCGCGTAGATCGGTTGGCGTTGGCCGTGCAGCACGTCTTCATAGGCGCTGCGGGCGGCGTGGGTGATGACCTTGTCGCGCACGAAGCGGCCATTCACGTAGGCAAACTGCTGGTCGGGCCGGGCGCGGGCGGCATCGGGAATGCCCACCCGGCCCCACACGCGCACCGCCTGGCCGCCGTCGTCCCGCATGCTGCTGAGGTAGTCCACCGCCACCGACTTGTCTTTGAAGTCGTCGCCCAGCACGTCGCGCAGGCGCTCGCTGATCGCGTCAATATTGCTAGGAGCCGGGCAGGCGCGCCATTGTTCGACCAGCTTGCCCTCGTGCCAGATGGCAAAGCCCACGTCGGGCCGGGCCAGGGCGTGGCGGCGCACGGCTTCCACGCAGTGGGCCAGCTCGGTGGCATCGGTCTTCAGGAACTTGCGCCGTGCCGGGGTGCTGAAGAACAGCTCTTTCACCTCTACCGTGGTGCCGGTGCTGCGCGCCACGGGTTTCAGCTCGCCGCTGCGGCCGTCCAATAAAAATGCATTGGATTGGCCGCTGGCGCGCGACAGGATGGCCATGTCAGCTATGGAGTTGATAGCGGCCAGGGCTTCGCCCCGAAAACCCATGGTGCCCACCGATTCCAGGTCCTGCAGGTTGCTGATCTTGCTGGTGGCGTGGCGTTTCAGGGCGATGGGCAGCTCTTCCATGGGGATGCCGCCACCGTCGTCTTCCACCGCAATCAGGCGCACACCGCCTGCCAGCAGCCGCAAGGTGATCTGCGTGGCCCCTGCGTCCAGCGCGTTGTCGACCAGCTCGCGCACGACGGAGGCGGGGCGCTCCACCACTTCGCCCGCGGCGATCTGGCTGATGAGTTCGTCGGGGAGCTCGCGGATGGCGCGACGTTCGGGGCGGGGAGGGGAGGAAAGAGGTGCGTTCACTGCACGATTTTAGGGGGCTGGGCGTGTCGCTGCGCCACAGCCCCTGGATGGACTTACGCTGGCAGGTGGTGGCCGTGGGGGCGGTCGGGGTTGTCCAGCGTCAGCTCGGGCTCCACATACCCGGCATCCAGCTCGCGGTGCAGCACCTCGCGGTCGCAGGCCTTCTCCCACATCGACACCACCACGCAGGCCACGGCGTTGCTCATGGTGCTGGTCAGGGCGCGGGCTTCGGACATGAAGCGGTCGATGCCCACAATCAGCGCCACCCCGGCCACCGGCAGGTCGGGCATGACCGTCAACGTGGCCACCAGGGCGACAAAGCCGCTGCCGGTCACGCCCGCCGCGCCCTTGGAGGTCAGCAGCATCAGCCCCAGCATGGCACCGATCTGGCCCCAACTGAGCGTGATGTCGCAGGCCTGGGCGATGAACAGCGAGGCCAGGGTCAGGTAAATGGCCGTGCCGTCGAGGTTGAAGGAGTAGCCGGTGGGCAGCACCAGGCCGACCACACCCTTTTTGCAGCCCAGGCGCTCCAGCTTCATCAGCAGACGCGGCAGCACTGGTTCGCTGGACGAGGTGCCCAGCACCACCAGCAATTCTTCCCGGATGTAGCGCAGCAGTTTCCACAGCTGGAAGCCGTGCATGCGCGCCAGCAGGCCCAGCACCACCACCACAAAAAATATGCAGGCGGTATAGAAAGTACCGATCAAAAAGCCCAGCGAACCGATGGATTTGATGCCGTAGCGCCCCACGGTAAAGGCCATGGCCCCGAACGCGCCCACCGGGGCCAGGCGCATCAGCAGGCCAAACACCGAAAACAGCATCTCCGAGAAGCCATCAATCGCCTCCAGCACCGTCTGCCCGGCGCGGCCAATGCGGCTCAGGCCAAAGCCGCACAGCACGGCCAGCAGCAGCACGGGCAGCACCTCGCCCTCGGCAAACGCGCCAAAGAAGGACTGCGGAATGATGTGCATCATGAATTCCACAAAGCCCCGGGGCGGCTCCTTGCCGCCAAACTTGGCGGCCACGCCGGGGTCGAGCAGCTTGGGGTCGATGTGCATGCCCGCGCCGGGCTGCAGCAGTAGCACCGCCGCCAGCCCGGTGAGCAGCGCCAGGATGGTCAGTACGTAGAACAGGCCCATGGACTTGAGCAGGGTCTTGCCGATTTCCTTGGAGTCGTTGAGCGAGGTGATGCCGCTGACGATAGTGCAAAACACCACCGGCGCAATCATCATCTTGACCAGCTTGACGAAGCCGTCGCCCAGCGGCTTGAGCGAGGCACCGAATTCAGGCCAGTAGTGGCCCACGGTGATGCCCAGGGCCAGGCCGATCAGCACCTGGACGTAGAGCAGCTTGATGAGTTTTTTGACTTGCATGTTTGTCTCCTGATGTGGGGTTTTAGGGGTGCAGGTTGGCTAGCACCTGGTCCACCATCACGCCCGCCTGGCCCAGGTAATTGGCGGGGTCGCAAAAGGCATCGAGCTGCGCGCGGCTTACATGGGCGTTGATTTCGGGGTGGGCGGCCAGGATCTCGACCAGCGGGCGCTGCTGTTTCAGGGCTTCGCGGCAGAGTTCGTAGACCAGGTCGTGGGCGTATTCGCGGCCAATGAAAGGGCCCAGGCCCATCATCACGGCCTCGGACATCACCAGGCCGTGGGTCATATCGATGTTGCGGCGCATCTGCACCGTGTCTACCTCCAGCCCGGCCAGCACAAATCGGGTTTGCTTGAGCGCCCCCGACATCAGGCAGAAGATTTCGGGCAGCGACACCCATTCGATCTCCCAGGGGCCGGTGGAGCGCTCGTGGTCGGCCACCATCGCGTCCATCAGCGCGGCGGCATGCTGGCGTGCCACCGAGATGTTGGCGTGGATGTACAGGCAGGAGATGGGGTTGCGCTTTTGCGGCATGGTGCTGGACGAGCCGCGGCCCGGGGCGTAGGGCTCGAACACCTCGGCCACCTCGGTTTGCATCATCAGCTTCACGTCCATGGCGATCTTGCCTAGCGAGCCGCCCACCAGGGCCAGAAAGGCACCCACTTCGGCTATGGTGTCGCGCACCGTGTGCCAGGCGATGGGCGGGCAGGCCAGGCCCAGCTCGGCCATCAGCCCGGCCTGGGTCTCCATCGCGCCTTTTTCCAGCGAGGCCAGCGTGCCCGCCGCGCCGCCGAATTCGCCCATGAACACGCGCGGCTTGAGCTGTTCCAGCCGCTCGCGGTGGCGCTCGATACCGGCCAGGATGCTGGCGGTCTTGAAGCCGAAGGTGATGGGAATCGCCTGCTGCAGGTTGCTGCGACCAATGATGGGCGTGTCGCGGTAGGTACGGCTCAGGTGGGCCAGCGAATCCGAGATGGCCTTCAGGTCCGCCTCCACCAGCGCCAGGCCTTCGCGCATTTGCAGCACGGTGGCCGTGTCGGTGATGTCCTGGGTGGTGGCCCCCCAGTGGCAGTACTCGCCCAGCTTGTCGCGGCAGTTGGCGTTGATCTGGTTGACCACGGCGATGATGGGGTAGCCGATCTGCTCGGTCTTGGCCTTGAGCTGCGCCCAGTCGATCATGTCGAGACGGCAGTTTCGGACGATCTCGTCGGCTGCCTCCTGCGGAATGATGCCCAGCTGGCCCTGCACCTTGGCCAGGGCGCGTTCGATGTCCAGGTACTTGGCGGTGCGGTTCTCGTCGGACCAGACGGCGCGCATTTTTGCGTCGCTGAAAATGTCGCCAAAAATGCGTGAGTCGATGATGGATGCCATGGGGTTGTCTCCTTGATTAATAAGTGGGGGAAGTGGATGCCAGCAGGCGCTGGGCTTTGAGCAATACGGGTCGGTCGATCATTTTTCCGTCCAGTTGCAGCGCTCCCGTGGGGTTGGCGCTGTAGGCGGCTTGCACACGGGCGGCCCAGGCCAGGTCGGCGGCGCTGGGGGCCAGGGCGGCGCGCACGGCGGGGATCTGGCTGGGGTGGATGCACAGCTTGGCTTTGAGCCCCAGACGCTGGGCGTAGACCATGTCGGCGGCCACTACAGCGGCATCCAGCGCCACTGTGACCCCAGCCACCGGGGCGGGCAAATTGGCGGCGCGGCTGGCCAGGGCGAGGTGCACCGCCGCCATGTCCAGTGCCGGGCTGTCGTTGGGCAGGTCTAGATCCAGCGCGTAGTCGATGCTGCCGAAAGCCAGCCGGGCCACGCCGGGTGCGGCGGCAATCGCCTGCGCCCCCAACAAACCACGTGCGCTTTCAATCAGCGCCAGCACCGTGCCGTGGTGGACGGCTTTCAAGTCCGCGATCTGCGCAGGCGACTCGGCCTTGGCCAGCATCACGCAGGGCAGGGCGCAGGCTTGCAGCAGGGCGATGTCGTCGGCGTAAAACGGGCTGTGGGCATCGTTGATGCGCAGCAGCACCCGTGCTGTGTCTGCCGTGGCATGCCATTCGGCAAAGGCACGGCGGGCCTGGGGCTTGTCGGCTGGCAGCACCGCATCTTCCAGGTCCACGATGATGCGGTCGGCCCCGCTGGCCAGGGCCTTGGCAAAGCGCTCGGGGCGGTTGCCGGGCACGAACAAATAGGTCTGTTCCATGGCTACACCGTGCCTGCGCTGTGCAACGCGGCGACCTGTTCGGCGCTGTAGCCCTGCGTGGCCAAGATCGCCGCCGTGTGCTGGCCCAGCGCGGGCACGGCATCCATGCGCGGCGCGGCGGTGTGCCAGGAGCCGGGCGGCAGCAGGGCGGGCACGCGGCCCTGGGGCGTGTCCACCTCGGTCCAGCGTTGGCGGGCTTTTAGCTGTGGATGCGCCCAGACCTCGGCCATGCTGTTGACCTGGGCGTTGGCGATGCTGGCCTGTTCCAGTCGCTCCACCACCTGGGCGGCGGTCAGGGTGGAAAAGGCCTGCACGATGAGTGCAGAGAGCTCGGCGCGGGCCGCGCTGCGCTTGGAGTTGCTGGTGAAGCGCGGGTCCAACGCCAGGCCGGGCTGCAGCAGCACCTGCTCGCAAAAGCCCTTCCATTCGCGCTCGTTTTGCAGGCCCAGCATCACGGTTTTGCCGTCGCCCGCCGGGAACGGGCCATAGGGGTAGATGGTGGCGTGGCTGGCCCCCGAGCGGGGTGGTGGCGCGGCCCCATCGAACGCGTAGTACAGCGGGTAGCCCATCCATTCGGTCAGCGACTCCAGCATGGACACGTCGATGTGCTGGCCCTGGCCGGTTTGCTGGCGTTGCATCAGCGCGGCCAGGATGTTGGTGTAGGCGTACATGCCCGCCGAGATGTCGGCAATCGACGGCCCGGCCTTGGAGGGCGTGTCGGGCGTGCCGGTGACTGACACAAAGCCGGCTTCGCTCTGGATTAGCAGGTCGTAGGCTTTTTTGTCGCGGTAGGGGCCGTCTGCACCGTAGCCGGAGATGTCGCAGACGATGATGTTGGGCCGCACTTTGCACAGGGCCTCATACGACAGGCCCAGCCGTGCTGCCGCGCCGGGGGCCAGGTTCTGCACCACCACGTCGGCCTCTTCGGTGATCAGGCGCAGCAGGATTTTTTGCGCTTCGGGGTCTTTCACATCGAGTGTGAGGCTCTCTTTGGAGCGGTTGGTCCAGACGAAGTGCGAGGCCAGGCCGCGCACCCGCTCGTCGTAGCCACGGGCGAAGTCGCCCACGCCGGGGCGTTCGATCTTGATGACACGGGCACCCAGGTCGGCCAGTTGCCGGGTGGCAAAGGGCGCGGCGATGGCGTGCTCCAGGGTGACGACGGTGGTGCCTTTGAGGGGTTGCATGCTCTGTTTACTCCAGGATGGCGGTGGCATCCATGGTCAGGTAACCCTGGTGGTCACGCCCCCACAGATGGATGGTTTTGCCGTCGGCCGACGGCTCGCCGTGGACCGAGAACGGGTGGATGTCGAAGGTGGGCCGCACGGCTTTGAAGGCAAACTGCAGCACCCGCGCTTCGGGCATCTGGCGGCGCAGCAGGTCCATCAGCAGGGTGGCGATCAGCGGGCCGTGCACGATCAGGCCGGGGTAGCCCTCCACCGTGGTGACGTACTGGCGGTCGTAGTGGATGCGGTGGCCGTTGAAGGTCAGGGCCGAGTAGCGGAACAGCAGCACGTCGTCCGGCACGATGGCGCGGCTCCAGGCGGCTTGGGTGGGAGCCAGTGCGGGCGGCGGGGCCACGTCGTCGGGCGAGGCGGCGGCGCGGTAGACGATGTTGTGGTGCTCGGTCAGGGCCACCTCCGAGCTGCCGTTGCGGCGTAGCTCATGGCGCACCTTGACGAAGACCAGGCTGCCGGTGCGCCCGGTTTTCTCTTGCACATCGGCAATGGTGGAGGTGCGCTCCAGCGTGTCGCCCACCAACAGCGGCTGGTGGAACACAAAGTCGCTGCCCGCCCACATGCGCCGGGGCAGCGGCACCGGGGGCATGAAGCCGCCGCGCTTGGCGTGGCCGTCGGCACCGATGTCCGATTGGCGGTGCAGTGGCAGAAAGTACAGCCAGTGCCACAGGCTGGGCAGGGGGGTACCGGGCGCGGGCCGGTCGGCGGGCCAGTCCAATGTGGCCGACAGGGCCGCAAAAGGTGTAGGGGTGGCGGTGTCGGTCACCGTCTCGCTGCGGCCTATCCAGTCGGCTAAGTTGTGTGTCTCCATTGCGCATCCTTTTGAGTGAATGCCGCAATGATCCGCAGCTGGGGGCTATCCGCCAAGTGCAACTTTTAATACCATTGCTGCATGGCACGCATCAATTTCGACTTACAGCAACTGCAGGCCTTTGTGGCCGTGGCCGAGCGCGGCAGCTTTCGCGCGGCGGCCGACCAGATCCACCTGTCGCCCCCGGCGCTGAGCCGCCGCATCGACAAGCTGGAGACCATCCTGGGCCACCGCCTGTTCAACCGCACCACCCGCGAGGTGGAGCTGACCAGCCTGGGCCGGGTGTTCCTGGAGCGCGCCCGCTCGGCGCTGGACGACCTGGAGTCGGCCCTGCTGGGCATCACCGACCTGGCCCCCAGCCGGGGCGGGCGGGTCACGGTGGCCTGTGTGCCGTCGGCAGCGCTGTACTTTTTGCCGGTGGCGCTGCGCAGCTTTCTGGAGCAGTACCCGGCCATCCGCATCCGCGTGGTGGACGAAAGCGTGAACCAGATGCTGTCGAGCGTGATCTCGGGCGAGGCCGACTTTGGCATCGGCTTCATGAGCACCCAGGTGCCCGAGGTGGCGTTCGAACCCATCCACGACGACCCGTTTGTGCTGGCCATGCCGCGCCGCCACGCGCTGGCCGAGCGCAAGACCATCCGCTGGGCCGAGCTGGGTGCAGAGCGCTTGATTTCGGTGGCCCGCAGCAGCGGCAACCGCCAGTTGCAGGACGACGCACTGGCCAAGGCCGGGGTGAACCCCAGCTTTGCGTTTGAAGTGAGCCACGTCGCCACTCTGCTGGGCATGGTCGAAGCCGGCCTGGGCCTGGCCGCCGTGCCCCGCATGGCCTTGCCGCGCCAGCACGCCACCCTGGTCGGCGTGGCCCTGCGCGACCCACCCATCGTGCGCAAGCTGGGCCTGCTGACCCGGCACGGGGCCAGCCTGCGGCCTGCGGCAGAGGCGTTTCACCAGCACCTGCGGGAAGCGCTGAAAAGCCCGAAGCCGTTGGATTTGCTATGAAATAAGTAGCTTCTCGTGCTTTTGGATTAAGCGGTAGAGGTCGATTCAATGCCCATTCATCGCAGGCCTCCGCAGATTGGACTACATTTGGTTTAATTTGGTTACATTTGTCGGGTTGCCGCGTGGCATCGGGTCCAATTTATTGGGGGTACTTCATGCAATTCCGGTGTGTGCAGCAATGGCTGCGGGGTCTTACAGGTGGTTTGGGGCTTGGCATGGTGCTGCTTTTGAGCGCCTGCTTGGGCGGTGGCGATGGTGCCGTGGTGGCCCCTGCCACCCCCAGCTACAGCATCAGTGCCACGGTGTCCGGCCTGGTGGCGGGGGCTTCGGTCAGCTTGCAGAACAATGGCCGCGACACGGCTACGCGCGCGTTGGACGGCAGCTTTAGCTTTGCCACCCCGGTGGCCGCCAACGGCAGCTATTCGGTCACGGTCAGTGCCCAACCCAGCGGCCAGACCTGCACGGTCGCCAACGGCGCGGGCTCCGGGGTGTCGGCCAACGTGGCGAATGTGCAGATCACCTGCTCGGCCACCATCTACAACATCGGCGGCACGGTCTCTGGCCTGGTATCGGGCACCTCGCTGACTTTGCAGAACAACGCTGCCGACGCACTCACGCGCACGGCGGACGGCAACTTCAGCTTTGCCACGCCTGTGGCTGCCGGTGGCAGCTATGCCGTCACCGTGGGTAGCCAGCCTGCGGGCCAGACCTGCACGGTGTCCAACGGCACAGGTTCCGGGGTCTCGGCCAACGTGCTCACGGTGCAAATCACCTGCTCGGCCACCACCTACACCATTGGCGGCACGGTCAGCGGTCTGGCACCGAGCACGTCGATCACCTTGCAGAACAACGCAGCCGATGCCACCACGCGTAACGCCAACGGCAGCTTCGGCTTTGCCACGCCAGTCGCCACCGGCGGCAGCTATGCCGTCACCGTGGGCACCCAGCCTGCGGGGCAGGTCTGCACCGTTAGCAACGGCTCGGGTTCCGGGTTGGCGGCGAATGTGGTCAACGTCCAGATCACCTGCTCGGCGGCCAGCTACACCATTGGCGGCACGGTTTCCGGCCTGGCATCGGGTGTCTCGGTGACCTTGGAGAACAACGCCGCCGACCCCACTACGCGCAACGCAGATGGCAGCTTCAGCTTTGCCACGCCGGTGGTGGCCAACGGCAGCTATGCGGTCACGGTTAGCACCCAACCCTTGGGCTAGACCTGCACGGTGAGCAACGGCACGGGCGCGGGGCTGGCGGCGAATGTGGGTACCGTGGCGGTGGCCTGCGTCGACCGGGCCCGCGTGGCCTATGTGACCAACACCAGTGGCAACTCGGTGTCGCAGTACAGCATGGGTGCGGGCGGCGGGCTTGCGGCGCTGAGCCCCGCTACGGTGGTCACGGGCACATATCCTTTTTCTGTGACCGTGGGGCCCTCCGGGCGCTATGCCTACGTGGCCAACCTCAACAGCAACAACGTGTCGCAGTACAGCGTAGCCGCTAACGGCACGCTCTCGGCGCTGAGCCCGGCGCTGGTGCCAACGGGCTCCGGCCCTGCGGCGGTCACCGTCGACCCCTCTGGGCGCTATGCCTACGTGTTGAACAACTTTGCCGGGACCGTGTCCCAGTTCAGCATTGGCCCAGGCGGTGGGCTCACGTCACTCAGCCCGGCGACCGTGCCCGCGGGAGCTTTCCCGTTTGCGATCAGCATCGACCCCACCGGGCGCTATGCCTATGTGGCCAACAACGGTAGCAACACGGTGTCGCAGTACAGCATAGGCAGTGGCGGCACGCTCACGGCGTTGACCCCGGCCACGGTGGCAACGGGCAGTAGCCCCTATGTCGTCACCGTCGACCCCACCGGGCGCTATGCCTATGTGGCGAACAACGGTAACGACACGGTTTCGCAGTACAGCATCGGCACGGGCGGCACGCTCAACCCGCTCAGCCCGGCCGTGGTGGCGGCGGGAGGTGCCCCCCAATCGGTCACCGTGGACCCCACAGGGCGCTATGCCTACGTGACCAACAACTTTGACGACACGGTGTCGCAGTACAGCATAGGCACCGGCGGCGCGCTCACGCCGCTGGCTGCGGTGGCGACGGGGCCTGGCCCCACCTCCATCACCTTCGACCCCCAAGGGCTGTATGTCTATGTGGTGAACAGCGGTGACAACACGGTGTCGCAGTACAGCTTAGGCACGGGTGGCGTGCTCACGGCGCTGACCCCGGCCTCGGTGCTGGCCGGCAATGGCCCCCAATCGGTGACCACCACGTACGCTCCTTAGATAGACATCCCGCGCCCGGCGCGGCAGCCCCCACGGCCCGATCTGCGGCGTGGGGGCTTTTTTACGCCCGTGGGGACACGCGCTGAAAAGCCCGAATCCGTTGGATGTGCTATGAAGAAAGTAGCGCATCACGCTCATGGAATAAGCGCTAGAGGCCAATTGGGTGCTGAATTAAGCCTCTTCCACCCCCTGGCCCACCCGCATCTGCGCCCGCTGGGCCACCTGGCTCCACTTGGCGATTTCGCTGCTGACCAGCTGCTGTAGCTGGGCCGGGGTGCTGGTTTGCACGCGGGCACCGTCGGCGGCCATGCGGGCGACCAGGTCAGGGTCTTGCAATACGGTGTTCAGGGTGGTGTTCAGCGCGTCCACCACCGCGGGCGGCGTGCCTGCCGGGGCAAACAGGGCGTACCACTGCGTCAGTTCCACCCCGGGCACGCCTTGCTCGGCCAGGGTGGGCACGTCGGGCAGGCCGGGCAGGCGCTCGGGTCCGGCGACCGCCAGGGCGCGCAGCTTGCCGCTGTGCAGGTAGGGCTGGGCGGTGAACAGGCTGGGGAACATCAACTGGGTGCTGCCGCGCACCGTGTCGGCAATCGCCGGGGCGGCCCCGGGGTAGGTGTGGCCGCGCAGGGCGGTGCCCGCGTTCAGGTTGAACAGCTCGGCGGCGAAATGCGGGGCGGTGCCGGTGCCTGCGCTGGCGTAGCTAAATGGCTGGCTGCGGGCCTGGGCGATCAGGTCGGGCACGTCGCGCACCGGCAACTCGGCATTCACCACCAGCAGGGTGGGCGAGTAGCCGATCAGCCCTACCGGGCAGAAGCCGCCCAGCGGGTCGTAACGCAGGCCTTCCAGTGCGGGGTGGATGCCGTGGGTGGCGATGTAGCCAAACAGCAGGGTCTGGCCGTTGGGCGCGGCGGATGCCACGTATTCGCAGGCCACGCTGCCGTGGGCTCCGGCGCGGTTGTCGATGTGCACGCTCTGGCCCAGCAGGGGCGATAGCTTGCGGGCCAGCGCCCGGGCGATGGTGTCGTTGCCGCCGCCTGCGCTGGTGGGCACGATGATGCGGATGCTGGTGTCGGGTGCGGCCTGGGGGGCCTGGGCCGTGGTGTCTTGCGGGAACACATAGCTGGGCAGTTGCAACTGGCCCTGCAAAATCTTGCGGGCGGTGCGTACCAGGGCGGCGCGTTCCACCTGGGCCGATTCGCCCACGCCCACCACTTCCACCTCGATGTCGATCTGCCCCGCCGGGTGCAGCACCACCAGCGCTCGCTTACCCGCCGGTGTACTGGCACCGCTGGCCACGGTGCCGGGCAGGGCGAAGGCGGTGGCCACGCCGATCGCGCCGGTGACGGCATGCGAGGCATGGCAGCGGCGCGGCGTGAAATAGCGCGAGGTAATGCTGTTGGCATCATCCCCGGCGCTGATCAGCACCGGCTTGGGCACCACGCTGTCGGACACATCGCCCAGGCCCATGCGCGCGCCCGCCACCCGGCGCATGGCCTCGATGCGCTCCAGCAAGGCGGTGTTGGCATCCAGCTGGGTCGGGCGCTCGCGGCCCGTGAGGCCCAGGTCGGCGGCGCGCAGCACCATCAGCGGCATGGCGGCATCGATGCAGGTGACCTCGATACCGTCGATCACGTCGATGCGCTGGCCGGTGGGGAACAAATGGCCGGTCACCGCGCCCCAGGCATCCAGAAAGTTCAGCAATATAGGCGCGGCCGTACCCGCCACGCCGTCGATGCGGGCATCGCCCTCGTAGGTGACCACACCGCCCGGGGTGCACACGGTCACGTCAATGCAGGCACTGGTATTGACGTTGTAGACGCGGGCGGTGGTGTGGCCGTCTTGCGCGGCAATCAGGCCCTGCTCGATGGCGAACGGCACCACGCCGGCCAGCATGTTGCCGCAGTTGGGCCGGGTGTCCACCGACTGGTGGCCCACGCCCACCTGGGCGAACAGATAGTCCACATCGCAGCCCGGCTGCTGCGAGCGCGAGACGATGGCGACCTTGCTGTTCAGCGTGCTACCGCCGCCCAGGCCGTCGAGCTGCAGCGGATCGGACGCGCCAATGGCCCCGATCAGCGCCTGGTCGCGCGCCTCGGTGCCCTCGGGCAGCCATTCGCGCAGAAAGAACGGGCCGCGGGAGGTGCCAGAGCGCATCAGCACGCAGGGGATGTTGCGGTTGACCATGGGGATCAGTCGGCTTGCAGTTTGGCTTGCTGGACCACGCGCTTCCAGCGGGCCAGGTCGGACTTCACCAGCTCGGCCAGTTGCTCGGGCGTGCTGGCCTCCACGTCGGCCCCGTGGCCTTCGATGCGGGCGATGGTTTCCTTGTCGGCCAGCACCTGGTTCAGGGCGGCGTTGAGTTTGGCGACCACGTCCTTGGGGGTTTTGGCGGGGGCGAAGAAGGCATACCACTGGTCGACCTCCACGCCCTCGATGCCCAGCTCCTTGAGCGTGGGCACGTTGGGCAGCAGGGGCGAGCGCTTGGCACCGGCAATCGCCAGGGCCTTGAGCTTGTCGGCCTTGACGTAGGGCAGGGCGGTGAACAGGCTGGGGAACATGACCTGGGTTTGCCCGCCGATGGTGTCGGTGATGCCGGGGGCTGCGCCTTTGTAGGGTACGTGCAGCGGGTTGGTCTGGGTGGCCAGCTTGAACAGTTCGGCGGCAAAGTGCGGAGCCGTGCCGTTGCCTGCCGAGGCGATGCTGAACTTGTCGGGCGTGGCCTTCATCAGGGCCACCAGTTCCTTCACGTCCTTGGCCTTGACGCTGGGGTTCATCACCATCAGCGTGGGGGAATAGCCCACGCGGCCTACCGGCTCGAAGCTGGTGATGGGGTCGTAGCGCAGCTTTTGCAGCGCCGGGTTCATGGCGTGGGTGGCCACGTAGCCAAACATGAGCGTGTTGCCATCGGCCGCGGCGCGGGCTACCAGCTCGGCGGCAATGGCCCCGTTGGCCCCGGCCTTGTTGTCGATGATGACCGTCTGGTTCAGCACCAGGGCCAGCTTTTGCCCGATGGTGCGGGCCATGGCATCGTTGCCGCCACCGGCGGCGGTGGGCACCACGATGGTCAGCGGTTTGTCGTTGGCGGCGAAGGCAAGGCTGCTGGTCAGCAACAGCAAGGCGGCGGTGAGGTGTGTGAACAAGCGTGTCTCCTAGGGTTTAGGGGTGTGGCAGGGGCCACTGGCACGATTGTTGTTGCTGCACGCCGTGCAGTAAATTGCACTTTTTTAATCTATTGGTGCACGGCGTGCATTGGTCTCACAGCGGGCAGTTGGCCAGCGGGTTACGCCAGATAGCGCGGTGCCGGTTGGTTCAGCGACAGGTGGGGCCCCAGCTTGGCGCGGGCAGCACCCAGGGCGGCCCAGTCGGCGGCATCGGGCAGGGACGGGATGGTGATCAGCTCGTGCCGGTCCAAGCCGACCAGGGCGGCATCCACCATCGCACCCGCTTCCATCACCATCCCGGCGGGGAAGTGCGCCAAGTCCATCCCGGCGCGCTCCCAGATTTCGGTGCGCGTGGCACCCGGCAGCACGGCCTGCACCTGCACGCCGTGAGGGCTGGTTTCGGCGTGCAGGCTTTGCGTGAGGCTGAGCACATAGGCTTTGCTGGCGCTGTAGCTGGCGTTGAAGGTCTCGGGGGCCAGGGCCACCACCGAGGCAATGTTGATCAAGGTGCCTTTGCCGCGCGGCACAAAGCGGGCCAGCGCCGCCGCCGCCAGCCGGGTCAGGGTGACCACGTTGAGCTGCACCATGGTGTCCACGCGGTCGATGTCCGATTCGGCCAGGGTGCCGTTGCTGGCGACACCCGCGTTGTTGAGCAGCAAGGTGATGCTGTCGTCGCTGCGCAGGCGCTGCTCGATGCGGGCCACGTCGGCCTTGGCGGTCAGGTCGGCGGGCAGCACTTCGACCTGCACGCCGTGGGCGCTGCGCAGCCGGGTGGCCAGGGCTTCGAGCCGGGCCAGGTCGCGGGCGACCAGCAGCAGGTGGTAGCCGCGCTGGGCCAGGCGGTCGGCGTAGACCGCGCCGATGCCGGTGGATGCGCCGGTGATGAGGGCGGTGCCGAGGGATGTGTGTGCCATGGAGTGCTTTCAGAGAGTTAAGTTATATGACGATCGTCATGATTGAATTATATGTTGATCGTCATTTAAAATGTCAAGCATGTCCCCTTATTTTTTGAAAGTACGCCCATGAAAGTCACCCGCGAGCAAGCCACTGAGAACCGTGAACGCGTGCTGGGCGTGGCGGCGCAGCTGTTCCGCGAGCGGGGTTTTGACGGTGTGGGCCTGGCCGACATCATGAAAACCGCCGGGCTCACCCACGGCGGTTTTTACGGCCAGTTCAGTTCCAAGGATGATTTGCTGGCCCAGGCCAGCACCCGGGCCTTCGAGGGTGGCACGGCCTGGTGGAACCAGATGGCGGCGGATGCGCCTGACCAGCCGCTGCAGGCCATCAGTGCGGCCTATTTGTCCACGGCCCACCGCGACCAGCCCGGCCAGGGCTGCTGGGTGGCGGCCTTGGGTTCTGAGGTGGCGCGCCAGTCGGCCCCGGTGCGTCGGGCGGTGACCGAAGGCATCCAGGCCATGGCCGGCATGCTGGCGCAGTGGATGCCGGGCCGCTCCAAAGCCGCCCAACGCGAGAAGGCACTGGCCACCTATGCCGCCATGGTGGGCGCGCTGGTGATGGCCCGGGCGGTGGACGATGCGGCGCTGTCGGAAGAGATTTTGCAGGCCGTGGCGCGTACCACGTCAAAAATCTAGCCTGCTATATAAAGAAGAGCTACTCGTGCTACTGCGATCAGCACGGGTGGCCTTTTTATACCTCATCAAGGTTTGACGGTGTAGGGCAGCAGCCGGGCCTGCGATGCGGTCAGCAAATCCGTCATCGCCTTGGCCGCGGCATCGGGTTCGTGCGCCAGGATGTGGCGGTGCACGGCGGCATGCAGGTCCAGGTCTTCGCTGGGGCGGGTGGCGTGGCGCAGCAGGGTTTCGGACGACACCCGCAGCGCGGCCTTGATGCCGTTGCCGATGGTGATGAACATGCCGTTGCGCGACACCTCGATGATGGTCATGTGGAAGGCCAGGTCGGCCTCGGCGGCGGCGCGCACCTCGTTGCTGGTGTAGGCGGCGGCCAGCTCGTGGTAGCGGCGGTCCAGTAGCTGCATGTCGGCGGCGTTACCCGCCCGGGCGGCCAGAAAACAGGCGCGCGGCTCGAAGCACAGGCGCATCTCGAAAATGTCTTCGATGATCTTGGTGTCGAACTGGGCGTGCAGCCGCCAGGCCAGCACGTCGCGGTCCAGCAGGTTCCAGTCGGAAAACGGCAGCACCCGCGTGCCGATTTTGGGCGACACGTCGATCAGCCGCTTGCTCGACAGCTGCTTGATGGCTTCGCGCACGGTGGTGCGGCTGACCCCGTAGGCGCTGCACAGATCGCTTTCCACCGGCAGCACGTCGCCCGGCAAAAATTCACCGCCCACGACGCGCATGCCGATGATTTTGGCCACCTGGGCGGTCATGGTGCCGACCAGCGGTTCACGTTCAAACATGCGGTTTCCTTTTGGGGCATCGTGTGCCCCCTTTTTTATTTACGGCCTGTTGCCGTCGTCACGATCACGTTCCACGATCCGGGCTTGAGTTCGGCCAGGATGGTTTCGCCGTCTACCTGCACGTGGGGGTTATTTTCGGGCACAACGGTATTGGGCGCGTCCTTGGTGTTGGTGGCCTTCATGTTGCTGTGGTGCAGGGCCAGCGCGTGGTCCAGCGTGCGGGTGGTGCCCAGGCCGCGCAGTTCGATGCGCAGTTGCATGCTCTCGGTAAGGTGGCGGTTCAGCGCAAACACCGTGGTGGTGCCGGTGGCCTCGTCGTCCACCACGCAGGCGCAGAGGTAGGGGATTTCCGGGTGGCTTTTGGCCTCGTAGCTGGGCGAGTCGATCACCGGGCGCAGCACCTTGCCGTGGGCAAAGCGGGAGGCCTGGGCGAACGGGTAGAAGATGGTCTGCCGCCAGGCCGGGCCGCCGGGCTCGGTCATGATGGGGCCGATCACATTCACCAGTTGCGCCAGGCAAGCCACCTTGACGCGGTCGGCGTTGTTCATCATCACGATGAGCGCGCCGCCCACCACCAGGGCATCTTCGGTGTTGTAGATTTCTTCCAACAGGCGCGGCGCTTGCGGCCAGCCGGGCTGGCGCAGGTCGTTGATGGAGCGGGCCTTGTACCAGACGTTCCACTCGTCAAACGACAGCATGATGCGCTTGGCCGAGTGCTTGCGCGCCGCCACGCCGTCGGCCACGGCAACGATTTCCTTGATCGACTGGTCCATCTGCTCGATGCAGCCAAAAAACTCGGGCGTGGAGTCACCCCGGTTTTCAAAATAGGTGTGCAGCGAGATGAAGTCCACGTCGTCGAAGCAGTGCTCCAGCACCGTGTCTTCCCATTGGCCGTAGGTGGGCATGTTGTGCGCCGACGAGCCGCAGGCGGCGAGCTGGATGGTCGGGTCCACCAGGCGCATGAGCTTGGCGGTTTCGTGGGCGATGCGGCCGTATTCGTCGGCGGTTTTGGAGCAAATTTGCCAGGGGCCGTCCATCTCGTTGCCCAGGCACCAGAACTTGATGTCGTGCGGGGCTGCCACGCCGTGCGATTTGCGCAGCTCGGACAGGGCCGTGCCGCCGGGGTGGTTGCAGTATTCGATGAATGCACGGGCTTCATTGGGGCCCCGCGTGCCCAGGTTCACGGCCCACATGGGCTCGATGTCGGTGGCGGCGCACCATTCCATGAATTCATTGGTGCCGAACTGGTTGGTTTCGGTGGAGGCCCAGGCCAGGTCCAGGCGCACCGGGCGGTCGGCGGCGGGGCCGACACCGTCTTCCCAGTCGTAGCCAGAGACAAAGTTGCCGCCGGGGTAGCGCACGATGGTGGGGCCGAGTTCCCGGGTTAACTCCATCACGTCGCCGCGAAAGCCGCGCTCGTCGGCCGTGGGGTGGCCGGGCTCAAAAATGCCGGTGTAGACCGCGCGGCCCAGGTGTTCGACAAAGCTGCCGAAGATGCGCCGGTCCAGCTCAGACACGGCGAAGTCGCGGTCTACGACCAGGCGGGTGGAGATCATGGTGTGCTTCCTGTGAAAAAGGGAGGTGGGGCCGCCATCGCGGCCCCGGGGTGGATGGAGGGGTTTAGCGAACGGTGGACAGCAGCTTGTTGACGCGTTCTTCGGCCGACTTTTGCACCGCGTCAATGGGCTTTTTGGTCAGCAGCATGTTGACCATTTCTTCGCCGACGATGGCTTCGATGGCACGCTGGCGCGGCACATTGCTGGGCACCGACACGCCGATGCTGCTGATCTCCAGGATGTTGCTGCGGAAAGGCAGCTTCTTAAAGTCTTCGCGGGCGGTGGCGGTGCTGTTGGCGGGCAGGTGGCCGGTGCGGGCCCACTCGTAGTCGCGCTCCCACAGGAACTTCATGAAGGTCAGCGCGGCCTGGCGGGTTTTGTCGTCTTTGGCACCGCCCTTGAGCATCACCCAGCTATGGCCGTCGGCAAAGGCGGCTTTCTTGGCGTAGATCTTGGCGAAGGGCACGACCGAGTAGCCGCCTTTCAGGGGCGAGTCGGCCTTGTCGGCGGCATCCACAAAGTCGCCAATGGTCCAGGTGCCCACGATGTGCACGCCAACATCACCGTTGATGAAGGCCTGGTTGGCCGCGCCGTAGTCCATGTTGGGCTTGATCAGGCCCTCGGCGTACAGCGTGTTCATCAGCTCCAGCGCGTTGCGGGCGGGCTTGGAGTGCATGTCGATCTGCTTGCCGTTGGCGGCGAACAGCGTGCCGTTTTGCTGCGCCACCAGGGTCACCAGGTTGCGGAAGTTGGCGGCGGTGTCCGAGGTGGGCCAGCCCAGGTAGGCCTTGCCGGTGGCGGCCTTGAACTTGCGGGCCTGGGCCAGCAGCTCTTCGGGGCTTTGCGGCAGGGTGGCCGAGCCGTCGGCGTTGGTCAGCCCGGCCTTTTTCATCAGGTTGCCGTTGATGTGCCACAGCCAGGACCAGGTGTCGAAGGGCAGGGCGTAGGTTTTGCCGCCGATTTGCGTGCCGCGTTGGGCCTGCTCGCTGAACTGGTCGGTGCGGATGCCCACCGCCTTGAAGCTGTCGTCCAGCGGCTCCACCAGCTTGCGGGCCACGTAGTCGCCCAGCACGGACTCGTGCATCACGGTGATGGTGGGCACGTCTTTGGCCACGATGCGGGCGCTGAGCTGGTCGTAGTACGGGCCCCATTCGGCGATCTGCGGCTTGACCACGATGCCGTCTTTGTTGGTGGCGTTGAACTCGTTGATCAGCGTGGTGATGATGCCGCACTCGCCGCGGGCCTTGCTGGCATCCACGGCCTTGCCGTAGTCGGCATCGCAGGCACCGAAGAAGCGGGCCACGGTGATCTCGGTCTTGGCCTGCGCCGCGCACAGGGCGCTGCCGGTGGCCAGGGTGATTGCCACTAGGCTGGCGGCAATGGTTTTCAGTCTCATGCTTGTCTCCTCATTTTCAGGCCGAAGCCATTTTTTGGATGTGCAGCGGATCGGCGCTGCCCCGTTGAAAATCGCTAGCGCACCGCCGTGCCCGCCACGGCGGTGACGATGTACTTCTGGAAAAACAGGTACAGGATGAACAGCGGCAGCCCGGCAAATACGGCCTGCGACATCAGGTAGCCAATGCCCTCGCTTTGGGCAAAGTTCGACTGGCTGGAGGCCAGCCCCAGGGTGATGGTGTACATCTCGGATTTGGAGGCCGACACCAGCGGCCAGAGGTAGTCGTTCCAGGCATTCAAAAAGGTAAAAATGCCCAGCGTGGCCTGCGCCGGTACCGACAGCGGCAGGATGATGCGCCAGAAGATCTTCAGCCGCGAGGCGTTGTCCAGCAGCGCGGCTTCTTCCAGCTCTACCGGAATGCCCCGGAAATACTGCGCCATCAGGAACACGCCAAACGGCGCGGCCAGCTTGGGCAAAATCAGCGCGCTGTAGGTGTTGTGCATGTCCAGGTCGGCAAACAGGCGGTGCAGCGGCACCAGAATGGCCTGCTCGGGCACGGCCAGCCCGGCCAGCACGCAGGCAAACAGAATGCGCCGCCCGGGGAAGGTGGTGCGCGCAAAGCCGTAGCCCGCCAGCGAGGCAATCACCAGGGTCAAAAACGTCTGCCCCAGCGAGACGATGGCGCTGTTGAGCAGCCAGCGGAACACCTGCGAGGTGCCCAGGATGTCGGTGTAGTTCTTCAGCGTGAACGGCGGCGCAAACAGCACGTCGGTGCGCGCCATCAGCGCTGCATTGGGCTTGAACGACAGCATGAAGATCCAGAACAGCGGGGCCACCCAGACGCAGGCCAGGGCAATGGCCGCGGCCAGGATCAGCCGGTCGCCCCAGCCACTTTTCAACATACGGCTCATGATTTTTCTCCCCGTGCATCCTCTGCGCTGCGCTGGCGGCCCAGCCAGGCTTGCACGCTCACGCCGATCAGCATCAGCCCAAACAGCACCTGGGCCGAGGCGGCCGAATAGCCCAGCGCCCACTGGGTAAAGCCGGTCTCGTAAATGAACTGCACGATGGGCCGTGAGCTGTTGTTGGGCCCGCCCTGGGTCATCAGGTACGATTGGCCGAACAGCTGGAACTGCTGGATCACCTCGATCACCGCCACCAGTGCCACGGTGCGCTTGATCGACGGCAGGGTGATGGACACAAAGGTGCGCCAGCGGCCTGCGTTGTCGAGCGCGGCGGCCTCGTACATCTCTTGCGGAATCTGCTGCAGCGCGGCCAGAAACAGCATCATCGGCAGGCCAATGATCCACCACACGGTGACTAGCGCCACCGACGGCAGGGCCAGCGATTCGGTGACCAGCGGGGCCAGTGGCTGCAGCCCGGCGCCCACCATCAGGTTCGACAGCAGGCCCTTGTCGGGCATGAGCACCAGCCGCCACACCAGGGTGACGATGGTGACCGACAGTACCGACGAGCCAAAAAAGATGGCGCGCAGCACCGCACCGGTGCGCCCGGGCCGGTTCAAGGCCAACGCCAGCGCCAGCCCCAGGGCCACGAACACCGGCGTGGTCATGGCCACGAAGTAGAAGGTGTTGCGCACCGCGCCCAGGAAGATGTCGTCGTGTAGCAGGTCGGCGTAGTTCTTCAGGCCGATGAAGTCGCTGGTGTCGGCCAGCATGTCCACGTCGCGCAGGCTGAGCCACCAGCCCAGCACCAGCGGCAGGACGAGCAGCAGAATGTAGACCACCAGGTAGGGCAGAACGAACAGGCCGTTCAGCCAATGTTTGGGTTGTTTGCGTGCCATGGCGGCCTCACTGCGGTGCATGGTGGGCCAGGCCCGCCGCGTCAAACACATGCAGGCGCGCGCTGTCGATGCGCAGCGCCACGGCTTCACCGGGGGCCACGCCGCTGTCGCGGTGTGCCTCGGCCACCACGTTGCTGCCGTCGGCCAGGCCCGCGTGCACCAGGGTGCGGTCGCCCAGGCGCTCCACCACATCCACGCGGCCGGGCAGTTCGCCTTGCGGGTCCAGGGTGATGGATTCGGCGCGGATGCCCAGGGTCAGCGGGCCTGCAGGCACATCTGCATCCCGCAGCGCGGTCTGGAAAACGCTGCCGTGGGCGATGCGCAGGCACAGCCGCCCGTCCTGCGGGGTTGCGCGTTCGGTGTCCAGGAAATTCATCGCAGGCTGGCCGATGAAGCCCGCCACAAAGCGGGTGGCCGGGCGGCGGTAGATGTCCATGGGCGCTCCGATCTGCTCGATGCGGCCCTTGTTCATCACCACGATGCGGGTGGCCAGCGTCATGGCTTCCACCTGGTCGTGGGTGACGAAGACCATGGTGGACTGCAGGCGCTGGTGCAGCCGCGCCAGCTCGACCCGGGTGCGGGTGCGCAGGGCGGCATCCAGGTTGGACAGCGGCTCGTCAAACAAGAATGCGCTAGGGTTTTTGACGATGGAGCGGCCAATCGCCACCCGCTGGCGCTGCCCGCCCGAGAGTTGCCCGGGCTTGCGCTGCAGCAGGGCATCCAGCTCCAGCATGCGGGCTGCGTCGGTGATGCGGGTGGCGATGTCCGTCTCGGCCAGGCCGATGTTGCGCATGCCGAAAGCCATGTTGTCGTACACGCTCATGTGCGGGTACAGCGCGTAGTGCTGGAACACCATGGCCACGCCGCGTTGGCCCGGAGGCAGGTCGGTCACGTCTTTGTTGTTGATGGTGATGCTGCCGCTGGTGACCGGCTCCAGCCCGGCCATCATGCGCAATAGCGTGGATTTGCCGCAGCCCGAGGGGCCGAGGAACACCAGGAACTCGCCCTGCGCGATGTCCAGCGAAAGGTCGCTCATCACCACCACGTTGCCGTAGTGCTTGCTGACCCGGTTGAGTTGAATGCCTGCCACGTCTTGTCTCCAGTCCAAAGTGTCTTTGGTATTATGAAAGACGATTCTAGAAGGACGTGCTTCAGGCTGTCAACGCCGTTCGATGTTGCGGTGCAGCATGCATTGGCACCAAATTTCAGGCATAAAAAAAGCTGCCTGTGCTTACCAGATAAGCACAGGCAGCTATTGATTTGGGAGCATTTACGCTCCCGCAAGGCTAAGTCGCTTAGACCACCTTGGCAATCGACGCGCAGACGTAGTCGATGTTCTTGCTGTTCAGCGCGGCCACGCACATGCGGCCGGTGTCGGTGCCGTACACGCCGAATTCTTCGCGCAGGCGCACCATCTGGTCTTTGCTCAGGCCGGAGTAGCTGAACATGCCGATTTGCTGGGTGATGAACGACATGTCTTGCTTCACGCCGGCCGCCTTCAGGCCGTCCACCAGCTTTTGGCGCATGGCCTTGATGCGCACGCGCATTTCACCCAGCTCGCCTTCCCACTGGGCACGCAGCTCAGGGGTGTTGAGCACCGTGGCCACCACGGTGGCACCGTGGATTTGCGGGTTGCTGTAGTTGGTGCG